>CAYWPX010000005.1:0-184276 GCA_964460615.1 uncultured Planctomycetia bacterium
TGACTACGCCTACCGGAAAAAAAACGGATCTTTTGTAGCGCCCTGCGATGAGACAAGATACCTCAACCACTCCTGCAACGCCAATATCCTTGGAACCGAGCTTGGGTTTGATATTGTAGTGAGAAATATCCAAATAGGCGAAGAGCTCACATATGACTACAGGGATTTCTACGACGATATAAAAATGGCTTGTAACTGCGGCGAAAAAAACTGCTGCAAGGTGGTGACGTTTGAGCATCCCATACCCGAAGCACTAAATAAATTCTGGAAAGAGAAGATCGATAGCGCTTTGAAACTGGTCAATACAGTCAATCAGCCGCTTAAAGAATTTCTTAAAGATAAGTCAATATTCCTACCACTATAAAAATCAATAAAATTTTGATTAGTTTTTTATGTTTTTTTATCTTCCTAACACCTAATAATTGAGGTCTAGAATTATTTGAAACTTAGGCTAATACATAGAAGAAAGAGATCCGCTTAAAATGCTTTTAAAAAAAACTTCTTGACAAAATACAGGAAATCAGTATAATTGTTAATGGAAACCATTTTCATTAAGGAGAGATAAGATGCCTAGAGGCAATTGTCACGGTCAAGGATGGTGGCATGGTAAATTTAGGGGTTGTGGATACAGACTTACAACTGGCAGAGAGGCCATACTCGATATTCTATCAAAGTCCGAGGGCCATCTGAGCGCAGAGGATATTTATATGAAAGTCCATCCCAAATACCCCAATGTCGGGCTTACTACTATTTATCGAACCCTAGATGTGCTTTCTAATCTTGGTATGATCTATAAACTTGATTTTGGCGACAAACGCGCCCGATATGAGCTGGCTGAGGGCCCCGAGGGAGCACACCACCATCACCATTTAGTATGCACCGATTGCGGCAAGGTCATTGATTATGCAGATTTTATAGATGAAGAGATAGAGCTCCTAAGAGAAACAGAAAAAGGATTAGGGGCCAAATATAATTTTAAGATCACTAATCATCTTATACAATTTTACGGTTTGTGCGAAAAATGTGGTGGTAAAAAATAATCACTATATTTTTTTCTTTATTAATGGAAATGATTTTCACTTATATAAAGGAGGTATGTTATGCCAGGTTTTGATGGAACAGGCCCGAGAGGGCAGGGAGCAATGACAGGTGGTGGAAGAGGATATTGCGCGCTTAATTTAAATAGCCCGGAGATAGTAAAAAACGCCGGCCGCAAATTCTTGAGAAGAGGCGCTGGCCGGGGCAATAGAAATTGTTTTCATGCAACAGGACTTCCGGGATGGATGAGAACTCAAAGAGGAATGTTCTCTGACCCAGCTAATGACACTCATGAGTTTGGTGGATTATCTAAAGAGGATGAACTATCAGCGCTTAAAAGCAAGGCAGAATATCTTAAAACCGAACTCGATGCTGTCGAGAAAAAAGTTCGAAATTTAGAGACTAAATAGCTGAAAGGAGAGTATTTAATATGAGAGTAGGAGTCGTATTAGAAGATGAAAATGGAGTTAATGGCGAGGTATGCGCCCATTTTGGGCAATGTAAGTTTTTCTTATTAGCGGATATTGACCAGGCTAAAAAGAAGATTACCGGCACCCGCATTGTGCCAAATACCGCAGTACATGGCGGCGGAGGCTGCCTGGCAGTTGATGAGATATTGAAACACAAAATCACGCATGTGATTGCAGGTGGAATGGGTATGGGCGCTCAGCAGAAATTTGCTCAGGCGGGTGTAGAGGTTTTCGGTTATTCCGGCAACGTTCAAAAGGCATTAAATGATTTTATGAATAATACCCTTGGCGGTCTTGAAGCATGCAAAGACCACGACCACGGTGGAAGCTGTCATTAAAAGGAAGGGTTTAATATGAAAATATGCATTACATCTGAAGGAAAAACTTTGGATAATACAGTTGACCCGAGGTTTGGAAGGTGTCAGAATTTTATTTTTTTTGATACCGATACCGGGGCATTTGAGGCATGCGAAAATTCTAACGCGCAGTTTCAGGGTGGTGCCGGTATCCAGTCAGGTCAATTGGTAGTATCTAAAGGGGTTAAAGCGGTACTGACCGGCAATGTCGGGCCTAACGCGCATCAGGTCTTGTCAGCTGCGGGGATAGAGGTATTTACCGGAGTGTCCGGCACTGTTAAAGACGCGATCGACGGATATAAAAACAAAATGTACAAAGCAGCCGATACGCCAAATGTTGGCTCAAAATTCGGGATGCCCGGGAAGAATAATAAATAATAAGGGGGAAATAAAATGCCATTTTTTGAACCATTGGAGAAAATGGATCCGAAGCATGTTGATCTGGAAAGAGCGAGGAAATCTCTTCGTGAAGAACTTGAGGCGGTTGACTTCTATCAGGAAAGAATTGATGCGACAGATGATGATTCCTTAAAGAAACTTCTTACGCATAATATGAACGAGGAAAAGGAGCATGCGGCAATGTTGATGGAATGGATCAGAAAAAATGATTCGATCCAAGACAAGATGTTTAATGAACATGACTAAAAATATTGGATCGGACCGGGAAATCGAAGAAAATTACAAAACGTATCTAGAGCGTAAATCCCTGTATAAAAGTTTCGGATACGACATAGACAAAGAAAGGGCTTTTATCCTTAAAGAGTCCCAGCCTGTGTTCGGGCGCATACTTGAAGCCGGAACGGGCAAGGGGCACTTTGCGCTTGCTTTGGCCGGGGCAGGGCATTCTTTTGTTACATTTGATATTTCGCCGGATGAACAGCGTTTTGCGCGTCTAAATATTGCGCATTCCGGATTTGAAAAACAAGTTGACTTCAGGATTGAAAACGGCGAGCGCACCAGTTTTTCGGATGCGGAATTTGATACCATCTTCTCTGTAAATGTCCTGCATCATCTTAGTAATCCCTATCAGGTGTTAGACGAATTTATCCGTCTAATCTCCCCGAAAGGTAAATTGATCCTGGCTGATTTTACAGGGGAAGGTTTCAAGGTTATGGATAAGATCCACAACCTTGAAGGGAATAAGCATACTATCGGCCTAATCAGCATGGATGACGCAGAAAAATATTTTATTAAAAAAGGTTTTTTGGTTAACAGAGTATCGAGCGTTTATCAGTGTATTCTAATTGTTAAAAAAGGCTAGTGATTTAAGTATGATTATTTCTATTGCAAGCGGAAAAGGCGGTACAGGCAAAACTACTATAGCTATCAATCTGGCGCTATCGCTTAAAAATGTAGAGTTTCTTGATTGTGATGTAGAAGAGCCGAATGGTCATATTTTTTTGAAGCCTAAAATTAAAGCCCAGAAAAAGGCTATTATACCCATACCGGAGATCAATGAGGCAGAATGCACCTACTGCGGCAAATGCAGGGAGGTTTGTGAATATCACGCTATAGTGGTTGTTCCGAGTAGTGAGAACAGAAAGGGAAACGTACTGATCTTTCCCCATCTTTGCCATGGTTGCGGAGCATGTAGTATGCTCTGTCCTGAAAAGGCAATCAGAGAAGTCAATAAAGAGATCGGTGTCATAGAAAGCGGGGAAAAAGACGGTATGCAGTTCATTCACGGACGTCTAAATACCACCGAGGCTATGTCGCCCCCCGTAATAAGACAGGTTAAGCAATATATCGATCTGACAAAAACGGTAATTATTGACGCTCCTCCGGGAACATCCTGCCCTGTAATAACAGCGGTTAAGGGAAGCGACTTTTGCGTATTGGTTACAGAGCCGACTCCTTTCGGGCTTAACGATCTGATTTTGGCAGTAGAGGTCTTACGAAAAATAAAGATACCTTTCGGGGTTGTAATTAACCGCGCTGATATCGGTAACGGCAAAGTAGAAGATTATTGCGAAAAAGAGAATATACCGGTTTTGATGAAGATCCCTTTCAGTAGAGAGATTGCAGTGAGTTATTCTGAAGGCATTCCGATCGTTGAAAAAGATCAATCGTATCGGAATGAATTTATAAATTTATTTTTAAATATTTGCAGGATAAAAAATGAAACAAATAGTTGTTATAAGCGGTAAGGGCGGAACGGGAAAGACCGTAGTTACAGGTTCTTTGGCGTTTTTGGCGCAAAATAAAGTCATGGTTGACTGCGATGTGGACGCGGCTGACTTACATCTATTATTGCATCCGAAAATTAAGGAGCGCCATGAGTTTAAAAGCGGCAAAACCGCCCAGATAGATAAATCGCTTTGTAAAAGTTGCGGCCAATGCTCCCTGGCATGCAGGTTTGGCGCAATAAAAGCTGATTTTAGCATTGAACAGTTCTCCTGCGAGGGATGCAGTCTATGCGCCCGCGTATGTACGCATGGGGCAATAAAGATGGTTGAGAATGTTGCTGGCGAATGGTTCCTTTCGGATACAAAATACGGGCCCTTTGTACATGCTAAACTTGGCATTGCTGAAGAAAATTCCGGCAAACTGGTAGCTAAGATAAGAGAGATCGCTAAAAAATTGGCTGAATCCAGGGTTCTTGATTATTTGATTATTGACGGGCCGCCAGGCATCGGATGTCCTGTTATAGCTTCTTTATCGGGCGCTGACTTGGCACTAATAGTTACTGAGCCGACACTTTCAGGATTGCATGACGCCAGGCGTGTAATGGAGGTAGCAAAACATTTTGATATTTTGGTAAAGGTTGTGGTTAATAAGTTTGATCTAAATCCAGTGATGACAGAGAAAATTGAGGCGTTTTGCAATGAACAAAATATCAGCGTGATCGGCAAGATCATTTTTGACAAAACTGTAGTCCAGGCGCTTATTGAAGGAAAGACGATCGTTGAATATGCCGAAGGGCCTGTGACCGATGAAATAAGAAAGATATGGAAGGCATTAAAAAATTAGGCTATGACCAGCACTGATCGGGATATACATATTTTACGGTATTTTTCTTCATTTATAAGTATTTCTGATGGAAAGGTTATAAATGTTACCACTCCAATACTGTCGCATTGTCCTTTGGCCAGTTATCTGTATAAAGGATTTAAGACGGTGGATGGGGCCGATAAAGAAGCAGTTATAAGAGAAATTAGAATTGCCATAGAATCAAAGATCAGAGATTTCGGATTTTTCACCTCAAGGCGGGTACTTACTGCCGATACTACCTCTATCCCTTATGGCGCCTCTGAGATGCTGATGTTCGCTCTTAATAAAAAAACTGTTGAGGCGGCAGTCGTTGTTTGCGATGGGGCAGGGACAATTATAACCGATAGAGGAGAAATTGTTCAGGGAGTAGGAGCAAGAATGAACAGTCTTCTTTTAACGTCCCCGATCAAGGAAACAATAGAGAGGCTCAGGCAATCGGACTGCAAGGTTGTTTTTGATAACGCCCTGATTGACCAGGTTAAAGGCGTTGAGAAGGCCATAGAAGCCGGTTATAGAAGGATAGCGGTTACTTTGAGCGGCCACGATGCCGATAAGCTGGGAGAAATCAGACGCCTCGAATCATCGGGTACGGTCATCACCATTCTCGTGGTCTGCACTACCGGCGTGACCGGAAAAAAGATCGAAGAGATCGGGAAATATGCTGATTTAGTCTGGAGCTGCGCCTCTATGGATGTCAGAGAAAAAACAGGCGCTTTGGCATTATTGCAAATTTCAAAACAGATACCGGTTTTTGTTCTGACTCAACGGGGAATCGATTTTGTTGCTGCTTATGCCCAGAATGGTGAACCACTCAGAGTGCTTGTCAAGGGAAGACAATATCTCATTTCAAACAAAAGAAGCGAATGCAAAGTAAAACTTGGAAACGCAGAAGTTTATCTTAGAGAAGAGAAACTTCCTGTTCTTTCCGGCAAAAGCTTCACTATGACAAATAAATAAGTTGAGAGAGGGATCGGATGAGAAATGATCGAAAAAATGCGCCGGCGGAATATCCGAAAGAGGTTATTGAGCTCATTACAGGTCAAAAATATCTGGGCAGAATGAATGATCCGGTGAGTTCTGCATATTTAAAGGGACCTTGCGGCGATTCAATGGAGTTTTATCTGGTGATCGAAAAAGAAAGGATTACCCTGATTAAATATTATACCGAAGGGTGCTCAGCCACCCAGGCATGCGCGGCCATGACTGCGAAGCTTGCTAGCGGAAAAACTATCAGAGAGGCACTCTTGATCTCACCAGGTGAGGTCATCAAAAAGCTTAAAGGGCTTCCGGAAGACCATTTGCATTGCTCAATTCTTTCGGTCAGCACTCTATACCGGGCTATAGCGGATTATTTATTAAAGGAATGATTATGAAAATAAAAATTATTGCAACAGGTTCGAGTAAATTTCAGCGGATGATCCATAGATGGGGCGTTTCATTTATGATCGGTGATGATATACTGTTTGACACATTTGGCGATCCGTCAATCTTCTGGCGCAATATCAATAAGTTTGGATTTGATATTACTAAGATCAGGCACATCGTGCTGTCGCATGATGACTGGGACCACACAGAAGGATTATGGCGAATTCTTCCTTTTGTAGAGGATGCTCGGGTTTATATTTTCCCGAGGTTTAACCAAAGTATAAAAGATAAGCTATCCAAACATCCGGTAAAAGTTATTGAATGCTACGGGACCAGTAATATTAAAGAGGATATCTTTAGTACAGGCGAGCTCTATGGCGAATCTTCCGGGCGCAAGATTTACGAGCAGTCCCTTGTAATAAACCAAAAAACCGGGCTTGTTATCATCTGCGGATGCGCGCATCCCGGTGTTGATAATATTGTTCGTCATGTCGCCAATACTTTCCGTAAAGACATTGATATGCTCATAGGTGGTTTCCATATGAAGGATAATTCAAAAACTGTTAATGAGGAGATAATTAATAATTTACGACGCCTTGGAGTAAAAAAGGTAGTGCCTATGCATTGCACAGGGAGAGGCCCAACCGCCCTAATAAAGCGGGCTTTCGGCAAGGATTTTATAAAGGTGAAAGAAGGGGACGAAATAGAGATATGAATAAGATTGTATTTATAGATGAAAATTTATGTATCGGGTGCGGTGCTTGTGTTAAACTTTGTCCCATTAAAATCCTGTACATCGATCAGAAAAGCGGTAAATGCAAAGTTACCGATGAATCCAAATGCGACCGCTTAAGAGGATGCGAAAGAATATGCCCGGTTGGCGCGCTGAAGATAATTTAAGTCGGGCTTTCCTTAAGCTATAGTCCAGAACTCTTTCCACGATGTAAAACTATTATGCCACCAGCCTACCCACAGGTTTGAAGAGAGAGGCTCTTACAGGAGAAAATAAAATCAACTAATATTTTAGTACGTTTTTTTGAGATTTATTAGAAATCATAAATTCAAATTGACATATTATTTTAATCTTGTTATAAATAGAAACAATTTCTATTTGAGGAGACTACCTTGAAACGTTATCTGGAAAAACTGAAAAAAGGCGGATATAAGATAACTCCGCGCAGACAGGCGATCATCGGGCTTTTTTTTAATTGCGAAATCCATCTGACACCTGAAGAGGTCTGGAAAAAACTTAAAAAACAATTTGATCGGTGCGGACTCCCCAGCGTTTACCGCAATCTTGAAAGTCTTGTCAATTGCGGTATCCTTACAAGGATCCAGCAATTTGACCGCAAGAAGCATTACAGTTTGTGTTCAGCTATTCATGGCGATTACCACCATCACCATATTACCTGTATTAAGTGCGGGAAAGTCGATGAACTGAAAGACTGTATGATCAACGACACAAAGAAGATCAATGGGTATAAAGTAGTAAGTCATTTTGTACAGCTAAACGGCGTCTGTTCAGCTTGCTTAAAAAGTTAAAGGGGGTCGGGTGAATTCCTGGATGCAGAATATATTTCTGAACGGGCCCATGCCTGTTGTTCTGGTCGTAGTGGCTTTTGCCGGATTAGTTGCGTCGCTTAGTTCGTGCACAATAGCAAGGCTTCCGATCATCTGGGGTTATGTCGCGGCAGCTTCTGAATCCAAAAGAAAGGGATTTCTTCTTTCAATAACTTTTGTAGCGGGGCTCATTGTAAGTTATTCATTAATGGGATTTATGCTTGGAGCAATATCAGGCATGGCAAGCAAATTGATCGGTATAAGCAAATATTTATATTTTATACTTGGAAGTATTCTCGTAATAGGAGGGCTCTTTTTTTCAGGATTAATACCTTCAAAGAGAGATCTACTTTTAAAAAGTTTTAAAGGCCCATTAAAAAAAGCCAATACCTATTACTCATCTTTTATTTTTGGGGTTGTTTACGCATTTTTGGAAATGCCCGTATGCCCTTGTTGCGGTGCCGTACTTATAGCAATAGCAAGTCTGGCGATGATGAAAGGATCATTAATATACTCCGGCCTTATCTTTATCAGCTTTGCAATCGGACAGAGTGTGCCGATTTTATTAGTGGGATTTTCGGCAAGCATACTTAAGCATATCATGCCTCTTACTCATAAACTCGAAGATGGTGTAGCTTTTGTGGCAGGAAATGTTTTACTGATTTCAGGAATTTTTTTAATTGCGATATCATAATATGAACCCAAAAAATACTAATCATAGCTCTCATGAATGCGCCTGTTGCCATGAACACGGCAAAAGCTTTTTTCCTTATTTTGTCCGGCTTTCTATAAGCATTACGCTTGTTTCTTTGAGCCTATTAATTCTAAGGCCGGTTTTGGCCCAGCAGATTTTCAACAGGGCTTCTTCTTATATGGCTGTCCCTATATGTAAAGATGCTATCAGACTTTACAAAAAAGGAATTTTTATTGATAGGAATAATGCTTTGGCGTGGGGATGGTTGGCATATGCCTACAGGTCCGACAACGACTCCCGAGGAGCGATATCGGCATACAAAAGATCTCTTGAGCTTGATCCTTACTTAAAAACATCTCTTCTTGAGATCGGGATTTTATATATCCTTGCAAAGGATTACAATAATGCCATTACTTACCTGAATAGGCTTGAAAAAATTGGCCCTGAGCATAAGACCAATACCCAGCTTGATATTATAAACTACCACAGGAGCTCACTAAAACTTCTTAAGGAATGTTACGCCAAATCTAATGATCCTAGAAATGAATTAGAGATAGATAAAAAAATAAAGAGTTTTTACCCTGATGAGGTAAAATAATGAAAAAAGATTTTAAGGAAATGCTCTCAAAGCTTTTCACTGGACGAAAAATAGTCGTTATTATTATCATTTTTTTAATCTTTATATACGGTAAAAACTCATATGACCTTACGCGCAGCGAAGCCTACGAAAAAACAACCGGTATATATAACGTAAATTTTTCTTTACTGGAAAAAACCGAGAAATTTGTGACTGACGATAAGGCCGACTTAAAGGAGATCCCGAAGGATATCCTTGATCTGAACGGTAAGAAAATCAGGATAACGGGGTATTTTCTTATCCCGACAGAAATTTATTATAATAATAGCGAGGTTAAGGATTTTGCCGTTTCAAAGGGAAATTATGGATGCCCATGCTGTTCAAACTGGGGAGACCCTCCGACCATCTTTAATTCGGTGATTGTATATATGAAAGAAGGGACGGCTGTTAGCCCTCCTTTTACATCTATCGTAGAAGTAACTGGCACTTTTGAAGTAGACAAGAAGATTATTGTCGGGGTGGAAGGGAAAAAGCGCCTTGACTCGCTCTTTTATATTAAAGACGCAGTAATTAATAAAAAGAATCAAACGATATTCCAGGGAATATTTTAAAAATTAATTATTGGGAGGTTTTATAAGTATGCATAAAAAAATTTTAGTAGTTTTTTTGTTTACATTTTTTTTTAGCTCGTCTTTTATTGTTGCCTCAAGTGAAGAGGTAGCAAAAAAACCCGATGTCATTACTACACTTTTCCCCACATATGATTTTGCCAGACAAATAGGCAGGGACAAAATTGATTTGACCCTACTTTTGCCACCTGGAGTTGAGCCGCATGCCTATGAACCTAAACCACAGGATATTGTAAAGATAAGTAAAGCGGATATTTTTATATATACCGGTAAAACTATGGAGCCCTGGGTAGAGAATATTCTAAAGGGCATTTCTAATAAAAATCTTCTGGTTGTTGACGCAAGTTCCGGAATTGGTTTAATGAGTGAGGATGACCATGATTTGGATGAGGAGCTTCAAGAAGGCGGCCACCATGATGGAAAACACTCTGAAGCTCATGATGAACACGGCCATCATCATCACGGGGGAAAAGACCCTCATATTTGGCTTGATCTGGCTAATGACCAGATCATAGTCGATACGATTACAAAAGCGCTTATTGAGAAAGATTTGACCAATAAAGAATTTTATTCGAAAAATGCTGAAGAATATAAACTCAAACTGGCAAGCCTGGACAACCGGTTTAAGGAAACACTTGCTACCGCCAAACATAAAACAATTATCTACGGAGGCCATTTTGCTTTTGGATACTTTGCAAAACGATACGGATTGGAGTATAATTCACCATATAAGGGTTTTTCACCAAACGCCGAGCCCAGCCCTAAGTCCATAGTAGAATTGATGGGGAAAATGAAAAAAACCGGGTCAAAATATATTTATCACGAGGAACTGCTTGACCCGAAAATTGCCCGGACAATTGCCGATGAGACAGGGGCAAAGCTTGAACTGCTTCACGGCGCCCACAATATTAGCAAAGATGAACTTAGCCAGGGGAAAACCTTCCTTGATATAATGGAAGATAACTTGAATAAATTAAAAATAGGCCTTGAATGCCAATGAGTATTGTTGAAGTAAAAGACCTTACTGTAAAATACCGTGAAATAACTGCGCTTTCAAATATAAGTTTCGGTGTAGAGCCTTCGGACTTTATAGGTGTAGTCGGGCCTAACGGTTCCGGGAAGACAACGTTGGTAAAAGCGCTTTTGGGGCTTCTGCCTTATGAAGGAAGTATTCTGTTTAAGGGAAAAGATTTCTTTTCCTTCACCAAAACCGGCCATGTAGGGTATCTTCCGCAGAAAATGTCTTATCTTGACCAGCATTTCCCTGCGACGGCTCTTGAGATAGTAGTGTCGGGAGTATATTGCTGTAAAAAATTCCCGAAATATCTACTTAAAAGTGACTACAAATCCGCGCTTAAGGCTATGGATACCCTTGGAGTTATAAATCTTAGAAATCGTCCTGTCGGGATGCTGTCGGGCGGACAGCAGCAGAGAATTTTGTTGGCGCGCTCACTTGTGCATAATCCGGAAATACTGATACTTGACGAGCCAACAATAGCTCTTGACCCTCAGTCAAGGGACGTTTTTTATGAAACGGTGGAAAAACTAAACAAGGAAAGAAAAGTTACGGTAATTTTAGTAACGCATGATGTTGTTTCTATACAAAAATACGTTTCAAAGATACTCTATCTTGATAACAGGCTTATTTTCTACGGGTCATTTGATGACTTCTGCTCTTCCGCCAAAATGTCTGATTATTTCAAGGCAGGACAGCCAATAATATGTCACAGGCATTAGTTATAAAGAATTTACAAACAATAGATAGTTAAATATTAACTCAAGGTTTGGGAAAAAATTATACTACAATATGGATATTTTATTACAAATTAAAGAAGCTCTTCAGTATGGCTTTATCCAAAGAGCAGTCATAGCGGGATGTTTTATGGCTATAGGATGCTCATTTCTGGGGGTTTTTCTTGTGTTGCGGCGCTTTTCTTTAATTGGTGACGGACTGGCGCATGTAAGTTTTGCGACTGTGGCAATAGCGCTTCTTTTGCATGCTCAGCCGATGATCATATCTATACCGCTCGTTGGTCTGGCTTCTTTGGCCATTTTGAAGCTCAATGAAAAAGCCCACGTCTTTGGCGATGCAGCCATTGGGCTTGTCTCGTCATTTGGCATAGCGCTCGGGGTTATTATTGCAAGCACAGCCGGAGGGTTTAATGTCGATCTATTCAGCTATTTATTCGGAAATATACTATCTGTAAGTTCATTTGAGACATGGTTGACGGTAATAATATCTATGATCGTTCTAATGGTGGTAATTCTTTTTTATCACGATCTCTTCGCTATTACTTTTGACGAAAACTATGCCTCAATCTCGGGTATAAAGGTAAAGATGGTCAATAAGATCCTGATCCTGCTGACTTCTCTTATAGTCGTACTCGGGATAAAGATCGTAGGCACAATGCTTGTTTCAAGCCTGATTATTTTGCCGGCAATCACCGCATTGCAGATAGTAAAGAGTTTTAAAGCAACGATTTTGGTAGCGGGGATTTTGTCTATCGTTTCGGTGGTTATCGGGATCTTTGTCTCATATATTTTTAATTTACCTTCGGGCGCAACGATCGTAATGGTTAATTTTTTATTTTTTGGGGTTGCTTATCTTAAAAACCGGTTTTCTTAGCAGAATAAAATCGCTATTCTAAACCTTGCCTAAAAATGTAACCATACTAAATCAATAAGAGGAGAGCATAGATTCGATGAAAAGATTTTTTAACTGGCAAGTCATTCTTGCTTGCTTACTGATAAGCCTTTCAATAATATTTTATCTTCTGCATTATTTTTTATTCAGAGATGCCCATCATATTTTCTTATATATGATAGGCGACATAGCATTTTTATTTTTAGATGTCCTCATTGTGACAATGGTCCTGCATCGTCTGCTTGAATTCAGGGAAAAAAGATCGATACTTAATAAGCTTAATATGGTTATCGGAACTTTTTTCAGCGAAGTAGGCACCGAGCTTTTGAAAAAATGCTCAAGGTTTGACCCGGGGTTAACCGATATAGCTAAGTCGCTAGTTATCACAGCAGACTGGAACAATAAAGAGTTTGCCGCAGGACGCGCATCCGTAAAAAAACACGCTTCTAACCTGAACAGCAAAAGCGGCAATCTGGCTGAGGTAAAAGATTTTTTGGTAACAAAGAGGCCTTTTTTGCTGAACCTCCTGGAGAATCCTAATTTATTGGAGCACGAGTCGTTTACGGAACTATTGTGGGCGGTATTTCATTTGACCGATGAACTGGTGCACAGAAAAGATCTTTCTAGATTACCCGATACCGACTATCAGCATCTGTCAGGTGATATAAAGCGGGCTTACCAGCAGTTGATTTTGCAATGGCTGGATTACATGAGGCACCTTAAATGCAACTATCCTTATCTATTTTCTCTGGCGATTCGTATGAATCCTTTTGACGAGAAAGCCTCTATAGAGGTTAAATAAATAGTCAATGACTATTTATTTAGCTCATGGCTTCCGCCACAAAGCGTTGGCGGGCCCCGAGAAATTGTGAAGCAATTTCCGGGACTAAGTCCTTGGAATTTTATTATTTAAAATTCCTAAGGGCAGGGATAGCTGATGGTTATAACGCGCTGCTTGGCACCAGGAATACAATTAAATCAATACAACCTTAACTATAGGAGGAGATATGAAAAAGACCAAGGTAATTGGAATATCGTTTTTGATTTTAGCAGTTTATACAATCATAGGCATGATCTTAAATAACGATGCTTTTTGGGCAGTGTATAACTACATAACTTTGGGTTTATCGATAATTAGCGGGGTTATGCTAGTAAGAGAGAAGTAATAAAATAAATCGCCTTATGGCTATTGGTTTCTCCCAGTAGCTTCTTTTAAAGCATTGAGGAATTTAGGATTAACGCTATACCCAAGTTCAATAGCCTTATTTACATCATCCCAGCAGTTATCGTATTGGGCTTTTCGGAAATAGGCAACGGAACGATCATAATAAAATTGTCCTTTATTGCTGTTGTCAGTTCCAATATTCAATGCCTCGCCAAAATATTTAATCGCCGCGTCCATATTGTCATTCATAGCATAAGTTAATCCTAAGTCATGATAAACATTAGGATCTTTGGGATTGGCAGCTATTGCTTTATTATAATCTGAGATGGCTTTATCAAAATCACCTTTTTTGGCATATGCGGTTGCACGGTTCGCAAGCGCGGTAGAATTATTTGGTTCTATCGCCAGGGCTTTATCGTATTCGCTAATAGCATAGTCATAATTTCCTTGCTCATAATAGTCAAACCCTTGGTTAATATACGAGCTAACATCTTGGGCATAAACATTACCATAAATTGCCACAATGCCATAACAAAAGAATAATGTTTTTATAAAAAATAGTTTATTTCGTTTCATCTAAAATACTCCTCTTATTTCCAATATTCTGGATTTAGTGTAGTAAAATCAAATTTTCCCATTACTTCGGCTTCAGGGGTCATGGGACCATAGTTGACGGACTTCATGTCGTCAGTTATTGAAATAAGCCGTGGAGCCCTTCGGCTAACACTTATTCCTATAAGCCCCGCTTCAATAATATCACTGGTTGTACTTTTCGCTATTACGAGCCGGTCTCCATCAATAGCTTCGGGATCAATGGTAACGGTTGCGGTATACCCACCCATCTTTTTGGCAAGCGTTAATTCTGTGAAATGATAATCAGGGTTTGTGCCATAGCTTTCCACTGACTTTAGATTAAAATCTTTAATCCAAATAAAAAGTATATCGGTACATTTTCCGGGAGGAAGGAAAGAATGCCTGTCCATTTCATAGTTGCGTCCGGCCATCATCGAATGTGTGAGACTAAAAGGAGCTTTTTTATCGAGGATCCTTATAATAATATTATCTAGTTTGCGGTTACCATCATATAAATGCAAAACTTTACCTACCGTGGGATTATTATTGCTCTGGCTATTTGAAATAAACCAGCTGGGGCATTGCCCGAGAGGCTCGTCATAAGCGCTCAACTCATAACCTTTGGCAAAAATACGGTAATAGCCTTGATTTATTATATTAATAGTAAAATACCCACCGCCATCTGTCAAAGCTGAATAGGTATGACCATTTCTGATATTTACCGCGAATACCATGGATTTTTTTTGTGAGTTGGATGTTTCGACTTTACCAGAGATCGTATGAACAGTTTCAGGAGCCCACATGCCACGTAAATCCGCTCGATCCTGTTCGCTAAAGGCAAGGAATTCGTCATCGCTCCATGCCTTAGTACCGCAGAGCATTATGGCAGAAGTCGAAGCAGCATGCTCAAGACCCAATGCATGCCCTATCTCATGGATCATAGTATTGTAGGACATTGCATAATAACCGTATTCGGTATTTAAAATTACTAAACCTTTTTGATAATCATGGGGGATAGCGCCTGAGTAACTTCCTCCGCCAGAAACCGATTTCCCAGGAACAGTTGCCCCTGCCAGCACAACATAGATACAACCATCATTAGGAACTTCACTGATATTACCGTAATTGAAATTTTCAAGACCCTTGAAGACAAACTTTAGCCCTGTCTCAGGCACCGAACCCCATAATTCAAAAGCCTTTTTTATTTTTTCTACAACAGGTTCGGGCGTGGAAATATTTTTATTTTGTCTTTTATCAAATAGATTCGAGGATATCTTGTAGTTAATTATCCTAGCGGATTTTGATTGGCCGGAAGGTTTATCGGCATAGGAAGTTACATCTATCAAAAAAAGAAACATTAAACTTAAAAGAAAAGCAGTATACCTACTGATCGCATAATCTGATCTCATAATGCCTCATTGTAATAAAGATTTTCCTTTAACTTATAGAGCAATGAATATAGTAATATTATAACTAATTTCTTCTTTAAATGCAATAGATGGTATTAAACCATATTTCTAATATCATACATAATATCAATGATCATTTTTTTCTTAAAACGCATTTTGATTAAATGTGAAATTTCATAGAATAAGGATACCCTATATGCTATAATGAGCTTTATTATCAAAACATCAAGAAAGCAAGTAAAATATGGTTAAATGTTATATATGCGGTCTTGAATATGAAGAAAACCAGGGGGTATCATGCCCGCGTTGCGAGGCAAAACCGTCTGGTTTTAACATGTCAGATCTGTTCAATCCAAAAAAAACATCTAAAGATAAACAAAGAAACGCTCTTGTCACAGCTGGCCGCCTTTTAAAAAGAGATATGTATATAGATGGAATAGGTTTTATAAGCGGTCTTATATTTTTCGGGCTATCAACTTTTGCTGAAATGTTCGCTTTATTAGGGACTGTTTCTTTATACATATGGTTTTTCTGGAGATTATTTGTTGTAATAAGGATACGCTACCTTTTGATATTTATGGATAAAAAGAGGGGAACAGTATTTTTCTCTCAATTGCTTGCGTTACTTCTGCCGTTTGGCGAAATATTAATCGGGATAGATACATTATTCCAATTAAAAGATATGCTAAAAAAAGCCTAGATCAGTGGTTATGAGTTATGAGTTGGGAGTAAGAGATTGCTCAAGGGTCTAGGGGATAGGGTCTAGGGAAGAGAAAAAACGCTTCAGGTTACAAGCTTTTCCTCAGTTTAAACTTCGGGCTACGCAGGTTACAAGAAGAAGGTGTAGAAGAACACAAGAACACATGTCACAGGTAAATAAGCTCATAGCTCATGGCTCATAGAAAAAGATAAGAGAAGCTTCAGGCCGCAAGCCACAGGCTACAGGTAAAAGATTGAACCAAAAACGCCGTACCCCGTACGCCGTACTAAAAAAATAGCTTATACAAAAATAAAAAGAAAGGCAGAATATGAACATACGAATATTAAAAGAAAAAAAATCGATTTTTAAGGTTTTAAGTTTAGTTGTTATTTTTTCATTTACACTGATAGTTAAACCGCTTTTAGCCGAAGATGCGGCCACGAACACGGCTTCTACAAGCAATGACTCTGCAACATCTGCCCCGACTATTGATAAAATAATCGAGACCACGACTTCAACGGAAGACACCGAATATTTACGCTCAGTTTTAAAAGAAACTTTTGATTCTTTATTATATTACAGGCACCCGGTTACAGGACTGTATTCCCAGAATCCTCAGAGCAACAAGGAGATGTCCAAGTGCGACCATATAGGTATGGTCTTTGGTTGTATTGCTATCGGCGGTAAAATAGGGCTTATCAGTGACGAAGAAGCTAAGCGCGAACTTGGTAAAGCACTGAGTTCTTTAGAAAAAGTCCCTACTGCTTCAGGGTTTCCCGCTGAACCGATAAAAGCTTCCGATCCTACAATAGGCTCTTCGGGTTGGGTAGCAGTGGCGGATATGGGGTGGTATCCCTGCGGACTGATTGTTGCAGGAGAGGCGTATCCTGAATTTAAGCCACGAATTATGAAACTAATAAACGCTATGGACTGGACCAAGATGTACAACGCCGAAAAAGGATTCCTAAAAGGCATCTATGCCGTACAAAACGGGGTTTTAAAGGCTGAGGGACTTGATCTCTTGATCGCAAGCGACCAGCGTATGGCGATTTTTATTTCCATAGCCTCAGGAAAAGTCCCCGCATCAGTATGGGATAGAATGCCGCGCAATTACCTTACCAGATACGGCGAAAAATATTTAAAGCCAGGCGAAGGCCTCGGCTATGGGGAACAACCCTGGGATATGGGATATTATATAGATGAACGAGGTTCGGAAGTAGGCATGTCCAATGCTAACTTAGCCTGGGTGCAAATGCATTACGCTTTGGATATGTGGTATCCGACTTGGGGATGGTCAAACTGTCTTACTCTTGAAAGATATATGGGTTTTGGCGATCCAGATACGTCCTGGTCATCGATAAATGCCCATGCAATAGCGCCGGCAGTAGTATTTTACCCAAACCAGGTAGTAAAAGCGCTAAAAAAACTGGAAGAACTTGGGAATAGAGAACCGGTCAGGCCTGATGGAATTACACTAAAAAAATTCGGCTTCAGAGCATCGTATGATGTGGATAAGAAAAAATCTCCTGAGGCGGTTCTTGCGGGCCTGGACCAGCCGATGATATTTATGTCACTGGCAAATTACTTATACGACGGAATAATTTGGAAGCTTTTCAAACAAAACGAGATGGTAAGTAACGGCCTAAAATTAATTAAGGAATATTCTAACCCCAATGCTGATTACATCAAACTTTATAAATCACGTGATACTAAAGGCCCGTCTATTGAATATAACCCGAAAGAACCCGGAAAGAAAATTATTGTAGTAGACGATTTTACAAAAAACGGCAACATAAATTCTCTTGGCGCCAATAGAGAACCGACTCTTTGCAGGCTGAACTCAACCAATGGCATCGGAGCTCTTGAATTTATTGGAATCGGAAGCAGCCGCGGTTGGTTTATTGAAAAACTTAATGGAGTTAATCTGGTCCATCACCGGCTTCTTAAGCTATCTATAAAAGGCAAAACTGAAGGCAAGGTCAAATTATCCCTGCGTATCGGAGGTACGGGAGGGTACAGGATGTTACCTATCACGACCGAGTGGACTGAGTATTTGATACCCCTACGCAGTATGCTAGGCGGAACCGGGTACGACTATTCAAAAGAAAATCCTGAATTTCCATGGACAGCTATGTGGTACAACAGGTTTTCCGGTGAAGAGATCAGGATAGACCAGTTAGAAATGCCTTCTTTTGAACTTAAAGAAATATCCTTTATTGCCGCCACACCCGAAGAGATAGATATAGCCGCAGCAGCACTTGTTGCCGTCAAACCTACGGTGATAGAGCCTGACGGGACTTTTGACAGAATGGAAAAAATAGCTCTATGGTATGCGATCAGATCAGGACATAACTCAAAGGCCGAAATATCTTCTTTGCCGGGCGTAGAAGGTAAAGGTATAGCCCTTAATTTCCAATTTCTGGAAACAGGCGCTGATAACTGGGCTTTAATCGGCAGAAAAGTCGCTTTTGAATTCCCGGAAAAAATGGATCTGGTTTTCAACATGAAGGTTACCGGAGGCCCGGCAGACCTGGAAGTAAAATTTGTTGATAATAGCGGTGCTAACTACAGGATCACTCTGCCGAATAAAATTGTAAGTTCTGATTGGCAGATTGTAAGAGTGCCTATAGATACTATCCCTTACGGATGGGGCGGCATAGCAAAACCAAGAATTACTGATGCAGTTGAACTTCATTTTGCGGCAGTCTCAAAGTCAATGGTAAGCGGGACTGTTATCTTTGATAATTTGAAAATTGAGAAGTCGAAGTAAGAAATAGTTCATAGACATTGGAGCGCCAAGACACAACGTCACAAGTTTAAAGAAGAAGAATTTGCTTGTGCTCTTGTGTCATTGTGCTCATGTGTCAATAAATGCTGGTAACTGGTGCTCTGGCGATTGGTGCACTGGTAACAGCAATACCGGTACCCTGATGACTTGCGTAGCCCCGAGGTTTCAACCAAAGGATAGCTGGTTCACTTTTTACGCTGAATGCTGATGACTAAAAACTTCCACCACAAACCGTTGGCGGGCGGGCATAGCTGATAGTTGGGGGTTCTAACTAAATAACATTTCCTATATTATTTATACAACAGGAGAAAGAAATGAATATGAAAAATAAATTTATTGGAAATATAGTATTTGTCTTTTTATCAGTTCTTATAATTTTTATTTGCTCTGGATGTGCTACTTTGAGACATCCGGTCCCATCTAATATGATCGGCAAGGCTCATGTAGATAATATGTCGGATATACGGACATTCTACGGTGATAGGGGTTCCGAACTGGCGAAGAATGCATTGCTGTCTTTCAAGGAAGAAAATATAACTGATTACCCTGTAAACTCCGATGGTAAGCGCGTCTATCCGCTGCTCTGCATATCCGGGGGCTCGGCAAATGGAGCATATGGGGCAGGATTATTAAATGGATGGTCAAAAGAAGGCTCAAGGCCCAAATTTAAAGCCATTACCGGGGTATCCACCGGAGCTATAATAGCTCCTCTTGTATTCCTCGGCGAAGAATACGACGATATGGTAGAAAATCTTTATACAACTATGGCGACAAAACAAGTAATGACTCTAAAAGGCCCTCTTAGGGCTCTCTTCGGAAATTCCCTTGCAAGCAACAAACCCTTAGAAAAACAGCTCGATAAATACATCACTGACGACATATTAAAAAAGATCGCAGATGAACATAAGCGCGGCCGAAGGCTATATGTGGGCACAACATACCTGGACGCGCAAAGATTTGTAATATGGGACATGGGCGCAATTGCCTTAAGAGGCGATGCGAAATTATTCCGAAAAGTTATTTTGGCTTCTGCTGCAATACCAATGGTATTCCCGCCTGTATTTATTAAAGTGGAGGATAAAGGCAAAATATACGATGAGATGCACGTAGATGGCGGAACATTGATGCAGGCTTTCTCACTCTACAAAATATTTGAAGGGGAGGAAGAGAACGCCAAAAAAATGGGTATTGATCCGGAAAAGATAAAAGCAGATTACTACATTATAAGAAACGGATATTTTGACCCAAGCTATAAAGTCGTTGATGATGAATTGGCTTCAATAGGAGGGCAAACGTTCGATACAATGATAAATTCTCAGGGCATTGGCGATGCTTACAGAATATATGCATTCATGCAACGAAGAGGCAATACTTATAACCTAGCGTTTATACCCGGAGATTTCAGGCCTCCCAAAAAAGAGGAATTTGACCCAAGCCAGATGAAAATGCTTTTTGATAAGGGATATGAGGACGCTGTTAACGGATATAAATGGAGCAATGTTCCGCCGGGGTTGGATATCAATAGGGAATAGAATTACAGCCTCAGGCCTGCCAGCAAAGCTGGGGAGGTTACAAGAAGAAAGGGCAAAAGAGCACAAGAACACACGTCACCAGTTTAAAGCTTTTGCTGGTGCTCTGGTGACAGCAATACCGGTACTCTGGTGATCATTGTACTCTTCTAGTTGCAAATTAACTGATAGCTGAAACCTGCCTGCCAGCAGGCAGGGCTGATGGCTGATAGCTCATAGTAAAAAAACAAATAGCGATTAGCCAATTGGGCGAATAGGCGATTAGGTAAAAATTTAAAAGGAATAAGAAAAGCGTGAAGCAAATAATTATAATTATCATAATCCTCGGTTCAATAGTAATGGCAATCCCCAGGCTCATTGAACCTATTATTGCGATTCAGACAAAAAAAGAACTAGAAAAAGTTTTTACACAAAGCAAAGTATCGGTCGGAAAATGCATTTTCCGACCCACAAAATCTATCGCGCTTCAGGATATTTCAATAAATAAAAAAGGTTCTTACGATATCCATGTGAAAACCGCTGCGGTTCAGTATAAACTTTCTACAATTTTCAGGCCGGGAGCCTTAAGGTTGTCTCTAAATGACGCAGCAATAAATGTACATACCCCGAAGGAAAATATTAATAAGTTAGCCCGCAATATTAGTCTTAAAGTAGGAAAATCCCCTCTATTCGGATACTTAACACTATCAGGCTTAAAAGTAGATATAAGCACAAAAGACCTTACTATTAAAGGTACCGTGTCAGCGGGAGTCCGTCTTAGAAGGCAAACCATAGATACAATGGAAGTTAAAACGGACATCTTCAAGATGCAGGGAGTTGAGCTTAGCAATATATTCCTTAAGACAGATTCGGCTGAACCCCAAGGGGATTTTGGAATTGCAAAGATAAAATATAACGACCTCAATATCTACGACATGAACGGAAAGATCAAGTTGCAGGGCAAGGAGATAATATTTTCTGATTTTTCAGCTAATTCCCTGGGAGGCAAGATAGGCGGTAACCTTAACATTAAAATTGACAAGGAAGTGGTATATCTGCTTAATCTTATATGCACAGATATTGATATACAAAAATTAGTTACAGATTTCAAATTAAAAGAAAAATTTGATATGACCGGGTTAATTAATGGCGGCCTAAATCTTAAAGGTAATGGCATTAACATAGAATTACTATCCGGAGGTTTCTCGGTAGTACCTCCTGGAGGCATAATGTCTATAAAGGATACAAAATTTCTTGAGAACATGGCCAAATCGACTGACCAGCCGGTTGAATTAATAGTAGAAAGTTTTAGGAATTACAAGTATAATACAGGTATGATAGTACTTAGCTTTAAGGAGAACGATGTACTTCTTGATATGAATCTTGACGGCAACGCCGGCAAAAGAACTCTAAATGTAATAATGCATAATTTTAACAGTATTGTCCCATAAGCCCTAAATGAATTTTACCGGCAGCTTTACCGGAATAATTGAAGATAATAACATTAGATAATACCCGGCCGCTTCTAAATGGTCGCAGCCCTTGGTATTAATTCCTTCGACGTCGCTTTGAAAGTGCAAGTCGGAGCCATTAAGGAGAAATTTGTTATGAAAAAAATCTTTACTTTATTAGCAGTGGCAATTTTTACTTTTGGGTGCGCCAGGGTAAGCTTGCAGGCACCCAAAGAACCCATAAAACTCGACATCTCCATGCGCCTTGATATCTACCAGCATGTCGAAAAGGATATCGACGCAATTGAAGATTTGGTCTCCGGAGGAGGAGCAGCCGATAAGGTTGCAGCTCCGGATAAACAAAGTTTTCTGAACTCTTTTGTTTCAATCGCTTACGCAGAAGATGGATTAAGCCCTGAGGTAGAAGAAGCCGCCTTAAGACGTAAATCAAGGCTTGGAGAGTTACGCTCATTAGAAACAAGTGGAGCTATTGGTGAAAGCAATATGGGTTTAGTTGAGATAAGAGACTCTTCAAAAGCTGAAGGTTCTATTAATGAACTTATTAGAATGGAAAATAGCGACCGAATGATAATATACCGGTCTGTTGCTGAAAAAAACGGCACCACAGTTGAAGATGTGCAAAAAATATACGGTAAAAGACTCCAGAACGACGCACCTAGCGGAACCCCGATTGAAACCGATTCAGGGGAATGGAGCGTGAAATAACGCCACATGCCACAAGCGCCAGGTCACAGGTCTGCCAGCAAAGCTGGCGAGGTTACAAGAAAAAAGTACGAAGGAACACAAGAGCACACGTTACCAGTTTAAAGCTTTTACTTGTGTTCTTGTGACTTATGCTCTGGCAACAGCAATACTTGTGCTCTGGAAACATCAATACTTGTACTCTGGTGATCTGTGTAAGCCTGATTGAAGAGTACGATTGACAGAACAAAAAAAGGAGGAAATAATGGCAAAATACGCACTATCAAGAAGAAAAGCGATCAGCCGCGCTCAGATGGGCAAAAATAATTCCTTTTATGGCAGAAAACATTCCAAAGAAACTCTTAAAAAGCTTTCCGCCGCCACCAAAGGAAAAAATAATCCCATGTTCGGCAAACACCATTCCGTTGCGGCAAAACGAAAAATGAGACTTGCCAGACTACGAACAATTGGGAAATAGTCATATAATTTTGTTTGTGCAATAAAGGGCCGTTTAATGGTTAAAACTAAGATAATAGCTACTCTCGGGCCGGCGTCATCTCGTGAAACAACGATAAGAAAAATGATGCTTGCCGGGATGGATGTTGTTAGATTTAATTTTTCTCACGCTAACACGGATGAACTACTGAGCAGGATCAGCATTATCAATAAACTGAACTCAAAATACCACAGGCATATTAGATTCCTCGGCGACTTACAAGGCCATCGCATACGAATAGGCTCTCTTCATAAGCCAATCCTTCTTATTAAACACAGAATCATATATCTTACTCAAAAAAATATTATTGGAACCGATATTTTGGTCCCTTTTGATTATAAAGGACCTCTTGATAGTATTAAAACTGGCCATCACATTTTCATTGATGACGGGAATATCTCTCTTCAGGTAACAGGCCGGTCAAAAGATAAATTAAAAACAAAGGTAATTGTCGGAGGCCTGCTCAAAGAACATAAAGGCGTAAATATCCCTGATGCAAAACTCAAATTCGACGGACTAAACATGAAAGATATCATTGATGCTGGGTTTTGTCAGGCCAATGGCGTAGATTATGTTGCGCAGTCATTTGTGCGGACAAAAAATGACATTGACAGAGTTAGGGCGCTTTTTAATGAAGACTCTGGCATTAAAATAATTGCTAAGATCGAAAATAGAGACGGGATCAATAATATAGACAGCATTATTAAGGCATCCGACGGGATAATGATAGCGAGAGGGGATATGGGGGTATCAATACCTATATATGAAATCCCTATAATTCAAAAAATGATCATCAAAAAATGTAATAAGTCGGGCAAATTTGTTATCACTGCCACCCAAATGCTCGAAAGCATGACCGAAAATCTTCGCCCTACACGTGCCGAGGTAACAGATGTAGCCAATGCCATAATAGATGGCGCTGACTTTGTTATGCTTTCAGGAGAATCTGCCGTTGGTAAATATCCGTCCGAAACAATCACGATGATGAACAATATAATAAAATATACTGAAAAATTTTTAAAACAATAGAAGACTTTTAAAAATTACATGATAAATAAAATATTGGAAAAATTTTCGCGCCTTCTGGTTTTATGGGTAATATTAGCAGCTGGGATAGGATATATATATCCATATGTACTTACACCGCTCAAACCCTTTACTGACTGGCTATTTGCCTTTACCATGTTTGGTATAGGATGTCTCCTATCGACAAAAGATTTTAAGCCTATAATTGAAAAACCAAAACTAATTTTTCTTGGTACTGCGGCACAATTTATTATAATGCCTATTTTGGCTTTTCTTATAATAAAGTTTTTAAACGTCCCGCCGGTTTTGGCGATCGGACTTATATTAGCAGCGGCAGTCCCTGATGCTATGGCTGCGGGAGTAATGTCGTACCTGGCTGAAGCGGATGTGGCGTTTTCAGTAGCACTCACTACGGCTACCACTCTAATTTCACCAATCGTTACACCGGCTTTAACATACTTCTTAGGTAGGGAATACATACCCATACAATTCTGGCCGATGGTATTAAGCATAATGCAGATGGTAATAATACCTCTTTTATTAGGGTTGTGGGTACAGCATAGATTCCATAAGATAACCTCAAAAATTAAGCCTGTTTTTCCGGCAATATCGACACTTTTTATCGCTTTTATCTGCGGCTTAGTTGTCGCGCTTAATAAAATGACCCTTAGCAGGATAACAATAGTTATTTTTATAGCAGTTGTTCTCTTGAATATTTTTGGACTTATTTTAGGTTACTTGACAGGAAAGGGTTTTGGATTTAATCTTGCCCAGCGCAGGACGCTTGCTATAAATGTAGGCATGCAAAATGCGGGCATGGGGGCGGTACTTGCCATAAAACACATATCAAGCGAAGCTGCAATACCAAATGCGCTTTTTGCAACTTGGTGTATCATTTCTGCTGCCATACTGGCAGAAATTTGGAGCGCCAAAAAACATATATAAATATGGGACCAATTAAATATTTTCATAATAAATTTAGATCTGCATCAAAACCAGTCAGATGGGGAATGATCGGAGCCATGATACTGCCGCTTTTTTATATAGTTCCTATGGTCATATCGCATTACCCCGACTTTGTCATCAATGTATTAGGACCATTTGGAATTATTATCTGGCTGATCCAGTGGATTTCATTTATTATCGGAGGATGGGCGTTTGCTATTGCTTCAACCATAATATTTTTTATTTTATCGGGATATGTGTTTGGTTTTTTAATAGCTGTTTTTTTGTCTAAAAAGGGGAGAGAATATCGAGTCTTTTAAAAAATAACTAAAATCTATGAAGAAAAAAAGTGTCCTCCAATTAACAATATTCTTTAATTTGCTTTTAAGCTTAATTATCGGGATATGCGGATTAGTCCATAGCCCCGAAGACTCAACTAAAGGCATTGATATCGTACCTGATACTACAGTTACAGTGCTCAGAAAACTAGAGGCCTTCTTTACTGGAAATTTAGAATGGACCATGTCACCTGAGATAAAACCAAATAAAGACGACTATACGCTTGACCCATTGGGCCGTGAGATACCGCGTTCTACACTTAATAACATCACCCAGGAAGATTAAAAAACTTTAGGAGCAACTATGATAAAAAGGGATTCAACTCTACGAAATAATATTTTACAACTACTTAATAGCCAGAAATTAGGAGTTTTGGCTACTCAAAGCGAAATGTACCCGCATACTTCTTTGGTGGCCTATGCTTTTACAAAGGATCTTAAATTTATTATTTTTGCCACATTAAAAAATTCCAGAAAATTTAAAAATATTGAAAATCATCCTGAAGTTTCAATATTAATCGATAACAGAAAAAACCGGACATCAGATTTTAAAAATGCCGTGGCTTTGACCGCAACCGGTATTGCTCTGAGGCCGTCTAAACTCCAAAATATTAGATACAGGTACCTTTACTTAAAATCCTTTCCTGATCTAAGGGGTTTTATTAACGATCCGGATTCTATGATAATCCCGCTGAAAGTAGATAAATATACTTACGTACAACAATTTCAAGAAGTTGCAGAACTTAAAATTAACAAAATATAAAGAGAATAAATATGATGAAAAAAAATATTATGAACAATGAACGCGGAGGAGCCTTTACGCTATTAGGACTTTTATTAGCATTGGCTATTATATGTTTTTTAATTATTAAAATGTTTTCGGGTTATACCGCGAGTGAATCCCTTGATAAAGAAACAAAAAAATCATTATCCAAAGAAGGTATAAATTTAGAAGGCCCCAAAAAGATCTTGGATAGCACCAGAGATATCATTAAGCAATCTAATAAAAGCACTCAGAAAATAGAAGAAGTTAAGTAAAACTTAGCTCATGGCTCATGGCTCATAGAAAAAGATAGGAGAAGCTTCAGGCCGCAAGTCACAGGCTACAGGTAAAAGATTGGACCAAAAACGCCGTACTCCGTACGCCGTACTAAAAGAAAAATAGCTGATGGCTGAAAGCTGATAGCTGGTAGCTAATACAGTCAACGCATAATATTATGAAAAAACAAACCAAAAAAAGACGCAAAAATATATTTCACAAACTCAGCCAAATAAAGATACTATCTTTCAGTCTTATTGAATTACTCATAGTAATTGCTATGGTAGGAATCCTTGCCGGATTGCTTTTGCCGACTATGGGCAAGGCAAGAGAAGGAGCGCGCCGGGCTCAGTGCGCTAATAACCTGAGGCAAATAGGCATAGCTTGGCAACTCTATCTAGAGGACCACAACGATACATTTTGGGTAGGGCCGATTGCACCGAGTACTACATTTGGCGGAAAACGCGGCACTGTAGGAGGCGGATTAGATATCGGGCCAAAAGAAAGGCCTTTAAATACCTATGTTGGTATTGATACATCGAGACCGGAAGATGAGGTCCAATCCGACCCCGGCATGGAAGTATTTCACTGCCCAAGCGACACGGGAAGCAATAATCAATTTACTCAGTTTGGAAACTCTTATTACGCTAATCTATCGGTATTGGGCAAGAATACTGCATCTTTCACAACTTCTTTTTCGAAACTGATACTATGCTACGACAAAATTGGTTTAATTGATTATCACGGCAGTGTCGGCCCCGATAAACTTATAAATATCTTATTAATGGACGGGCATGTTAGGATGTTTAAATGGCCCAAAGAAGTAGATGCTATTATAGAAGGGCCTGTTAAGCAAAACGATCCCTCTAAGGACGCATATTTGCAGCCATAATCTATCCATATTATTTTATTAATTAGTTAAAGACAATCCTTATATAATATGCTATAATTAAAAGAATAAATATGGATCACGTTGCTATTAAACAAAATTAGCTATGCCGGTCAACCGGCAGATAAGCGATAAGTTAATGATAGACAGAGTTTACCGCTTATAATAGATGCTTATGTTGAATAAGCTATTAGTTCAATATGAACATTATTTCTTCAGGGTTACAAAAACATTGAAAAACTTCAACTTCCCTTCATCTCCCAAGAAATCCTAATAAAAATAGGTAGCAAAGTAGTATTTACCATATTACAATGGGGGCAGATGCTCCTGAGATCACATCTCTTTACATTTTCTACGAAAGGTTTATGATAGATAAATTAAAACCACTAATTATTGGGGACCTCGAGATCAAGGTTCCTATTATTCAAGGCGGCATGGGAGTAAGATTGTCTCTGGCGCCATTAGCAGCAGCTGTGGCAAATTGCGGTGGGGCAGGAACTATAGCAAGTGTGGGCCTTCCGCCTGATACAGAAGACAACAGAATGAATAAGCTTGTCCGCGAAACAGAATACCTTCCTCGCGAGATAAAAAAAGCCCGGGAACTGTCCAAAAATGGCGTTATCGGGGTTAATATAATGGTAGCTTTGAGTAATTACGAGGCGATGGTAAAAACAACCGTAAAAGAAGGTGTGGATTTTATTATTTCCGGAGCCGGGTTACCGATAAGTCTTCCGGAATTTGCCGAAGGCACCAAAGCTAAACTGATACCTGTAATCTCTTCTAGCCGGGGCGCTGAGCTACTGATAAAAACATGGTTTAGGCGTTACAAACGATTTCCGGACGCATTGATCGTTGAAGGGCCGTTATCCGGAGGCCACATAGCCGGCCATACCCTTGAAGAACTGAGAGCCAATAAAGACAAAATTAAAAACGAACCCCTTCTGGAAAATGCCGTCAAAGAAGTGCTGGAGATGGTTAGAAAATACGAAATGGAACATAAAATATGCATACCTGTGATCGCGGCCGGAGGAATTTTTGACGGCAAGGATATTGCAAAATTTTTAAAGCTCGGAGCTTCCGGGGTCCAGATGGGGACAAGATTTATAGCCACCACAGAATGTTCGGCTGCCAATGAATTCAAAGAGCTCTATGTAAAGGCAAAGGACGAGGATATAGTTTTTATACAAAGCCCTGTTGGAATGCCGGCAAAAGTGATTAGAACTAAATTTATTGATAAGATTATGCGAGGTGAAGGCGAACCATTTACGTGCAACTATTTATGCCTTAGGACCTGTGATCCCAATAAAGTCCCATACTGCATTGCCAAGGCGCTTATTAATGCGGCTGAGGGAAGGGTGGATCAAGGAGTGGTACTGGCCGGAACAAATGTTGCTAAAATCAAAAAGATCGTCCCGGTAAAGGAACTTATGAATGAGCTCGTTAGCGAAGCTGTTAAAGAGCTTAATAAATAAATTTGATTATTGTTCAAAAAAAATAGACAAGCCTATGAAAAAAACAACTTTTAGGCTTTTTTTCATAGTCTTTTTATAGTAAACTGATGATAAAAAAGGAGTATGCAAATGGCAGGAAAAATAGTTATACTGGAAACTAATTTGGGAACAATAGAGCTTGAGCTTATGGAGAACATTGCTCCAAAAGCATGTGAAAACTTTTCAACACTCGCTGAAAAAGGCTACTACAATAACCTCATATTCCACCGAGTAATCCAAGGGTTTATGGTACAGGGAGGGGATCCCACGGGAACCGGTATGGGAGGAGAATCTATATGGGGCAAACCATTCCAGGACGAAGTTTCTATGGATGTAAAATTCAATAAACCCGGTATTCTCGCCATGGCTAATTCCGGGCCCAATACTAACGGCAGCCAGTTCTTTATTACAACCGCAAAAACACCGTGGCTGAATATGCGCCATACCATTTTTGGCAAGGTAATAAATGGTTATGATGTTGTAGAAAAAATCGAAAATAGTCCGACCGGCCAGGAGGATAGGCCCCTTGACACTATAAAAATCGTCAAAGCTTACGTAAAAAATTAATTTTAGTCTCCCATGAGTCCGGCTGGATTATTTATTTATAGTAATGTATAATCATTATAACGCGGAAAGATAGGCCATTATGCTCTTAGCCATAGACATAGGAAATTCAAATATAGTATTCGGAGTTTTTAAGAACAATGAACTCAGTTTAACCTTCAGGTTTGAAACTAAACACCCGTCATACAAAAAGTCCATACTTTCTTTCTTAAAGATTAATAGATTAAAAAAAGATTTGATAAAAAATATAATCATCTCTTCGGTAGTACCTGAGGCATCCGAGCGTCTGCAGAAAGATATTTATAATATCTTTCACATCAAGCCCCTCGTGTTAGGGAAAAACGTCCTTGTCCCCATAAAAAATCTTTACAAAAAACCAAAAGAAGTCGGCCAGGATAGACTTGTCAACAGTTTTGCCGCCAAGACGCTTTATGGAACACCTTCAATAACTATCGACTTGGGTACCGCCATTACATTTGACGTCATCTCCAAAAAAGGGGAATATCTTGGCGGGCTGATTTTTCCGGGATTAGAGCTGTCTATGGAAGCGCTATCTCTTAAGGCGGCGCTTTTACCCAGGATCACTCTCCGCAAACCCAAAAATCTAGTCGGAAAAGAGACTGCTGAAAGCATGAGAAGCGGTATCTACTACGGCATAGGATCCCTATGTGACGGTATCATAGAAAAGCTTAACAATAAATTTAACACCAGGTTTAAAGTCATAGCTACCGGTGGCCACTCCCGAGAAATTGCAAATTTCTGCGAATTAATAGATAAAGTTGATATGGATCTTACATTAAAAGGTTTGAATTTAATATTTAATGAAATATATCAAAATAATTAGAAAAACTCTTTTTTTACCAGGTTTTTTCTTAAAAATCCTCCATAAATCCTATCTAATATCCTAAAATAATGCTTGATTTTTCCTTAATTTACTATTAGAATAGGCCCCTGTTAGCAGTTTAGTCTAACGAGTGCTAAAAAGCCATAAATAAACCAAAAAAAATTTGAAAGGAGGGTTTTGCAAATGGCAATACAACCACTAGGTGACAGAGTAGTTGTAGAAGTATTAGAGGCAAAGGAAAAAACTCAGGGAGGCATCTTTCTTCCCGAAACAGCTAAAGAAAAGCCTCAGGTAGGCAAAGTAATTGCAGTTGGCAAAGGCCGATTAGTAAATGACGGCAAAGTTGTACCGCTTGATGTAAAAATCGGTGATAAGATCCTTTTCGGGAAATATTCCGGTAACGAAATACACATTGATGATAAGGAATATTTGATAATTAAAGAAGAAGAAATATTTGGTATAGTGAAATAACTAATTTCTCCCCGCTGCTTCACAAAACGAAGCAAAACGCCGGGGATCATTGAGGAGAGGAAGAAAATGGCGAAACAATTAAAGTTTAAAGAAGATGCTAGACGCGCTATATTTCAGGGCGTAGAGCAACTGGCTGCCGCAGTAAAAGTAACTTTGGGGCCAAAAGGAAGAAATGTAGTCCTTGATAAGAAATTTGGTTCACCCACCATAACAAAAGACGGTGTAACAGTAGCTAAAGAGATCGAACTTAAAGATCCATATGAAAATATGGGCGCAGAGATGGTAAAGGAAGTTGCTTCCAAGACCTCTGATATCGCGGGTGACGGAACAACCACTGCGACAATCTTAGCCGAAGCTATATTCAAGGAAGGGCTAAAGAACGTTACTGCCGGTTCAAACCCTATGGCCATTAAAAGGGGCATAGAGAAATCGGTTGATAAAGTCGTAGAAGAACTCAGAAAACTCAAAAAGGATATCAAAGGCAAGAAGGAGATCTCTCAGGTTGCTTCAATTGCAGCAAATAATGGTGCTACCATAGGCGAACTTATTGCCAAAGCTATGGAAAAGGTCGGAAAAGACGGAGTTATCACCGTAGAGGAAGCCAAATCCACCCAGACAACCTTAGAGGTTGTTGAGGGTATGCAATTTGACCAGGGTTATCTTTCTCCATATTTTGTAACTGACGCTGAAAGAATGACCACAGTAGTAGAAGATCCATTTATTCTTATATACGAAAAGAAAATCTCAAGCATGAAAGACCTTCTTCCGGTACTTGAAAAGGTTGCAAAGACCGGCAAACCTATTGTTATTATTGCCGAAGAAGTTGACGGCGAAGCTCTAGCAACGCTGGTTGTCAATAAGCTAAGAGGAACACTTTCTTGCTGCGCAGTAAAAGCCCCTGGATATGGCGACAGACGTAAGGCCATGTTAGAGGACATTGCAGTACTCACCGGCGGCAAAGCAATATCCGAAGACCTCGGCATAAAACTTGAAAGCATAACTCTTCAGGATTTAGGCCGCGCTAAAAGAGTTTCCATAGATAAAGAAAACACCACGATCGTTGAAGGCGCCGGGAAAACTGCTGATATCAACGCACGTATTGCACAGCTGAAAAAGCAGATCGAAAACACTGATTCAGACTATGATAAAGAAAAACTTCAGGAAAGACTTGCTAAGCTAGCCGGCGGCGTAGCGGTTATCAATGTCGGGGCAACAACAGAGACCGAGATGAAAGAAAAGAAAGCCCGCGTTGAAGATGCTTTACATGCAACAAGAGCAGCTGTTGAAGAAGGCATTGTCCCGGGAGGCGGCGTTGCGCTCCTAAGGACTGTCGATAAGCTTGACTCACTAAAACTTCAGGGTGATGAAGCTATCGGCACAGCTATCGTAAAAAGGGCTCTCGAAGAACCTATCAGACAGATAGCTGAAAACGCAGGTCAGGAAGGCTCTGTGGTTGTAAATAAGGTTAGGGTAGAGAAAACCAATATCGGTTATGATGCCAATAAAAATGATTTTGTTGACATGATCGATGCCGGTATTATTGACCCAGTAAAGGTGACAAGAAGCGCGCTTCAGAATGCCGCTTCTATAGCAGCTTTGATGCTTACTACCGAAGCAGTAGTAACCGATATACCGGAAGAGGAGAAAGCTCCTGCCGGTATGCCGGGCGGCATGCCACCCGGAATGGGCGGAGGAATGTACTAAAATAGCGAATGGCAAACAGCCAATAGCTAAAAATACAAAAACAATAAATAACCCCTTCAAGCAATTGGAGGGGTTATTTTATTACAAATACTCTTGACATTTATGCCTGCCGCATATATGATTATAGGTTAAATAAGAGACTATTCTGCCAGTATTTTTCGTTTAATTATTACTTTAAAAAAATAGATTTGGAGGATTTTATAATGGGAGTCTGGATAGGAAAAGGCCGAAGAGTAAGACGTTGTTATGGTTTTGATGAGGTAGCTTTAGTTCCGGGAAATGTAACTATAAACCCAAATGAAGTTGACACCAGCTGGGAAATTAACGGAAAAAAATTCAAAGTTCCGATACTTGCAGCCGCTATGGACGGAGTAGTAGACGTAAATTTTGCTATAAAAATGGGAAAAATGGGCGGGGTAGCTGTATTGAACCTCGAAGGAATACAAACCAGATACGAAAACCCAAATGAGGTCCTTGATGCAATTTCTAAGGCCACACCTGAAAAAGCCACCGAACTTGTCCAGGGCATATACACCAAACCTATCAAAGAAAAACTCATTGAAAAAAGAATAAAAGAAATAAAGAATGCCAAAGTCCCTTGCGTAGTAAGTTCTATACCTCAAAGGGCTGAAAAATTTGGCAAAATTGCCCAAGATGCCGGCTGCGACATATTTATCGTTCAATCCACTGTATGCACGGTTAAGCACGTTGCCACCGAATACAAGACCCTGGATTTACAGAAATTCTGCAGATCGATGAAAATTCCTGTGGTTCTTGGAAACTGCGTAACTTATGAAGTCGCCTTGGACCTTATGGAAGCAGGAGCATCCGCATTATTGGTCGGGATAGGACCGGGAGCAGCTTGTACCACCAGAGGAGTTCTTGGTATAGGCGTACCTCAGGTTACTGCCACTATTGACTGCGCATCCGCAAGAGATTTTTTCTACAAAAGAAAAGGTAAATACGTCCCGATTATCACTGATGGCGGAATGTCCACCGGAGGAGAGATCTGCAAAGCTTTCGCTTCCGGAGCAGATGCGGCAATGGTCGGGTCGGCTTTCGCAAGAGCAAAAGAGGCCCCCGGAAGAGGTTACCACTGGGGCATGGCAACACCGCACGCCAATTTACCGAGAGGAACAAGAATCAGAGTTGGAACAACCGGCACACTGGAAGAAATTCTTTTTGGCCCGGCCAAGCTTGATGACGGCTCTCAGAACCTTATGGGCGCTCTTCAAACTTCTATGGGTAATGTGGGTGCAAGAAATATTAAAGAGATGCAGCTTACCGAAATTATCATTGCACCATCCATTCAAACGGAAGGAAAAGTATTTCAGGTTGCTCAAAAAGTAGGAATGGGGAAATAACATGGCTGACGAAATAAAAAGACCAAAATTCAGTTTAACTACCATCCAGACAGTGCTTGCAATTTTAGTTGCTTTGGGCACTCTGACCGCTACCACACTCACGATAAAAAAGAATTTTTTTACTGAAAAATCGGACGGTAACTTGATAGGTGTTGTTAAAGATAAGAAAAATTTTAAGCCCATAGAAGGCGTCACCGCTGAGATTTATGATTCTTCAAATGCTCTCCTTTTTTCGCAGATCACGAGCCCTGAAGGAACATTCAAGAAAAATAAACTCAAAGAAGGCCCCTATACCATCAAAGTATCTAACAATAACTATGAACCTGAAATAAAAACCGTATCTATCATAGGCAAAGAAACATCCGAAGTGGTCATTTACATGGTCCCTTTAGCCAAAGAAAAAGATGCCGTTACTAAAGCCCTGGAACAAAAGGCTGCTGAGTTCATATCCGGTTTCGGGAAAACCAAAGAGACAAGCAATAATCCTCCTTTAACAACCCAATAATAGATGTTTAAAATAGATGATGGAATTTTCAAAAATTTTTTTGGCATAGATAGAGAACGCATTAATTCAAAAATCATTATCAGCCCCTATATTCCCGCAAAATCTTTTAATAGCTTTATAGAAAAAAAAGAAGAATTTTGCGGGATTCTTTTTTCCGGTTTTAATACCAAGGATTTTACTTACATTAAATCCGGGATAGGTTCCAACCTGACCGGTGACTGCGTATTATGCCTTAAGTACAGCCCTGCAAAATCTGCAGTATTTATTGGGAGTATCGGGGGGATGAACGGCCTGGCATTAGGCGATATAGTTATGCCCAAAAGGGCTTATAATGGCGAGGGTTTTTCAAAATATCACAAAGATAATGCCGAACCGGTTGAAATACACAGCGATAAATTTGTCGATATAGACACGGTTTATCTAAAAAAAACCATTCAAACGGCGGATAAATTAAATATTAATTATAAAGTTGAGGATATATTCACTATCGGGTCTATCTTCGGGGAAGAAGATAGTTTTTTGAAGTTTCTTGAAAAAGAATCGTTTTTCGGGGTTGATCTGGAACTTTCTGCTTTTTTCTCTGCTTCCAAGAAAATAGGTATCAACTATACGGCTATAACCTATGTTTCGGATCTGCCATTATCAAAACCTCTTCACAAAATGGTTAGTCATAAAAACAATGTTCGCAGCAAAAACCCTCTAAAAACTTCCATTGAACTTGCTATTAAAATCATTGAATGACCATGCAAAGACTCAATAACAATTTATTCCGTGAATCAGAAATCATATTCGATCAAAAGACAAAAGGGATCTTCGGTATAAATAAATCGAAAGACCTTGTGCGCTTGATATTTGAGATATCAATTAGAAATTCTATAAGTCCTGAAAAGATATTTAATAACCCAACGATCTCAAATACGCTTGAAAATTCCTTGCTCTCCCAAAACAAAAAATTTGATGCTATTAAATCTCATCTTGTATCGCTCCGTTTCCCTAATTGCTATGACAAATATGACGATCTTTTTATTGGAGGCGTATCAAAAAAAGAGGATTTCGGCACAGATATGCCCGTAACCTCAGATAAATTTGAACCATTAAGGATATTTATCGAAAATGGCGCCAAGGATTCTATTCTCAGCAAGCGCGTATGCCGCCTTTTTCCAAATAGTGAAATAATCCAGTTAACATCCCTTAAAGAATACAAAAGTTTTAGAAAAAAAATATTTTCTAAATGGAAGCAGGACCTCTTCATTACAAATGAAAAATTTGACTTTTTTAAGGATTGCCCCTGCACAAAAGGAGCCGTATCTTGTGGGTATAAAATTTTTAATATCGGATTCGGCTGCCCGTTTGATTGCACATACTGCTACTTACAGGAATACACAAATTTTCCCGGCATAATCCTGCAGGCCAATATCGAAGACTATCTAAAAGCTTTTTCATGGTCATTCAAAGGGAAAGAGAAATTACGCATTGGAACAGGTGAATTCGCTGATTCATTAGCCCTGGACCATGTTTCTGAATACTCAAAAACACTGGTACCTTTTTTTGGCGGCACAAGCCACACGCTTGAGCTTAAAACAAAAAGCGCAAATATAAACAATCTGAAAGGACTCAATCATAATGGCCAAACAGTTATATCGTGGTCATTAAACCCCCAAAAGATAATAGATTCCGATGAGCATAAAAGCGCATCTCTATCCCAAAGGCTTGAAGCTATGGAAAAGACGCTAGAGTGGGGCTATAGGGTGGCAGCCCATTTTGATCCGATAATATTCTATCCGGGATATCTGGATGACTACAAAGAAGTAATTGATAAACTGTTTAAGACATCCAAAGGAAAGCTTAGCTGGATAAGCCTCGGAACTTTCCGTTTTAGACCGGGATTAAAATCAATTATTGAAGAAAGATTCCCTGAGACTCGGTACATCTATGAAGAATTTATTTTAGACTGGGACAAAAAAGCCAGATATTTCCCAAATTTGCGCGTGGATATATATAAAAATATCTCAAAATTGTTTAACAAATTCGAACTAACGCCTGTTTATCTCTGTATGGAAAAAAAATCTATATGGGAAAAGATCGATCTAGAATCCAAGGCCTTGACTTATCTTAGTAGTACTAATTAAATAAAAAATATTTGCAATTTTCATTTGTTATGGTATAATGAAAAAAATTAATTTTTCAACCTTTCCAATTTAAAGGAGCCAAAAGAATGGATAAATCTCCCGCCAAATTAAATATGAGCGTGCAGATAATAGTCATTATCGTACTGGTAGTTTTCTGCGGAATCCTTTTTGTTTTAAATAATGGGGAAAAAACAAGGCGTAAGCAGGTTGAGACCAAGCTTGTTGAAACTTTAAAAGCTAAAGAAGAAACCCAAAAAAACCTAAACGATCTTAAGACGGCAAAAGATGCCATGGAAACCAAGATAACGGGGTTGGAAGCTGATATTAAAAAACTTAATGATTCTTTAGTAAAAGAAAAAGGCGAGAAGACGGTCCTGAAAACAGATCTTGATGCTAAGACATCTATGATAAATGACCTAAATGAACAACTTGACAGAGAAAGAAGCGATAAAAATGCTATCAACGACAGGCTTACAAAAACCCAGAGAGACCTTGACGGCTTAAAAGCCCAGATCGACCAACTTACAAAAATAAAGATGGACCTGGAAGCAAAAGTCAAAGAACTGTCCGAAATGCCGTCACCTCAGGCTCTTGACAAGGAAGGCGGCGTAGAATTAGAAAAAATCGTAGTAAGCGCCGATTCCAAAGTTAAAGGCGAAGTTGTCGTAGTAAACACAAACCTTGGATTTGTTGTCGTAAACCTTGGTTCAAAAAATAACATAACAGCAGGAACTATCTTAGGCATATACAGAAATGAAAGCTTTATAGGTGAAGTTCAGGTAGATAAGGTATACGAGGGGATCTCATCTGCCAATATTTTACCTGAATGGAAAAATGTTGCTTTCAAAGAAGGCGACAAAGCTATTATAATGGAATAAAATATAGAGTACTTGACAATTTGCTTGGACTCCTTAAAAAAAGCGGATGAATAATCTTCCTCCGCTTTTTTAATGCATATATCTTCGAAAACTACCCAACCAATTAGAGTGACCATGGCTCAATTCAGCATAAATAAAGCCTCTGAAATTAGAGGCGAGATAAACCTTGCCGGCGATAAATCAATAACCCACAGGGCTATTATGATCGGGGCGATCACGAACGGCCTTACCCGCATAAAGAACTTTTCACTAAGCAATGATTGTTCAGTAACTATCAGAGCTTTTCAGGATATGGGCGTTGCAATAGAAAATAAGCAGAATGAACTTATTATCCATGGTAAGGGGTTCGACCTTAAACCTCCTAAAAACGATCTTTTTATGGCAGATTCAGGCACATCGATCAGGCTTTTATTGGGCATATTAGCGGGACAAAATTTTAAAACCTCTCTTTTTGGAGATGATGGGCTGGCAAAAAGGCCCATGAAAAGAGTGACCGAACCTCTCAGGTTAATGGGCGCTAAAATAACCGGCCCGCAGGATGCAAATTTTATTCCCATCACAATTGAAGGCGGCAAACTAAGATCTATTGAATACACGACACCTGCCGCCAGCGCCCAAATAAAATCAGCCATACTGCTTGCAGGGCTCTTTGCTGATAAAACCACCAGAGTAACAGAGCCTGCGAAGTCGAGAGACCACACGGAAAGAATGCTTAAGCTCTTCGGCGCAAAGATAGACGTGGATAATCTAACAGTATCCGTAGAACCCCGCCCGGGTCTAAAGCCGCAGTCTCTTACCATACCCGGAGATATTTCTAGCGCTGCCTTTTTTATCGTAGGTGCTACTATTGTAAAAAATTCTGAGCTTACTATTAAATCCGTCTCCCTGAACCCTACCAGGATCGGCATTATCAATGCTATTACAAAAATGGGGGGTAAGATTGACGTAGTTGAAAAACCCGGTGCATTTGAACCTATTGGGGATATTATCATAAAAAGCTCTCAACTAAAAAGCATTACTATAGAAAAAGATGAAATACCATCCCTTATCGATGAATTACCAATACTCATGGTTGCGGCTAGCTTTGCAGACGGCACCACTATCATAAGATCGGCCGGGGAATTAAGAATAAAAGAGACTGACCGCATAAACTCCATGCTTACAAATCTCAAATCGCTGGGCGTCGATATAAATGCAACCGGGGATGATATTGTTATTGTCGGAAAACCAATTTTACATGGAGGAAAGGCTATGAGCTTTAACGACCACAGAACAGTCATGGCCATGGCTATCGCAGGACTAAGAACCGAAAACGATGTTATAATTGACGATATCGATTGTATCAAGAAATCTTTTCCGGATTTTTTTGATAAACTTAATGGTATCATTAAATAAATATTATGCAACACTCAGACTTTGTACATCTGCACCTACACACTCAATACAGCCTACTTGATGGAGCATGCCATCTTGAAAAGCTGATGGATCTGGCAAAAAGCTATAAAATGCCTGCTATTGCCATTACAGACCATGGGAATATGTTCGGTGCGATTGAGTTTTATAATCTAGCGTTTTCCTACGGGATAAAACCTATCATCGGCTGCGAAGTATATATAGCCCCCGAAAGCCGCTTTGACAAAAAAGCCAGCGGGATAAATGAGGCTTCCTTTCATTTAATACTTTTATGTAAAGACGAGATTGGCTACGGAAATTTAATTAAACTTGTTTCTTACGGCTTTATTGAGGGATTTTATTACCGCCCCAGGATTGACAAAGAGATACTATCCAGGCACTCCAAAGGTCTCATATGTCTATCTAGCTGCCTAAAAGGCGAGATAGCAAGCCTTATAAATTCCAAAAAAGAGGAAGAAGCCGAAAAAGTAGCAAAGTTTTATAAAGATACTTTTGGTAGAGATAATTTCTTTCTTGAGATACAAGACAACCGCATTCCCGAACAGACAATAGTCAATAATGGGCTTATAAAACTTGCAAAAAAACTTGACTTGGAACTAGTTGCTACAAATGACGTCCATTATCTAAAAAAAGAAGACGCAGAAGCTCACGAGGCACTTCTTAGCATACAAACACAAACGACTCTCGACGATCCTAATAGAATGCGTTTTCAGACTGATGAATTCTATTTTAAAAGCCCCGAGGTGATGAAAAAGTCTTTTGAATCTATCGCTCCTGAGGCTATTAAAAATACTATTAAAATCGCTGAAAGGTGCAATCTCGAACTGGATTTCTCTAAAACACATCTACCGCAGTACAGGCCTCCTGATGGGAAGACCAGGGAAGAGTTCTTGCTCGAACTTGTTAAAGCCGGTCTATCAAAACGTTATCCCGAAATAACCAAAAAAATTTCCGAGAGAGTGGAATATGAGCTTTCGGTAATACGAAAAAGCGGTTATACGAGCTATTTTTTAATAGCATGGGATTTTGTCAATTATGCAAAAAGCAAAGGTATCCCGGTCGGCCCCGGCAGAGGAAGCGCGGCCGGAAGCGTCGTAAGCTATGCCCTTGGCATTACGGATATAGACCCATTAAAATACGACCTGCTTTTTGAAAGATTTTTGAATCCCGAACGAGTAAGCCTGCCTGATGTCGATATAGACTTCTGCTACGAAAGAAGGAATGAGGTAATAGAATATGTGACAAGCAAATATTCCAAAGACAACGTCTGTCAGATAATAACGTTCGGAACTATGATGGCAAGAGCCGTTGTTCGCGACGTAGGCAGGGTAATGGCTATACCCTACGGTGAGGTCGATAAGATAGCAAAGCTCATCCCTTTTGAACTGAATATGACCCTTGAAGACGCTCTCAAAAAAGAACCGCAATTGAAAGATATCTATGATAAGAATTTTCAGATAAAAAAACTAATCGACACGGCTAAGATCCTTGAAGGGCTTACAAGGCACGCATCCACCCATGCGGCAGGGGTAGTCATTTGCGAAGAACCGCTGATAAACCTTGTCCCTCTATTTAAAACCGGCGACGACCAGATTACGACGCAATACGCGATGAGTTCCTTAGAAAAACTTGGCGTACTTAAGATGGATTTTTTGGGACTTAGAACACTTACTGTTGTAAGCGAGGCTGTAAAGATAATCAAGAGAACCCGAGGCCTCGAACTAGACATAACTACGATCCCACTTGATGATAAAAAAACATTCCAATTACTAGCTAGCGGCGAGGCAATAGGAGTGTTCCAGCTTGAAAGTAGCGGTATGAGAGACCTGTTGAAAAAGCTAAAAACCGATAAATTTGAGGATCTTATAGCTTTACTTGCGCTTTTTAGACCTGGCCCGCTTGGCAGCGGATTAACAGATGATTTTTGTTCCAGAAAAAATGGGAAGACACCCATAAAATATGACCACCCAAAACTGGAACCCATTTTAAAGGAAACTTATGGCATTATCCTTTACCAAGAACAGGTTATGCGTATTGCCAGTAATTTGGCAGGATTTAGCCTTGCTCAGGCAGATTCCCTCAGACGCGCCATCGGTAAAAAAATCCCTGAAGCAATGGCTGAAGCCAAAAAAAAGTTTATTGACGGTGCGGTCAAAAATAAGATAGATGAAAAAATTGCTACAAAAATATTTGAACAGATTGAATACTTTGCCGGATATGGCTTTAATAAATCCCACTCTGCCGCATATGCTATGATCAGTTACCGCACAGCCTATCTTAAGGCAAATTTTCCTATTGAATTCATGACTGCTCTTCTAACCTCAGAAAAAGATAATACCGACAAGATTGTTGAGTATATCAATGAGTCAACAAGAATGAATATCCCCATTAAACCTCCCGATATAAATGAAAGCTTTGCAAAATTTACCGTCGTCGGTGATTCTATCAGATTCGGGCTCTCAGCAATAAAAAATGTCGGACAAGGGGCTATTGATTCTATTATCAACGCCCGCGAGAAAAACGGCAGATTTAAAGATATTTATAATTTTTGCGAACATATAGACACAAGGCTCGCTAACAGGAAGGTCATTGAAAGCTTGATAAAATCAGGTGCTATGGATAGCCTGGGTCTGAAAAGATCCCAAATGATGATTGCTATAGATAAGGCTCTTGAAATGGCTAACTCTATACAAAAAGACAGGTCAAATGGCCAGCTTTCTTTTTTTGATGTTGGAAAAAAGGATAGCACCTTTAACCATTCTTTCAACGATATCCCTGATATGGAAGAATGGCCGGAACATGAATTTTTAATAAATGAAAAAGAGATGCTGGGATTTTATATCACAAAGCACCCATTGGCAAGGTACGAAAAGATCATAAAATCATTTTCTAGCACATCTTCAAAAACACTTGGTTCCCTAAAAGATAACGACTTGGTCAGTATCGGCGGGATAATAAGCAAAGCCAAGTTCACTGTTACAAAAAGAACTGGTGAACGCATGGCGATATTAAATCTGGAAGATTTTGACGGATCAACAGAAACGCTTGTATTCCCTAAGACTTTCCAGGCTTCAGCGCAGTACATCAAGGTTGACTCTATAGTATATATTAAAGGCCGTTTAAACCTTAAGGAAGACACCCCTAAGATCATTGCCGATGAGATCATTCCGATAGAAAAAGCTGAAGAAAAAATGATTAAATCGGTCTCCATTAAACTAAACTCTGCTAAATTGGAAAAAAAGGACCTTGAAGAGCTTAAGTGGATCTTATCACAAAACCCCGGGACTATTCCCGTGTATCTGAACTTCATAACCGCCGATAATAAATCAGTAGGGGTAGTAGCCAATAAAAACTCCGGAATAAAGATTTCCGGGGTATTTATTGATCAGGTTGAAAAAATTGCAGGTGAGAACACTGTGAAACTAAACTTATCATAAATGAAACTAACCAGCAAAACCTTAGAAATTAATAAATCCCTTTATCCTATCTACAAAAAATTGCTCAATGAATTTGGCACTCAGCATTGGTGGCCGGCAAAAACCAAGTTTGAGGTTATTATCGGAGCCATCCTTACTCAAAACACATCCTGGCAAAATGTTGAGAAGGCAATATTAAATCTAAAACGAAAAAAACTTCTCAATCCCAAAAACATCAGAGACGTAGATATAGCTACTCTTGCCGGGCATATAAAGCCCTCCGGTTATTACAACATAAAAGCTAAAAGAATAAAGAATTTTGTAAATTGGTTTCATATAAATTTTGATTCAAGTATCAGCCGTATGTCCAAGGCTCCTCTTTATGATCTCAGGAAAGGACTACTCTCAGTCAACGGGATTGGACCTGAAACAGCTGACTCCATCTTACTATATGCTGTTCAAAAACCGGTATTCGTGGTTGACGCATACACGAGAAGAATTTTTTTCAGACACAAACTTATAAGTCAAGATGCTTCTTACGAGCAAATCCAGTCTTTTTTCCAGAACAGCCTGGCGACAGATACCGAATTATTTAATGAGTATCACGCTCTAATTGTTAAACTCGCTAAAACATACTGTAAAAAAACTCCGGAATGCAATAGATGCCCTTTGGTTGATTTCAAACAATAAGCAAATTGAAGCTTAATAGTCTTTCTGACATAATAAAAAAATATAAATTGAATTATGAAAAAAAATATTAAAAAAACAACAGAAAATATAAAAGTTAAAAGGGAAAAGATATCCAGCCTAGAATTTTTCATTTCTAAAAAGATCGGCCGCGCGATCTTTGATTATAATATGCTTTCTGATAACGACAGAATACTCGTAGCGGTTTCAGGGGGGAAAGACAGCCTGATGCTTTTAAGAATTTTACATCAAAGGCAGTCATTCGTCCCCATAAAATACAAGCTTCTTGCCGTGCATATTGTCAGTGATTTCCATTGCCAGGGTTGCGCAAATTCAAAAAATCTTGAGAAGTTCTTTAAAGAGAATGATATCGATTATATCATCAAAAAAATCGAGATCCTGAAAAATTCCAAAAAAAAGATAGACTGTTTCTGGTGCAGCTGGAATAGGCGTAAAGCACTTTTTGATCTGGCTAAAGAGCACTCATGCAAAAAAATCGCATTTGGCCACCATAAAGACGATATCGCTCAGACAATGCTTTTAAATCTTTTTTTTAACGGCGAGATAAGCACAATGCCTGCAAAACTGAGTATGTTTAATGGTGAGTTCCATATAATAAGACCCCTGGCTTATGTGGAAGAAAAAGACATTGCCAGATTCGCTAAGGAGATAAATCTGCCTATAAATGCGTGCAGGTGCCCTTATGGCGCGGATTCTTCCAGAAACCTTATGAGAAATATCATCAAAGAGGTGGAAGAGATTAATCCGAAAGCGAAGACAAATATCATAAAATCACTTGAACGAATAAAAGAAGGCTACCTTTTGTGAAAAAATACAACAGTATCATCACTTTTCTTGGAACAGGAGCGGGGACGCCCACCAAAACAAGGTCCGAGGCCGGCATCCTTATTTCATCCGGTTCCTTAAAAATCCTGATCGATCCCGGCTCTGCCATTATTGAGCGATTACTCAAAATAAATGTGACATATCACGATATTACTCATATAGTCATATCGCATCTGCACCCTGATCACGTTCAGGGATTGATTTCATTTCTTTTTTCGTCAAAATTCCATCTTTCTCCAAGGCGAAATGACCTGATAATAATCGCACCCAAAGGTTTCAGGCGCTTTCTTAATAAACTTCAGGAGACATTTGACAATACGATCACGCCCGAATTTTATAAACTTAACATCCATGAGGCAAGCAATAAGGTCATAAATTTTAAAGAGCTTAAAATCACTTTTGCAAAAACTCTCCACAGCATAGAAAGCATTGGCTACAGATTCCATATAAATGGCAGGATCATAACATACTCAGGAGATACGGGTTATTGCCAAGACATCATCGATCTTTCCAAACATTCAGACATCCTGATTTTAGAATGTTCTATGCCTGATAAATTTAAGGTAAAAAATCACCTTACACCAAGCTTGGCCGGAAAGATAGCTTCTCAATCCGGCTCAAAAATCCTAATATTAACTCATTTTTTCCCTATTTGTGAAAAATTTGATATACTAAGTAAAGCGCATTTAATATTTAAGGGAAAGATCGTACAAGCATATGATTTCATGAGTATAAAAATATAGGGGGTATTTATGGCCAAAGTGTCAAAAAGCAAGCCTAAAAAATCAAAAAAAATTTCCAAGAGACCTAAATCTAAAAAACCTTCCAAAAAAATATCAAAGACTTCTGCTAAAAAAATTAAAAAAAACAAAATAACTTCTGAAATTACGCAAAATATGGCACTTATCGGCAGTATTGTGCATTATTTTCCACATGTAAAAGTAGGTGTTATAAATATTTCCGAGGGAACGTTAGCTAAGAACGATAATATATTTATCAAAGGGCATACTACTAAATTCAGGCAAAAAGTCAGTTCGCTTGAAATTGACCACAAGAAAGTAAATGAAATAAAAAAGAATGATGACGCAGGCATCCTGTTAAAAGCACGGGTTAGAATAGGCGATCTGGTTTACAAAATCGGTTAATATGGCTGATCATAAAATATTAAAAGAGAAATTAATTCATAAAGGGAAGGTCTTTAGCTTAGTAAATGAAGTCATTTACGCTAAAGGCAAAAATATCTCAGTTGACCTGATTAAGCACCCCGGAGCGGTAGTAATAATACCCGTTTTAAATAACAATAAAGTAGTACTATTAAAACAATTCCGGCCCGCAGTAAAAAAATATATCTATGAATTCCCGGCAGGAACTCTTAATCAAAATGAGACGCCTTTATCGGCAGCAAATAGAGAACTGGAAGAAGAGACAGGTTTTGTAGCGAAAAAACTGGACAAAGTATTTAAAGTTATTCCGGTCCCCGGATACTCAACAGAGATCATGCATTTCTTTATAGCTAAGGATTTAATAAAAGGCAAATTAAATCTCGATAAAGATGAAATACTTAAAGCTGAGGTTATTGGCATAGACAAAATACTTTCTCTGGCAAAAAAAGGAAAAATATCTGATGCCAAAACGCTTGTCGGGATTTTTATACTAAAATATTTGAAAGAATTATAAAATGAAAAAAGAACACTACAAAAAGATCCTTTTCGGTTTGGGCTTTGATTCCAAAGACGGCCATGTAAGAATTACTAAAGGCGATAATTTCAAGTTATTTGGAGGATCAAAAAATACCCATGAGATGATGCAGGAAAAAGCAATCAAATTCAATGAACAACTCAAGAAAAAAGGAAAGACGCTCGATGATATCTCAAGGGAAGAATTTTTGGATATTATGCATAAGACTTTGAAATAGTATAGGCAAATATCTCTGATACTTTAAAACTTTCTTGAAATAATATATATTTAATGTATAATTATATAAAATCATAAAAAATCCTATATGGCCAAAAACGATACATTAAGCGACCAAAATAAAAGGCAGTATCTCAGAATAGATACTGTTTTTCCTATAGAATTCCAGATTACCAGCGAAGACAGGATGCGCACTCTCTCTGATTTAAAAGAGGGATTTACCAGAAATATCGGTAAAGGCGGTATCTGCATAACCACAAAAATAGTAAAAGGTGCCTCTTTTCCCGATCTCTTGCCGAAAAAAACCAAATTAAAGCTTATTATCAATATCCCCCCTGACCGAGAACCCTTAGAGTCATTCGCTACGGTCGAATGGGTAGAAAAATATTCCGGTTCACTTTTGGATACATATACATTCGGTGCTTCCTACGATTATATAAACGAAGAAGAATATGAAAGAATATTAGGCTATTTGAACTGGATCCGCCACAAACCGAAGGTCCTTACCGGTTTTGTTATAGTTCTAAGCTTAATAATAATATTTGGCATTGGGCTGATGATAAAATCAAATAAATTGCAAAACATCGCTCAGCAATTTCTTATCAGTAAAGACACCCTTGTAAAGATCGAGTCCGAACTCGAAAGGAAAAAACTCGAGGTCTTATCCATACAAAAGGAACTTGAAAATCTTCAGACCCAAAGAGAGACCGAAGAGTCATTAAGGGACGAATTAGAATCTAAGCAGTCAGATCTTGAGAAATTTCTTAAGGATCTGGAAGCCAAAAAAAATTCCTTACGCGAAGAAATAGACTCTCTTAATGCCGAAAAAAATGCCGATGAAGAACAACTCCTGGAAAACGAAACTACTAAATCGGAAACTGAAACTATAGTTCCTGAAGAGCTTGGCTCTGAAGAGGTTATCCCTAAGTCCGCCGAAACTGTTGCCTCAAAATCTCCCCAGATTTCCCAAGAACTACTTAGACTAGAGGAAACCAATTACAACAGATTCCGCGAATTGATCCTTCAGGAAAAGGTACAGAGCCTTGAAATCTACTGCTCATCTCACAAATCTAGCATATATTATCCAGCGGCACTTTTTGCCTTAGCCGAGATTCAATACAAAGCCAGAAATAATACATTCGCAAAAGCCAATTACACAAAACTAGTCGAAAATTTTCCTGATAGCATATACGGCCTTTATTCAGGACATCGTTTGGATCAAATAAATAGTTATTATAATTACAACCGGTATTCATTAAAAGATTTATCCGAACAATACAATTTGCCGGCTCTTTATGACTATAAAAAACTAGAGCCTTATATCAAAGAATAGAATGGAGGTGTATAAATTGAAAATCAAAGCATATGTGCTAATGAACTTGAATACCGACAATCTTCAGTCAACATTAGAAAATGTCAAGAAAATCTCCGGCGTAACAACGGCTGATGCTATCATCGGGCCTTACGATGCTATAGCCATTTTGGAAGCAGGACACATGGATGAGATAGGAAAAATCGTTGTCGAAAAAATCCTTAAAGTTCCAGGTGTGGCTAAAACCCTTACATGCGTAACCGTTTAACTATAAATGCAAATATTCAAATATTTTCAGGATAAGGCATATATAATCAATCAGCTGCCAATTTTTTCTGATTTAAGCGATGATGAGAAGAAAATGGTAGCTGAATTATGCCAATTTTCTGAATATAAAAAAAATGAACTTATTTATAAGCAATCAAGCCCGCCTGACAAATTCTATCTCATTATAACCGGAAGGGTCGAGGTTTTCTCTTTTTCGAAAAACGGAAAAGAGGAACCTCTTGAATATTTAAGAAGAGGACAATTTTTCGGTATTATTTCACTCTTAATAGGCGAACCGCATTCTGTAAGCGCAAAGGCAATAAATGATTCTGTAATACTGACGATAGAAAAAGATAATTTTGATCTTATCCTTAAAAAAATACCCGGACTTTCTTTCTATTTCAGCCAATACTTATCAAGAAGATTAAAAAGAAAAGACCTTCATCCGAAATCTGTTTTTGAAAGCACTATAATTGCGGTCTTTTCGCAAGATAGGCTTACCGGCAAAACTCTCTATTCGGTGAACCTGGCTCTCAGCCTTATCAAAGAATCCAACAAAAAGGTCATCCTTGTCGATATGAGCCCTCAGGGGAATAAGATCTTTTCTATGCTCGGAGAACCCGCTCCTAAAGCCATAAATTTAAACAACAGCTTCTTTGATGAAAAAGCCATTAAAGAAAACCGAATATATCATAAGCTGGGAATCGATATATTAGGAATAGAATACTCTGAGCTTAAAAGCGAAGAGTCTTTTAAGATAGGGGCTCTCTTAAGCCTTTTGACAAACGAGTACCACTATATCATTCTTGATCTGCCCCATATTATCGATTCTACAATCTCAAAAACATTAGCACAATCTGATCTTATACATATCATTACTGTTGCCGAAGAAGAATACCTCAAAAAAACCAATTCTATTATTAAAGAATTCAAAGAAAACCTGAAATCAAAAAGTGAGGATATCAAGGTAATAGTAAATGAATACGAACTTAAAAAATCTTTACCGCATTCAAAAAGGGCCGAAATACTTGGGCATCAGATTTACGCGACTCTCCCTGATATAGAGCTTCATCTTAGCTTCGACAAAGAAAAAATTGTTTTAGACTACCCGGAATCATCTTACGCAAAAGCTATTCGACGCATAGCCAGAGACATAAGCCATGTTTTGATCGGATTGGCACTGGGTTGCGGCGGAGCCATGGGATTAGCTGACATAGGAATACTAAAAGTCTTTGAAAGGGAAAAGATCCCCATTGATATGATCTCCGGGACAAGCATAGGAGCTATAATTGCGGGTTTCTGGGCGGCCGGATTCAATTCAAAAGACTTGGAGAACATATTTAGAAAACAGACCGGAAAATTTTCTATGTTTGGGTTGATCGATCTTGTTTACCCTAAAAGCGGTTTCATAAAAGGCAAAAAAATTGAAAATTTTCTTAAAAAATACCTGGGTACCAAAACCTTTTACGATACAAAATTGCCTCTCAAGATCATCGCTTGTGATTTAGTGAACCGCCAGGAAGTTGTACTAGACAAGGGAAGCCTCACTAGCGCAATACGCGCCAGCATAGCAATCCCGGGAGTAATACAACCTCTGGAGCTGGATGGAAGAATACTTGTTGACGGAGGGATCGTAAATCCGGTGCCGACAGATGTCCTGATCCAGTCAGGAGCCAGTAAGATAATATCCGTCAATTCACTTCCTGGTCCTGTAGCTAGTAAAAATCTCAGAAAAATTCGTTTTAAAGCGGGAATTTTTGACACGATTGTGATCAGTATCCAGGCAACTGAATTCATTATAGGGGAAAGAAGTTGCGAAGATTCCGATATAGCTCTTAGGCCAATCCTTGATGAAGTTGAATGGTTTGAATTTAGCGAGATCGATAGGCTTATAAAACTTGGCGAAGAGACCGCAGAACAATTCCTTCCTCAAATTAGGCAGTTAAGCTTGGACCAATAAAGAGCTTTGAAATCAAATTATTAGGCTTTTAAATTAGCTTGATTAATTTACCCATTAATATATAATAATGGGTGTCTAATATTTAGGGGAAATGATGATATTATTTATAGAATTATTGGTTATTCTGGTTTTAATGCTCATCTGGTTTTCGGTGAGTAGGGAGGAATCCCAAAAAATCAAAGATTCAATCTCCAAGGCTACTCTCAGGGAAATATGGGAAGGTACTGAAAGAAGGAGGTCTTTCAGATTGCCCGTATCTTTAGAAGTGCGGTATGTTATCGAGAAAAAAATACAAGCCAGTTTAAAAAGCAGGAGTAAAAATATTTCATCCGGCGGGATAATGCTTGAAGCTGAAGAGAAAATTTATCCGGGCACTCCGCTTAAATTAGAGATCATTCTGCTGGATAATAAACCCCCTATCCAGACTGAAGCAGAGGTTATTTGGGTAGATGAAGCTAATGAATCCGATAATATCGAAAAAAGACACTTTAATATCGGAGCAAAGTTTATTTATTTAAATAATGCCAGCCTTAAACGCATAGATGAGTATGTAAAACAAAAAAGGGAAGATTCCAATGAAAGAGAGACGTAAATTTAAACGTTTAGCCGTAGAAATACCCATTCAGTTGGAACCGGTTTTAAACAAAAAACAAGCTTCAACCACTGCGTATCTATTCAATTCAAAAAATATTGCTGAAGCGGGAATGTTCCTTCATACTCCTATTAAATATAAAAAAAATCAGGCACTCGATTTTCTCATTAAACTTAGGAATGATTCTAACCCAATTCATCTGATAGGAAAAATTGTCTGGATAGCCAATAAAAAGGACCACCCATATCTCTATCCGGGAATTGGCATTAAATTCTCATTGATCAATGAGAATGATAAAAAAAGATTAAAAAAGTTCTTAAAGAGCCGCTTAGCCAGCTACAAAGATGCCAGAGAAATGAAGGATATGTACCTAAAACTAAAGAAAATGGCCGCAAGGCTTATTTCTTTGGAGGAAAAACATCCCACCGCATCTCAGTTTAAAATAATTATCGATAAGGCGATTTCGGAGATCGACAATGCCGCTCACACAATAGACAGAGAAATTATGGAGATCAAGAAGCTCTAAAGGCTTTATAATAAATGGGTACTATCAAAAAACCTCTTCCGGTTAAACTTATTGCTGGGCTTATCTACCATGATGAATCATTCCTAGAGTTGTCCAAAAAATTTCTTGTAAAAAAATTTGGACAGATTGATTTCGAAAGCGAAACCCTAAATTTTAATTATACAGATTATTACTCAAAAGAGATGGGTAATAATTTGCTAAGAAAATTTATTAGCTTCAAAAAACTTCTTATTCCCGAAGATTTTGATAGAATAAAGCTTTATACAAATAAAATTGAATCAAGACTATCATGCAATGATAAGAGGCAGATCAATATTGATCCAGGATATCTGAATGACGCAAAACTCGTGCTATTGACCACTAAAGACTATTCGCATAGGATCTATCTTGGCCGCGGCATATATGCCGAAACAACTCTTGTTTACAAAAAAGGGAACTTTGAAGGCTATGATTGGACATATCCTGATTACAAAAAAGATTATATCAATATATTCACGGACATAAGAAAGATATTTTTATCACAAATACATTAAAATGGGAAAAATTTTAAAGAAAAAAAGTATTATTGTTATAACCGTATCTTCAATAACGCTCTCGATAGTGATCCTCTCGACTTTTGCGGGATTTTTTCTGTATGCAACTTGGAAAGAGAACGAGGGCGAAGAGTTGTATTTGGAAAAATTAGGCTCAGTATTGGCGCAAACATATTATAATAAGATTGTCATTACTGATTTAGAGGCAAAAATAAGCAAAACATACCCATATAAAGAAAAACCTGTTCTGAAGGGATCCATTGAAAATTTGGGGAACTCTACTATTAAACATCTGGTCATAAAAGTCTACTTTCTTGATTTTAGAAATGACTCAATATATGATGTCGAATTTGAGCCGTTAAAATATATTTCAAAAAAAGAAGGTGTGGTTACTCCGTTTATTGAGATGCTTATCAGGGAAGACGAGGTCCCGTTGGGGGAAAACGAAAAGGCTGAATTTACTTATAGTCTGGAAAACTGCCCCCCGGAAATCGGCAAAATGATTGAAAACAACCAACTAAAACCTACTTTTGTCAAACACAGAATAAACAAGGATTCGTGGTCAGGTAAATTGAAAACCAAGATATTAAGGATGAGATTTTTTTAATGAAAAGAATTGCTTTTGTATTAATTACAGTCGCGAGCTTAATCGTTCTCATTTTCTTTGCCTCTTTTTATTTTGTAGATAGAGAGAAACGAAAAGTTTATTATTATAATATCTATAAAGATAATAACTTGATGGGCCATATTAAGCTTGAAAGATTCATTACTGAAGATAAAATTATTTATATCTCAACAAAAACTTTAGAATTCGAGCCATACCAAAAAAAAGTCAAATCAAAGCTTGTTATAGATAAGTTTTCCCATGAATTCGAAGATTTTAGCGAAGAAGAAATTGAACTTGGAGCAAAAAAATTTTTAACACTGCAAAACAAAAAAAATAGAATAAGTTTTTTAAGCTCTGAAGATTCTGAATTTACTTATCTTGAAAATCATGAGATCACCAAGAAAATTAGCTTATTTAAAAAAGACAGCATCATAACTTTCCCTGAAATTATAAAAAAGTTCAATCCTGAAAGAGGGCTTACTGCCGAGATAAATTGCTTAAACCAATTCTCCGGAACTTATCCTCCTATAGAAAAAATGTTCAGGATTTCGTTATCCAAAAATGAGATCTTCCGATATAACAATGCCAATGTAAGGACTAATCATCTTATTTTTCATCTTTACAACGATGAAGACATATCCGTATGGACTTATGGCTGGCTTAACACTATCATATCCATTGAGATACCTAAAGAAGGCATCAAAATAAACCTGACTCGTAAACCCAGGCTTGACGAAGGCGTGGCTTATAAAATAGAAAATAAAACCTACAATGAAACTGAAATAAAATTCAAAAATGGGAATATTGCCCTATATGGGTCGCTGACTACCACGAGAGACCCTAATAAGGTCCCTGCCGTGATACTGATAGCCGACAGAGGGATAATGGACAGGAACGGAAAAGGTTTATTTCTGACTTTGGCCGATTCCCTTTCAAAAAAAGGCATAACAGTCCTTAGATACGATAAGCGTGGCGTCGGAAAAAGTGAGGGCGACTACTCGGCCACAAGTCTAAAAAATAGCCTGGGGGATATCAAGGCAGCTATAGATTACTTATATACAATGGAATATATCGATCGGGACAAGATCGGTATAATCGGATGGGGATATGGCGGATACCTCGGGCTCAAATATGCTTCAAGCGATGATAGGGTAAAATTTATGATATCCCTTAATAGCGAAGCATTTAATAGAACTAGCGACGAGAACTTTGAAAAACTTCAAAATTTTCTTGAAAATAAAATGGGCGATATCAAAAGCTATTTTAATACTATAATAGACTCCTACAAACAAACCTTTGCTATTGCCAGATCTGATAAAGATTGGGCCAATCTAATAGGCAAAAAGGTTTATTTGGTCAGAACAAGGGAAAATCTTGAAAACAATTTTGACGAAAATTTGAAAAATCTTAATATCCCTGTTTTGATTCTGCATGGCAGGGAAGATACCGTCGTACCCGTTGAAGAGGCCGATATTTTACATAACAAGATCAGATCTTCCAACAGTATATTATGCGAACTCAAGCTATTTCATAAACTCGGACACAACCTAGGCGATTACCTATATGACGGACATCATCGTAAATATATTATCGTAAACCAAGAAGTTGTAGGCACAATAACGAATTATATTAATAAAATATCTGTTGAGGAATACAATACTCAAAAATAATTTGAAATATTGAAATTCATGGTCTTTTGGTGTATATTATTACTTATATGCTAGCAAAAAGAGAGGGATATGAGTTTTGAATTATTAGGGTATTATTTAGTTTTTTGCAGTATTGTAATATTCGGTCTGGCAGTCTACTTTGTAATTATTAAATTTAAAAGGTTAACTGAAGACATTAACCTGTATGGTAATCTTGCAGGAAATAGTTTTAAAAACCCTGATAAAAAAATTTTTAAAGAACGGCGTGTTTTTGAAAGATTAGGAATAGAGTTAGATGCTATCTTAAATATCCCGGAACAGAAAAATGTCTTTGAAGCTCAAACAAAAGACATAAGTTCGAGAGGGGTAGGGGTAAAATCTAGGATTTTCTTTCCTGAAAAAACTCATGTCGAAATAAACCTTATATTATCAAAAACCGACCAATTCGTAACCAAGGGAATGGTTGTTTGGTCTAAGGAAAATTATGATGGAATAAGTAACCTTGGGATTAAATTTGATAATTTACTAACGAATGAAATGATCAGAGTTTATAAATACTTTGATGAACTAAAAAATTCAAATTCTAAATTAATAGGTTAAAAAAGGATAAGGCAAAATGGTCAGACTCCCTGATGAAAAAAGAAGATATATTAGATTAGAAATGCCTATAAAGATTATTTATAATGCAAAAAATGACAATCAAATGAAAGAATCTTTCTCTAAAGACATATCTGCTGAGGGTCTTAGGTTCATAGCAAGCAGCCCGATTAACCCTGGAGCCGAAATCGAGCTTAAAATTTCATTGCCTGATGCCACTAACCCGGTTCACATACAAGGCAAGACCGTTTGGTGCAGCAAAACAAATCAAGGCGATGAAATCTATGAAGTAGGAGTTGAGTTTGTAAAAATTGAGGAAGATAATAAAAATACTTTTTTAAAGTTTCTATGTGACACAATGTATAAACAAGCAAAAAAACTATCAGCTTAAATACGGAGTTATTAATGAAGAGATATTCGATTACCCAGATATTATTGATAATTACTTTTTTGTTTATATGCGGCTGTGCCAACAATCAAACATTTAATATCGCAGGTATTGAACCCTTGCAAATACCTAAAGATGTGGGAGACAACCCTCTGGGAACCACCGCTTTAAGGATTGGCATGACAAAGGATGAGGTCAAATCACTATGGGGACAACCGGATTTTATTAACCCAATACCATCAACAGATGACGCATCCGGATCGATAAAAGAAGAATGGGTTTACAGGGCTAAGAAATATTCGCCAATCCCTGTTGATGTAGAATACTTATCTAACAACAAGCATCTGTTCTTTGATGGCCCTAATTTAACAAAAATAGCTGAGGATAAGTAAGGATCATACCTGATATATGAAAAAAAAATTCCCATTATATCTTGCTTGCGTGCTTGTGCCTCAAATTATGATTATTTTGGGGGTTATATATTTATCAAAATCTGATAAAAACTTAAAAAAAACCGGCCTTAGGATATCTCAATTAAGCTTAGCTGTTATGATCATCGGTTCTTTTTTTTACTACCTTTTTTTTACCCCATTATTTGGTTTAGATTGAGATGATAGAGAATTTATTATGAAAATTTTACCTTTAAAAAAATATCCAAACAAAGTATTGTCTAAAAAAAATTTAATTGTTGAAAAAATCACTCCGGATGAATTGAAACTATTGAATGATATGGCGGCTACCATGTATGCCAGCTACGGCATAGGACTTGCTGCGCCGCAGATAGGAGTAAATAAACAGCTTGCTGTTATTGACGTAGGCAATGGGTTGATCAAATTAATAAACCCCGTGATTATCAAAAAAATCGGTAGAGACTGTATGGAAGAAGGGTGTCTAAGTTTACCTTCTGGCTTCCAAGTTAAGGTTACTAGAGCCAAGGAGGTGCATGCAAAATATCTCAATGAATACGGTGAGCAGATTTTTGTAAAAGCTTCTGGCCTTTTAGCTAAGGCTATCCAGCATGAAGTTGACCATTTAATGGGTATATTGATAATAGACAAGGTAAACCCGGTAAAAAAGATCTTTATAATAAACAAGCTTTCCAAAACTTAATATTTGGCTAATATGCCAAACTAAATAGGAAGGAGTACTATAATGAATAAGAATAGGGTGGTTTTACTAACATTAATAGTTTCTCTTGCTTTTAATCTTAGCGCATTTGGTGCCGAAAAAAAAGCAGCTCCAACCGGCAAAAATGCCCCTGCGCAAGAAGCCCTCAAACCACAAAATACTGCACCTGCAATGCAACCACTAAAAACCAACATTGCTTACGGTGAAGTCGTTTCTATTGATCTCAACAGTTCTGTTTTAACAATTAAAGACGCAACAGGTGCAACTGAAAGTTCTATCAGTTTTACACCTTCAACAGGTGTTACAAAAATGACCGATGCTTCTGAAATCAAACAGGGAGATAAGATCAGAATAATTTATCAGGACAATGAGGGCAAAAAAGTAGCCAAAGCCATTATGTTCGGTAAGATCAGAACTGCGCCGGCAGCCCCTAAGCCAATGGAAACACCAAAAAAATAGCTTGACTTAAAGCATTACTTATGATAAACTACCTGTATTATTAAAGTTAAGTAAAACACAATGAAAAGAATTAAACTAAATAGCTAGCTTTTGCCATCTAAATCTTAACAAGATTTAGATGGCTTTTTTTCATATTTTAAAATTTTTAAGGAAGTAAGCAGGCCAGTCCTTAATACAATTAATAGGCCTGTAGTAAAGCGACTGAATTACGCCATGTATTTAAGTCGTTGACTAAAAAGGAGGAAGTTAATGGCAACGGGAACAGTAAAATGGTTTAGCGACCAAAAAGGGTATGGTTTTATTACGCCTGACGGCGGCGGCAAAGATCTTTTCGTCCATCACACAGCCATTGAAGGCGAAGGTTTCAGAACCTTAAAAGAGGGACAAAAAGTACAATACGAAGTAACTCAAGGGGCTAAGGGAGAACAGGCCACCAAAGTTACTAAAGTCTAATATCTTGATTAAATCAATACCTTTGTGTATTTACCTTAATACACAAAGGTATTTTTTTAACATGTTATTTAGATTTTAATTTTATCATTGCGAAATTATTTATTTTGAGTTAAAATACTATAAATAAAACTAAAGGGGGTGAATATTAATGAAAAAAGTAATCATTGTTATTGCCATAATCCTATCATTTGCTTTTATTGCTTCAACAGCAATGTGTGAAAACGGGAAGCCTGCGGAAGGGAAGAAAAGTTTTACGCAATGGCTTAGAGATGTACTTCATTATCCTACAAAAGTAACAAATAAGACATCTGAAGTAGTCGCTGATTCCGCAAAGAAAACTGTTGATACAGCCGCACAAACTGTTGACACTACCACCAATGTATTAACAGGTGAAGTGAAAGAAGCCGATAAGATTATAATGACTCCGGCTCAAGGCGCTGCTGATGTTATTACAGAAACTACCGAAGGTGTTGTAACGGCTCCTGTTGATGCTGCTAAGCAGTTAGAAACAACGACACAATAATATTTACTCAAAAAAAGAGCCATATTGTGCTATGGATATATACATTATGGCTCTTTTTTTAGGCTAAAACAAATGAACTTAAATGTCAGGGAAATAGGAAGAATAAGTATTATTGATATTGAAGGCCAGATAGATATCAACTCTTCTGAATTAGTTGAAACTGTAGGCTGGTTAGTTAAAAATGATAAGGTCAGCATTATATGTAACCTTGAAAAAGTTGAATTAGTTGATTACAGCGGGTTATCGATTTTTGCAATAATTTTCAAGAATGTATCAAACCATGGCGGGCACTTAAAATTCTGCAATGTTCCTCTCCATATTTTAGAGCTTTTTAGGGTGGTCCAATTAGACTCGATATTTACCTTTTATAACAGCGAAGATGCTGCTATCAAAAGCTTTATAATACCCTCAGAAATTGATAAAGCCACCCTTAGAAGGCGTTTCCAAAGGGCTTATGTTCAGATAAATGTAAAATACAGGATAATAAGCAATAACTCCGAAACCAGCTATTCCCACCCGGGCAAGATACTTAATATAGGCGGCGAAGGAATGTATATTTATACCCAGGAAATTTTTCCTATAGGAACCAGACTTGAACTCGAAGTGGATTTAGGCCCTCACAATAAACCTGCTATTATAAATGGTTTTGTTGTTTGGATCGCCGATAAAGAGATCCAACCGCACTCCTATCCAGGGATGGGGGTCCAATTTGCTAAATTAAACGACAATATACAAAAAAATATTATTGATTTCATAAACAAACATGTTACCCATAGAAGCGGACTTTACGACAATTTGTTATAATGAATTATTTTTAATAAATCATTTGAATCTTTACATAAACATGTTAAAATAGTCCAAAGCTCATATTTATTTGGTAAAAATTGTAAAATTATGCTATACTTTAGTCAGATGTAATACACTTTAGGGAAAAGTATGGATGTAGTTCTAGAAAAAACCAACAAAAAAAATCAAACTACTTTGAAAAACCAAAAAAAAGATAGGACCCACTATCATTTAGAGCAAGATTCTATAAAAGCTAAACTAGCCGATACATATATATTTAACTCACCCAAGAAAAAAGAGACCATCCCTTTAACTTCCAAGAAAAATATTCAAAAAAAATACAACTTTTCAATGATTATTGGTGGCATTTTACTGCTTTGTGCAGTTATCCTTATCTCTAAGAATTTATTTTTTAATACCGACCCTAATAACAATCTTTCTTTATCCAATAAAAATGCTTTATTCAGTAATGGTTTGGCTAGTAAGGATAGCATAATACTCACAAATCTTAATTTCTATGGAAATTTAAGCGAAAATTCTAAACTGACTCAAGAATATATCTATTTATCAAAGTCAAGGGGAACAAAAAAGGCTGGGGTTGAAATTAAAATTAATACCCCTATAAACACTGAGAAGGGCTCTTTAATCTTATTAGCCAAAGGAGAGATAGGGGATGAAAATCTTTCAATTGTTTTGATTGACGGTGAAGAAAGTGGAGACAACACGATCAAACAGATCAGGATTTCCCCGCATTTCGGAAGTCTCACTTCTAACTGGCAAAAGGTACTCGTTCCGTTTGAACAGATTAAAGAAAAAAATACTTTAAAAAAGATTTCGTCTATAGCATTTGAGGTCTCGGATTCAAAAAAAACTGATTCTAAGGCATCGTGCTATTTGAAGGATATTGTGCTCTTAAACGAATAGTAACATAAAAAGGAGGAAAGCATGATAGTAATTTCCCTATCAAACCAAAAAGGTGGTTGTGGGAAAACGACGTCGAGCATTAATTTGGCCGCTTCTTTAGCGTATAATAATTACAAAGTCCTTTTAATTGATCTGGATCCTCAGGCTCATGCATCTATGGGTGTCGGCATCAAAACTGACAGAATTGAAAAATCTATGTATAACGTGCTAACTAGCTCTACCGATAAAAAGAAGGATCTAAATGACGTTATACTGCATTTATGGGAAAATTTCGACCTAGCTAGCGGTCATATATTGCTAAGCACTGTGGAGCAGGAATTAAGCGACACAGAAAATGCCATATCCTTAGTTTACGAGGCTCTTAACAAACTAACCACTCCTTACGATTATGTAGTTATAGACTGCCCTCCAAGCTTAGGTTTTTTGACTTTCAACGCTTTACGTGCCTCTCATGAAGTAATTATACCTGTTGAAACCAGCTCATATTCTCTTTCAGGCGTAGGTAAATTGATCAACATGGTTGAACTCATACAGCTAAAACTCCATAGATCCCCTAAGATCAAAGGGCTTGTGACCATATTCGACAAAAGAACTAATTTTTCGAATAGAATGTTAGGTGAGATAAGAGACTATTTTAAGGATAATATCTATTCTTCAATAATACGGGTAAATGTTGCCTTAAAAGAAGCTTCATCTAAAGGCATACCTTGTATCAAGTTTGATAAATATTCAAATGGCTCTAAAGATTATATGGCTCTGGCAGATGAAGTCATAGCGGATACCAAAAGACTCCAGCTTGAAAATTTTTATTTAAGAGCTGAATCATTATTGGAGAATATAAAGGATACTCTTCGCATAAAGAACTTTAATCTATATTCACCTAATGCGGTCGAGGTATTTATTGTGGGTGACTTTAATAATTGGACTATAAATGATGAATCCAGGCTGGAATACAATAAAGGCGGGTTCTGGGAAAAGAGAGTAGCCGTCCAGCCGGGAAAATACAGGTATAAATTCGTTGTTGATGGAAAATGGATACATGACCCCAATAACTCAGAGACTGAGATTAATCAATACGGCGGCTTAGATTCCATCTTAACAATGTAAATATAAGTATTTTAATTATATTTTATCCGCAAAAAAACCTCTAGAAGCTTAAATAAAAAGCCTTTCGGAAGTTCTTGTATTTTTTCTACTTTTTATAGCTAATTTCATCAAATAAATATATACTTTATATATATGATAATGGTATAATATTCCAAATTGATTGTCGATATACGATAATAAATCACTAAAGAGCTTATTACAGGAGCCCTGAGATTAGACCCACAGCTCATATAGCCGCATCGGCAATTTCATCTAGTCTATTTTATTTTGTTACCCAATCCTTGGAATATAGCATCTATTGTTTTCTTATTGGGTTCCTGATCGATTTAGATCATATTATTGATTTAGTGTTTAATTATGGATTTAATTTTAAAATCAATGAGGCTTATAAAATTCTAGCCGAGTGCAGATTGGCTAAAATATATCTTTTTTGCCATTCTTTTGAATTATTGATCATTACATTTATAATATCGCTAAACGGATCTTTATTTTGGAGTGCTATTGTTTTTGGCATAGGACAACACTTACTCTTTGATACTATATTCAACCCAATGGGAAGGTATTCCTATTTTATTACATATAGGATCCTAAATAAATTTAATAAAGACAAGCTTATTGATAGCAAGAAAAGTTGCTATCTCAAAAATAAATTTAACAAGATGTTAGCAAGTAAATCACCTTTAAAAAGATACATTGCAATATTAATTTATGATTGAGATCAGATTTCATGGAAGAGGGGGGCAGGGAGTAGTAGTTGCCTCCAATCTATTAGGTGAAGCCGCCTTCAGAGAAGGTAAATTCATTCAATCCTTTCCTTTCTTTGGTGTCGAAAGAAGGGGTGCGCCTATCATGTCGTTTTTGAGAATTGCCGATAATAAAATTTATACCAGAACCCAGATTTACAACCCTGATTTTGTTATTGTTCTGGACCCGACTCTTTTAAAATTCGTCGATGTTTTAAGCGGCATAAAAAGCAATGGTATCATTCTCATCAACACGCATAAAAAACCTTCAGAATTTGATCTTAAAAAAAATATCAAAGTATGCACGATTGCAGCTAATAATATCGCGGAAGAATTTGATCTGGGATCAAAAACGTCTCCTATAATAAATACAATTATGCTGGGGGCTTTTGTTAAAGCAACAAATATAGTAAAACTGGACAGCCTTCTTGGCTCAATAAACGATCTTATTAAAATAAAAACACAAAATAATGTAGACGCGGCAGGAAAAGCATATGAAAAAGTTATCCTTTAAAAAAGCAAAAAATTTACCGGAAATGGTAGTATCTTTCTATAGCTCAAAGACCAATAAGACAGGTTCATGGAGAACTCTAAAACCTGTTTTGAACAAAAAAAAGTGTATATCCTGCTTAATTTGCTGGAAATTTTGCCCGGATGCTGCTATTCTATTAAGAAAAGGCAAACCTGTTATTGATTATAAATTCTGCAAAGGCTGTGGAATTTGTGTTGAGGAATGCCCAACCAAGGCAATATTTTGGGAAGAAGAGGAAAAATGAAGAAGCTTTTAACTGGAAATTATGCTGCTGCTTACTCAGCCATGCTTTCAAAGGTTGAGGTTATTGCTGCATATCCTATTACGCCTCAGACTGAAATTGCTGAAAAACTATCTGAGATGGTTTCTGACGGGTTATTAAGGGCTAAATATATAAATGTTGAATCTGAGCACTCAGCAATGGCTGCCTGTATAGGCGCTTCATCTACCGGGGCAAGAGCCTTCACAGCAACATCTTCTCAAGGGTTAGCACTAATGCATGAATTGCTGCATTGGGCTTCAGGTGCAAGGCTTCCTATCGTGATGGCAAATGTTAATAGGTCCTTAGGCCCTCCCTGGAATGTTTGGTGCGATCAAACTGATTCATTGGCACAAAGGGACACCGGTTGGATGCAATTTTATTGTCAGGACAATCAGGAAGTAATGGATACTATTATTCAGGCTTATAAAATCAGCGAGGCCTTACTATTACCTTCAATGATAGTCATGGATGCTTTTATATTATCTCATACGAGCGAAGTGGTTGATATCCCTTCGGAACACGATGTTAACAGATTTCTACCGTCATTCAACCCAAAATTTAAAATGGATGTTAATCAGCCTCATACTTTCGGAAGCCTCACAGGTCCGGACCTCTATTTTGAATTTAGATATAAAATACAAAGATCGATGGAAGAAGCACTTAGTAAAATCAACTCTGTGGGCAAGGAATTCGGTAAAGTTTTCGGAAGGGAATATGGCCTTATCGAAAAATACATGTCCAACGATGCTGAAATTATTTTAGTTACATCGGGCTCTTTATCGCTAACTGCTAGAGAACTAATAGATAAGCTTAGAAAGCACAATCTAAAGATCGGATTAGTAAGAGTAAGGGCTTTCAGGCCATTTCCTAACGACGAAATATACGAAGCCATAAAAAATGCTAAGGTAGTCGGTGTGATAGACAGGAACATTTCATTAGGCAATGAAGGTATATTCTTTAATGAAATCAAAGCCGGGTGCTGCAATAAAACTGATAAGCCCAAGATCTTTGGATTTATTGCCGGACTTGGCGGCAGAGATATTAAAGTTTCGGATTTGGAAAAAATTGTGAAAATCCTCCAAAATAAACCTTCTCAATATATTAATTGGATAGGACTAAAAAAGTGAAAAAAATAAAACCTACTATTCCAACCGAAGAGATCATGTGCCCCGGACATTTAGCTTGCCAGGGGTGCGGGGGAACCCTCGCCATGAGGCTTGCTTTGAAAGCTCTCGGGAGAGACACCATGTTAGTGATTCCGGCATGCTGCTGGTCCGTGGTGGATGGGGCTTTTCCTAATTCTTCAGTCGGAGTACCCCTTTTCCACACCGCTTTCGAAACAGCTGCTTCCGTAGCCACTGGAGTAAGAGCTGCCTTAGAAATTAAAAATAAGAAAAAAACTTCTGTTTTGGCATGGGCAGGGGACGGGGGGACTTTTGATATAGGACTTCAAGCGCTTTCCGGAGCTGCCGAGAGAAATGAAGATTTTATCTACGTTTGCTATGACAATGAAGCTTATATGAATACAGGGGTCCAGAGAAGCTCATCAACCCCTTACGGATCATGGACATCAACAACACCGGTCAAGATTTTTAAATCATCCCATAAAAAAAATATCATAGAAATAATGAATGCTCACAAAATTCCTTACATAGCAACTGCCAGCATATTCAACCCTGAAGATCTTGTAGCTAAACTGATTAAAGCCAAAGATATTGTTGGAACTAAATATATACATATTTTAGCTCCTTGTCCGGTTGGATGGAAATTCCCTTCTTCAAAAACAATTGGAATGGCAAAACTTGCATTTGAAACATGCATATTTCCTCTCTATGAAATTGAAAACGGTAAATATACGGTCAAGAAACCTTCTGTAAAAAAACCTGTTAAGGAATATCTTAAAATTCAAGGCAGATTTGCCCATGTAGACGAAAAATTGATAAGATCGATACAGGAAAATACCGATAAAGACTGGGAAATCCTCTTAAATAAAGAAATAGCTTCTAAAAATTGCTAACAGAGGCATTTAATGAGATTATTTTTGCTTTTTTTGATCATATTAACGGTATTTTTTAGGGTGGTCCTGGATAGCGAAACATTCAGAATAGTTTCAATCCCCAAAGAAGAGGGGCTATATACAGTTTCTCGTTTTGAATGGAATTGGGGCAATTTTTCAAAATACCTAGACGTAAAATATGAAGAAATCGGCAAATCCATATATCTTAAATTCCATTCAATTATCAAATAAAATATGAAAAAATCCGAGATTACGTTAAAAATCGTAGGAATATTAGGAAGCCCTAGAAAAAACGGCAACTCAGAAGCATTGCTTGATGCCGCACTTAAAGCATTCGATAAAAATAATGTCCGGATAGAAAGAATCGTCCTTAACAATCTTGACTTTAGACCCTGTATTGAATGCGGAGGATGTGATAAAACCGGAATATGCGTATTAAAGGACGACCTTGTGAATGTATACAAAAAGGTTAAGGAAAGCGATATCCTTATCATTGCTTCACCGATTTTTTTTGGGAACATCTCTGCTCTTACAAAAATGCTTATCGACAGATTCCAATGTATTTGGGTAGAAAAATACATTTTAAAAAAATATGACAAACCTGCGCCAAAAAGATTGGGCGCTTTTATTGCCGTAAGCGGATCTAATAATATCAAATTTTTTAAAAATGCTGAAAGTATAATTAAAATATTCTTTGCTGTCACGAACACTATTTATGCTGATAGTCTATTTATCGGTGGTTGCGACAAGAAGGGCGATATTAACAAAAATAATCCGGCAAGAAAAAAAGCCTACAAACTAGGCTTATCACTATTAAATAAAATAACTCTTTAGTTTTTTTTAACACTTAACTTATAATAAATATTAAATGACTAACGATACGTTTAAAAATATATGCATTAAAGCTGCCTTAGAGTCAGGAAAATACATCAAAGAAAACCTCGGTAAAATCAAAACCTTGTCCTATAAGAGCAAGTCAAATCTCGTTACAAATATTGATAAATCTTCTGAAAAACTTATAGTTAAAATTATCAGACGCTCTTTTCCCGATCATGACATCATAGCGGAAGAAGGTGCTCAGGTAAAAAGAAAGAGTGAATACCGATGGGTGATCGACCCTTTGGACGGTACAACCAATTTTGTGCACGGGTTCCCTTTTTTTTCTGTCTCGATAGCGCTGGAAAATTTTAAGACCAAAGAAATCGTCGTTGGTTCTGTATTTGACCCGATAAAAAATGAGCTCTTCTATGCGCAAAAGGGGCATGGCTCTTTTCTGAACAAAAAAAGGATTTGTGTCTCAACTAACTCCAAGCTAAAGGACAGCCTTTTAGCAACTGGGTTCGCCTACAACCCTACCGACCCCGATAGCGATAACCTTAAATACTTTACAAAATTCATATTCTCTTCGCAAGCAATAAGACGCGCTGGTTCCGCCGCCTTAGATCTGTCATATGTTGCATGCGGTAGATTTGATGGATATTGGGAGCTTGGACTAAAACCATGGGATACCGCGGCGGGAATACTAATAGTTAAGGAAGCAGGCGGGCGGGTAACAACTATTAATGGCAGCTCTTTCGACCCCTATAAAAAAGAAATTGTTGCGTCAAATAGCCTTATACATAACAAAATGTTGGAAACTTTCAAAAAACCTATGAGTAGTTTTTATATATAAGGGAGGTGCTATGAAAAATAAAATTCTCGATTTTATTCAAAGCCCTGTTGCCATAGTAACAACCAAATACAAAGAAGAAGTAAATGGAATGACTTCAGCATGGATCGCGCAAGTCTCTTATAGCCCAACATTAATAATTGTGAGCATTGCTCACGAAAGATATACTCATCAACTTATTCAATTAAGCAAGGTATTCGCTCTAAATTTTATTACCTCTGATCAGATTAAATTAGCGAAGTTTTTTGGAACCAAATCAGGGAAAAACACCAACAAATTTGAAGGAATTAAATATTCAAGCTTAATAACCGGGTCACCAATCCTTCCGGAAGTATATGCCTATGCTGACTGCAAAGTCTTATCCGGGTCTAGAATGGGCGATCATACTGTCTTTTCAGGAGAAGTCTTGGACTATAAAGTCTTTGAAGACAAAAAACCTCTAATATTCAGAAGCAGGGATTTCTTTAAGTAAGAATTATTTAAAATTTGCATAACCATTCTATATTATATGAATAAAATCCCAATCACCAATCTCTCCAAAGAAGAGCTGGCAAAAAAACTTCAAATTCACGATATCGAAAGCTATCGGGCTAATCAGATTTTTAGATGGATTTTTAATAAGAATATCCATGATTTTGAAAAAATGACCGATATCCCCAGAAATAAGCTAGAAATATTAAAAGAGAATTTTCTTGTATTAACCTCTAAGCTTATGGACAAGAAAATTTCAAAAGATGGCACAGTAAAGTTTCTTATCAAACTTGCTGATGATTATTACATCGAAACCGTATTATTAAAAGATCGTACAAGAAATACTATTTGCGTTTCTACACAAGTCGGATGCGCCCTAAAATGCAGATTCTGCCTGAGCGGAAAATTTGAATTCAAGAGAAATCTAACAACTTCTGAGATCATAGATCAGCTTCTTATAGCCGCTGATCATATTTCAACTAATGGAAGAATAGATAATATAGTATTTATGGGGATGGGGGAACCCCTCCTAAATATTGATAATGTACTGCGAGCAATAGAGATTATAACTTCATCAAATTCATTTAATATTGGTGCGAGAAAAATAACGGTCTCAACTTCAGGGATAATCCCGGGTATCGATAAATTATCCTCTTACGATAAGCAGATAAGGTTAAGCATATCCTTACATTCTCCATTCCAAAAAGTCAGAGAAAAATTGATGCCTATCGGGTTAAAATATAACCTGAACGATTTAATAAAATCCATCAAAAACTATTCACAAAAAACTAAAAGAGAAATAACGTTTGAATATATCCTTATTGATCATATAAACAATTCCGATAAGGATATCCATGAACTTTCAAAAATTTTGAAGGGTATCAGATGCACGCTTAATATCATTCCCTATAATAATACAAACATGAGGGAATATTTATCGCCAAACAATGAAGAGATAAGATCATTTTTTAACAAGCTTGAAGCTAATGGGATAAAAGCAATTTTACGGAAAAGAAGAGGTTCTGATATAGATGCTGCTTGCGGCCAGCTCAGCCTCAAAACCATTTTTAAGGAACCCGAATATAATGATTAAAGATCACAAAATCTTTGATTGCATTGTAGTAGGCGCAGGGCCGGCGGGCCTTATGGCAGCAATACGTGCAAGTGAGCTGGGTAAAAAAACTATTATACTTGAAAAAATGCACAACCCCGGACTTAAGTTATTAATATCCGGTAAAGGCAGATGCAACATTACAAATGTTAAGGAATTAGGGGATTTTATTGACTCTTTTGGAAAAAATGGCAAATTTCTTTATGGTGCATTTACCAGGTTTTTTACAAAAGATTTACTGAATTTTTTTGAAGAGAGGGGTATAGAATTTAACATAGAAAGAGGCGGAAGAGTTTTCCCTAAGTCTAACACAGCTTCAACCATACTTAATTGCCTTTTAGATGAATTAAAAAAATTAGGCGTTAAGCTGTTACTAAAAACAAACGTCGTAGACATACTTGTTGTCAACGGCAAAGCTGAAGGCGTCGTTACTGAAAAAGGCGATACCTTTTATGCAAAATCCATAATAGTAACCTGCGGAGGCATGTCATACCCTTTAACAGGTTCTACCGGGGACGGTTATAAATTAGCAAAAAAATTAAAGCATACCATTGCACCGCCCAAACCATCATTAATAGGGCTCCATACAAAAGAAAAAGAACCTAAGGAGTGGCAAGGTGTCAATCTAAAAAATGTTGAGATATCATTATATATTGATGGAAAATTAAAACAATCTCTTTTTGGCGAAATGGTCTTTACTCATTTTGGTATCTCAGGACCTATAATTCTTCAGGTAAGCAAAAACGCACTAAATGGCCTTGAAAAAGGAGGAAAAGTTATTATTAAGCTGGACCTTAAACCGGCCCTTTCGGTTGACCAATTAGACGCACGACTTATTAGAGATTTTAAAGAAATGGGCACTAAAATATTCAAAAATTATGCCAAGGAATTACTACCCTCAAAAATGATCAAAGACTTTGTAAAACTTAGCGAAATAGACCCTGACAAAAAAATTAATCAGATAACTCAATGCGAGCGACATGGGATCATAGATCTCCTTAAAAATATGAGATTTACTATTTGCGGCTCACCCAATATAAGCGAAGCTATTATTACCAGCGGCGGCATAGAAACAAGTGAAATTAACCCCAAAACAATGGAATCAAAGCTTATAAAAGGGCTGTTTTTCGCTGGTGAGGTCATAGATGTAGACGGCATAACCGGTGGATACAACCTCCAGGCAGCCTTCTCTACGGGGTATGTAGCAGGGGAGTCTTCTTAATAATGGCAGGGGAGAACCTTATATGAAAAAACTGATCTTAGCCTCAAAATCTAAAAGAAGAATAGCTATTTTGGCATCATTAAATATAGAATTTAAAACCTTTAAAACCAAAAATTGGGAACTTAGATATGGCTTAAAGGCAAAGGACATGGTAATGGTCAATGCCCTGAATAAGGCCCTAGAAGCCTCAAAAACGCCTATTAATGCCATTATAATAGCTGCTGACACCATAATATATAAAAATGGCAAGATGCTTGGCAAACCGCGGACAAGGAAAGAAGCATTTAATATGCTAAAACTGCTAAGAAATAATGCTCATTATGTCTATACAGGCATAGCAATTATTGATAAGTACAAGAAAACTACATTGGTTGATTACCAAAAAAGTACTGTTATTTTTCGAGATTATTCGCATAAAGAAATTTACAGATATTTAGCCAAAGAAATGGTATTCGATAAGGCCGGTGGATACAACCTGGGAAGCCTTGGAGCACTATTATACAGCAATATACATGGATGCTATTACAATATATTAGGGCTGCCTTTACCTAAATTGGAAAATATGCTTAACCATGAAGGCCTGAGTCTTTTTGATTTTATGAAAAACAAAAAAACCTTGACATAACTTTTTAATTGGGTTATATTTATATTATTAAACTATAAGGAGGTGAATTCAAATGGCTAGAATTAAGATGAGCAGCACAACAACAACTACTTCCTCCAATACTTCAAAGACAAAGAATGCAAGTGATGAAGTGGCAAAATTGGCATATCAATTTTTCGTAGAAAGAGGTTATAAGCACGGCCACGATCAGGAGGATTGGTTAAGAGCTGAAAGGATTATTAAGGCAAGACGCTCAAACTGGAAGTAAAAATATAAGGGTGTTTATATGTGTAATACCTGCGGATGTCAGGGCAAAAAACCCCCAAAGAAATAAGCAATTTTATAAAATTCAAAAAAATTTTTAAGGGCAGGATATATAAATTATATTCTGCCTTTTATTTTTTTAAAGCCACCACCATGGGGTCAGGATCGGAATAGCGTTTGGGATAGGTATTGAAGCGCATCCGGAAACACCTAGAAGACAGGCCAAAATAACAATTATTAATAACATTCTTTTATTCATATTGCTATTATATACTAAACAACAAATAATTCAACAAAAAATTAAGGATGGCAACGGTCATTGAAATATTTGTACTGGAAGAACCAGTTAATTTACCGTGTTTGCCATCCTCAACATAAGTATACATTAGGAATTCAAAAAAATCAAGCCTACCAAGAAAATACAAAATAATCTAATACTGGGAAGATAACTTTTAAGCAGATAGGGTATATTTTATTTATCCACAGAATAATAAGATTTATCATAACTTATTTAAATTCAATATGTTATGCCATTATTCTACAATATCGTAGTTTACATAACATATATTATAGGACGTTAATAAACTATTATAAAAGGCATCGTCTTTAAGATGCCTCTTATAAAATGCTGGCTTTTTGTGACAAATCCGGTTTTTTATGCGCTCTTATCTAAACGTTTCCTAAGAGCTTCATATTCACGCATAATTTCCTTAGGAAGCTTATTTTTGAATAGTGTAAAAAAATCTTTTAGGCTCTCAACTTCTTGTTTCCATTCATCTTTACGAATCTGGAAAAGCTTATTTTTTGTTTCCTCTTGCAATTTTAGGTCTGTCATATCAATATCATCCCAATATGGTATATACCCTATGGGTGTTTTTTTGGCATCAACCTTGTTGTTGCATCTGGCCAAAATCCACTCCAAAACCCTCAAATTTTCGCCAAAACCCGGCCATAAATAATCTCCTTTTTCATCCTGTCTAAACCAGTTTACATGAAATATTTTAGGAGCCTTTTTCATCGATTTTCCCATATTTAACCAGTGTTTGAAATATGAGCCCATATTGTAACCGCAAAATGGGATCATAGCCATGGGATCGCGTCGCACCTGCCCCTGTGCACCATATTGAGCCGCGGTGATCTCTGATGCCATCGTGGCACCAAGATAAACGCCATGCTGCCAGTTGAACGCCTCATAAACTAATGGCGCTAAATGCGCACGCCTTCCGCCAAATATAATGGCCGAAATCGGAACACCATGCGGTTGATTGACCCTAAAAGAGACTGTTGGGCACTGATTTACTGGGGCTGTAAAACGGCTATTTGGATGAGCGCCTAGAATAGCTTTGCCTTTATCATCCACCATACCAGGCCTCCAGGGCCTGCCTTCCCAATTAATCCCTTCCTGAGGAGCTTCGTCATCCGAACCCTCCCACCAGACAGTTTTATCCGGCTTAAGCAGCGCGTTGGTATAGATTGTATTTTTTTGTATTGTTTTTATTGCATTTGGATTTGACTTAGAATTTGTCCCTGGTAACACTCCAAAAAAACCACTCTCAGGATTTACTGCCCAAAGTGATCCATCCGTATCAACTCTCATCCAAGCTATATCGTCACCAACCGTCCAAATACGATATCCTTTCTTCTGCAATCCTTTAGGTGGGACTAACATAGCTAAATTTGTTTTACCGCAAGCGCTTGGAAAAGCAGCCGCAACGTACTCAATATGGCCATTTGGTTCCTCAATACCTAAAATCAGCATATGCTCAGCAAGCCAACCTTCTTTTTTGGCCATATAACTGGCGATCCTTAGCGAAAGACATTTTTTACCCAATAGAACATTTCCTCCATATCCTGACCCAACACTCCATATGGTATTATCCTGAGGAAAATGCAAAATCATTCGACGATTAATATTAAGATCCGCCTTAGAATGCAAACATTTTGTAAATTCTCCGTTTTCACCCAATGCTTCTAAAACATCCTTTCCGATTCTTGTCATTATGCGCATATTCAAAACCACATAAATACTATCTGTAAGCTCAACCCCTATCTTACTAAAGCGCGATCCTATGGGCCCCATAGAAAATGGTATAACATACATTGTTCGGCCCTTCATTGCATTCTTAAAAATAGCCCTGGCTTTATTATAGGCCTCTTTAGGACTCATCCAGTTATTTGTTGGCCCGGCTTCATCTTTTTTAGGTGTACATATAAAAGTAAGATGCTCTGTTCTTGCCACATCACTTGGGTCAGTCCTATGATAAAAACAACCCGGAAGCTTCTCTTGGTTGAGTTCAATTAATTCGCCTGTAGAACAAGCTTCTTTTTCCAAGCATCTTTTCTCTTCTTCGGTGCCGTCAATCCAAACAACCCTATCCGGTTGGCACATCTTAGCCATTTTTTTAACCCATGAATGCAATTTCTTGTGTTTAACCATATCAGATTTTCCCCTTATTATTATCATTTTAAGCGCTATATAATAACTTAATTATACCACAAAGTCAAAGAAAAAATATATAAGTTTTAATTGTTAATATATGTGCTATAATAAATATATTATGATACTGGATAGATTTCAAGAAGAAGCAATAAAGCACATTAAAAATGGCCATTCCGTACTGGTTTCTGCGCCTACCGGAGCCGGTAAAACCTTGATCGCTGAACGGGTTATTGAGGAATGCATTGAAAAAAATCTAAAGGCCATCTACACATCTCCCATAAAAGCCCTTTCAAACCAAAAATTTAGAGATTTTTCTAAATTATACGGAAACAAAGTCGGTATTCTTACCGGGGACGTCAGCATAAATCCTGATGCCGAGATACTTATCATGACCACTGAGATCTTTAGGAACAAAATACTTGAAAGCGCCTATCAGCTGGCTGAATATGGATGGATAATTTTTGATGAAATACATTATATAGATGACAGAGAACGCGGGACTGTTTGGGAAGAATCTATAATGCTAATGCCGCCTCATATAAGGATCCTTGCTCTTAGCGCCACTATCCCAAATGTAGATGAACTAGCTGAGTGGATATCCAAAGTCCACGATGTCCCTATTCATGTAGTTACAGAATCTACCCGGCCTGTTCCTTTAAAGGTTCTTTATAACTGCTCAAACAATGTACATAGAAATATAAAAGAATTAGACCGCTACCGCAACGAATTCAGGACCCCCCAATCCGGTTTTTATAATAAAAGAAAATACCGCTATCACCACTCAAATATTGCTCCCAATAGGATCGACACTCTATTGGAGTTTATTGAAAAAAACGGGGGTTTTCCCTGCATCTATTTTGCTTTTTCTCGCTCCAGATGTGAAGAACTTGCCAGCACAATCGTTACAAAAAACTTTTTAACTACAAACGAGAACAAGGCGATCTTAAAATATTATGATGAGTTGGTAGAGAATTTTAACCTGCAAAATGAACGCACCGCTGCTTTTATGAGAGAGGCTGTAAGCCGCGGGGTCGCATATCATCATGCTGGACTCCTCCCTACCCTGAAAGAAGTGATAGAGAGGTTATTTACTTCGAGGTTATTAAAGATAATATTTACGACTGAGACATTCGCCCTTGGTATAAATATGCCTGCGAGATCTGTTATATTTGACGAAATAAGAAAGCGCTATGGGGAAAACTTTGCAACCCTTAGAGTCAGAGATTTTAACCAAATGGCCGGCAGAGCCGGCAGGCGCGGAATCGATGAAGCCGGATTTGTTTATCTGAGGATAAACCCGCGCATGCTAGGTTTGGAAGAGATAAAAAGACTTATGTTCGGCAAGCCGGAACGAGTCGCCAGTCAGTTTAACTCCGGCTACGCTACAATATTGAATCTCTATAGAAAATATGGTGAGAAGCTTTATGATATTTACCCTTCAAGCTTTCATTTCCACCAATCAAACCCAAAAAGAAGATCCGAAGCTACAAACCATTTTATGCAAAAAGTTAAGCTTCTTAAAGAGATGGGTTATATTGATGAAAAAGGCCTCACTGAAAAAGGACAATTTGCCTCAGAAATTCACGGTTACGAACTCCCAATAACCGAGCTTTACCATAATGACTATTTAAGCGGGCTATCCCCCGTTGCACTTTGTATAATCGTCGGTTCTCTCATCTATGAACCTCGTAAAAATCAGGATGAACCGCCTTTATCAAAAATAGCCCGGGATCTCAAGAGAATTGCCTGGGAAAACGCTAATAATATAAAAAGTATGGAGAGGAATTTTAAACTACAACTTGAATCTAAATATCCCTACTTTCATGTTTCAAACGCCATAGAAGCCTTCATGGCAGGGAAAAACTTCTCTGAATTATTTAAAATCACCAGCATCGATGAAGGAGAATTGGTTAAAATATTTAGAGCTATTATTCAGGTCCTAAGAGAAATATCACACTCACCTAGCGTTTCAAGCTCACTAAAAAATACCGCCTATAGAGCTATCGAACAATTAAATAGAGATGTAGTCGACGCAGAAAGAGAACTCCGCTATAGTTAATTTAGTTATCCCGTATATTTTTTATAAATATTATCTTGCCGTTAATCAGAGCATCTGCAATAACTTGTCTTGATTTTTTTAGGATTCTACCGAATGTCTGCCTGGAGATTCTCATCGATTTTGACGCTTCATCCTGACCCAATCCTATCAAATCAACTAATCTTAAAGCCTCATACTCCTCAAGCCTTAAAATAACATAATTTGGCCGGCCGCGGCTACCACGCGGACTAAATTTAATTACTTTCGGTGATTTCTCTATAAACCTTGGTTTTAACGGCCGAGACATTAAAGCCCCTTTCTATATAAAAACAAACGTAACTCTTTTATTTAACAATACTTATGAACAAAATACCTATTTTATTAAATCTATTTTTAAGTTATCCACAAGAATTAATTATGAGCATTTGCTCAAAATATTTTAAAAAAACAAGAAATATTTTTTTAAATTATTTTTTGATAACTGTCCTGATCGGGAAAGGTATTACAATATTCTCTTTATTGTACCTTTTGTGGAGAAGTTTTATAAATTCATGTTTTATAAGATACTGATCTGTAAATTCTTTACCTCTTAAAATCACGGTAAAATCAATGCTGAAATAGTTGAATTTATTAAACCTTATAAAGGGCTCAAAATCGGGTACGCCGCCATTTACTTTTTTCATAACCTCTTTTGCAACTTCGCACGTTACCTTTTCAACTTTTTCAAGGTCGCTGGCATAATCCACGCCCACATTGACCAAGACCGCCATCTCCTTTTCAGGAAGATGGAAATTCGTTACAATAGATGATGAGAGCTTGCTGTTTGGAATGATGACAAAGTTATTCGGTAATGTCCTTATCCTCGTTGAACGCCATCCTATATCAACTATATACCCTTCATCCTGATTCTCAAGCTTAACATAATCCCCTATTCTTATCTGCTTCGCCAGGCTAACATAAAAACCTGCAAAAAAATTTGATAGAGTATCCTGCAACGCTAAAGCGACCGCCAGACCGCCTACTCCCAAAGCAGTCAAAAGCGGCGTAATAGAAATGCCCAGTTTTGAGAGAATAATTAGGATACCTATACCAAAAATCAGCACTCTAACAATATTTTGACTTAAGGTCGTAACAGGCAGCCCTCCTGAAGCCTTGGTCGAATAAATATTGATTAGCTTAGTAAGTATATTTGATAACACAAAGGTTACCGAGAGAATACCAAGAACAACTATTGCCTTTTGCAGCGCCGAAATAATCTCATCAGAAACCGAAGAACCTCCCAATGCAAAATAAATACCAAACATCATACACCAAATAAGAAAAGGTCCCTTGGATGACTCTATAACAATATCATCTAAGTCGGTTTTAGTTGTACTTGCCCAAAGCGAGAGCCTTTTAAATAATATCTTTCTTATAAGAAGGCCAACAAAAAAAATTACAACGAAAATAATAATCGGACTTGCCGTATTAATTATCGGTTCGATTGCCCTGCAATAGTTCAATAGATTATCCATTGATATATTATCCAAATTTTATATTTCAAAATCTTTAAAATCGACTTTTCTTCGTAAAGATTTAATTTCAGAATGCGCTTTCTTTGCCTTAAGAACATTAAGCTTTGACCTTCTGGATCTTCTGCGTTTTTGACGCTTTATTTTTTCAATGATTTGGCGTTTTTGAGATTCAGCTTTATATACCTTCTCTTCAAGTTTAGCAACAAGCATTCTCCTGGCCAAAAACCTATTAAGATTCTGCGATCGTTCTTTTTGACATTTGACCTCAATACCGGTAGGAATATGCTTTAGATAAACACATGTTGACGTCTTGTTGACATGCTGGCCACCGGCACCCTGCGAACGTATAAACCTCTCTACTAGATCATCCTCTTTAATGCCTAAGGAGCTCATTTTCCCATACAGTGCTTTGACTTTTGATGGGTTTACGCTGAAAAAATCCATAATTAGTTTTACCTATCTAACTAATAATTTTCTGCCAAAACCTCGCCAAACCCTCTTGGGTGGTTACATACGGGGCATTGATCAAGGGCATCTTTACTTTCATAGACATAACCGCAGTTCCTACAATGCCATTTGACTGAATTATCTTTTTTGAAAACCTTATTTAAACTTATATTTGCAATCAGTTTTCTATATCTAGCTTCATGATGCTTTTCAACTTGCGCCACATTATCAAAAGCCTTAGATATATCATCAAAACCTTCTTGTTTGGCAGTTTTAGCAAAATCAGAATACAATGTTGTCCATTCAAGTTGCTCTCCATCTGCAGCCGATTCGAGATTTTCCTTGGTCGTCTTAATGCTCCCCCCGGGATAAGAGGCAGTGATCTCCACATCTCCCCCCTGTAAGAATTTAAAAAATATCTTGGCATGTTCTTTTTCATTCTCGGCGGTTTCAAGAAAAATCGCTGAAATCTGCTCATAACCCTCTTTTTTTGCAACACTTGCAAAATAAGTATACCTATTTCTTGCCTGCGATTCTCCGGCAAAAGCCTTCAGAAGATTTTCTTCGGTTTTAGTACCTTTTATTGATTTTACATTCTTTAATTCCTGCATATCACACCCTCCCTATTAATTTCATATCAATTGTTTTATGAAGCTTTTTTTGAACTCAAAAAAATTCTATTTGCCTCCTTAACACTAGCGCCATCATGGACTATCGCTCTTACAGCTTTTATCATGGCAACCGGGAAATCATTTTGCCAGATATTCCTTCCCATATCCACTCCTGTAGCCCCATCTTTAATAGCATTATACGTCAGATTAAAAACATCCAGCTCAGTCTCCAATTTTGGGCCGCCTGCTATTACTACGGGAACCGGACAACTTTTAATTATCTTCCTAAAATCCTCACAATAATAGGTCTTTACTAAATGCGCTCCCAATTCTGCGGCTATTCTGCAACAAAGCGATAGATACCTAGCATCGCGCTTTTCAAGCTCTTTACCTACCGCCGTGACCGCCAGTACAGGCATCCCAAATTCTTCTCCTTCATTTACCAGCTTAGATAGATTAAGCAGAGTCTCTTTTTCATTTTCCGACCCAACAAAAATCGAAAGAGCAATAGCCGAAGCATTAAGCTTTATAGCATCTTTTACACTAGTTGTAATACCTTCATTGGAGAGATCTTTACCGACAATACTCGTCCCTCCTGAAACCCTCAGCACAACGGGTATATCTGTAGTTGGTTCAATGCAATTCCTTAACACACCTCTCGTAAGCATAAGAGAATCTGCATAAGGTATCAACGGCTCAATAGCTTTTTTAGGTTCTTCTAATCTAGAAATAGGCCCTAAAAAATAGCCATGATCAACAGCCAGCATCACAGCCTTCTTTGTTTTGGGATTAATAATCCTTGAGATCCTGTTCTTGATTCCCCAATCCATTTTATCCTCCTAAAATTTTCGAAGAAAATTTTGTCCCGAATCCTCAAGGGATGAGGGGCGAATTTTGCTTTTTAGATTAGTTTTGTTATTAAAATTCATTTTCACGACTATTACACTATATTATTCCTGCGGATCAATTACTATTTTAATAGATTCCCCGGCTTCCTCTACCATCTTAAAGCCCTTAGAAATATCCCCCAGGCCCATATGATGAGTGATCAGGTCTTTGACATTGATATTGCTTGTGCTGATCAAACTAAGAGCCTCTAAATAATCTTTTGGGGAACCGGCATAGCTTGATGTCATAGAAATCTCTGTCCTCCAAAACAGATCATTTATCGGCACGCTAACATTAAGGCCTTGGTTTACCGGCGCAAAAAACAGTATTGTCCCGCCTCTTTCAACCAATTTAAATGCCTGCTCAATAGCACTTACCGCCCCTGTACATAAAATCACCAAATCCGCTAAACGGGAATTATTTTTTTCTACAAAATCATTTATATCGAATTTTTTAGAATCAAAAACATGATCGGCGCCGAATCTTTTTGCCGCTCGTAGCCTGAAGTCACTGATATCTGAAGCAAAAACTCTACGGGCACCATTATGACGAGCGAGAATTATATGCAATAGTCCCGCCATGCCGCTCCCTAAAACAAACACACTTTTACCCTTATTAAAATTTGCCTGCCGCTGCCCCCTTAAAACGCAAGCTAAAGGTTCTACAAGAGTTGCTTCATCAAAAGGCAAATTATCCGGTATTTTAAAAAGCCCTTTTTCAACGTTGATGGCGGGAACTCTGGCATATTCAGCAAAACCGCCCGGGTCAATATTTGTTTTTCTTAAAGTGTCGCATACTGTCTCGTGGCCAGCTAGACAATAATGACATTTACCGCATGGCACATGATGAGCAATAATGACCCTATCGCCTTGCTTAAAATTGCGCACATCTTGCCCAACTTCGCTGATCACCCCTGCTACTTCATGCCCGAGCACCAGCGGAACTCTTCCGATCCTATACCACTCGAGACAATCGCTACCGCAAATACCGCTGGCAACTATCTTAACCAAAACTTCGTCTTTTGAAATTTTAGGGATAGGGATATTCTCTAAACGGATATCTTTATTGGAATAATACATAGCAACGCGCATTAAATATTCCTTTATTTAGGTCTAATTATATAATTTTGAGGATTCATTGGCAAGGGTTTTATTACTAGCTAGAGAATTCTAATTCTTAAGGGGTTTCCTTCCATCGGCTTATTTGGGGTAGATAACCTATATTTAAATCTTTTATGGCATCATGATATACACTGTTGTAGCTTACCTCGGCATTGCCATTCAATTTAGCTTCATCTCCTGCCCATACGCCGCCATTAACATTTAGGTTATGCGCTCCACCATTAATATTAAAATCACCTGTCGTATATACGCATCCATCGATCATGCCATTCCCGTTTAAAGACGTATTTCCAGTTGCATCCGGATCAGTTAGCACATTACCCACAACAACAAAAAAACCGCCTATAGTCCCTATATTGCCATTTAAAGCTAAATCACCTTCTACATAAACTACATTAGGTATAAAATTGATGGGATCATACCAGAAAGTTGTCGGAAAATTTGGACTATGTGACAACTCGCTAATCGGAAAATAATTGTCATACCCCCCTGGCCTGATCTGAGACACAGCAATAGTTTTTATCTGCTGGAAATTAAACCTTGGAAGCGGGTTGACTGTTGGATCCTGAGTAACTGAACCCCCAGAATATGATCCGGGGTGTCCGCCAGGCGGGTTTGGATCCAAATAATCAGAATAAATAATATTTCCTACTACATCATAATTGCCGCTCAAATCAACCTTAGGCCCATAAATAGCATTACCAAAAAAATTTGCAGGGGTTGGAGACTTTATGGTAACCTTAATCTTTCTGATTACATCTCCTATTATCAACCCCGATGGCATATAACCCGTACATACCACATCTCTGGTTACTGAATCAACTATAACGGGTCTGTCTACTGAATAGCTGCCACCCTCATCTCCAAGATCTACATCTGAAATACCAAGCCAATTAAAATCCTGCCTCAATTCATATAACGCTCTCGAAACACCAGCTTCAGCCAGCCAAAAGGCATCTTTGGAAGCAATTTGCCTCTGTATATCATAAATTTCACTCCCTTGATATGCAAAAAAAATAGCTCCTACTATACACATTAATAAAATTAAAGGTAAAACGATCAAAAGAATAAAACCTTGTTTTCTCATATCGATCAATTCCTTGCCTTTACTAATTCTGATAATCTGAATACGTAAGTTTTTCCTCTATGAGGCTTGGAAAATGTTATGTCTATATTTATAAACTTCGAAGTTCCGGATACATTTAGCGAACCCACATCTTCACCAACAAGTATATTAGAAGGTCCTAAAAAAATTTTATCCCCGGTTAAATAAAATCTTCTTACCGTACCCCCCGGTAAGATAAAAGAAATATCTGAGGGCGTATTTATGGTATAAGATACCGCTTCCCTAAGTCCATCGTTACCCGCAAGGCCCCTTACAAGTTTATCCATAATAATCGATGCTTCTCTAAACTCCTTTATGCGGATAGATTCTACATCGCTTAAATTGGTTACCACATAATAAGTTGATAACACGCTAACTAAAACCAATACCATTATTGAAAGTGCAACAATAACCTCAGCAAACGTAAAGGCAGATTTAAATATAAATAGTGGAAATTTTATTTTTGTCATTTTAGTTATTTATTAAGGTCACTAGAGACTCTGAGATTTCTCTCGTACCTAAATATGTACCTTCCTGCCATACTATGGAAACACTTACGGTTTTATACTTATTTATTAAAGAAGGATCTAATGTCTCCGTAACAACCTGGGTATATAAACCCACAGTATCATCAGATAAATCGACCATGGTATTATTATCATCAATAGTAATTTGTTGATCTGAAATTGCGGATATACTGCTATAATCTTGATTTTTTAGGTTTTCTAGTTGCGAGGATAGTATTTCTATTGCCTGAAGATGATGACGCATATTAAGGCCTGAGGCTTTTAGCATAACAAAAGTTGCCAATAATGAAACATTGACAATCACAAGTACAGAAATAGTAACTATAGTTTCAACAAGCGTAAGGCCCCTTGTATTCATAAAGACCTTTCCCTGTAAATAAATGGCTTATTTCAAATCTCTCATTGTACCGTCGATATTTATCCTGCCCAGGCTGTCTTTCTTTGCAGGGGTATACAAATCTCCTGAATACACACCGTCTATTACTACCTGAGTTGAGCCTAAATTAAGCTTGGCAAGCGGCTTAGAACCCTTTTTTACCTGCAAAGGTGAACAGCCGATCAAAAAAAACGCTAAAAGAAAAACAATAAATTTCTTCATATTTCCCCTTTAACTATATAAGTTTATTCTCAACAAGTTCTTTTTCTAAAGCCAATACGGCTTCCTTAAGTTCAGGATAGAGCTTTACATCTATGGAGATACCTTTTGTGGTCGGCGTAAATTCTTCTGAATCTTGTCTCTGGGACCATACTCTTAGATCGATAAGATCTTTGCCTTGGTATTCTGAGATACTTACACGGATCTCTTGAAATTTATTTTTCGAAAATGCCTTCACTGTCTTCTGCATTGTTCCTCCTATAGTTTATTAAGTATATTTTAGCTTATAAGAGCCACTATTTCAATATAAATCAGTTAATTCTTTCTATTTTGATAACCTTGTACCTAATTATACCTTTGGGGGCTTTTATCTCAACTACATCTCCTGCTTTGTGACCTAATAGACCTTTTCCTATAGGAGAAGTCAGGCTTATCTTATTGTTCTCATAATCTGCTTCAGCCTGTGACACCAATAAATAAGTATCCTGCTTATTAGTGGATAGATCTTCGACCGTAACGCTTGCCCCTATCAATACCTGATCGCTCTGAATACCATTATTATCCATAATGGTCGCCTGAGAAATAGTATTTGAAAGTTCAGCGATCCTTTTTTCTAAATGAGCCTGAGCATCTTTAGCTGCATCATATTCCGCATTTTCGGATAGATCGCCTAGAAGCCTTGCATGCTCAAGCTGATCAGCGATTTCCCGCCTTTTGACCTGCTTAAGATAATCCAGCTCATCCTTAAGCTTTGTATACCCTTCCCTCGTAAGTACAATTCTTTTCATTATTTTTTCCCCAAAAGTTTGAACATATTTTTCTTATAGGCCTCTACACCAGGCTGATTGAACGGGTTCACATTGCTTAATAACCCTGATATGCTTACAGCTTTTTCAAAAAAATAAAAAAGCTGTCCAAGGCTATTTTCCGACCTATCGGGTACAATAATCGATAAGTTGGGCGTCCCGCCATCAAAATGTGCCATACGAGTCCCTAAATACGCCTTATCATTAACATATTCAACGTTCTTACCAGCCAGATAATTCAATCCATCCCCGTCATCATCCATTCTTGGTATAGCAATATTTGATTTTTGCGATTCTAAAATCAAAAATGTCTCAAAAAGGTTTCTTTTCCCATCCTGGATCAACTGCCCTATCGAATGCAAATCCGTCGTAAAATTGCAGCTTGCCGGAAATATACCTTTACCATCCTTACCTTCGCTCTCCCCGAATAATTGCTTCCACCATTCAGCAATAAATAAAAAAGCGGGATGGAAATTTGATAATATTTCAATATCCTTACCCTTGGAATTCAATATATGCCTTATGCCTGCATATAAATATGCAGGATTTTCGTTATAATCATTTTTTGAACAATAGGCCATAGCCGATTTAGCGCCATCCACAAGCTCAACTATATCTACTCCCCCAATAGCTAACGGGAGAAGCCCGACGGGTGTCAATACGGAAAACCGCCCACCTATATCATCAGGGATTACAAATGTCTTATACCCTTCTTGCCTGGCTATATTTAACAGCGCACCTTTGCTTTGGTCCGTTGTGCATATAATTCTTTCTTTAAGCTCATTCTTACTATAGCGCTTTGAAAGGTACTCCTTAATCACCCTAAAAACAACCGCTGATTCAGTAGTAGTTCCGGATTTAGAGATCACGTTTATGGTTATGGAATCATTTTTTAGATCTTTCAGAAGCTCTTCAAGATAATCACCGCAAAGATTATGCCCAGCATAATAAAATTTAAGCTTTTCATCCTTATTGATCAAAGGTTTTATGAATTCCATTCCGGCGCGCGTGCCAAGGTATGAACCGCCAATACCTATAGTTATAAAAGCCGTTGAGTTACTTCTGACCTTTTTGGCAATATCATTAAACTCATCCAACTCGGATTTTTTTATTCTTTTCGGCAGATCCAACCAACCTATAAAATCATTGCCTAGGCAGGTCTTATTATCCAACGATTCACCAACTAAGGTAATTTTCGGCATCAGAGCTTTGAGCTCATCCTGATTTACATAACCTTTCGATAGTTCATAATCAATCCTAATTTTTTTCATAATATTCCTTTTTATTTAAAAAAATTTTTGCTGACGGACAAAGCTTTATTAGGGGACAAGCCGGGCACTTCGGTTTAATCGCAACGCAGATATTCCTCCCATGCAATATTAACAAATTACTAACTATACCCCAATCTCTCTTCGGAACTAACTTCATTAAATCATTTTCTATCTTAATAGGGTCAATATTTTTTGTGAAACCCAATCTACCCGAGACCCTCTTAACATGCGTATCTACGGCGATACCTTCCAATTTATTAAAAGCATTAAACAAAACTATATTCGCTGTTTTTCTTGCAACTCCTGGAAGCTCGATAAGCTCTTCCATTGTACTTGGGACTTTTCCGTGATATTTATCGTTAATTATCCTGGCAGCGTTTTGGATATTTTTTGCCTTATTATGATAAAACCCGGTAGATCTTATAAAACCCTCTAATTCTTTTAACGACGCCCCGGCAAAATCCCTCGCATTTTTATACCTATCAAATAACGCCGGAGTTACCTTATTGACGCGCTCATCGGTACATTGGGCAGAAAGGATCGTTGCGATCAATAGCTCCAGCGGATTATCATGCTTTAGCGCCACCCTTGCTTTAGGGAAGCTTTTTTTAAGGATACTTATAATTTTGTGCATTTTATCCATCAGATAAACCCTTTTAAAAACAAGCTATATTATATATGGATAGCCTGCTATTTACAAGATATTTTAACTCTAAAACCAATCCCAAAACCGCTAAATCCCAAAAAGTGCAAATAATTACCATTTTTCCGATAATTGTAATATAATAATGGTATTATGGATAAAATAATTAGAACTTTTTTCTTATTTTTTTCATTACTTTACCTTTCAAGTTGCGCTACTATCCATAATCCCCTTACAGGGAAAAAAGATCTGATATATTCCAGCCTTAATACCGACTGGGAAATAGGAATTGGCAAGCAAATTTCAAATGATATAGAAAAACGTTATCCTATCTACAATGACCCTGTTCTCAATTCCAGGCTTAATACTATAGGTCAAAAAATTGCGGCTGTCTCTGATAGGCAGGATTTACCATATACATTTAAAATAATTAATAGCAAAGAAATAAATGCTTTTACTATCTTTGGCGGGCACGTATATGTCTTCAGAGGGGCTCTTATTAATATTCCCTCTGACGATGAGATTGCCTGCCTGATTGCCCATGAAGTAGGCCATGTTGTCCAAAGACATCTGGCGAAACACCTCCAAACGCAAATGGGTTATTCTGCCTTATCCGGCCTATCAGAGCTTGCTCTTACCCTTATTTACAAAGGTAAAGCGCCAACTACCGAAATAAAACAGTTGATGAATCTATCTTATAAGATTATTGCCCTAGGTTACTCTAGGAATGACGAGATAGAAGCTGATCGATTGGCAGTGCGATATGCTAAGCTGGCTGGATTTGATCCAAAGGCAATGATATCTTTATTAAATAGAATTGAAATAGAAAGCAAATCTGCCCCTGCCGCAACTCAATTAATACAAAATATCACTATCATAAGAAGCCACCCAGGAACATCCGAAAGAATTAAAGCAGTCAAATCAGAGATAGAGAATTTAGAAAACCCATAGGGTCATAATAAAAAATAAATTTATTTTATTTGTCTTCAGGCATATTTATATAATCAGTAAAATCCATTTTGCCGCGAATAGCCTGCCTTACAATAGCTATCCTTTGAGATAAATAAGGATGGGTTTTATAGGGACGATAGGGCCTAATCGGCGCTTTTTCCATTATCTCTTTGAGGGTAGTAAGGAAAGTTACGATAGCCTCTGGGTTATACCCGGAACTTTTTAAATACTTTACAGAGAGCCTGTCAGCCTGAATTTCATCTTCCCTGCTATATTCCAACATTAACTCGGTAATGGCTTGACTTGAATTTGCCCTTGTACTATTATCTGTCGGTGAAAGCGCGGATAAAACCATGAGCAGATTACTTCCTAAACTTCCCTGTAATCTTTTTATATTATGCCTGCAGGATATATGCCCAACTTCATGAGCTATAACTGCAGCAATTTCATCATCGGTTTTAACTTTTTTTATGAGGCCCTCAAATAAATATACATACCCTCCGGGCAATGAGAAGGCATTCACATCCTCTCCTTTTAGAACCTTAAAATAATAAACCAGATATTTTCTTTCAGAGACGGCGGCGATCTTTTGCCCTATCTTATTGACGCGATCCTGAAGCTTTTCATCTTCTACTAATTTATATTGCTTTTCGGCAGATCTGGAAAGACGTTTTCCAATAGCAATTTCCTGGTCATCGCTCAATAGCACCACTTCATCCTTATTTGAAATAGTACTATAATCACCGAAAGCATTGCCGGAGAAAAAGCCTATATAACTTAAAACATAAATGGCGATACAAAGAAAATAGCCTATCCATTGAGATAGGCTATTATGCATATATATTTTATAAAACATTTTATTTTTTGGTCTCGGCTTTAACTGGCATCCATACCCCATTATTCACTATCCATGCCTTCCCGGTCCACCTATCAAACTTAGAGACAACAGGAGATTGAATATCCACATCAAATCTAAATAAAATCATTATAGCGATAGTAGCAACTATCATTGTTATAATTATCAATAGGTTTCCTTTCATATGAGCATCTCCTTTTTAGTTGCAAAATATTACGGATAAATCTCTTCTTCTGAAACCAGGTTGCCTTTTTCATCATATTTTCTAATGATCTTCTTTGAAGGAGTTTTCTCTTCCTGAACCTGGCCTTGCGTCGGGGGAGGCGGTTGACGCTTTATTGGCCTCTTTTTGACACTCTTTTTTTCTGAGCCCGTAAGAGTATCCAAGAGCGCATTACCGATAACATTCGTCCCTGCACCGATCAATGCACCCTTCCCGGCACTTCCGCCCGATGTCCCTGCAGCTATAGCACCGGTCCCGGCACCTACTAAGCCTTGGCCTATAATTTTTGAGGCTCCGCTAGATGAAGGCTCAGGCTCTTCTTCGTATTCATAATATTCATCGTCCTGAGAATAACTGGTGTCTCTGGATTGCCTTTTATTGCTTCCTGTCAAAACATCTAAAAGCGCTCCGCCAATGACATTTGTCCCGGCGCCTATTAAGGCCCCTTTGCCGGCACTTCCGCCAGACGTGCCTGCTGCAATCGCTCCGGTCCCTGCACCCAAAAGCCCTTCTTTTATGACATTAGAACTATCATAGCCTTGTGCAAAAACCATTGAATTTAAGATAAAAACTATACCTATTGCCAAAATTAAACTTGAGCACCTATTCATAATGAATCCTCCTATATAACTGAGGTATTATATCATATCTTATCAATATATTCAAGAATCCATAAAGCGTGATTTATAAAAAAATCCTATCTAATATTTATTAGATAGGAAGAAAACTTAACCGATTACCATTAGCTTCGGTATCCAGAATATCACTCAACTTGCACAAATTTTATCTTTTCGAATCAACCAAATGTACGGCATATTCATCTATCAAATTCAAGATAAAGATTATTTTGAAAAAAAGTCTTTCGCCTTATTTTTTTCAAATGTATCTTTAAAATCATTATAGTCAATAAAAACTAGGTCCGGCCTCTTATCTTTAAGCCTCTTTATTAACCCAGGATCAGAGCTATTTGATCTCCTGATGCCTAGATATCTAAATTCAGTTTTGCAGCTAGGGCAATTTTTTGCATTTGAATAATTTATGCCTAACTCACGGCAATTAGCGCAATCACCCGTTAGTTCTCCAACTATCATTAGGTGCTTAGAAATAAAACTTATATCGACATCCTGCCAAACTCTTATATACATAATACTCTGTCCTTACTTATAGCTATAAAAAAATTGGAGCATACCTGATGTTAGTCTTTGATATGCTCCAATTATATATCAAATTACTTCACTACTTCCATCGGATTACCTTTAATATCTAATACTTCTACGCTATTTCCAGGTACAAAACACGTAACAGCTTCTAAGGCGCCAACTACCGTTCTTGATATAGAATTGCCGACACCTTTCAAACCTGCTACTACCGGATTATCGCCCTGAGCAATCAATTTGCCAGGTCTAAAAAAAAGTTCTGTCCAACCAAAAGCTGCGTTGGAAACACCGCGAACAAGTTTTGCTCCAGTGGCTGTACCATAATCGTTAGATTTTGTATTTTCATCAAGAGTTGCGGCACAAACTAGAGGAACGCAAACCAATACGAATATTGCTAATAATACCAGCTTTTTCATATTATATATCACCTCCTCTTTTAATTAATTTGATTAGATTATACCTCAAAAGTTAGAAAAATGCAATGTATTTTTTAAACTTTTTTTCCTAACTGAAGATATTATTGAGAATTATTTGCTTTGATTAGTGGCGGGGTCATTGGACACAACTTGTTTTATTAGGCCTTACTAGGCTAATAAAGCTATTCGATGATATCAGCTAACTTAAAAATATCACTAATAATATAATCAGGCTTTGCATCAATAAGCTCGCGCTTACTTCCTAACCCATATGTAACTGCACAGCTCATTATATCGGCTCTTTTAGCTGTTTCTATATCAATAGGCATATCTCCTACGAAAATAGCTCTATCATGCCTAGCTTTTAACGTATCAAGTATTATCTTAATCTTTTTTGGTGAGGGTTTAAGGCTATCCGGATCATCCCCGCCTATAATAATATCAAAATATCCTGCGATGCCTAGACCCGTTATCGTATCAACTACAAATTCTTCTGATTTATTGGAAGCTATGGCTTTAAATTTGGGAGCAAAAAAACCAAGGGTCTTCTTAACGTTTGGATATAACGAAGTGTTATCCAGCTGATGAGCTTTATATTGCTTTTTAAAAATATCTATAGCTTTATTAAAATAGCGCTCTCTACCTTGCCCAAGCGCATCTTTAATGAGACTATCTACGCCCCTACCAATAAGGTTTGCAATAAATGACTTATCCTGCTTAGGAAAACCGAGTTCTTTTAAGGTAAGATTGACAGAATTTACAATGTCAATTTTGGAATCGATGAGGGTACCGTCGAGGTCAAATATAATTACATCAGCTTGTTTTTTCATCTATGATTATAAGAGACGCAATAATTACTTGATTGCCTTGCACGATGTCCCCAACAAAAGCGCTGTGGGAAGAATTGATCTAAAAGGCGGCGTAACCTTTTTTTCAATAATATTTATAAGCGCCTCCGTTCCAATCTTTCCCATATCAAATAATGGCTGGCTTATTGTGGTAATACTTATATAGCTCAACGTAGCAAACGGGCTATCGTCAAAACCCACTACAGAAAGCTCTTCAGGGATCTTGATATCGTTTTCTATTGCTATAGTCATAACCTGAAATGCCATCAGGTCGCAAGCGGCAAAAATTGCCGTCGGACGCGGCCTTTCCTTAAAAAGCTTCTTTGCGGCTTCTCTTGACTTTTCCCTTTTGTAATCCCCTTCAACAATATACTCATCTTTGATCTCAATCTTATGTTTTGAAAGCGCTTCTTTATATCCTTGTAACCTCATCTTGCCTGATTGAGTAGCGAGATCCCCTGTTATGGTGGCAATTCTTTTATGGCCAAGCTGTATAAGATATTCTACTATCTCAGTAGCAGAGGCTTTGTTATCTATCCCAACATAATTAACCTCAGAATCCTCAAATATATTGTTAAGTACCACGCAAGGGATCTTGGATTTCTTGATCTTCATAAGAAGTTCGTCATTTTGGTCAATATCTGCAAATACAAAACCATCCACAGCATCGGGATTGGAAAATTTCGAATCAAAAATTTCGTTAGCATTTTCTCTATCATAGATATGAAGAAGAAGGTCATATCTGCTTCTCTCAATAATCGTCGATACGCCTTTTAATAATTGAGTTGCATAGAACGACTCGAACATATCCCCGAACCGAGGGATAGCAAACACTATGACTTTATTAACTTTGGTCGACATCAATATTCCTCCTTTTAACAGCAAAATATATAATAAAAATCAATCTTTATTCTAGGTATTCATCCATGACCAGATCTTACTCTCATCTTGGCCAAGCCAATCGCCGGACTTAGTAAGATACATATGAACATTCATCAAAGCCTCAAGGTGCCCCGATTCTTCTTTTAATATTTTTCTTAAGAAATTTATGATAATTTCATCATCCGACCTTCTTAACAGGTCTTCGTACATCTTATAGCCTTCTTTTTCTATTCTCATAGCTTTCTCTAAAGCTTCGACATTGGTATCTTCAATAAAAATAGTTCTGTCCTCTGCTTTATCAAAAAGATCTTTCAGCTGGCTTTCAATTGACTGATGGGAGAAAACCTTGGACAGATTTCTATCGTGTTCTATCGTTAAATCAGAAAAAATCTCTTCTATCCTTGAGAGATGAGTGATCTCTTCTCCGGCGAGCGAATAGAAAAGCTTTCTGGCGAGAATATTTTTAGATCTTATTGCAGCTTCAAGGTAAAAATCTACACCTCTTTTTTCAAAATCAACCGCAATCTTCCTGAAACCTTCTAATGCTTTCAACTCATTTTCGATCATTTTATAACCTTTTAATGAGCATAGACCTTATAATCTATATCAGGAAATATATTGTCCTTAGACTCAATATCAGAAAGGTATTTCTCATTAATATTGTTGTTCATAATTGAATTGTACAAATTAGTGAATCTTTGAATATGATCTTTTGTCCTTCGATAAGCATACGGAACAAAAGACCCTGTTTTCATAATAAACGCCCAATCGCTTGATTGAGCTAAAACAAGCTCACGAGCCGACTGTTTTAGAGCTCTCTCCAAAATACCACCGGCATTGGGAAAAGCATTGGCCATCTCTACCATTCTCTCAGCAGCCTTATGGAGATGCCTATATATCCAATCGTTTGAACCTTCAAGCCATACTTCACAATACCCTTTCCACCCCCAGCTTGAAAAAGAAGGAGTAGAAACCTGGTTTCTCGGAAACATCTCCAAGTATTCTTTAGGGGTAGTAAGTTTTACTATTTTTTGATCATGGTAAATCTTCCTGATTACAAAATTGATCCAATCAGGACCTTCAAACCACCAATGACCATATAGTTCAGCATCATACGGAGATAAGATCAAAGGCTTTTTACCCATAAGGCCATATAAATGTTCTACCTGTTTGCCCCTATTAAAAACAAAATTCCCGGCATGTTCTGCGGCTTTTTCCATAGCCTTCTCAGGAATATAAGGTTCTTTATTATTGCCTTTACCGGAGATCCTGAAATATTTTATACCTGTATTGATCCTTGTACCGTCAGGATTTATATACGGCTTAATATAATCAAATTCCAGATCATAACCAACATCTCTATAAAAATCCCTGTAATAATAATCACCGGGATAACCTTCTTCAGCGCTCCAAACCGACTTAGATGACTCCATATCCCTGCCAAATGCCGCTACGCCTGATTTACAATAAACCGGAGCAAAAACTCCGTATTTTGGCCTAGGAGATCCAAAAAGAATACCATGACTATCTGTTATAAAAAACCTTATACCAACCTCTTTCAAAAATTCGTCATCGCCCGGATTAAATCCGCACTCAGGAAGCCATATCCCTTTAGGTCCTACACCAAAAACCCTTTTATGAAAATCAGCGGCTATTTTTATCTGGGCTCTTACAGCGGTTTTATTAATCTCCATAAGCGGTAAAAATCCATGCGTAGCCGCACAAGTTATAATCTCTAATTTTCCCAGATTTTGAAATTTCTTAAAAGCCTCTATCAAATTCTTATTATAATCATCAACAAAAATCTTCCTGGCAGTAGTAAACCTATGGTGATACATCAGAGCCAGTTTGTTAAACTCAGGCTGCCAACGGGTCCTCTCAACCTCTTTATTGGCAAGCTCAATAAGACTATCAAGATGCTTTACATATCTATTCTGCAAAAGAGGGTCGAGAAGCATCGAAGCCAGCGTCGGTGTAATAGACATCGTTATCCTAAAATCAACGTTATCTTTAATTAAGCCATCATAAACCTGGATAAGAGGAATATATGTCTCCGTAATAGCTTCATACAGCCAATCTTCCTCCAAAAAATCATTTATCTCGGGATGGCGCACGAAAGGTAGGTGCGCATGCAGAACTAACGAAAGGTATCCTTTTTCCATTATTGGTTTTTATACTCTGTGGTTCGAATAACGGTTGGTGTAACACTCTTTGTATCATCACCATCTTTATTGGTAGCAACTACAGGGATCACTTGCTTCCCATCAGGAAGCGCAAACCTCATTGTAAAGGTCCCATCGTTTCTAAGTTTTATCGGCTTGCCCTGAATTGAGACATTAGCATCAGGCTCAGTGGCACCATAAACAATAAGTTCGCAGTCAACTATCAACCAGAAAGACTTCTGCTTAGAAATTTTTTTAACTGGGCTGGAGATACTGCTTACCGATCCTGAAGTTATGGCTTCAAGTAAACGTTTCTGCATAAGTTCTTTAAACGCCATAGAGCTTTTGCCTACTCCAAAACCTCCGGATAACCCAAACATCTTCCAATAATCTTCATCTAAGCACATCCATTCTTCATCCATTATTTCTGACATGCCAAAACGAGGGGTTTTGACGTAATTTGACCTGGCTAACCGATAAAATTCACCATTACTGGCAATAATCCCTATTTCAATAACCCACGCCCTATTGGGCTTTCCAACATTGATATACCAATTACTGGCCAGGCCTTTTAATTCTATATCAAAATAACTATGCGCATTAGACCCGTTAAAATTAATGTCTGTGATATCATAAACCCTTAAAACTGATTTTTGAGGAGAAGCGCCTCTTTTCCTGATCAATTCAATGACACGATTTTCTTCTTGGTGAGAAATTTCCCAATAGGCGTATAGCCACCAAGGGTCCCTAACCATCGCAATTATCTTGTGGTCGCCATATCCAGAAGGAAAATTAAACTCCTCTTCTCTTTTTTCGATAGAAGGCCCCATATAAAATTTCGTGGCTTCGATCTTCTCTTTGGACTCCGAAAGAAAGTTCTCTTCCTGCTCTATCTTTGTTTTAGGAGCTCCCTTTTTAGGGACCTCTTTGGTAGGTTTTAAGAATTTGGATATTTTATCGATTAATTCAGATTTTTTAAGGGCAGAGGGTTTTTTTATTTTATATTTCTTTGCAAGAGTCAAAAGTTTATCTTTAGTCGATTTTTTAAGGTCTTCAAGCGTCATTTTATTGCCCTCCAAAAACTATGTGGTTTTAACTAAAAAATTTACTTTTTAATCTTAACATAATAGTAATATAATTTCAACTAAAAAAATAAATCATTTACTGCAAGGGCTTTTCTTCTTCAAGCATCTCCAAAAAAAACTTAACAAGCTTAGGGTTAAACTGCTTTCCGGAAAATTTCTTAAACTCTTCAATTGCATCATGTTTGGTCGCCGCAATCTTCTTATAAGGCCTGCCTGTAGTCATTGCATCATATGTATCCGCTATCGCAATTATTTGAGCTCCGAGAGGTATTGAGTTACCTGACAAGCGATGCGGATATCCGGAACCATCGTATTGCTCATGATGATGAAGTATCATCGGTAAATGTTTAACAAAATACTTACTTGAACTTAATATCCTGACCGAAAAAAGCGGATGGGTCTTCATAACATCCCTCTCATAATCTTCTAATTGCGATTCTTTGTTAAGGATGTTCGTAGGGATGCTTATTTTCCCGATATCGTGAAGAAGCGCGGCTTCTTTCAGTATGTTCATATCTTCCTGCGGGAAACCTGCTCTTTGAGCCAGCTTAATGGCATAGCTGCACACTCTTTCGGAATGCCCTGCCGTATACGGGTCTTTTTCTTCCAATGCAATGACTAAAGAACGCAAAGTATCGAAGTGCGCGGATTCCAGCTCGATCTTTGCCTCGCTGAATTTTCTTATAAGATCCTCAAGTTCGATATTCCTCTCTTCAAGATCTCTGGCTAAAAAACCAAAATCACTATTATCAAAACTGATATCTTTGATCGCATAATAGCTATCTCTTTTTATGCTGTCAAACTTTGGGTTAAAAATACTTATGTGATTATATTCTCCCTCAACGCCTTTTATTCTTTTAAGGGCGACTTTAGCACACAAAATCAAGTCATCAACGTTTGAACAATAGTCCTTTTTGTAGGCAGCTAAACCGCAGGTGAGCGTGATCTTCATCTCTTCTTTGGGGGCCTTGAATATGTTTCTAGCAATCTCCTCCTGAAGCTTTTCACAAAGGCCTATTGCTTCCCCAACTGATACTTTTTTTAAATATACGGCTATATCCCCGCCGCCAAGGTTAGTAAGAATCGAATTGTGTTTAAAAATAGCTCTTATATCTTCTACCGCCAATTTAATAAGTTTGTCTCCTATTTCAAATCCATATTTGCTGTTTATTTCTTTTAATTGATCTATCGAGATTATAATCAGCGTGGCCTGATAATTCTTTTTTTTCAGATTTTTTTCAAGGTCATTTAAAATTAAAAATCTAAAATACCTATGAGTGTTTAATCCAGTAAGCGTATCCGTGATCGCCATTATTCTCAAATTCGCACTTTCAAGAACTAGGCAAATATATCTATAAAATGTCACGGTCAAATAAATAAGCACGGTCAAAACAACAAAATCAAAGACATCAAAAAAAGTATTATTAATAAACGAGTAGATACTTAACGAGAACAAGAATATTATTTCAAATCCTGCAAATAAAGCTCCCATAAACACCGTATATCTCAGAGCAGTAATTGCAGTAAAAAAACATACTAAAAACAGCACTATATAATATACGTTTTTCGGAACTTCTTTTATAAAATTTTTACTTAGGATCGTACCAATAGCATTGGCTATGATGGCACCACCCGGTTGCAATCCGTAAGGAGAAGGATGCTGGTCGTGGAACAGCTCGCCGGTCTGGCTTACAATAACCAGCTTATCTTTAATGTCATTTTTGCTTATATCCCCCTGATAAACCTTCCAAAAAGGTATGATCTTAAGGTCTTCATATTTTTGAAAAAAATTAATATTCATCGACCCTTCTTCGTCTAAAGGAATGTTAATGAGCCTCTCACCATACCGGGGATCGTACGGGAACTTGAGTTTAATATTATTTGTCTGATGCTCAATATCCTGCAATAATACTCCTAAATAAAAAGCACTGGCTTTCAACTCAAATGAAAAATCGGCAGATTTATCTTTTGAAAGTATAAGCGCAAAGGGACGGATCTTTCTAATTGCATTGTCAGAATCCCTGACTGCCCCTATTAGACCGTAACCTAATGCATTCTCTCTGAACATCTTTTCAGGTTCTATATAGATCAGCTGTTTGCCATAGGCGCATGCAAGCAAAACATTACCAGAATCTTTCAGGGCTTGAGCGAAGCTGGTATCTGCTGTTTCATTGTCAGGGGTTTTACCAAAAAAAGCGAAATCCATAGCTACAATCTTTGGTTTAAACCCTTTTAATTTGTACAAAAAGTCAGCAAATACATCCCTTCCCCAGGGCCACTTCTTACTAAGGTGCTGATAAGAGTCTTCATCAACCGATATAAGCACAATATCGTTCAATTCAGGCGGTAACGGCCTGATATTTTTTATAACATCAAAACGGGTTATTCTAAAAAGCATATCTCTTAATTTAAGCTTGGGGATCTCCGTGATGGGGACTTTTTCGACCAAAAGCAGGTAGCCACCGATCATTATGATCAGTATTGCTATTAGATTGATAATGTTATGGGTTTGCTTATAATTCATCTTTGGGTTTATTATTGTTAAAAAATTAAACTTTATTCTCTTCTATTTTCTTCGCTACAAGAGGATATCTAACCTTTAAGTTAGAATTTAATATCACTTCTACAGAATACTCACCCGGAACTTCAAATTGGATATTATTGAATCGTGCAATAATCTTATGTTTTGACTTAAGATCCTTGAGAATAAACGCAGTCTCCTTGTCTTCAACCAAGACCTTTCCGTCCGGCTTTAAGATGCGGGTTTTTTGCCTAAACTCGCCTAGCCCGCTGGTCCAGCAATTGACTACAAAAAGAACCGGATGTACCGCGGGAAACTGAAATGCGCCGATAGTTTCAAAAAGTCCCAACAACATAAACTTCCCGTTGTCTTCCCTTCTTACATCGTCACACATAACTGAAAAAAGCAGGGTTGGCTCTATGGCAGTATACTCTTCCAAAATTACCTCCTCTTTTCATTACAACTAATTATTGTTTAGCTACTACTGATCCTTTTGAAATACCATCTACGCTTGAATCCGATATTCTGATATTGGCAGGCTTACCAAAACGAGATGTTCTATCAAACACCTTTTTGGGGTCCATTGAGTGTATATGAATTTTTACAAAATTATCTTCTAATATGCTTATAGCCGAGTCATTTCCTGTGTCATTCAAAGCTCTTTTAAGAGAATCTATATCATTAACATCCTTAATGGTATAAGAGATACAGAAAGTATCGTTATATATTGTTTCTTTAGGAGAGAACGAGCTAAAAAAATCAGCGTTAAGGCTGGTCAAGGGCTTTAACTCTAAATAAGTCACAATGCCCTCTAAAAATAAGAAAAGCGATACCGTCCCCGCATCAATGGTAATGCCCTCAATTCTAGAATTCTCGTCCGAAAGCCTTGTTTCCAGAAAATTATTAAGGTCTTTGAAAATTGCAGCCAAAATCTCCTTAAGGCTGATATCGGCCGAAGACAAAGATTTTATAGAGTTATCAATAACCTCCAGGCTTTTAATCACAGTATCCTCTTTTGGGCTGAGAAGATTATTTGATAAACCGCCATAAGCCTTTTGAAAATTTTCCAAAAAATCAGACGGATAGATCCTGTCTTTTTTCCCCAAAGAAAAAATAAACAGATGAAAAAAATTCCCAAAAAGAACTCCAAAAAAACCCTTTGTTTCCAGAATTAAACTTTCTGAAAAAACCTTAAGGATCTCTGAAAAATTATTTGAATCCAAAGACTCTGCTTTTTTTTGGGAAGACCTAAGGCTGATGCATAATTTTGAACCGGTATCATAGTTTGAGATCGGATAGGAATCAAAAGAATCTATCAGGGCGGAATTTTTCTCTAAATTCCTTATCCCCGCATTAAAGACATCCAGAAGGCGCCTGCCGTCACAAAAATCTTTCATATTAATTCACCTGTAATGAACTTTCGACAAACTTTGATATTAATTCCCTGTTTTTATCCGAAATATCGTCGAAAAATATTGCAATTTCATATGTGGGTCTATTTTCTATCGTCCTTGACAATGACCTAACAACAATACCTTTACAATCAACTTTTTTCTCAAGCTTTTTATCATTTTCGACAAAAGGCAGCATAAGCGTTATGCCGACTTTAGTCATAAGGGGTATTTCCTTATTCAATAAACAATTCACCCCTGAGGAACTTATATCCTTGGTTGCAATTATATCTTCTATTGCCAGGTCCATGATCTCCAGAGGCAAGTTGCGCTTAATCCTGGGATAAGAGCGCTTCTCTGTTATTTTATCCATTCTAAAATTCCTTTCACTATTTTTTTGTCACAGAGTTATAGGCATCATATATATTATAAATACCTACAACCATAACCCCTAACATCCCGAATACAAAAAATGCCGAACCAACCAAAAATTTATCTTTTAAAATAATATTACCCGACATTGACCAAAGTATGATTAAGGCCCCTACCAGTAAAACTATTAAGCAGATAGTCGAAAAGAACATTATCACAAGACCTTTAGTAATCTCACCTTTATACAATTGGCCCAAACCGCTAAACAAAAAAGAAAAAATAACCGCCAATCCTCTGTCCGGAATCTTTTTCTCTTCCATGGCCTTCCCCTTTCTCAAAAATCGATCCAGTGATAACTATCCCGGGGGCCAAGACATTTTTCTCCCGCCTAATAAATGGAGATGCAAATGGCTAACTGCCTGGCCAGCATCAGGCCCATTATTGATGATCAGGCGATATCCTGAATCGTTAATACCTTTATCTTTGGCAATCTTAGTTGCCGTCAAAACCATTTGGCTTAAAAATTCGGCATTATTTTTATTAAGTTCGTTTATCGACTCAATATGAAATTTCGGAATAATAAGGATATGGTTCGGAGCTTGAGGGTTTATATCATTAAAAGCAATAACATCATCATTTTCAAAAATTATATCGGCAGGGATAGCTTTATTTATGATTTTGCAGAATATACAGGATTTGATTTTATTTTCCATAATTTTATTTGATCTCGATCAGATCATATTCGTTATTGCCTAATCCGATCTGCGCGCCGTAATTAAGCTGGACATTATAATCAACTTTAGAATAAATGGACCTCATAAGGTCTAAGCCTGAATTTTGGTTCATAAGGTCTATAGAAGCCCTGTCAATACTCACCGGGTCATTTGATGCAAGAATGCCGATATCTTTGGTTATATAAGGCTCATCTTTAGCCATACAATCGCAATTTCTTGTTATCCTGTCCAGGAAATTCATATAGCCCGTTTTTTTCCCTGCTGCCCTATGAACGCCATACGCATATTCGGCGATCTTCTCCTGAAGGTTCTGTACCGTCTCGTTCCAGGTAATTTCTATAGCCGCAAACTTACAAACAACCGTGCATTCTCCGCAACCAATACATTTATTTTTAGTAACGACTGCCTTTTTTTCAACTATCTCAATGGCGCCGGATGGGCACCATCTGGTACAAAGACCGCAACCTGAGCATCGCTCCTTTGTCACTTCAGGCAATACGCTTGAATGCTGCTCCAATTTTCCGGCTCTGGAGGCACATCCCATTCCGATGTTTTTTATCGCTGCGCCAAAACCAGTCTGAAAATGACCTGTCATGTGTGCCATACCTAAAATGGCATCCGCATCAATAAAATCAGAGGCTATTTTCACAGAAGAAAAATGCTTCTTGGCTATATCAATTTTAACAAAATTTCTTCCCTGCACACCATCAGCGATAATTACAGGATAGCCGATCTTATCGATACTAAAACCATGCTCGCTGGCAATGGCAGAGTGATTGACTGAATTAGACCTAGAACCAACATATAGAGTGTTGGTATCAGTAAAAAAAATCCTGCTGGACCGTTTTTTTATCTCATCAGCGACACCTTTGGCCCAAAGAGGTCGGATAAAATTCTTGCCTCCCTTTTCGCCAAAATGTATCTTTATCCCAACAATATCGTTTTTAGCAAGATCCGAAAGAATCCCGCTAGAAAGAAATATTTTTCTAGCCTTAAGACCAGCCGATTCCTCCGTTTCATTATCTTCAAATCTAATAAAATAAACTTTGCTTTTCATAACCCATTCTTAAGACAGGTTACACAAGAATAAAACCGCTTAATCACTAAGCCTTCGGTTCCGCACTTTGAGCTGCTTTGGCTTTATTTTTCTTATCGGTCGTTTTAAAACACTGTTTTGTGCAATAATAGCTCCCATTTCTATAATACCACTTAACTTTGATAGATTTGTTGCACCCTTCACAGTTGGCGGGTTTTACCTTTTTCGGCTGAGCCTCTTTAGGGGCCTCTGCGGCTTTTGGCGCTTCAGCTGCTGGTGTAGCCTCTTTTGGTGTTTCTACAGGTTTTGATTCTGCATTTTCATTTTTTACTTCATCTGCCATAACTTTCTACTCCTTTTGATGATCTTTTCATTGGAATTCATTTAGCTTTTATTTTGCCATATCCCAATCTAATGATCTATTGTTTATGCTTATTATACACAAATTGCAACAATTTTCAACAGCTATTAAAAAAAATAGGGCAGAATTCTCATTCTGCCCTATTTACATAAAACTAAAAAGCTTAATTACTTAGACTCAGAAAAAACAAATTCGGGTTCCAACACTGGTTTGTAACCTTCTGGTATCGGGAACGGGAATGTAATTGTTTCATAAATACCTGCGCCTGTTCTTACGATCGTCATTCCAACGCCTTTAGCGGTTCCTATGGTAATACCAGCAAGAGGATTCTCTTCTACGCTAGTATCATAAATGTTCTTCGGTAATTCGACCCAGCCCGTGAGGATATTTGCTAATCCTCTGCCAAGCTTACTGGTCATCGTCATATCCTCGGCAAAACATGCTGAAGCTACATTAACAACCACCATTACTGCCAAGCAAATGATTACACCTTTAATTATATTCTTCATCACCTTTACACCTCCTTTTTATTTTCTTGGAGCGATTATATCATAATAATGTTATTTTGTCAAGTTAGGAACTGATATTTAGAATAAACCTGTTATGTTACAGCTCTTAATTTGCTTATTACCTCTTCAACAACCATTTCGATCGTAGCTTTATCATGGTCAGATATATCTATAAATTCAATGCCGGTATCAAAAAATTCGATCTTATCCTTAAAGTCTTTTCTTTTTATCTGCCATACTATCCTGCCTCTACACTCTATATGCGATTTGCCATTATCAATAGAAATCCCCAGGCCTACCTCTTCAAAAAGCTTTAATTCTTTATCCAGAAAAACACAGATCCCGCCAACCCCTATATTTTCAGTCTGGGTATGGATTACTTCGGAACCAATAAGCCTTCTGATGGTTATGGTACATTTATAGTTGGCCCTAGGAAACCTGCGCTTATCTATACCGTTCCACATAGATTTTTCCTTTTTGCATAGTATATCCTGTATAAGGCAAATTGGCAAGGAAAATTTACTTTACAACGACGATTTTTGATGATATACTTCTGATGAAAATGTATCTACAATTTTTTAACCTCAAAGAAAAACCTTTCAATATCACCAGCGACCCGAGCTTTCTTTTCATGAGCAGGCGCCACAAAGAAGCTTTTTCGCAGCTTACTTACGGAATAAAAGAAAGAATGGGTTTTCTCGAGATCACCGGAGAAATAGGCACCGGCAAAACCACGCTCTGCAAAGCCCTTCTAAATCAACTCAACGGAAATACTAAAACTGCTTATATCTTCAATCCCGACCTTTCACAAACACAACTGCTCGAAACTATGCTTAACGATTTCGGTCTTGAAGTAAAGAACAAAACTAAAGTTGGGCTATTCAAACAATTGAATAATTTCCTTTTGGATGAGCTTAAGATGGGAAATAATGTAGTTTTAATTATTGATGAAGCTCAAAACCTAAAAAACTCTGTACTGGAACAGATCCGCCTGCTTTCAAATCTTGAAACCGAGAAAGAAAAACTTTTTCAGATCATCCTTGTCGGGCAACCGCAACTTAAAGATAAACTGGCTAGCCCTGCCCTTGAACAACTCAGGCAAAGGATCGCAGTCAGATACCACATATTGCCTCTATCCAAAGACGAGGTAGCCGATTATGTCAACCACCGCCTTAAAATTGCAGGGTCCAATGGCGATATTGAATTTACCGACGATGCTATGGAAAAAATTTACGAAACCACGGGAGGAGTACCAAGGATAATTAACATCGTATGTGACAGGTCTCTTCTCTTCGGATTTGTTATGGAGACAAATAAGATCAATTCTGATATAATATTAAAGTCTTTTAATGAAATAAAAGGAGTCGATACTTATGAGCATAATAAATGAAGCAATAAAAAAAGCAAGGCTTGAAAAAGAATCACAGATCCCTGAAATTTTTAGAAGGGGAAGTTCATTCTCCAAATCTTATGAAACACCGACCATAAGCGAAGATTCGATAAATATTAATATTAAAAAACCTAAATATAATTTTGTTAATTTCAAAAATCTGCTGGCTCTATGGGTGACCAGCTGCATACTTTTAGTCTTGGGATTTTTGACTATTTTTTCTAGCCACAATTCCAGACTCGAATCGCCTCAGTCCATCGTAGATGCAAAACTTTCCCAAAACCCGGTAAGCGTTTCTGACCAATACAAACTTACGGGAATATTTTTTGACTCAAGCAAATCCTTTGCTATCATAAATGATGAGATTGTTTGGGTCAATAGTGCCATAAATGGCGGCGCCAGGGTTAAATCAATAAATAAAGACAGCGTTAAGCTCATTCTTGGAACCTATGAAATAGAGCTTCCTTACAATAACAAATAATATTAACCTAAGGCTTTTCTTAATTCTTCGGGGATTCTGGTAGGTTTACCTGATTTATTGATAAAGACGTGAGTAGTTCTGCCCTCAGCAAGAACTTCCCCTTCTCTTTTTACTAAATACCCATAAGCAAGGCTTGAATTTTTTATTGTCTCAAGCCATGTTTCGATCTCCAATAAATCATCATATCTTGCAGGAGACTTGTAGGTGCAATTAGCTTCGGCTACTACTAAGTACAAGCCTTTCTTTTCTATATCCTTATAAATAATACCAAGATTTCTCAGATGGTCGGTTCTAGCAACTTCAAACCAGACAAGGTAGTTAGCATAATAGACAAAACCCATCTGGTCCGTTTCTTCATACCTGACCCTGATAGTAGTTTTAAAATTATCCATTTCTATTTTAATGACAATTCAAATTTATAGATCTGAAAACCGCCAAGATCAAGTTTTTCTTTTTCGACAAAATCTTTTTTCTTACAAAGCTCGATTGCCTGAACCATGCGATTTGTCGTCCTGAATACAATGGATTTATATTTTTTTTCCCTGGCAAACTCTAAGGCTTTATCTATAAGCATCTTCCCCAGCCCCTTTCTTCGGTAATTGGGGCTTACAAAAAGCCTTCTCAGTAATGCCGTTTCCCTGTCATCTTCCTTTATTCCGACGGTACCGGCGATCGCGCCGTTATCATCAATAACAAAAAAATGATTTCTATCGCCGCCGTAAACCTCTTTTATGCTGTCAAGATCGCTATCAGAATAGGCGTTTTTGTCAAATGGATATTCTGTGGTAAGAATGGATAAAATCAACTCCTTGACCCTTTTAGAATCGCTATCTTTAAAAGCTCTGATTTCCAATTTACCCTCCTAAATTTCTGGTTATATTCACTATTATTATTTATTATTTGATGAAAAAAACTTTATCCAGATCTCTCTGTTGTTCCTTGGCCCGTCAAATTCCATAAAAAAAATCCCCTGCCATGTCCCAAGCATCAATCTTTTATTTTCTATCATTACCAAACTGGAATTACCGGTTAAGACCGATTTTATATGAGCGGTTGAATTCCCCTCAACATGCTTGAAACTTGCCCTATCAGGGACCAATCTTTCCAATTCGGACCTTATATCAAGTCCTACGGAAGGATCGGCATTTTCATTTATCATTATTCCGGCAGTAGTATGCGGGACATATATAACCAAAAATCCGTCCGTTACACCTGAATCTTTTAGCAGGCCTTCGATTTTATCCGTTATATCAAAAAAACAACATTTTGATGAAGTATCAATAAGGATCTTTTCCAATTCAGATCACTCTTTTTCTTAAAACTTTCTTAACTAAAGCGATTGGAACATCTTTTACAACTTTGGCTTTTCCAATACCGGTTGGGAGAATAAATCTATTTACACCTTTCACGATCTTTTTGTCATAATAGGTCGTCTTAATGATCTTATCAAGGCTTAGCCCCCTTACTACAGTCGGAAGGCCCATGTTCTTTATAAGTGAGATTATCCTTGACGAGTCTTCTTCCTTTATCAATCCAAGTTCTTTTGATATCTCCGTAGCTATTACAATTCCGAATGATACGGCCTCACCATGATTATAGCGATTGTTAAAACCTATGGCGGCTTCAACAGCATGGCCTATAGTATGCCCAAGATTAAGCTCCGCCCTTATCCCTAGAGCATCAAACTCATCCTTTTCTACATATTTGGCCTTTATCGAAGCAGCAGTAAAAACAATATATTCCAGAACTTTTATATCAAGTTTTAATATTTCTTTGAATCTATTTTCTATAAAATAGAAAAGGTCTTTATCTTTTATTATCCCGTATTTTATAACCTCACCCAGCCCATTCAATACCTGGCGTCTTGGAAGAGTCTTAAGAAAATTAATGTCAGTTATAACTGCCTTAGGTTGGTAAAATGACCCGACGAGGTTCTTGGCCACATCAAGATCGATAGCCGTCTTTCCTCCTATGGATGAATCAACTTGCGCCAAAAAAGTAGTAGGAATCTGAAGAAAAGGAATGCCTCTTTTGTATATACTAGAAACAAATCCTGATAGATCACCAACGACCCCGCCGCCCAAAGCAATAACAAAAATTCCTTTTTTGTTATCAAAGGAAGCAATTTTATGCAAAACTTTGAAGGCAACTTTTTCAGATTTGCTCTTCTCAGAATCTCCGACCAGAATAGTTGCGCTATTAATAGAATTTTTATTAAGGAGTCTCTCTAGGGTTTTGCCGAAAAGCTTATTAATAATAGGATTAGTAATAATGACAGCATTATCGCCAAGATCAAGGCTTTTAACTAATGGGGGAACTTTGCCTATTACATTTTGGCCGACTATTATTGGGTAGGACCTTTTACCAAGCTTAACTAATGTTTTTTTCATAAATATTCTTTTTTATGAGTATAACAAGTAGTATTATAAAAGTCAATTAACTAATGGGCGGCCGATTAGGGCACTTGCAGCTAAATTCATCAACGGATAAATGAATCTGTCAAAAAATCCAAAAGAAAGCAAAGCAAATATAATTATTATGCCGAAAGGCTCTACAAGGAAATAGTAATAAAGCGCCTTTTTGGGTAAAACGGACATTAATATCTTAGAGCCGTCAAGCGGCGGGATCGGGATTAGATTAAAAATTCCTAGAACCAGATTTAGCCATATGAACTGTATCGCTATTGCACCCAAAAAAGACCCGAAGATATTTAATCTCAAAAATAATGATAGGATTATCGCCATCCCAAAATTGGCCAAACACCCTGCTACGCTTACTAAGATCGTATCCCTCCTGAAACTCTTAAGGTTCATAAAATTTACCGGCACAGGCTTCGCCCAACCCAAAACAGCCGGAGAGTGCACAAAAATAAGCGTAAGAGGCAGGATTATGCTCCCAAACAGGTCTATATGCTTAATAGGATTTAATGTAAGTCTCCCGGAGTTTTTCGCGGTAGGATCACCCAATTTATAGGCAACCCATCCATGGGCGATTTCGTGAATCATTATCGCAAAAAGAAATACCGGAAGTATCACTAAAAATTCTAATATAAGAGTCATCATAATTATGATTTATTAAATTACTAAGAAACCCTGCTTCCGAGCTTTACCTCTTTGTGCGGAGTAAGCAAGGCAAGTGTAGTATCGTCCTTAACGGCTAAAAGCATACCTTTCGATTCTACCCCCCTTAAAATAGCCGGTTCAAGATTATTTACCAATATTACCTCTTTTCCCACAAGCTCTTCTTTGGTATAAAAATTTTTAATTCCTGCTACAACCTGTCTTTTTTCAATACCCGTATCAACCTGTACGACGTAAAGTTTATCCGCATTCGGATGATCAGCAACTTCTAAGACCTTGGCCACAATCATCTCAACCTTTTTAAAATCTTCAATATTTATCATTTAAGCCTCCATATTAACGAATTGATCGACTTTTCTGCCTACCGGCAGCTAATTTTAAAAAAATACTATTTTTTTAATTCGAGGATTTTCCTCAGATAAAAAAGATTTACTAAATCCTCTTTGTTATATTTTAAAAGTGTATCCAAAGATTCAATATCATTATAAATGGAATAATTTTTCCATAATACCATCGCCTGGTAACCATCCACACCTACCAGTTCCCTTTTAATACCCAATTTTTTCTCAACCTCTTTAAGCCCTCCGTATAGATTATTCTTCCAACAGCTGAACATAAGATCCACATGTACCAGCGACCCTTTTATATCCATCGAGAGCTCTCTTTCGATAAAAGGGATATCAAATCTGTGCCCATTATAAGTGTAAAGTATCGAAATCCCCTTAAGAGTTTTTAATATGTTATTTTTTGTTATATCGCGGCCCACCAGCTGAACAACTTTTTTGTCAGATTCATTATAAATCCCGACTACCGTTATTCTTCTTTCAAAAGACGTCTCAATATCCAAATAAGCTTTCATATTAATTGTTAGACGGGATATCAGGAGCAGGTGCAATTTGAGGAATGTTATCGATATTTTCTACACTGGAAGGGACTGCAATAGGCTTTGGGATGACATAAGAAGATTCAAATTTGATATAATCCTTAACTACCCAACCGCATGTATCAAGCGTCGGCCTAATAGCTATATAATGCCTGCTAGATTGGCCAAGAACAATACTAACAACATCACCTTTTTTAAGCATACCTACTACATCGCTGTCACCGGACGGCTTGATCCTTATATTTATATTATCGTTAGTTATGAACCCTGAAATCCCTTTTTGCTGAACATACTGCCTCGCTACATATACAATCGCATCCTGAGGAATATTGACCTTATACCAGCCATACTGCTCAGCCTTTACTATGACTTTAGAATCTTTCTTCAATTTATAGATAGATGGGAAATTCCTGTTTGAACCGGATCTGATATTTAAATTGTCAGCCAAAGATACGCCGGTAAAAGGGAAATTATTTTGTGCTGGTACCTCGCAAAAAGAACTTTTGGAAAACAAAATGATCGCAAAAATAAACAACAAATTCCTAAAACTCATAACGAGTCTTAGGAATTTTGCTGAAAATTCAATACTATAAAAAAAGCTCTTCATTTTTTAAATTTAAGAAGTTACAGCAAAAAACTTATTTCTTGCCTTTTGCTTCTTCCTTTTTAGGAGCTTCTTTAGCCGGAGCCTTAGCGCCGGCTGCACCAGGGGCTGCCGGAGCACCGGGAGCTGCCGGAACGCCTGCTTCCGCAGTACCTTCAGCGGCAGCGGCTTTTTCCTTTTTAACCTTGAATTTGACGACTTTTATCTTAGGTAGTTTAAAAATATCTCCACTCTCTTCAACCCATTTTTCTTTTTCGATAAGCTCTTTAAGCCTTTCATATCTTTTTAAAACAGACCTATGTTTTATACCTTTAGCTTTTGCTCGTAAACTAGAATGCTGTGACACTTGAATTACCTCCTTCTATTAAAACGCCATTACAATGGCTAATTATCTTTTACGTATAAAAGAATCTTTGTACCTTGGTTTAACCTTCAGAAGTGTTGGCTCTGCTTTTTGAGGGCTATCAAAAAGCCCGAGACATAGTTTATAACCCTGGCTTGATTTCAAAACGAAAGCATCCTTATAACCTTTGGACCTCAAAAAAACCACCTCTTTTTGAGCATCGCGGTCATTCGAATATGTATTCAATTGAATTGTATATTTTTCGCCAGAAACCTCTGAACTAACGCTACTAAGAGGGTTCTTTTTAATCGGCGCGATTTTTTTCGTATCACCGACAGGGTTCTTCGCCAATATCTTCCCTCTTTCAACCCCAAGGCTAAAAGAACCAAGAATGATCATAACTATAATTACAACAACAAATACCGCCTTCTCATAGGAAATATTCAAAATAAGCGACTGAGCAGAAAAAATATTTCTTTTAAAAAACTTCGGCTGTTTACGCGAATCCTTATAATCTCCGAACAACTCAGGCTGTTCTTCGAAATTACCAGTACTCATCTATAATACCCCTTTTTTGAAGCCCTTATTATAACAGAAAACCCGGATAATTTCAAACATTTCTTTTTAATTATTTAACTACCGGTTTTATATCCAACTTTATAAGGCTTTCGTTAAAAAAATTAGCTTTAACTGAAATATCGGACCGCCTAAGATTCCCGGCGATTTTAAAGTCTGATTTTGCGCTGTCCTCCCTAATCTTGCCCAATAATGGTTCCCTAACGCTTTCGGGTATAATGTCCACAGAACCGAGTGAAAGCGCAACGCTAAGATCAAAATCAATGTCACCATTAGCAAACTTAGCACCGCTAGAAGTAATGGTCATATATCTATTAACGGCCTTAAAACTGGGAACCCTGATATTTTCTCCGTCCTTTTCCAAAAAACAATCTACATCGCCGAACATTGCCCCATCTTTTGGATCAATTGAAAGAAAGCTGAAGACGGATGTCAGGACTTTATTTTCTTTTATAGAAGCGTTCTTTATATTCAATTTTATCTTTTTATTATCCGCGAACACCGATGAAGGATCTATATGGCAAGTAATCTTTTCGGCAGAAAAAAACTTATCGTTATTTTCTTTGATAATAAATTCATAAAAGACAACGGTAAATATTCCGGTTATATTTGAATCTTTATATTCAATTTTTTTACTAATAGACCTTTCAAAATCGGAAATAATTAACCTGGGGATAACTATCTTCTCTAATAACAAGAAGACCGCTAATAGCAATAAGCCTGCGAACAATATCTTTTTCATAGAAATATGTTTTTACTCGATAATAAGTGATTTAATTTTCTTAAGCGCATTTTTATTACTTGTAAGGGAATATCCTGTGACAAAATTTGTCTTATGTGAAATAAGCACTCGCTCTTTTTCGAGGATATCAAGGCATTTTTTGACATTATCCATATCCTCGCCGATCCATGCCGCAACTCCTCTGGCAGAATCAATAGTTGACGGGTTCTCATAAAAGAACTTCATGATCTTAAGCTTGATATTTTTGTTATGTTTTCTGTCCGATTTCATCTTTTTTTCCTCAAACTCGATGAAATGTCTTCTCTTTTAATAATTTTTAAAAAGACTTCGACAGTCTTCGGATCAAACTTGGTACCTGAAGCATTTTTTATCTCTTCAATTGCTCTATCAACTTTCATCTCTTTCCTATATGGACGCTTGGTAATCATAGCCGAAAATGCACCCGCTACAGACATTATTCTGGCGCCTATAGGTATCTCATCGCCTTTTAACCCGTTTGGATAACCGGTACCATCAAAATTTTCGTGGTGGAAGAGTATTATCGGCATGGCAGGCTTTAAAAGTTTAAGCGGCTCCAAGATCTTTGCGCTCTTTAAAGGAACCTGTCTGATTATTTTTAATTCTTTATCGGTTAGATTGGTATGTTTTCTAAGAATGTCGTCGGGAAGCACTGCTTGCGAAGCATCATGCAAAAGCGCGGCATAATGCAAAGCCTTCAATTCTTCCTCCCTAAGGTGAAGCTCCAGGCCCATAGCATAAACAATTTTGGCAAAAATGGCTTTATTCTTGTAAGTTTTTGGCGCTCTGGCTTCAAGGACAGTTGCCAAGGATTTTATGCTGGCTAAGGTAATATTTTCCTGTTCTTTATAAAGCTTTGCGTTCTTTATGGCAATTACCGATTGCTCGGTAAGCCTTGATAATATCTCCTGGTCGAAATGGTCAAAACCTTTTTCAATCTTGTCGAATACAGAAATAACACCTATAGTATCCTCATCAATAAGCGGCATTGAAACGCAATTTCTATTTAGGATCCCTTTACTGGTTCGTATTACCTTCCTTTCAATGCCGAGGGCCCTTTTAATATCCTTCTTCGAAGGGCTCTTCTTTCTTGTATCCGTAGCAACCCTCGTAGGCTTGGAATCACTTTCCCCTAACAATGTTATAAAACAACTATTGGCGCGTAAAACCTGTGAAAACAGCCTGGAGATCCTCGGCAAAAGCTCTTCCAGATTCAATGTGGAACTGATAAGTCTATAGATTGTATGGACCGTCGAAAGCGCAACCGCCCTTGGACGGATAGTCTCATACAGCTTTGAAAGCTCTAATTCTTTCTGGGTCTCCTTCAGAACCGCTTCTAATGAGATCTCAAGCAAATTAACCAGATCTCTTGGCACCTCTTTATCCAATTGGCATATTATTAAATATCCGTATATCTTCTCGCCCTGGCTAATCGGGAGAACAATACCATGCGTATCATTTTTGCAGTTGAATTTTTCTATCTTTTTGGATTTTTGTGATTTCTTGAGGGTACCGATAAGATCTCTAACACAGCCGCATCTTTCTTTGTCACTCAAAAGAGTGTAAACCGTACACCTTGAAGCTATCTTGGATTCTTGAAAATACGGACTTTCAACGCCTCTTTCATCAGTAAGGCACCACAAAGTAGACTTAGAAAAAGATTTGAAAACGCTTTTAATTTTTTTAAGTGTAATATTTTTTGATAGCCTTTTAAATAATTCGCTTTCATAGGAAATATTGCGCATAAATACGGATCATCCTAAAATACTTTTCTGCTCGTCAAGGTAAATACCTTTAATATTTATCTTGAGAGCTTCGGGATTGTCAGATTTAGACAAGGCCTCTTCGAGATTTACAGACTTTTCCTTGAGCAGCTTAACAAGAGATTGGTTAAATGTCTGCATCCCCTGATCTTGGCCTGTCTGAATAAGCTGGTCTATGTTATCCAGTTTATTTGTAGCAATTAGCTTCTCTGCCATGGGGGTATTTATCAATATTTCAACCGCCGGGATCAAACCTGTGCCATCGGCTTTTCTTAATAACCTCTGGCAAATAACGGCTCTTAAATTTATGGCAAGTTGGTATCTTATATGGTCCCTGAAGGTCGGCGGAAAAAATTCTATCAGCCTGTTTATGGCCTGCCTGACATCCTCTGCATGAAAAGAGCTGAATACGAGATGGCCGGTTTCACTGGCTGAAATGGCTGTCTGTACCGTCTCAGCATCACGCATCTCTCCTATTACAACAATGTCAGGGTCCTGCCTGATAACATGCTTTAAAGATCTTTGGAAAGACTGAGTATCTATCTCGATCTCTCTTTGATTGATAAGCGCAAGATTGTCGTGATACAAATATTCTATAGGATTTTCAAGTGTAAGTATATGACAACGCCTGTTATTATTTATATGGTTAACCATTGAAGCAAGGGTAGTTGATTTTCCCGTAGAACTTGCACCGGTAACAAGTATAAGACCTTTATGGGAAAGTGCAATCTTGCCTAAAACTTCGGGAAGATGCAGCTCGCCTAGCGACGGAATATACTCCTTAATAAACCTCATAACAATCCCGATCTGGCCTCTTTGCCTGAAAATATTTGTTCTGAATCTGCCGATTCCTTCCGCGATATATGCAAAGTCTATTTCTAGCTCTCTTTCAAAAGTCTCTCTTTCTTTCGGATTCATAAGCAGACCAGCGATATTCTTTATATCTTCACTAGAAAGCTTAGGGAAATCGGTTATTATCAATTCCTTATCAACCCTGAAAACCGGAGGCCTGTTACATTTAATGTGAAGATCGGAGGCTTTTTTATTTACCATTTCCTTCAGAAGATCATTGATACCTATATTCATTTATACCCTCTCATAAGGTTCGAAGAACTTTTTGTATTCGTCTAAAGCATATCTATCCGTCATGCCAGCCAGGTAATCACAGATAACCCTATGCGTATCGGAATGCGTCAACCTGGCTTGGGTGGTCGGAGGAAGCTGTTCGGGTTTTTCAAGATATACCTCAAAAAGACTTTTAATGAATCGCGTAGCCTTATTGGCCATCCTTACAACCCGATAATGTTTATATAGATTCGTTACAAGGAACTCCCTTAAGGGCTCCCTAAGGAACACCATCTCTTTTGAAAATGAAATAACCTTTTGAGGGATTTTTTTGACATCTTCGGCGCTGTTGATCTTGAATTTCTTTATCCTCTTCTCAGTCTCTGTCACCAGGTCTGTTACCTGCAGATTTATCAACTCTTTTATGATCTGGTATTTCCTCATTTCATTTGAAAGCGTCGGATACTTTTTTGTTACAGAATTTGATACCATCTTCCAAAGGCTGACCTTGTTCAAGGCCTCTTCCTTTATCAAGCCGCTGGTGATCCCGTCATCAAGGTCATGATTATCATAAGCAATCTCATCCGCTATATCCACAACCTGCGTCTCCAATAATGGCGGCGTATGCGACTCAAAGGGTATCATTAACCGCGGCTTATCGAACGGGGTGGCATGCTTTATGATACCTTCTCTCACTTCTTGAGTAAGATTTAGCCCGGGAAAATCCGGGTACCTCTCTTCAAGATAATCTACCACTCTTAAGCCTTGTGAATTATGATCAAAACCTCCGTGCTCCTTCATTAATTCTGATAATGTATCTTCGCCTGAATGCCCGAATGGTGTATGCCCGAGATCATGGGCCAGGGCAATAGTCTCCGCTAAATCCTGGTTAAGCTTTAATGATCTCGCGATGGATTTTGCTACCTGGGCAACTTCAATGGTGTGGGTAAGGCGGGTTCTATAATAATCACCTTCATGGTTTACAAAGACCTGCGTTTTATATTCAAGCCGCCTGAAGGCTGTAGAGTATATGATGCGATCGCGGTCTCTCTGAAAAGCGGTTCTATATTCATGCTCCTTCTCCTTGTAAACCCTGCCCTTTGACTCTTGGCTTTTCTGTGCGTAAGGAGCAAGAACTAGATATTCTTCTTTTTCAAGATCTCTTCTTTTTTGCACTAATTAACCTCCCGTACATATCATCAAGAGATTCGGAAATAATTTTTGTATCAGCAAGTATCGGCATATAATTTGTATCGCCTAGCCATCTGGGAACAATATGGAAATGTAGATGCCCTTTATATCCGGCGCCGCCTACATCCCCAACATTAATTCCTATGTTATAACCATGCGGCTTCAAAATTCTGTCTAAAAGCGTTTTGGACTTTGTTACCAGCTCCATAAGATCGCATCTTTCAGCTTTAGTGAGCTTATCAATCTCTCTAACATGCCTTTTCGGAGAAACCATAATGTGGCCATTGTTATAAGGATAGATATTAAGCATGGAGAAAGAATATTTTGTTTTTTCGATTACAAACATCTCTTTTTCGTTTTTCGTATCACGGCCTTTACAGAATATACAGCCTTTTACGTTCCTAAGATAAATATATTTACTTCTCCAAGGCGCCCAAAGCTTATCCATTTTCATCTCCTAAATTTCGATAATTTCACCGGAAATACTATCACCGATCTTAAGAATCCCGTAAGAATTACATGGGGCAAAAGTCTTATCAGTAGGGCTGCCGGGATTAAAGAATAAAACTCCGTCAACGATCTCATTTTTTGGAATATGGGTATGCCCATAGATAATCACGTCAACATCTTTAAATTCTTTTCTTATATTCTCTTCAACCCTATCAGGAGAGCCCCACCCATGGATAAGACCTATCTTAAATTTACCTGCATTGATAATCTCTTTCTGCTGAAGTACGTTTTTTAATTCTGTTGAATCCATATTACCATAGACAGCTTTTATATCTTTAATATTCTTCAATTTGTCATAAAAAGATTTTTCAACAATGTCCCCGGCATGAATAATTAAATCGCACTTTTGGATCTCCTCATACAACTTAAACGGAAGATCATTGGCTGTGCGCGGAATATGCGTATCAGAAAGTACGAATATCTTCATAAAACGATCCTATATCTCTTGTATACATCCATCATATAATTTATGTCCTCCAGTTCCCATATCCACATCTTAGACTCCTTAGCAACTAAGCGGGCATTGGCATCCAAACCAACAAGCGAAACCAGAACAATTTTGCTTATGTCTTTCTGGGCGTTTATAAAACCAATATTATATAATAATTCCTGTTCCTTGATCTCCTTATCTTCAATAATAAATATCCATTTTTTCCCGGAATCCGTAAGGCAAGTGATAAAATTGGGCTTCGATTCATCAAGACATGCGATTGAGGAGAACCTGGGCAATTTGTGGGATTTCTTATCTATCTCTACGATCTCATTGTTAAAACACCTTAAAAGCGCTTCAATCCTGGCAGTGATAGAATTCTTTGAATTTTCCGTAAATTCAACAAAAATACGATTGAGATTATTTTTAAAATTCTGTATCTGTTCTTCGATATTAGTAATATAAGACTTTTGCTTACGATTATAAATATTTTTGAGCCAAAACTCCATTACCCTGTCATTGAATCTATAAAAAATCCCTTTTTTGGAAATGAAATTCAGCTCATCGAGTCTGTCTAATTTTTTTGTAATATCCTTTTCACCTTTTGGGAGCGAACTTGAAATGTCCTTTATCTTATAATTGCCTTCGGCTAATGATAGCGTAACATTGGATAAAAATCTCCTTGTACCCTGTATCTGAAAGGAGGCTATGGAGTTCATGAAATACTGGTTAAAAGTACCTTTGGAGTTAAATAGTTCGTCGGTGAGTATATCAAATAGTATATTTTTGGTGATTATTTTAAATTTCATGCTGCTTAGGGCGGTATTCAATTTATCAACTATCACATCCAGATAATAAGGGTGCCCGTCAACAAAATAGACAATAAAATTAATGATATCTTCCTGAGCTTTTATCGGATTAAGCCTTTTTCTGATAAACTCTTTGCTCATCTTTGAATCAAATGCATCAAGCTCAATCTTTTCAAAATTACCGAATAATAAAGCGAGTTTTTCTGAAAGGATCTTTTTGATCTTATTGACTTCAGAGCTGGCTACTATATACATAGTATCCTTTTGTATCATTATCCTTTTGCCGAAATTAGCAAAAGGATTCTTTACATGAAAAAGATCAAGGTTATGGAATTCATCCAGAATAACTATGCAGGATTTACCGGTTTCATCACGGATGATAGATGTGAGATTAAAAAGAAGCGTAAAGGCCTCTTCAAATTTATCTTCTTTGAGAAATAATCTGATCTTCTGGATAGACTCGATAGTCTTGGGCATGAGGTTCTTTTGGCTATCCAATAAGCCGGTTATATCTTCGGGGACCTTATCAATATATGTCTTAAAAAAATTATAAAGAAGTGTCCCGATGAATTTATCAACAAAGTTTTCGAAAGATTCATCTGCAATTTCAACATAAACCGGTATTATGTTGTCATCTTTTAAGGTATGAACGAAATGATGTATTAACGATGTCTTGCCGCAAAGCCTTTGGCCGGTAATGGCTATATTCTGCCTGTAACCCCCTTTTAAGGCCTCTATCCTTTTATTCAGAAGTTCTAAAATTTCATCCCTTCCGAAAAAACTTTCGCCAATTACTGGATCGGCATACATACATTACTCCTTAATTTGGCAACTTTTCTAAGGCAGAAAATAAAAAGGATTCTGCGGTTCGTGTTTCTTTCTTATTTCAAAATGTAAATTTGCGCTTTGAACTCTACCCGATGATCCAACCTTTGCTATTATATCTCCCTGATCGACTATATCCCCAACCTTTACTAGGATCTCAGAATTATGGGCATATATAGTAGAAAATTCATCACCATGATCAACTATTATAGTTTTCCCCAAGCCCTTAACCTTTTCATCACTAAAAATAACTTTACCTGATCTTGCCGCCTTAACCGGAATACCTTCATCGGATTTAATATCAATACCCTTATTTTTTACTCCGTCCTTGACAGCTCCGAAAAACGAAACAACTTCGCCGTCAACCGGCCAAATAAAACTCTGCTTGCCGAAATAATTTGCATTATTGGAAAATCTGACATCATCCCGCCCTTTGGGAATAAAAAGGAGTTGGCCGGTGGATATATTTGTTGCGTCGGGAAGTCTATTAGCGCTTGCAATAACATTGGCGTCTATATTATAGGTTTTGGCGATCCTCCATAAGGTCTCGCCTTTTTTTACAAGATGATAAAATCCCTTCTCTTCTGGCCTTCCCATGCCCACATGAGGGCCTCTGGGCGTAGCGCATCCTTGAATAAATATTAAACTTAGTATTATAAATAGTAAAAATTTCTTCAACAAATATTCCTCCAAAAATTTCTTAAAACTTTTATCAATCAAATCTTACTATTTAAGCTTTGGAGCGAGCAATGCCTGTCCGCAAGTTTTGTGGCGAAGGAATCGCTTTTAAATTCTTCCCACTTCTCAAGGTCCTTCGCTTCGTTCCCAATCCTCCTATTCGTCGCGTTTTCAGGATCATCCCGACTTTACGTCTGGATGGAGCGAGCGATGGGAATCGAACCCACGTGACCAGCTTGGGAAGCTGGTATTCTACCATTGAACTACGCTCGCCTATTAGCTTCATCGCGTTCATCCTAAGGCCGCCGAAGGCGGACTAGGATTGAACTACGCTCGCCTGAAAATTTTGCAAAAATTTTCGTCCCGAGTCCGCTTATTTCGCAGGACGAGGGATAGAAATATTTGAAAATTTCACCCCTGAGTCCGAGCTTTTCGCAGGACGAAGGGGCTCAAAAACATCAATGTTCACTACGCTCGTCTGAAAATTTTTGCTTTTCAAAATTTCACCCGAGTTCCGATGTAACTCGTAACAAAGAGTGTCAAATAACAATTTTAAACTAAATATTAATGAGTAGTTTTGCCTAACAAAACTTCGTCATATCCTCAAATTCTTTATACCTGGCTTCAATGTCTCTTTTTTTTATGGTTTTCAATTTATTAAGACTGAAATCCTCGACTGCAAAAGAAGCCATGACAGATCCGTATACTATGGCTTGCCTTAAAATTGTTTTATTGATCTTAGGGCTTTTTGATATATATCCCATAAAACCACCCGCAAATGTATCGCCAGCGCCGGTAGGATCATAAACGTTGTCCAACAAATACGCCGGAGCCGAAAAAATATTTTCTTTGGTAAAAAGAAGGCAACCATGTTCGCCTTTTTTTATTATCAGAAGCCTTGGACCCATTTTAATGATCTTTTTGGCAGCCTTTAAAAGATTTGCTTCTTTAGAGATCTCCCTTGCCTCTCCATCGTTAATCACAAAAATATCGATCCTTTTCAATAACTCTTTTAAAACATTCAGTTTATTCTCAATCCAATAATTCATTGTATCGCATGCGATAAGCTTTGGGGACTTGAGCTGATCAAGAACGTTTATCTGAAGCTCCGGGTCAATATTGCCTAAAAAAATATTTTTTGACTCCCTATATTCGGCCGGCAGAACCGGTTTAAAATCACTGAATACATTAAGTTCGGTTTTAAGAGTAATAGCCCTATTCAGATCTGATTCATAGCGGCCTTCCCACCTAAAGGTCAGGCCATCTTTTATTTCTATGCCTCTCGTATCTATATTTTTCGAATTCAAAAATTTTATATTCTCTTTGGGGAAGTCCTTACCGACGACAGCAATGACTCTTGGATCTGTAAAAAAACTGGCGCTAACGGATGAATAAGTAGCGGAACCTCCCAACACTTCCTTAACTTTTCCAAACGGCGTTTCAATAGTATCAAGCGCCATTGAACCGACTATTAATAGGCTCATATTATAAACAATTCTCCATAAGTTTTATCGAACAAAGTTCATTACACATAGAACAAGTGTCGCCTTCTTTAATACCTGGCTTATCCCGGTATGAACGTGCTCTTTTTTCATCCATAGAAAGCCTGAACTGTTCACTCCAGTCTCTTTTTTTACGTGCCCTTGACATGGCTATATCTTTTTCAATAGCTCCCGGGACTTTTTTAGCTATATCGGCTGCATGGGCGGCAATCTTTGAAGCAATCACGCCCATCCTCACATCTTCCAGATCAGGAAGCGCCAAATGTTCACTAGGCGTTACATAACACAAAAAATCAGCTCCTGCGCTTGCTGCTATGGCACCGCCAATAGCAGAGGTGATATGATCATACCCCGGAGCAATATCGGTTACTATCGGCCCAAGTACATAAAAAGGCGCATTATTGCATAACGATTTTTGAATCTTAATATTAGTGACAATCTGGTCCAAAGGAACATGACCCGGCCCTTCTATCATCACCTGAACATCTTTTTTAAAGGCTCTGTTCGCCAATTCCCCTAAAATAACCAACTCTTCGATCTGCGCCCTGTCAGTAGCATCGGCAACGGATCCGGGCCTCATACCATCTCCGAGGCTTAGCGTTATATCATACTCTTTGGCAAGATCCACTATCTCATCAAAATTTTTATAAAAAGGGTTTTCTTTCTTATTTTCAGTCATCCAATTGACAAGAATCGCTCCCCCTCTGCTTACAACATCCAATACCCGGCCCTGTTTTTTCAGCCTGGATACGCTATCCAGATTAATGCCGGAATGTATTGTAAAAAAATCGACCCCATCACGAGCCTGATCCTTTAAAACCTGCATTATATCGCTTTCTTTGATATCTTTGATGTATTTTGATTTTTTTGCAGCTTCATAGATAGGGACTGTACCAAAAGGAATACTAGAATGTTCTATCAGCTTGCGTCTGATTTTTCTTAAATCTCCGCCAGTCGATAGATCCATAACAGCATCGGCACCCAAGGAGATCAAAAGCTCGAGCTTCTTTAGCTCTCTATCCAGATCCTCTCGGCCCTCTGAAGTCCCAATATTTGCATTTATCTTGGTAGATAACCCAAAACCGATGCCACATGGTTTTTTGAAGTCCCTGAACTTATTCTTTGGTATTACTATCGAGCCTTTGGCTATTCTATCTAAGAGAATATGTGAAGGAATATTTTCTTTTTTTGAAACAAGCTCAACGGTTTCAGTACATTTATTATTCTTGGCGGAGTGTAATAGTGTCATTCTTCTTTCTTAAATATGTATATTCTTTTTTTAGGTTTTCAATTTTTTCCTTAAATTCAATTGTCGCTTTATATGTATCGCTTTTATCGCATATTGCAGTAGAGACGGCTACGCCTTTGGCCCCATGCATAATAACATCGCGTAGGTTGTTTTCATTTATTCCTCCGATCGCAAAGAAAGGAATAGCAAGGTCCTTAGCTACCTTATCTATAACATCTAAACCGATTATTTCGGCATCTGACTTGGTCCTGGTCTTAAAGATCGACCCAAGACCTACATAATCAGCCCCGTTTTTTTCAGCCATAAGCGCTTCTTCCAAAGTTCCTGCTGAGATACCTACTATCTTATTTGGCCCAATTATTTCTCTGGCGCTTTTTATTGGAATATCATCCTGCCCAAGATGGACACCATCTGCCTTGGTAATAAAAGCAATATCAGCTCTATTATTAACGATAAACTTGGCGTTATACCTGATGCTTGTTATCCTTAGAAGCTGGCCGATCCTTACCAAGTCCCTGTCCGGCAGATTGGAATCCCTGAGCTGGATAATATCAACTCCGCCCTTTAAGACCTCTTCGGTAAAACTAAGGATATCCCTGCCTTTAAGTATAGAGGTATCAACAATAAGATATAAACTAGAATTTTGCATTTACTTCCTTTTCTATTGCGTAAACTTCATAACGCAGAATTTTGATGCATTCTGCCATATTACTATTTTCAAGCTTTAAAATTTCTTCTAACACCCTCAAAGATTCCTTTGCCCGTTCGATATTTGCGTAAAATATGTCCTTTATATCCCGTCGCTTGGTCTCAAGAAATGAGGTGCCCTTACCAATGTCATTTTCCGAATCTCTTGAATCGATTAATTTTTTAGAAAAATTTGGGCTATCTTTTAGAATAGCCCCGATCTTCTGCCTTACTATCTTTAACTTCCTTGTAAATCTTTGATCGTCAAAGATAAATCTTGTTATGTCCTCACAAACCCTTAGGGCCTCTCTAGAACGGTTAAAATTTGCATCTACTATTCTTAAAATAGGGCCTGATATTTTCATTTTAAATCTAAAATTTTGTCAATAAGTGAAGTTGTCGAATAATTCTTTATAAATTTAATTGTCCTTACCTTGCCTCCGTAAGACTCTACGAGATCTTTGCCTACGATATTATCAATTTTCCAATCAGCCCCTTTAACAATAACATCGGGCCTAACTATCTTCATTGTCTCTAAAGGCGTAGTTTCGTTAAAAATAGTCACAAAATCAACGCTCTCAAGCGCTCCTACAAGATATGCCCTATCGTCAACCTTATTAAGCGGCCTTTTAGGGCCTTTAATCTTTTTTACGGAAGAATCGCTATTAATAGCTACTACAAGAATATCTCCAAGGGCTTTTGCATCTTCGAGGTATTTTACATGGCCTTTGTGCAGGATATCGAAACAACCATTAGTAAATACGACTTGCTTTCCCTTTCTTATTCTTTTAAGCAACTTTGCTATCTTTGACCTAGAAATAATTTTATTTTTAATCATTTTTCAAAGAAAATTCCGTCTTCAATAAGTTTACAAATTATATGGATGATAAGTATATGGTTCTCCTGGACCCTTGGGGTATGTTTGGTGGGGACATTTATGTTGATATCAGAAACTCCCATTAATTTACCGCCATCACCGCCTGTAAAACTGGCGGTATAAAGCCCCAGTGACTTTGCTCTTTTTACAGCTTCAATGACATTTTTGGAATTTCCGCTAGTGGAGATACCTACAGCAACATCTCCTTTTTTTGCTATCGCCTCTAACTGCCTGGAAAAAACCACTTCATATCCATAGTCATTACCTATAGCAGTAATTGATGATGTATTAGTAGTCAAGGAAACAGCACTAAGAGGAGTCCTCTCTTTTTCAAACCTTCCTACAAGCTCTGCCGCAAAGTGCTGGCTATCAGCAGCGCTTCCGCCATTACCAAAAATAATGATTTTCCCGCCTGATTTAAGAGATCTTATCATCTCTTTGGCTAAAGATTCTATATTTTTAAGGTTTGCTTTAAGAGTTACTTCATTAAGCGATTTATTCTCTTCAAAAATATTTTTTATAATATCTATCATAGATTTTATCCGAAAAATATTTTGGACATCTCGTAAAGCCCCATATCAACCGTCTTAAGGACTCCTACGCCTTTTTCTATAGGGACTGCTACTATCTCATTTCCCTGAAGGCTAACCATCTGGCCGAATTTTCCTTGAGCGACCAGTTCTACTGCTTTTACGCCAAATCTTGTGCCAAGAACCCTATCAAACGCGCTGGGAGACCCGCCTCTCTGCAAATGCCCCAGGACCGTAACTCTCGTCTCAAAACCGGTCTTTTTCTCGATAACCTCTGAAAGGGTATTCCCTACTCCGCCAAGCCTTACGTGGCCAAAAGCATCTAGCTGCTGTTCTTGCGTAATGATCTCGCCTTCTTTAAACTGCGCACCTTCAGCAACAACAACAATACTAAAATCTTTTCCTCTTGAATGTCTTTTCTTAATGGATTCACATACTTCATTTAAATCAATAGGAACCTCGGGGATAAGTATCATATCCGCTCCGCCGGCAATACCTGCATAGACAGCTATCCATCCTGCATGCCTGCCCATAACCTCAACAACCATTACCCTGTGATGGCTCTCTGCGGTTGTATGAAGCCTGTCTATAGCTTCCATGGCGATGTTTACAGATGTATCAAACCCGAATGTAAAATCAGTATTAGACAGATCGTTATCTATGGTCTTCGGTACGCCGATAACATTCAGCTTCTCTTTTGTAAGCTTATTGGCTACGCCAAGCGTATCTTCACCGCCTATTGCAATGAGAGCATGCAAACCCATCTTGCTAAAATTTTCTATAACCTTCTTAAGGTCGTCAGGTTTTTTATAAGGGTTCGTACGGCTTGTCCCGAGAATCGTTCCGCCTCTATGCAGGATTCCGGAAACAGAATTTAAATCAAGCGGCATGGTGTCATTCTGTATCATTCCAAGCCAACCATTCTTTATTCCAAGAACTTCAAAATTTTCTTTTAAGGCTTTTCTGACAATTGCCCTGATAACGGGATTTAACCCCGGCGCATCTCCTCCACCAGTTAGAACTCCGATTCTTTTCATCTTGCCTGTTCTCCTTTTATAAATTTACTGTTTATAAATAATTTTAGTCTGTACCGTATTCGATACCCCTAAAAGTCACTTCCTTTGTTTTTGGCCTATTACCCGGCATCTCTTCTCGCGGGACAATCTTAGCAATATGGATCTTAATGCTTATGGTCTCTTCTATACCAAGGATATCCTGAATACGATTTTTTAGGATCGATTGGATTTTTTCTGTTATATCAGGGATATTGGTATCGGAGAATAAAACAACGCGGTTTTCAATATTAATACCTTTTTTTGTAGCAATAACATTGGGTTTAAACTCTTTAACATCGGGGAAAGTTGAGGCCATTCTTTTGATAAAATCCTCTATTGCAGCCAGGGATATGGTCACCTGTCCGTCTGCTTTTTCAAAACCGATAGTTTTTTCACGTTGCATCTTGCCCCAGCTGATATTTGCGACAAATATACCTATAATAAGTATCAATAGGCCTACAACTCCGACTGCAATTCTCACCTGAGGAGTAGTATAGATAATATCCACAACGTTGGAAGCCCCTTGCATCGTTATCCAATTGATCGATACCGTAAGTAAAATAGCTCCTACTAAAATAAAAATGAATGTGTAAAATAACATCGTAAAATTGCTGTATGATTTCATATAACTCCTCCCTGTAAAAAAATCAATTTATACTAAGAGACATCAACGACGTTTACCTCGACTTCATTAACAATTAATCCCGTAAGCTCTTCAACCCGCTTTTTTATATTTTCCTGGACCATGGTGGACACATACGGGACACTTGAACCATACTTTATGACGAGATTTATGGAAATGTCCACATCGTTATTATTATCACCGAATTGAATATTTACGCCTTTTACAAAATCCTCTTTATGAAATAGATCCCTAAGATCTTTTATCGGAGAGCTGGGCGCTATAGCGAGTACACCCTTTACCTCTTTTGCGGCAAGGCTGGCCACAGAGCCGATTACTCGATTATGAATTTTTATGATACCGAAATCCGTCTTATTTCTTCTCCCTAGCTGCATTTATTACTCCTTTTTCTCGGATAATTTTTCAACATAGTGCGTGGAGATCTGACCTTTAACAAAAATCGGGTCTTTCAGAATATTTTTGTGAAATGGTATGGTGGTTTTTATAGGTTCAATAATATACTCATCAAGTGCTCTTTTGAGTATATCTATGGCTTCCTGCCTGGTTTTGCCGTAAGCGATCAGTTTGCCTATCATTGAATCATAATACTGAGATACTTCATATCCCTGATAGATATGCGTATCAAGTCTTACGCCATATCCTCCGGGAGCGTTATACATAGTAATTTTACCGGGTGACGGCATAAAATTATTTTCCGAGTCTTCTGCATAGATCCTGCACTCAATAGCATGACCCTTGTTCACAACATCTTCCTGTTTGTACTTTAATTTTTCTCCGGCTGCGATCTTGATCTGTTCTTTGATAAGGTCAATGCCGGTAACAAGCTCTGTAACCGGATGCTCAACCTGAATCCTGGAATTCATCTCCATAAAGTAGAATTCACCTTTTGAGTCCAATAAAAACTCTACCGTCCCGGCATTTACATAATTAACAGCCTTAGCGCAACGAACTGCCATTTCAGTCATTTTTTTCCTAAGTTTCGAGTCAAGCGCCGGTGAAGGAGATTCTTCTATAAGCTTCTGATGACGCCTCTGTATAGTACAATCTCTTTCGCCAAGATGTATTATATGGCCAAAGTGATCGCCCAGTATCTGGACTTCGACATGCCTCGGATTTTCAACATACTTTTCTATATAGACAGCCGCATTGCCAAAAGCCGCTTCTGCTTCTCTTTGCGCTGTCACTATTGCGCTGATCAACCTTACATCGTTATGGCATATCCTCATCCCTCTACCGCCGCCGCCGCTTGAGGCCTTAACTATAACGGGGTATTTCACGCGTTTTGCGATTTTTAACGCTTCGTCCTTGTCGGATACCGCTCCGTCGCTTCCAGGCACAACGGGAAGGCCTGCTTTTTTAACGGTGTTCTTTGCGGCTATCTTATCACCCATCAGCCTGATAGCTTCAGGGGTAGGGCCGATAAATTTAATCTGACATGATTCGCATATCTCTGCAAAATGCGCGTCTTCAGACAAAAACCCATAACCGGGATGAATCGCCTCTACATCCGTGATCTCTGCGGCACTTATTATCGCAGGAACATTGAGATAGCTTGAGCTGGCAGACGCACTTCCTATGCAGACTGCTTCATCGGCAAATCTTACATGGAGACTTGTTGCATCGGCTTCAGAATATACCGCTACAGTTTTTATGCCAAGCTCTTTGCAGGCCCGGATAATCCTGAGAGCAATTTCACCCCTATTTGCTATTAATATTTTTGAGAACATATTATAATGGTTCCACTAAGAATAACGGCTGACCAAATTCTACTGGCTGTCCGTTCTCGACTAAGACTTCGATGACTTTACATTTCATCTCGTTTTTGATTTCATTCATAAGCTTCATGGCTTCAATGATACAGAGAACCTGCCCTACTCCAACCTCCGCTCCTACCTCTACAAAACTCGGAGCCTCCGGCGAAGGTGCGCGATAAAAAGTACCTACCATAGGCGATTTGATCTCAGTTCCTTTTTTAGCTTTTGCCTGAGGAACTTCTTCATGAACTTCTTTTGCTGATTCTGTTTGAGCAACATATTTGACAGATGGCTGCGGCATAGCCTCAAAAACCGGGGATTTGGATTCTTTTTTTAGCCTTAGCTTCAATCCATCCCTCTCAAGCTCAAGCTCAAGAAGATTGTTATCATTCATAAGGCCAATCATTTCTTTGATCTCTTTAACGTTCATAATCATCCTTTCGCTAAAATATGCTGTATATTATTTAAGCTCTCTCAACATATTCAGAAGTTCTGGTATCAACCTTGATTTTATCGCCTATATTAACAAAAAAAGGGACTTGTATATTAAGCCCCGTTTCTACTTTAGCCGGTTTCCCGCCGCTTTTTGCCGTATCGCCCTTTACGCCGGGCTCAGTCTCGGTCACCTCAAGAATAACAAAAGTCGGAAGCTCCACCCCTACCACGTTACCGTCATAAAAAAGCACCGCTAACTCCTGATGCTCTTTTAAAAAATTAAGGGCATTTCCGAGCTTTTCCTTGGACATATGAACCTCTTCATAAGTTTCATTGTCCATAAAGTTAAAAGTATCGCCTGCTCTATAAAGATACTGTAGTTTTTTCTCTTCTATATGAGCCACTTCGACAGGGTCGCCGGACCTGAAGGTCCTTTCAATGGTTGTACCAAGTTTAAGATTCTTCAATCTTGTTCTGACATAAGCAGTCCCCTTACCCGGCTTATAGAACTCATGACTTACAACGCTAAAAAGCTCTCCTTCAACAATAATAAACAAACCTACTTTTATATCACTAGTTGTTGCCACTTGTTAACACCTCGCATCCTTTCTTCGTAACCAAAACCATCTCTTCTAATCTTACCCCACCCCACTTAGGAATGTATATCCCCGGCTCAACAGTTAAAACCATACCCTCTTTAAGCCTTGAATTGCTTCGCGGGCTTATAACAGGGTCTTCATGGACTGAAAGCCCTACACCATGGCCAAGCGCATGGCCAAAAAATTTCCCGAAACCTTTATTAATAATATAGTTACGGGAAATTAAATCTATCTTCTTTATCTCTTCCCCAGGCCTAATAATCTCTATGGCCTTTTTTTGGGCAGTCTCAATTATGTTGTAAATTTTTTTGTACGTAGGACTTACTATTTTACCTAAAACAAAGCTCCTTGTCAAGTCAGAATTGTAGCCTTGATAAATAGCACCGAAGTCCAATAGCACCCTGGTCTTTTTTGATAACAACTTATCTGTCAAAGGAGCATGAGGCATAGAAGAATTTTCATCAAAGGATACTATGGTATCAAAAGCGTTTCTTGAGGCTCCTTTAATTTTTACTATATAGTCAAACCTAGCGGCAATATCCTTTTCGCTCATACCTGGCGCCATATATCCCAGGACTTCCTCATAAGAGGACTTGGCTATTTCAATAGCCTTTCTTATAAGGCCAAGCTCGCTAGGGTCCTTTACTATTCTTAAGCCTTCGATCATTGATTTTTGAGGAATAAGTTTAATGCCGGAAAGCGCATCCTCGAGCTGGCAAAAGGAGACATATTTCAGGTTCCTGGATTCAAAACCGAGTTTTTTGATCCTAAGCTTTTTTGCAATTGATTTAACTGCCTCGCTAAAACCTTTCTTTCTTAATTCGATAGAAAAATATTTATCAATAGCTTCAATAGAACGGATTTCCTCAAGATATCTAAAATCAGTGATTACAAAATTGCCGTGCTTTGAAATTATAAGCTGGGTATCATCGCCGCGAAAATCGGTAAGGTACCTGACATTTTTTTCGTCGGTCACCAATAAAGCGTCAATACCTGCCTTATCAAAAAGAAAAATGAGGTTTTGGAGTGATTTTTTAATTTTCAAAGTAAGGGTCCCTGATATTATTTAGATTTACTTTTTAATATATTCAAAAGCGCTTCAAACCCAAGAATGTAGCTAAAGTCCCCAAACCCTGAAACCTGCCCTGACGCAACAGGAGCGATCAAAGAGGTATGCCTAAAATCTTCTCTGGAATAAATATTAGACAGATGAACCTCTACGGTAGGTATCTTAACTGCGCTTATTGCATCCCTTATGGCAACGCTAGTATGCGTGTAAGCTGCGGGGTTAATAAGTATGCCGTCAAATTTTGTTTTTGCTTTTCCAATAAGCTCAACGATCTCGCCTTCGTGATTGGATTGAAAAATTTCTACCTTTACCTTATTGGCTTTTGCAAGGCTCATAATGGACGCGTTGATCTTTGCGAGAGTGACCTTACCATAAATATTAGCCTCTCTCTCACCAAGTAAATTTAAGTTTGGACCATGAATGATCAGGATATTTTTCACTTAAAGGCTCCTTTTTAAATTTTCGTCAGGTACTTGATTAAGTTTTTGAAGAAAATTCGGCGGCATCAGGAAGCATTATCGGTATATCATCTTTTATGGGATATTTTCTCCCGCAAGATTTACATATTATCTTATTATCTTTTTCAAAAACATCCCCTTTGCAGACAGGGCACGCCATAATATCAAGCAGTCTCTTTTCAATCATTATTAAACCTCCTCATCAAGTTTTACCCTAAAATCACCTTTGACGGCATATATAATCCCGCCCAATACACTGATCAAAATCACTACCCCTAACCACATAAGCCCTAAAGCAAAAGCCTTGTCCTTACTGATCAAAATCCCAAAAAATACTACAAAAGCGCTCTCCCTAAAACCAAGCCCTCCGATGGAAGGAAGCATTGACATAAAACTGACCAAGGGCATTGCAAAAAATACAAGCTTAAGTGGAATATCCATATAAAGCGCCTTAGCCAAAATATATATCATATAAAAAGAGCTTAACTGTATAAACAAACTTAATAAAAGAGATTTTATTATGACATACGGATGGTTCTTATATATATTCAGAGCATTGTACACAGTCTCAACTGCCGAATCAAGCTTTAAAAATCTTAGTATCGACCTTAAAAAACTGAATTTTTTAGCGAGATTCCTGTTGAGCAGAAAAATTGCAACAATTATCGACAAAGCAAGTAATAGGAACGTTACAAACCTTACCTTTGGATATATCTCCGGAGAACAGATATCGTTACCAAAAAATAATATAGCAAAACATGCAATAAAAACTATGGTTATTAGCCCTAAGAATCTATCCACAAATACTGCGGTGTAAGAACCCAGCTTATTATTGGTCCTCTGGGAACAGAAATGAGCTTTTACCACATCTCCCCCTATAGCCGTAGGAAGGAAAAAACTGAAGAAATTGCCTACCAGATTTAAGCTTGCCGCTTCAACTAGACTGATCCTGGCATTCTGGACCTTTACCACCCATTTTAGCCTAAAAGACGCTATAACTATAACCCCTACATAAAGAATGAAGGCCAGTAAAAATATATATATATTTGCATTCAAGAGCGTCTCTTTTATCTTACCGAGATCATTTCTCATTAAATATATTAAAAGGCCTATCAACCCAAAGCTCAAAAAGACTCTTAAAAGCGTCTTAAATGGTTTCATAGTGACAAAATTATATCATATATATGCTGATTAGTAAAGTAATTTGGAGCTTTAGGGGCTGGATTAAAACCAAAAATTAGGGCTCAAGTCTATTATTTAAGAAGTTTCTCTTCCGAACCTTCTTCGACTAAATGCGCTGCTTGGCCTTGCGGAGCTTCTATAGCTATTAGCTTATCGAGAATTTTTTCAAAATGTTTTTCAGCATTATCAAAAGATGTTTTTGAATCTTTAAGGTGTTTGCCTATTTTAAGGAAGTCCTCATTAAATCTTCTCAGATCATTCTTTAACCTTAAAATGGAGTTTATGATCGCCTCCGCAGATTTTTCAACCTGCATGCCTTTTAGCCCTAATATTATAACCTGAAGGTATGCATATAAACTATTTGGGGAGACCGGTATAACCTTCTTCTCCAAAGAATATTGAAATAACGCCAAACCCTCATCGTCTTTATCGTTTATTATAGATTCATAATAGACATTTTCCGCCGGGATATACATAAGCGCAAAATCATAAGTCTCTTCATCGGTAAGAATATACTTTTCGGATATGGACTTTATATGTCCTTTCACATCGCTAACAAACGATCTTTTTAAGGATTTTTTTTGATTCTCATCTTTTGCGTCCACAAATTTCCTAAAATTCTCTAATGGGAATTTTGAATCTATAGGAACCAGCTTTCCGCCAACTTTTATTACGGCGTCCACCTTGTCTTTGGTCTTAAACTCATGCTGAAGAAGGAAAAAATCTTTCGGCATTATCTGCGAAAGAATGTCCCCTAAAAAATATTCTCCAAGACCGCCTCTTATTTTCGGAGACCGCAGAAGCTCCTGCAGGCTTGATATATCTTTACCGACCTCATGAATATTTTTCGCAGACTCCTCAAGCCTGCCTAATTTTTCTCTTACATCTGCTACGACACGGGCAGCATTGTCAAGACGGTTTGAAACCTCAGAATGAGAACTCTGCATAAGCTTTGAATTATTCATCAGATTATCATGAAGATGCGATTTTAGGCTCATAAGCTCATTTTGAGTAGAAACCCTGAAATCATTCATAGATTTGGTCAAATTCATTCCAAATGAGAATATTAAAATGAGCAATACGGCTACTACAATAAATATCAGCATAAAAATTAAAGTCATTTTATTGCCTTCGGATTTATGAAGCGATCTTATTCATTTTTGCTATATACCTAGTCCTGAGGTCATACAGTATCTCTTCTAACATCTTATCTTCTTCTTTTGTTACGTTGCCTTTCGTCTTCTCCCAGATCATCTGAATGGTATCGATCAGGTATCTGGCATGCGGGAGATCTTCTTCTTTGGTTTTTGTAGCAGGATTATCGACCTCACCCAAAAAAATCATAGCCTGGAGCATAAGACTGGACACAAAAAGCCCAAAATCAGCTTTCGGCGGGGCCATGTAGGTGTGATCACCTTCCTCTTTAACTTTTTCGATCTCTGCTTCCTTGTCAATGGAATTCTTCCAGTCTTCATCAACTTTTTTCTTCAATACATCTTTTTCTTTATTTTCGCTCATATTATATACCTAACCTCTTCTTTATTGTTTTTATCATATTAAGCGCCGCCTCCTCGCCTTTTGGTATTGAGATATGCGCTTTGTCAAAAGCTACCTGATCGATATTATCCAGCTCCACCTTTATCACCACGTCAGCATCCAGAGATTGATACCGGTTCAACTCTTCTCCCATTATCTGGATCCCCTGAACAAAATATTCAAAAATATTATTAAGCTTTCCCTGCCTTACATGAAATCCAACATCGCAGGTTATTATAAAATCAGCTCCGAGAGACCTTGCGATAAGCGTGGGAACGGAGTTTTTGACTCCGCCGTCAACCAACATCATACCATCCACATTTACCGGAGGAAATATGCCGGGCCATGAACAACTAGCCTGTAACAATAAGGGGAGATCCCCTTTTGTAAAAACTATCTCTTTGCCGGTTTCAATATTTGTTGTTACGACTACAAAAGGGATCTTTGCATCCTCATAGTTTTTCCCCTCAAGGATCCTATTTACAATCTTTGCTAGATTGGTCCCCTCTGAAAGGCTCAATCTCGGCAAAGTCGGAGCATAAATATCTTTCCATGAATAACCGCGTGCATATTCTTCTATATGCGCTATAGGAACCCCAACAGCATATGCTCCGCCTACCAAACTACCGATACTTGTCCCTACGATAATATCGATCGGGATAGACTCCCTTTCGAGGACCTTTAAGATCCCTATGTGCGCCAGACCCCTTGCCGACCCGCCCCCAAGGACCAATGCGATCTTATCAGGCCTTTTTCTGAATGGATTTTTAAAAAAAAGTTTTTCCATAAAACCTCTCTTTTAAAATAAGCCGAATATTATTTTATGACCACCCCGGCATATCCGACAACGCTTGAATAATCGCCCGATGCCTCGCCACTCGTTTCGTATTTTATTAACTTGGAAGATCTGGCCCCTAACAATTTTACAGCACGCAACATCGAAACTGTCGGTGCAATACCGCACATGGATATATCAAATTGCTTGATCGTATCATAGAGGCCTTTTTCATCGAGCTTAAGGATATTGTCTATGGCTAATTTATCTTTTTTATTGGCTGATTCCTCTGATTCATAATGAGTCATATCACTTGAGGCAATTATTAGGCAATTTCTGTTTTTCTTTTTGAGCACTTCTCCTATTGAATCACCGATAGACTCCAGCGTATTAAAATCCGTAAAAGATATTACTATCGGAACTATCTTAAAATTTTTTTTAAAATACTGCAAAAAAGGCACCTGGACCTCTAATGAATGCTCATAAGAACCGGCCTCAATATCATCTTTAAGATATTTTGAATTTTTTTGTATATCCAGAGCTAACTCTGCATCGATATTCACTTTACCCATAGGCATATTCCAGCTTCCTTTCGTCTCTATACTAAAAGGCATTCCGGAGCCGGTATGGTTAGGACCGAGCATGATCACCGTGTCTGTAATATTTATCAAAGAATATACGCTTGCTGCAACCCTGCCTGAATATATATACCCGGCATGAGGCGCTACTATTCCAAGAACATCTTCTTTTTCTTCTGGAATTTTTCCGGCAAGCTTAGAAATCATACTGTCTAATGAATCTTTTGAAGAAGGGTAAAACTGTCCGCTTACGGCTGGTTCTCTCAATCTTTCCATTTTAGCATCCCCCTGAGGCTTCTGAAACAAAACTAGCTAAAAATCAACCGAACAATTCTTCGAGGTATTTCTTCGCCTTGACAAGATCTCTTTCATCGCATTTCTTGTTCACCTCAACTACTAAAAGTGTATCACTTTTAATATATTTAAGCAACCCAGAAAAATCCACGCTTCCATCACCCGGAGCCCTGTGATCATCAATAAAGTCAACGTCGTGAATATGCATCCCGATCAGCCTATCGTTAAATCGCTCAAGATACTCCCAAGGCTTTACTAAACCAATGTTTTCAAAAACTTTGGCATGCCCCACATCATACCAGAAATAGATATTGTCACTTTGTTTAAACCTGTTAAAAATAACCTCCATCTCTTTAATCGACGGGATCTCAAAATGATAAACTCTATTTTCTAACCCGATCTTAATATTTTTCTTTAAGGCATACAGCGATATCTCTTCAAGACTTTTTATGGCCTCCGACAAAAATAGCTTTGATTTTTCCGCACGCTCTTTTTCCATGAAAAATTTCATCTTTTGATAATTTTTTTCATCTCCAGCCAAAAAAGCTAAGTCTCTTGTATAGTCAACCATCTCCACCCTGCCCAAGTGCAGCACCACAACCCTCGCCCCAAGGCTACAAGCTGTATCAATGGTAGCTTTCACCAGACTAACGCCCTTCTCTCTAATAGCATCGTCTAATGAAGCTATATTATAATGGTCTGGATAGATCCTTTGGCCTTCGAGATCTTTGGGCAGGGGGGTAAAATTATGGACACTTGTAACCACAATCTCTTTATTATCAACAGCTTCTTTTATTTCATCGACTAATTTTTTCGGAAGACTGAAACTCAATTCTATCTTATCAAAACCGAGCTTTTTAATTTCAGTTATAAGGGATTTTGCGCTATTGTGCCTGAAAGCATTCCATGAAGTGGAAAAACTAAAAATCGAAGAACTAGTCATTGCCCTCTACCGTAACTATATTTAGCCGAGTATTTAGGAAATATTTCTCAGCAACTTTTTTTATATCATCAAGGCTGACTTTATCGATATTGGATGCATACGAGTTATAATTATCAAACCCTAAACCAAATATCTCATCACTGGCAGATTTAAAAGTAAAATCAAACAACATATCCCTGAACCTGAGATCCGCTCCGATAAGGCTTGCCTTGGAGTCTTTAAGCTCTTCCGGAGTAACCTCACCTTTTTTTACAGCATCGATTTCACTAAGAATAATTTTTTCGGCTTTTGCAACATTGGCTTTGGTTGTCGCCACATAAAAAATAAAATATCCGGGATCGACACCCACCACTGAATTTCCTCCGACCACATAAGAAAGGCCCACTTCACTTCTTATTTTTCTAAAGAGCCTTCCATCCAGCCCCGACATAATTGCACTTAAAACATCCAGAGCATATTTATCCTTATCCATAATGGTAGTTGTTTTTAGACCAACGAATATGACGGATTCTTTTTTATCCAGCTTTACCGAATCCTTCCTAAGCTCTTTTTGTTCAGGTTCCTGCTTAACGCTAATTACCGGAATGTTTGGGCCGGTAAAATTCTTAAGCCTATTATCTATATCCGCTTTCATGGTCTCCGGGTTTAAATCCCCAAAGATAGCCAAAACCATATTACCTGGCTTAACGAATGTATGATAAAAATTCAGACAATCATCCCTCGTCATCTTATTAAGCGTATCGATCTCGCCGGATGGCGAAAGACCATAAGGGTGAACTTTAAAAATAGTTTTTTTCAGGTTTCTTATGCCAAAATCAAAAACATCCTTCTCTTCCATCTTGACATTAGCTATAGCTTTTTCTTTCTCTTTATTGAATTCACCTTCAGGAAAAGTTGAATTCATTACAATATCGGAGAAAAGGCCCAGCGCTATATCTTTGTCGGACTTAAGGAACTTCATCCTTATACCAAACCCATTCACCCCGCTGAATGAAGTGGATTGAATACCGTTATTCTCTAAAATTTCTGCGATCATTTTCCGGCTCTTTGTTTTTGTGCCGCAAAATAGCATTCCGGAAGTCAGTTCGGATAAACCGTTTTTAGCAGGATCCTCTACCCTGACACCCCCCTTAAAAATTGCTGTCATAGAGATAATAGGAAAGGTCGTGTCGCTTTTCAGTAAAAGAGTAATTCCATCGGAAAGAACAGTTTTTTCTATCGGACCATACTCTTTGGATTTTTTTTCGGGAACTTCGGATTCTTTTAGGTTTTTTGGCAGAAGTCCTACCAACACATAATTATCAGTTCTTAAATACTTCGCGGCAACATCTTTTATGTCATTACTAGTAAGCTTATCGACAGTTTCAATGTAATATCTTGAAAAATCCGCGTTTCCGGTAAGCGCAAAATTTGAGACCATATCAACGGCTTGCCCCGGAGAACTCTCTTTTGAATAAATATAACCTGATAAAACCGATTTTTTGGCTTTTTTTAATTCATCTGAGCTGACGGGTTTAAGCCTTATATTTTCTATTTCAGAAAATATCTCTTTTGCCGCAGCAACGTATTTATCGGGCTCCCCGATAAACATTATTTCAAAGGTCCCCCTATCAAACGGGGTATAATTCCAGGCGCCTATCTGATAAGCCAATCGTTTTTCGTCAACAAGCCGTTTATTAAGCCTTGAGCTTGCCCCCTGACCTAAAATCATGGCCAAAACATCCAACGCAATTGAATCTTTGTGATTAATGTCTACCCCTTCAAACCCGATATTTACATGCGCTAAAGGCGTTTCGTAGTACTCGATGCTTTCTCTTATACCGTTAATCGGCGGATCTTCATATTTGACAGCGCTTTCTGATGGCTTCCCCTCCGCCTCTCCAAAGATCTCTTCAATAAAACCTTTTACGGAACCGGAGTTGGCCCTACCGGCCACCCCAATAACCATGTTGGAGGCGGTGTATTTTCTTTTATAATAAGTCAATAGGTCATCTCTTGTAATATTCTTAAAAATATCCTCGTAGCCTATAACGGGGTACTTATAAGGATGGTTCACATAGGCATTTTCATAATAGATACGGCTCAAATACGAATTCGGATCATCGTCGCGCATACGGATCTCTTTCAAGATCACATTTTTTTCCTTATCAAATTCGGATTGGTCTACAGAAGAATTGAATAACATATCACCTAAAATAGCTAAGGCATTTTTTGTATATTCGGATGGAAGTGTTATCTCGTAAATAGTCAGATCATGCGAAGTGGAAGCGTTTATATACCCTCCGAGCGATTTAACCTCTTTTTCTATCGAGCCCACGGGCCTTGTAGGAGTACCTTTAAACATCATATGTTCGGTAAAATGGCTTATGCCTGAACCTGAAAAATTACCTTCTCTTGCTGAACCGGTCTTCACTAGCACCCTTATAGACACTAGCTGGGTATCCTTGGGGATATCCTTGATAATATATGCTATGCCATTCGGAAGGATGCCTTTAGTAAAATCGCTTTTAGGCATGTCAAAAGAAAATCCCCCTTCAGTTACGAAGAGGGATAAAAAGACTCCTAAAATAAAAATTAAAAATATTTTTCTAAAATTAAATAGAGCCATTTTCTTTAATCCATATGAGTCTTTAAGTTGCGAATGGCATGAAATTGAGGTAATTAAGCGGAAGAATCAATAAACTTTACGCGATCTTGAGCTACGAGCTTTTCTGCGTTTTCTCTCGCTGGGCTTCTCATAGTGCTTCCTTGCCTTCAGGACTTTAAGTACGCCTTCGATCTCAATCTTTTTCTTGAAGCGTCGAAGCGCCTTTTCCAAAGGCTCATTTGGCCCGACTTCTACTCTTGACATTTATATCATCCCTTCCTTTTTTGAGGCATTATAGCAGACTAAAGGGTTCAATGTCAAATGATTTTATTAGAGCCGCTAAATTAGCACTCTGGTCCTAATAATAGCCTATACCCAAACGTAAACTGATAACCTCTTTTCATCCTTATTCATTTTTTATATTTTTCATATTGCCCTTACGTCCTTCGGTTAGCGAAATAAATTTACTAAATTGCTCCTGATTCAAAATTTTCCTTACTTCCAGTATTGAACTCAGGCGGGCATCTACAAGTTCTGCCTGGGCAGATTTGAGCCTCGACTGGATTGAATCTATTTTCGCCATATCGAGCTCGCTCTTTATTATTTCTTTCCTGAACTCTTCTTTACAAACTTTGATATTTTCAAAAATAGCGGACATCTTATCTTTATTTTGTGTCTTATTGGCCTCAAGAGCCTTCTTCTGTTCTTCCGACAAATTCAGCTCTTTATACATATCATTTATCTTTTGGTCCATTCTCCCATGCCATTTACCTTTATTGTCATGGCCTGCCTTCATATTATCATTTACATCTTCCGCATAAACCGAATTTGCAGCTAAGATCCCCAGCACAAAAAGAAATACTAACAGGTATTTTTTAAAATGACTCATAACTCCCTCCTTCTTTTATAAAAAATATTCTTCTATGGCCGTACCTAAACCGATATTTTCAGCAGTACTATACCCATTATTAACACTTAACAAATTACTCAAATACTCGAACTGCTCATTTTCATTGGCCAGTTTGGTAACCCGTCCCAATACGATCGAAACTACTATCAAAATTACTACCGATACACCTCCAAAAACCGGAACTAATCTTGGAAATCTCAATAGTTTAATATATTCCGTTATTCTAAAAATAACATTATTTTTAGAGCGATTTTCATTTTCTATAGCGCTTCTTATGGAAAGCCACAGATCCTCAGGTACGTCTTTTGGCTTAACATGAATCTTAGACATACTCTCTCTCGCCGATTGCGCGAATTTGCGGCAAGATTCGCAATCAAGAAGATGATCTTCGATGATTTTTAATTCATTGCCTTCGAGTTCTCCGTCTATGTAATCAGTGATTATTATATCTTGAATCTTTTTGCATTTATTCATAACATCATCTCCCGTCCTCGCTCCAACAGTTTTTCTCTCCCCCTTTTTAGCCTTGAACGAACCGTATTTATATTTATATCCAGCATTTTTGATATCTCTTTATAACTAAAACCTTCGACATTTCTTAGTACAAGACACTCTCTTTGCTCTGGGTCAATATTCTCCATGAGTTTTTCGATTATTTCATGGTGTTCATCTTTACCGAGTGACACTCTAGGGTCCGAGGAATCGCGGTTACCGGTATCAAACTTTTCGTATTCCGAATCTTTTATTTTTTCTCTTGTTCTTTTTTTTCCATAATTTATGGAACAATTAACTGCGATCCTGTAAACCCAGGTCTTAAGGCTTGACTCTTCTTTAAAATCTTTCAGCCTTCGGTAAACTATCAGAAAGACCTCCTGAGCTATCTCCTGGGCATCTTCTCTATTATTAACAGTTCGATAAGCAATATTATATACAAAACACGACATCGCTTTATAGATCTCCTCAAACGAATCCAAATCACCTAAAGATGCTTTTTTTAATATGTCACTGGATATTGTTATCATATTTTAGATCATTATTTTTTATTAGTTATTTTTTGCCGTACATTGCTTTTAACTGATCTACACTTGGAAATTCCGAATAAAATTCACCCTGAGGTCCGATGTAGCCGTGTTCTGATTCCCTTAGTGTAACCCCTGTATATCCATCACCGCTACCGTTCGGAACATTAATAGTAAAAGTTTTTTCTCCAACTCCGGCCGGGACCTTTGGGATGACCTTACTTACTACTAAGGGACTGGATGGCTGGCAAACCGTCGCTGATGGGAGTTTATTCAAGACTGCTTTTTTGGGTTCTTCTATTACAACGTACCCATAGGGTTCTCTTCTATAATATATACCATCACTTGTATAATAAGTAACCCCTCCCATAACGATCGGCTCATAATACTGAGGTATAGTACTAACTACAGCTCCGCAAGGCGGGTTTACTACTATATATCCATATAAATTCTTTCTGTAATAAACACCCTTGCTATAATAATATTTCGTACCCCCCAGTATTAGCGAAGTAACTGCTGCCCCCAGCCAGAATTCATAATTGCCGCGGGATGGATAATGACGTACAGGCTTACGGTGATCATCTCTTCTCATTTGCCAGGCATAAGCGTCCATACTCTGAGCAAAAAAAAGAACTGATACGATCGCTACTGATACTACCCTTAAACCGTATCTTTTTTCCATAAGCTTCTCCTTTGTCTATTTAAAATTAATATTCCCTTTATACCTATTAGACAAAAGAAGCTTAAGAAAAGTTCCCCTAATATAAAAAATATAATTAATTCGAATAAAGTTTATTCGCTATCTAAATCAATATAATAACTGCTTCTTTTTTTAGTTTTACTCTTTAGATCGGAAATGGGGTAAATTTTGGTTCTACTATGAGCTATGAGCTAGTTTTGTTGGTTTTACGATGAGCTATTTATTACATTTTCGGCATCATATCGCTTATATTAGGCATGGACATTTTTTTATACCCTTCCGGAACTATAAATAGATCCGGCGCCGGAGAACCGGTTGAGATATTTTTATATTCGGTTGACCAACTTCCATCCGCTGCGGATGTCTTAACGGGTAAATTTAAGCCCGTATCTATCCACTGATAAACACTTGTTTCTCCGTTTTTTGAGCTATATTTTATCAGATACTTAAGGGTATTTTTACCATCAACTGTGTCAGGGCCTATGAGTTTGCGCTCAATCTCTCCTTCTGCTTTTTCCGAAGCCCCTATAGTCTGTTCGGGATTGATGGGTTGCTCCATATACATTTTTTGATCCGGCATAAGGATCCAGACAACTTTCTTTCCCATATCGCTTATGGTTACGCTTCCGGCAACCTCCATGCGACTCTTATCGCCGGACACATACATCTTGCCGGTAAAACTCTGATCGCCGGATTTTGTAACCACATCTGCCGAGAAATCATAAGCACATAAGTTTGTAACAAACCCAACAAGCGCCAGCACCGTAATTATGATTACTTTTTTCATCTATTTCCTCCTAAATAACAATTTAATTTAGCTTAAGAATACAAAATTCAATAATGTTCCTACGATAAGGCTTATTGCTATCATGATAAAAGTAGATTTGATCAGGTCCTTCAATCCAAGCTCCTTCCACAAAACTATAAAAGTGGCGATACAAGGAAAAGAAATTGCCAATAGCGTCGCAGCTATAAATAGCTGCTTCGCGCTTAGTCCAAGAGGCATAAGCATGCCCACAGCAACATCTTTTCTAAAAAATCCTAAGACCAGGGCAACTATCGACTCTTTTGGCAACCCAAATAAACCTTGGATCATGGGGGCAAATAACCCTGTAACAAAATCAAACAATCTGAAATATATCAGAATATTTATTACCAAAACTCCTATCAAAACCACGGGCACAGCCTCTATTATAAACCCTTTAATACGAAAATACATCTTCTGTCCCAGCATCCTTAGGGGCGGGAATCTATACGGTGGAATCTCAAGAAGGAACTCAGGGCTATACCCATTCAAGACACGGTTTAAAATAACTCCCAATATCAAAACGATTATAAATAAAACCAGATACACCCCGCCCACATAAAACCCCCCAAACACCCCTAGTAACCCGAATATCATAGCCTGCAGAGGAACACACGGAACCCCTATGGAGATAATTGTTGACGCAATAAACCTCTCCCTTTTGGATTCTAAAACTCTTGTAGACAAAATTCCCGGTACATTGCATCCAAACCCCAGAAGAACGGGAATAATAGCATAACCATGCAAACCAAGTTTATGCAAAAGATTATCCAATAATATCGCTAATCTTGGCAAATACCCAACATCTTCCAGAATACTAAGGATCAAATAAAACGATATAACATAAGGCAATACCATACCGAATTCTATATAAGGCGCTGTCGTAAGCACTCCCAAAGATTGCTTGAAATCTATCTTACCATTAATAAGGTCCCCTATTAATAAATGAAACCAGAATCCCTTTTCCTGCAAAGGAGCGCTCAACTTTTCTAAAACAGGCTGATAAAGATTAATAAAAATAGGGTCCGTTATTCTATTAATGATAAATTCGCCGATAAAACGCACTATCTTGAATGATGCATAGATGACCCCCGCTGCCATCAAAAGCCCAGTGACCGGCCTGACAGATGCATCCTCTAAAATTTCTTTAAATTTATGGTGACGATGCTCAAGATGCTGAACGCTCTCTACGATCTTTCCTATCTCTTTCCAACGATCTTCATGAGTTAGCTTGGTCCGCTTTGCAGAAGCGGCCTCTTTAATCCTATCTATTAAAAGCCTTATCCCTACTCCCGTAACTGCGCAGGTAGAAATAACGGGCACCTTAAGTATTTCTTCTAATTTATTAATATCAAGGTTCACCCCTTTATGAACAGCATCATCACACATGTTTAAAGCAACAATAACAGGATATCCCTCCTCGATTAACTGGAGCGTAAGAAGCAAATTTCTCTCTAAGTTAGTCGAATCGAGTATATTTATTACAGCAATTTCTTCTTTGGGAAGCTCTTTTAATAACCAGGCAGCAACCTCTTCGGCTTTTGAAGAAGGCTCGAGGGAATAGGTTCCCGGCAAATCAACAACCTCGATCTTTTCATTATTATGAGTTAGAAAACCTCTTATAAGCTCTACTGTTGTTCCGGGATAATTGCTTGACATCACCTGTACACCGGTCAATCGAGAAAAGATAACGCTTTTCCCTACATTTGGATTTCCAATAAGATAAATTTTTTTGATCATTCGACCTCAACCATAATTTTTTCTGCGATATTGTGGCCGAGAGCCAATATCCCGCGTCCGACCTTAATTACTACCGGGCCTTTTAGGCCTATATGGCTAACCTTGGTCAGTTCTTTACCTTTATAAACTCCCATACTCATAAGCTTATTCACTAGCCCCGCTCCGCCAACGATCTCCACAACTTTGGCCTTGCGATCAGCTTTCATATGCACTAAAGACATTTTTTTCATCATAATTCCTTAATATTTAATCAAAAACGGCGAACTCTTATATTTGAATAATGTAAATCTATTAATACTCTATACCGCACCTAGCGCATAAACCATCTTTATAAGGATGCTTTACAGGCTTCATTTCTGTGACATAATGCGCCTTACCCTTTAATCTTGCCGAAGCCCCCCGGCCGGTAAGCACAACCTCAGTCAAACTTGGCCTGGAATCAAGAAATGAGAGCACTTTTTTTTCATCCAAAAATTTACCCTTTATGGCATTTATTATTTCATCCAGGATCACCAAATCAAATTTTTCTTTTTTGATCATATCTTGCACAAGTAAAAAATCCTTTATAACAATTTTCCTGAGCGTATCTTTGGTGGTTTTATCAAGGCCATCTCTTTTCGCTAAAGGATAATACTCATCAAATTGTATATAAGTAAAATTCTTCCCGAGATTGCCTGAAAACTTCAACTCGCCTGTCTTATAATTAGTCTTTTTCAAAAATTGGAAAAAACCCACTCGCTTCCCATGCCCAAGGGATCGAAGCGCCAGGCCTAGACTTGCAGTAGTTTTACCCTTCCCATCACCGGTGTATATATGAACACAAGCCTTTTTTTTCATAATTTTATCCTATGTTTAAGAGACCCGCTTGAACGCTTTACAAGACTATCTATTAAATCATCCTCAGCTAATTTCATTAAACTATAAAAATTGTGACAGGAAATATGAAATACTCCCATCCCAAAAACCAGATTTTTCGTCATATTGTCATCTGTAACTACAAGTATATTATGCTTATCAGCTGCTTTATAAGCCAGTCTTTCTATTTTGCAGTCAGCAGAATTATCAGAAAAAATTACTTTTACGCCTTTAGAATGAGCTTTATTGCCAAAACTGGTATTTATTTTACCGTCAAAGACCAGTGCAATACTGTTACCTGATTGATCCGAATAATGCTTCAGATCGTCCTCCAAAATACGCCTAGTATACTCGAGGTTCTTTTTAAGTAATTTCTTATACTTAACAATTTTATGAATAAAATTATAACCGTCTACTATTATCTCTTTATTCAAAATTACTTCTCCCAGCCTTCCTCACCGATCAAGGGCACGAATGCGCATCCGCAAATCTCCTTAGAGATATACTCTCCCTTAATGTTCTCTATGAGCGTAAGAACCTGGCCAAACATTTCACCCAGGGGTATAATCAGCTTGCCCCCATCCTTTAGCTGCCTTAACAGCGTTTCCGGGGGATACTGGCAAAAAGCAGTGACAATAATTCTATCAAACGGTGCGAATTCCTCCCAACCCAAGGATCCGTCCCCAACTTTAACCTTAATATTATTGTACCCGAGCGCGTCAAAAAGCTTGACTGCCCTTTCAGCCAAAAATTGGAGCCTCTCTACTGAATAAACTTCCTTCGTAATCTCGGCTAATATTGCTGCCTGATAGCCGCTTCCGGTACCGATCTCCAAAATCTTTTCATTCCCGGCCAATTTAAGCGACTCTGTCATAAGGGCAACCATATATGGCTGTGAGATCGTCTGGTTTTGGCCTATGGGAAGCGGATAATCATTATAGGCGGAACTCCTCAGATCCTCCGGAACAAATAGATGTCTCTCGACTTTTAAGAAAGCTTCGAGTACTTTTTTAGAAGTAATGCCACGAGGAATTAGCTGCTCCTCTACCATCATTTTCCTAAGAGTTGTAAAATCGTGGATCATTTTTCTTTAAGAAAGTTTATAAAAAAGCTGAAAAACCGGATCGTATCCTTTATGGGATTGATCTTAGACACTTCACCAGCATAGACTGTTTCAACCGGCGCGTTGGCTATCTTAAGCCCTAATCTGGATGCCCTTAAGATCATCTCTGACTCGACTTCAAATCTTTTACATTTAAGGTCGATCTTACTAAAAGCATTTTTTCGAAGAAGCCTGAAACCGCACTGACTGTCTCTAACGCGTTGGTGTGTAATTCTTGAAATAAGCCAGGACATAAGTTTGTTTGTAACGAGCCTTACAAAAGGCATCCCTTTTGGATTTGCCATTCTGTTGCCTATTATCAGATCAAACCCTGCAAAATCGTCTGTGAGAAAATTTGGTATATCTTTTATGCTATGCTGCCCGTCGCCATCCATCACAACAAGCGAATCAAATCCATTCAGTGCGGCATATTCAAAACCTTTTTTTAAAGAATAGCCTTTACCGGAATTCTGCTCATTCCTGAGAAGAATGGCCCCTGATCTTTGGGCAATATCGGCTCCCTTATCAGTTGAGCCGTCATCAACGACCACCACATCATAAGATAATTTTCTCAAATCCGAGACAATCTTTCCAATAGCTGCTTCTTCATTAAATATAGGTATTAAGATCAATAGTTTCATAAATTTAGTTTATTTTAACTCCACATACTTCTGAATACCGACCATTGAGTAGGATACCTGCGCACATAATTCTCTATAACCTTAAGGTGGCTTCTGGTAATCTTTTTTAGATGTTCCTCTCCATAGCCGGATTCTTTGATATCCTCGGGTTTATCAAAATTAATGGTAAAAGTACCGTCCGGCTCCCTTAAAGCAAAAGCTGTTACTATGGGGGCGCCTGTTTTAATCTGCAAAACAGCCGGTCCTCGAGGTATCTTTGTCGGCCTATTAAAAAAATCCACTTCTATTGCCGTATTGCTGAAGTCCCTGTCTCCGAGTACGGCAAGTATCTCATTATTCCTTAGGGCTTTGATGGACTTTTTTAGAGCCATGCCCAAAGGTATAACATTCATATTCTTAAAAACCCTGCGATTAATAAAAAAATTGTTTATTCTTTTATCTTTATGGTCCAGCGCTATTACATTTATCTTATAACCCAGCATACCCAGGGCCGCCCCGCCCAATTCCCAGTTCCCTAAATGTGCGCTCAAGAGTATCAAACCTTTTTTTTGCTTTAAAGCTTCATCCACTAGTTCGATATTCTTAGTTTTCACATGCTTTTTAATGTACTCATCATCGATCAACGGAAACCTAAAAAATTCCACAAGATATTTTCCGAAATTCTTAAATACGTCTTTGGATTTCTTATCTAAGTCGGAGCTATCCTGCCCCAAAACGACTTTTAAATTTGATTTAACGAATTTTTTGTCATTTATACAAACATAATATTTGCTCAATGATATAAATTCAGCGATCTTATAAGAAACTCTGATTGGAAGATTGAGAGCTATAAGTTCGCCTAATCTATAAAGAGTATATAACATTATTGAGCAAGCTCCAGAAGTAACTTGGCTGTCCTGATGGATGAATCGGGTTTAGAATGCATTTTTGCCCTTTCTTTCATCTGAAGCAATTTTTCGGGATTATAGAACATCTCTTCTAATAACGTAACAACCTCAAATTCATTTCCGGCCTTAACTGCTACTCCTTCCCTTAATAAAAATTGAGTATTCATAGATTCCTGACCCGGCAACGGATTCACTATAACCATAGGAAGGCTTTTGGATAACGCTTCAGCAGTTGTAAGGCCTCCCGGCTTTGTAACAATAATATCCGACACTTCCATTAGTTCGTCTATATTGTCAATAAATGAAAAATTAACAAACTTTTTTCTGCAGACTTTTTTTCTTTTTTCGAGATGCTCAAAAAGTTTTTTATTTATACCGGTTACAACCAATGTCTGAAAATTAAAGGCCGATCTGTCCAAAAGCGTAACGATCTTATCAATCGGCCCAAGCCCCTGCCCCCCACCCATTATCAGAACCGTAGGAAGTTTTTCGTCAAGGCCGAATTTATTCATTAGCACCAACCTGTCCAAAGTTCTGTCAAACTTGGGGTTTATTGGTATGCCGAAATTTTTTATTTTTTGGCCAAGAATCCCATTTGCAATAAGCCTGTTACCGGTATCCTCCGAAGGAACAATATAAGCGTCTATTGTATTATAGACCCAGTAAGAATGCGGCGCATAATCGGTAAGTACCCCTACCAGCGGAAGATCAATGCCTTCGCTTTTCTTGAGATCAGCTACCATTCCGCAAGGGAACGCCTGAGTGCAGGCAACTGCGCTAGGCCTAAATTCATTCAGAAGCGTCTTTAGTTTACCGGTATTGAACTTGTGTATTATATCTCTAAGCCGTTGGGTATTTTTGACTATTTTGGGATTATCGTAAAGATAGTCCCATATACCAGGAGAATTCTTGATAACGCTCATGTAGGTCCTGTTTATGATCTTCTCAAAAGTTGGCGCTACATAATTAAACCCGTTAATGTTCAAAACCTCACAGGTAGGGTCAAGCGTCCTAAGAGCATTCTCAATTGAGTTACTGGCAGAGTGATGCCCGGAATTATAGGATATGTACATCAATAAAAATTTTTTTGCCATAATTTTTAATAATAACCGATTTAAAAAAAATTATTCTATCTGAGCAAGGGCTTCGCCTACTTTTACTGTATCACCTTCTCTGAAATTGATCTTAATAACTTTACCGCCAGCTATCGCCGGTACATTAAACGTAGCTTTATCCGTAACCATCTCCACAAGATCCTGTCCTGCCGTTACAATATCGCCCTCATTTACATGCCAATAAGAAACAATGGCTTGGTCCACTCCTTCCGTTAAACTTGGCAAAATAAATTCTTTCATTATTTACCCTCCTTCTTACTGGCTATATATAGCTTTACAATGTATCATTATACATCAATTTTGCTTTTTTATAAACCAAATCCGCTTTATATGAACTCCTTGCAAAGGGTTCTGCAAGGATATTTCTTAGCCCTATTTCATAGGCGATATTTTCATACCGTTTAAATTGCTCCGGCGTTACAAATTCGCTAACCCCTACCTCTCTCTTGGTCGGCCTGAGATATTGACCGAGTATAAGAATATCACAATCGATCTCCTTTAGCCGCCTCATTATCTCTATAACCTCTCCTTCTTTTTCACCAAGGCCAAGGATCAAGCTGGATTTTGTTAAAATTTTTTTGTCAAAATATTTTGCCTCTTTTAAAAGGGATATGGATCTATTAAAATCAGCCTCAGGCCTGAGTTCTTTGTACAAACGAGGTATCGTCTCAAGATTATGGCCAAAAATATTAACACCAGCGTTTACTACTTTTTTTACTGAATTTAAATTACCTTTAAAATCCGGTACTAACACCTCTATGACCGCCTCTGGCCTATCATTTTTAAGCAATTGTATAAGCTTAATATAATGGCCCACACCACCGTCGGAAAGGTCATCTCTTGTCGGAGAAGTAATGACTACATGCTCCATGGAAAGTTCCTTAACAGCTTTTGGTATATTGACCAATTCCATTAAATCAGGCTTTAAAGGTTGGGATTTTTCTACAGAACAAAACAAACAATTTCTTGTGCAGATATTTCCGAGTATCAAAAAAGTCGCCGATTTTTTTGAGAAGCATTCATTAGAATTCGGACATCTAGTGCTTTTGCAAACTGTGTTTATGCTCAAGGAATTAAGGACATTGGCTGTCTTTTCAATTCCCTCATTAAAGATCAGCTTTTTATTAAGCCACTCTGGAAATTTGCTCGTACTCATAGGCGATCGACTCAAAAATTCTCTTAAAGCTTTCTACCAGGCTCGGCATAATGTCTTTAAGATCAAGAGTGTCATCATTGATAATTTTTGCTAAAGACGTTGCCTTGCAATTTTTAATTCCGCACGAATTTATCATGTCAAAATATTTTAGATCATTTTTTATATTAATACTCATCCCATGATAAGTGCACCAACTGCTTATGCCTACTCCGATAGATGCGATTTTTTCCTCATTTACCCATACGCCCCTAAAACCTTCTTTTGTCTTGGAATATACGGCATATTTCTTAAGAAAGTCTATCGCGACGATCTCTAAGGCATTAAGATATTTATGGACATCTTTCCCGTATTTATGAAGGTCAAGGATCGGATAGATAACAAACTGGCCTTTACCATGAAAAGTTATATCGCCGCCTCTATCAATTTTTTTTATGTCAATTTTGGATTTTATAAGCTCTTCTTTTGAAACCAATAAATTATTATTTTTAGCGGACCGGCCGACGGTAAAAATATTCTTATGTTCCAGCACAAGAAGAGTATCCTGTATCTCATTCCTCTTTCTTTTTTGAAGAAGCTCTTTTTGTATCATATAAGCCTCATCATAACCGATCAGCCCCAGATCAATAACATCTATCATAGGGAATGTATCCCTTCACCTAGTCCTATAAATGCGCTCTCCATGATCATCTCGGAAAGAGTCGGATGAGGGTGTACCGTACTTTTTATCTGATTTAAACCCAAGCCATTTCTTTTTGCTAAAGCAAGCTCTGAAATAAGGTCAGACGCGCTATGGCCGAAAATATGCGCACCTAGAATTTTTTTTGTTTCTCCGTCAAAAATTATCTTTATGAACCCCTCTTCTTTAAAAATTGCCTGCGCCTTGCCAAGTGCCGTTAACGGGAATTTTGCAATTTTTGCATTTGGCATAACCTTAGCTTCATCATCTTTTATCCCAATACTGGCTATCTCAGGCTCTGTATAGATACAATTCGGAACGGACGAATAATCCATTTCTTCGGCCTTACCTAACACATTATCAACTACCGTGACAGCTTCATGGCTCGCTACATGCGCAAGCATCAACCCACCCTTCACATCTCCTATTGCATAAATACTATCGCAGCTTGTCCTGAGGTATTTATCTACCGATATGGCATCTTTTTCAATATTGACCCCTATTTTTTCAAACCCCAGATCCAAGGTATTAGGCTTTCTGCCTATAGAGACAAGAAGCTTATCGATCTCATAAGTTTTACCATTAGACAAAAGGATTTCGTAGACAAGGCCTTTCTTTTCAAACTTTTCAATTTTTGACTTTGTGAAAACCTCTATTCCCTTCTTCTTAAGGGCCATCTCCAGTTTAATGCTCAATTCTCTATCCATATTCGGTATCAATCTATCAAGCATCTCGATAAGCACCACCTTGACGCCGAACCCTGCAAACATATCCGCATATTCCGATCCGATAGCTCCGCCACCGATAATAAGAAGACTTTTAGGAAGATCTTTTAGATTAACTATATCATCGCTAGTGAGAACAGATTCACCCATACCATCAAAACAGCTTAGTGTTTTTGGCTTAGAGCCCGTAGCAATAACGATATTTTTAGCGGCAAATTCCTCATTGTTTAATAAAATTGTATTTTTTGAATTTAGCCGGGCTTTACCGCTCAGAAGAGTTATCCCTCTGGACTTAAAAAGCGCCTCTATGCCATTTTTAAGCTTCAGGACAATGCTGTCTTTTTTATCTAAAATTTTTGGATAATTGATTTTTAAGTCGCCTGAAAAAAATCCCAGGGATTCAGATCTTTTTATTTCGCCTATTTGGTGGCTTATTGCTAATAATGCTTTGGTAGGTATACAACCTTTATTAAGACACGTTCCGCCCAGCTCCCTCTCTTCCGCTAAGGCAACTTTCAGGCCTTTCTTAGCAGCATATAAGGCGCCAACATAACCACCGGGCCCGCCCCCGATAAAGATTATATCAAAATTTTGCATAGATCTTTTTAGTCTATATATTTAAGCTTTTAATAGTATTCCTCACAATATTACACGAATCTTCGAACTGTTTTAATTCATCATTATTCAAATTTATTTTAACAATCTCTGACACTCCCGACTTACCTAATTTCACCGGAACTCCGATGTATATATCTTTTTGCCCATATTGGCCATCCAGATATGCAGAAGCGCATATAACATCCTCTTTGCCTTTAACAATATTCTCCAGCATAACATAGACCGATTGGCTGGGTGCAAAATAAGCACTTCCTGATTTTAAGAGGCTTACGATCTCAGCTCCCCGGTTTTTTGTTGAAGCAATAAGCTCTTTTAATTTATCGCCGGAAAGCACTTCAGAAATTTTCTTACCTTTGATAGTCGTAAACTCCGGTATTACCACCATAGAATCGCCATGGCTTCCCAAAACATAGCTCTTTACATCTTTAAGCGATACATCTATTTTGGTTTTAAGTATCGAACCTAATCTCGCCGAATCTAACACTCCTGCCATACCGAAAACTCTTTTCTGGTCAAAACCCGTAACCTTCCACGCCAGATATGTCATAACATCAAGGGGGTTGGTGACCACGATAACTATTGATTTATTTGCATATTCTTTTATCTTTAAAGAAATAGCTCTTACAACATCAGCATTCTTTTGTAACAGATCTTCCCTTGTCATACCGGGCTTCCTGGCAAAACCAGCGGTTATCACAACAAAATCCGATCCTTCGATAAATTTATAGTCACTGGTCCCTAATACTTTTTTATCAATACCAAGCGTTGCCAGGCTATCTTCAATATCAAGAGCCTTGCCTTTGGCAATATCACCATCTATATCAACCATCACTACATCCGCTAGATCATTTTCAGCAATTCTCATAGCCAAAGTTGACCCTACTGCCCCTGCACCTATAACTGAAATCTTCATATTTAAAATCTTTTCTGTATGGCGTCTTGCGTATTTCGTACGGCGTTTTTACGCAGTACTACGTACGTTGTACGCGCTACTATAAATTTGCCTTTATCTCTTCAACAATCGCATCCGCCATCTCTTTTGTTCCCACAGCCGACGGATCACGTCTATCCTCTTTAAGGTCATATGTAACAGATTTATTATCTTTTATTACCTTTGCTATGGCATTTTCCAAAATCATTGCACCTTTTTCCAGCTTCATATGCCTAAGCATCAATACTGCCGAAAATATCATAGCACACGGATTCACCTTATTTAAACCTGCATATTTAGGCGCAGACCCATGCGTAGGCTCAAACAACGCCGCATCATCCCCTATATTGGCTCCCGGAGCAACGCCAAGACCGCCTATAAGCCCGGCACAAAGATCGGAAACAATATCTCCGTACAAATTAGGAAGGACCAATACATCATAATCCTCGGGCTTCTGAACTAGCTGCATGCACATATTATCAACTATCCTATCTTCAAACGCAACCTTCCCTTCATATTCCTTGGCAACCGATCTCGCTACTTCAAGGAATAATCCGTCAGTAAATTTCATGATATTTGCTTTATGAACTGCTGTAACTTTTTTGCGGTTATTTTTTATGGCATATTCAAAAGCAAATTTGACAATTCTCTTCGTTCCTTCGATCGAAATAGGTTTTATGCTTATCGCAGAACCTTTGCGGATCTTTTTCGAGCTTAGGTCCTCAATTTTAGCTATAAGATCAAGTGTTCCGGCCTCACCTTCTTTAAATTCTATACCGGCATAGAGATCCTCTGTATTCTCTCTTACTATAACTAGGTTGATATCCCTGTATTTCGACCTTACGCCCTCATACGATCTGCATGGCCTGAGGCATGCATAAAGATCGAGGCTCTTTCTTAGTTCCACATTTACGCTTCTAAAACCTGAACCAACAGGCGTCTCAATGGGCCCTTTTATGGCAACTTTATTTTTTCTTATAGAATCCAGGACATCTTTCGGCAAAGGTGTCCCGTATTTTCCGATGCATTCGGCGCCGGCAATCTTTATTTCCCATTCAATACCCAGTCCCAAAGCGTCTACACAACGCATTGTGGCATTACTTATCTCCGGGCCTATACCATCACCTGGTATTAATGTTACGATTTTTTTCATTATAATCTCCTACTAAAAATCTAGGCTTCCGTGTTTTTTAAGATAATTAATTACACCGCCTTCTTTAAGCAGTTTTTGCATTACTTCGGGAATAGCCTTGATAGGTATCTCCATATTTTTTGTCTTATTTATCAGTTTTTTATTTATCAGATCCAGGTCCAATTCATCACCTTCGTCGATCTTATCGGTATCGCATTCAACCAAAGGCAGCCCCAAATTAAAAGCATTCCTGTAAAATATCCTTGCAAAATCTTTAGCTAACACCGCCACAACCCCTGCCTCTTTTATTACTATAGGCGCTTGTTCTCTTGAAGAACCCATCCCAAAATTTTTCCCCGCAACAATAAAAGACATTCCGGGTTTAAGTTTAGAGTAAAAATTCGGATCTATATCCTCAAAAATATGCTTAGCAAGTTCTTTGGGGTCGGTCACAAAAAATTTATATCTTCCTGAAATTACATAATCTGTATTGATATCGTTACCTAATTTATACGCAAACCCATTCATAATATTACCTCTAAATTTATTTCGGTTTCCGGTTTTCGGTTTACGTTAACCGTTCACCGATAACCCCTAACCTTTTTTATTTCAAAAACTTCCTCGGGTCCGTCATCGCGCCTTTAATTGCTGAGGCAACTACCGTAGCCGGGCTAGCAAGATAAATAAATCCCTTAGGATTACCCATTCTGCCCTTAAAATTCCTGTTGGCAGTAGATATGCAGACCTCTTCGTCCGCCAAAATCCCTTCATGCGTCCCAACGCAAGGCCCGCATCCAGGAGCAACTAAAGATGCCCCTGCCTTCACAAATGCCTCAATATAACCTTTCTTCAAAGCTTCAAGGTAGATCTCTCTTGAGGCAGGCGCAACAACCAACCTAACGTCTTTATGGACTTTTTTACCTTTTAAGATTTTTGCCCCGATTTCCAGATCGCATAATCTTCCGTTAGTGCATGTTCCCAAAAAGGCCTGGTGTATCTTAGTTCCCTCCATAGCCTCGATTGCTGCATTATTATCAACTGTATGGGGTTTTGCGATCTGAGGCGAAAGCTTTGACACATCTATTTCCACAACATCGCAATATTTTGCATCTTTATCCGCACTGACCGGGTGAGGCTTTCTTGTAGAGTGTTTTTTTACCCAATCAAGGACCTTCTTATCGGCTTCCATAAGCCCGCATTTCCCGCCCATCTCAACAGCCATATTGGAAATAGTAAATCTCTCATCGACGCTCAAGGTCTCTATTGCATTGCCATAAAATTCCGCAGATTTATACGTACAACCATTTGCTCCGACTTTTCCAATTATATGAAGTATTATGTCTTTTGCGTATACTCCTTTTGGAAGATTCCCTTTAACTATAAATTTCATAGTTTCCGGGACCTTGAACCAATTCTTCCCAGTTGCCACAGTAATAGCTAAATCTGTAGAACCAACGCCTGTTGAAAAAACGTTCATTGCGCCGTAAGTACATGTATGAGAATCGGCCCCCAAAACGAGATCCCCCGGCACTACATGCCCTTCCTGAGGAACTAACTGATGACAGACCCCGCATCCAACGTCATAAAGCCCAACTGAATACTTATCGGCAAACTCTCTCATCTTTTTATGAACTTTAGATGCTCCCTCATTGGGACTTGGCGCGCTATGATCAATGATCATGTAAAACTTATTTTTATTGAAGGCTTTTTTTGCCCCAAGCTCCTTAAATCTGTCAATTATAATCCCGCTTGTTCCGTCCTGGCCCAGACAAAAATCCACATCACATATTCCGATATCTCCGGCCCTTAAATCTTTTTTTGCATGACTGCTTAAGATCTTTTCTGCTATTGTTTTACCCATTTTTCTATCCTATCCAATCCTTTTTGAATGTTTTCCATACTGGTGGCAAAACTGAATCTTATATGCGTATCCCAGCCAAATGGCCCTCCCGGGATAACCGCCACCTTGGCCTCTTCTAATAACTTGGAACAAAATTTAAGCGAATCCATCCCAAAACTTGAAATATCCGAAAAAACGTAAAATGCCCCTTCGGGATTTGATGCTTTAAAACCTTTGATCGAATTTAGCTTATTAACCATATAATCACGTCTTTTAACGAACTCTTTGACCATAGTTTTGACAAAACTCTGATCTCCTTTCATAGCCTCCAAAGCTGCAGCCTGGCTTATTGAGGTAGGATTTGATGTCGTATGATCCTGAATATTCGATATAGCACTTGCAATCTCTTTAGAGCACCCAAGATAACCTATTCTCCAACCCGTCATAGAGTAACTTTTCGAAACACCGTTAACCGTAATCGTCCTGTCAAAAACATCCTTATCTAAAGATGCGATCGAAACGATCTTTTTATCGGTATAACTGATCTTTTCATATATCTCGTCGCTAATAATATAAAAATCATTTTCTTTAGCAAGCCTTGCTATAAATTTTAACTCGTCCTCACTATAAATCGATCCTGTCGGGTTTGAGGGGCTATTTAAGATCAAAAGCTTTGTTCTGGATGTAATATTTGTTTTTAAATCTTTTTCAGTCAGCCTGAATCCATTGGCTTCGCTTGTCTTTACGATAACGTTCTTTGCACCGGCAAGCATTACCATTTCCGGATAACTTAGCCAATAAGGAGAAGGGATTATAACCTCATCCCCTTCTTCGCATATGGCAAAGATAGCATTATATATACTATGCTTTGCTCCGCAAGAAACAATGATCTGTGACGGTTCATAGATCAGGTTATTATCAACCTTGAATTTCTCGCAAACAGCCTGTTTTAACTCCAATATTCCGGTTGAAGGGGTATACTTGGTTTTCCCTTTATCAATAGCATCCTTTCCGGCATTTTTAATGCTTTGAGGGGTATCGTAATCAGGCTCCCCGGCACCAAAACTAACGATATCTATGCCTTCCTGGCGCATCTTATTGGCCTTTGAAGTAATGCCCAGGGTTGCTGACGGTTTTACTAAAGTAGCTCTTTTTGATAATACTTTTTTCATGGTTTTTTACTCTCTATTTAACCAAAACTTACTAATATATTAATGGAAATTTTGGATCAATGATAATTTAATTAAGAATAAGAATTTTATCACAAAATTGCCGTATTTACAATAAAAAAATGTCCCCCTATTTAAGGGGGACATTTGATGATCTGATTATATAACCAGCGTTATTACTTTCCGCTTACTGGTTGATTTGGAACATTGCTAGGAGCTACCGGAGCCACAGCAGGAGGCTTCACTGGAGTCACCTGGATATCCCCTTGCGGGCCACTAACACCGGGAGCAATAGGCATATTCATATTTACCGGTTCTTCTTTTTTCTCATCGAGAAAAGCCTGATTAATATCTATCTTTTGGCCTTTTTTGAGAGATTCAATAAGCCCGTCATAAGCCTTCATTTGATTTTCTACAGTAAGTCTATTTTTAATATCCTGCTCAACATCTTTAAAATCTTTTTTAGCGGATTCCTTCTTGTCGGTAAGCTTAATAATATGGTAACCTAAAGCAGTTTTTACAACCGCACTTACATCCCCTACTTTCATCTTACTCACAGCGTCTTCAAATTCAGGCACCAGGTCACCTTTGGAAAAATAACCTATATCACCCTCTTTATCCCTTGAACCAGGATCTTCAGATTTCTCTTTGGCCACCTTCCCGAAATCAGCACCTGCTTTTAGTTCAGCCAAAACTGCATTAGCTTCAGCTTCGCTCTTTAAAAGAATATGAGAAGCTTTGAATTTCTCCGGATCTTTAAACTGATCGGCATTTGAGTCATAATATGCTTTTACGGCTTCGTCAGTGATCTTTACTTTATCAAGCACCTTGTCTTTTAAAAGCTGCTGGACCATAAGTTCGTCTTTGGCTTTTTCCATATATTTTTTTACTTCAGGGGAATTTTCAAGATTCTCTTTCTTTGCCTCAGCTATAAGAAGCTTTTTATTAACTAGGCTATTAAGAAACTCTTTTCTGTTCTGTTTTGCAATAGCCTGGTAGGCTTGCGGTAAAGACTGTATCTCATCCTCAAATTCCTGCTTTGTTATTACCTCATCACCGACGGAAGCAATAACGTCTTTCTTATCCACTGATGATGCTTTTTTTGATACAGATTCTGTAGCTTTCTTGCCAGAACAACCATAGAAACATAAACCGATTGCTGCTAAAACAAATACTACCAACAAATACTTATCCCATGAAACACTCGCAGGACTATTTTTCTGCATTTTTTCCCTCCATTTTAAATTTTAATAACAAACTCTATTTCTGCCTTCTTGTTTTGCCTTATACAAAGCCTCATCAGCAATTTTTATAAGATCGTCTTTGGTAATCTTTTCACCTCCGGGGAAATTTTTTATACCTATACCAATACTCGCATGCACAGTAAGGGGTTTGCCATGGACCATAAATTTGAAATCTCCGATCGCTTTCCTTATCTGCTCTGCCTTGTAAAGAGCTCCGCCGGCTTCGTGGGAAATCTCTTTTTCATGCTCCGCTTCACCAAGGCTCGTTTCAGGCAAAATCACTGCAAATTCTTCGCCGCCATATCTTGCCGATAGGTCAACAACCCTTACGCTTCTTTTTATCAAATGGGCGATCTGCTTAAGAACAATATCACCAACCTGATGGCCATAGGTATCGTTTATGTTCTTAAAATGGTCTATATCTATCATTAGAAGGCTCACAGGGTATTTATATCGATCGCTTCTAGCAACTTCCTGTGCTAACCTAGTCTCAAAATATGCATGATTATAGATCCTGGTTAAACGATCCAATACAGCCAATTCCGACTGAACAGCCGATCCTAAAGCAATTGACGCCTCGGAAGCAAGCGCATTGAGCAGTTTATCCTCATTTCTAAGATATCTGAAGCTTGATTCATCACAAAAAATATTTATTATACCCATTAACTCCGATTCAACAAAAAGCGGAATTGAAATAAGACGATCGGACTCTCCAAGATATTTCAATTTATCGGCCTTAAAAAATTTATAAGGAACCGCATCTATACCGTCAAAGTATAAAATGGATTTATCTTTTTTTACAGTTTTAATAAAGTCGTCATCATTTGACAGGTTCGGTGATTCAAGCATGGTAACATCCATATTGAATCCCGCTTCATATTCATAGAGATTGGAATTATAATCAAACAAATATAAAAATGTAACGCTGGGATTACGCTCTGTCTTGGAAAGTTCGCCGAAAATCTCTATCATAAGCCTTAAAAGCTTATTTTTACTTAGAGCGGAACTTAATATCTGGCCGGTCTCTATAAGGTAGGAAAGCTGCGCCTCTTTACGTTTAAACTCTACAAGGATCTCTTCGTAGCGTTTATTCGATGATACAAGACGGAAAAAAATCACTGACAGGATTACCAATGAAATCCCTAGTATGACTAAGCTTATTATCATTTGGTAAAGACCTTATCATTAGTTTATAGTTTAACTGCCTTTTCTTGGATTAGATCTAAAGTATCTTTTAAAGCCTTTAAAAAAGCCTTTGTCTATCTGCTTTGTTTCACTTTTGGCTTTTTCTTTCACAATTTCTTCTTTTACTATATCCTTATCTTCGTCTTTTTTTGGATGATAGACCTTTTCTTCAAGAGTTTTTACATCTTCTCTTCCGGCAACGTGTTTATTATCTTCGGATGGCTTTGTCTCTTTAGAACTTTTTGACTTTGACTTAGACTTTACCGGGACAACAACCTCTTTTTTCTCAGTAAACTCCAAATAAGCCATCATAGCCCCATCACCAGGCCTGGTCTTATCTAAAATAACTCTTGTATACCCGCCATTTCTGGACTTAAATAAAGGCGCGATTTCTTTAAACAACCTCTGAACAATCAGCTTATCATGCAGTATCTGCATAACCTGATTCTGAGCACCAATATCGCCGCGCTTGCCAAAAGTGATCAATTTATCCGCCAAACGTTTTGTCAATTTTGCCTTAGTGACCGTGGTTCTGACCCGCTGGTGTAATATTAGCCCTGAAACAATTCCCCTGATAGTAGCCTTTCTAAGGCTTGTATCTCTATTAAGTTTTTTCGATAATTTACCGTGTCTCATTTGACCTCTTACTCTTCCTTTGTCTTTTTAGTATCAATCTTCATTCCGAGAGAAAGCCCCATTCCAGCAAGCACTTTATTAATCTCTGTTAAAGATTTTTTGCCAAAATTCCTGTATTTTAGCATATCCATCTCGGTCTTTCTTACAAGCTCACCGAGGGTCTTGATCTTAGCTTCTTTAAGGCAATTTGCACTTCTGACAGATAATTCCATATCAGAAACAGGAATTTTCATCTTGTCTAAAAGCTCTTTTTCTTCTGGAGTCTCTTCTGGCTCTTCCTCTTCTTCGGGAAGCTTGCCATAATTAACAAATATATCCAGATGTTTCTGAAGAATGTTTGAAGCATATAAAAGGGCATCTTTAGGATTAATACTTGCGTTAGTTGTAATCTCTAAGATCAACTTGTCATAATCGGTTATCTGTCCGACCCTGGTATTCTCTACTCCGATATTAACCTTTCTTACAGGCGCAAATATCGAATCAATCGGTATAACCCCGATCGGTAAGCCGTCTTTTTTATTACGTTCGGCCGGAACATACCCTCTGCCTTTTCCGACTTCCATTTCCATTTCAAATTTGGCTTTTTTGGAAAGCGTGCAGATGTGAAGATCCGGATTCAATACCTCAACGGTCTCGTCGGTGATGATGTCTTTAGCTGTAATATCGCCTTTTTTATCAACTTTAATATAAATAGTCTTAGGCTGTCTTGTATTTGACCTTAAGATAAGATTTTTGATATTCAATATGATCTCGGAGACATCCTCAACTACTCCTGGTATTGTAGAAAACTCATGCTGCGCCCCTTCGATCTTTACTGAAGTAACCGCTGCCCCTTCAATCCCAGAGATTAGAACTCTTCTTAATGAATTGCCTATCGTGATGCCATATCCTCTTTCAAAAGGCTCAGCAATAAATTTGCCAAAAGTTTCCGAATACGTAGACTCATCGCACTCTAACTTTTTTGGCATTTCAAAATTCTTCCATCCAATCCCCATGATTCCTCCTAGAAATTTTATACTATCGACAAATCATCCTATATTGCATTTTATAGAATGACGATTAAAATTATTTTACTTCGAATACAACTCAACTATCAGCTGTTCCTGGAGCGGGAAACCCACATCTTCGCGTACTGGAAGCTTTGTTACTTTCCCCTTTAACTCCTTATCATTTGCTTCAAGCCACTGAGGGATACCACGCTCTTTAACCAATTCAAAAGTATCGTGTGCACCTTTGACAAAAACATCTTTTCCTCTCAGCTCAATCATATCACCTGTTTTTACTAAATAGGAAGGGATATTCACTCCTTTGCCATTCACCAAAACATGCCCATGTTGAACGATTTGCCTGGCATCCTGCCTGGAAGTAGCAAAGCAAAGCCTGAATACGACATTATCAAGCCTTCTTTCCAAAAACTGCAAAAGTATATGGCCTGTAACTCCCTTTAATCTTTTAGCCTTTTTGAAATAATTTCTGAACTGCTGTTCCATAAGACCATAGATCCTCTTTGCTTTCTGTTTTTCTCTAAGCTGTATTCCATAGTTTGAAAGCTTGGTCTTGGCCGCTCCATGTTGACCGGGTGCAAAGGCGCGTTTTGCAACGGCGCATTTATCGGTATTACACCTTGTGCCTTTTAAAAAAAGCTTTATTCCTTCTCTTCTACATAATCTGCATACTGGTCCGCGATATCTTCCCATGATCTTTTACTATACCCTCCTTCTTTTTGGAGGCCTGCAACCATTATGAGGTATTGGTGTAACGTCTTTTATGGCTTTAATTGCCAGACCCGCTGCCTGAATAGCCCTGATAGCGGATTCTCTTCCGGCACCCGGGCCTTTTATGAATACCTCAACCTCTTTCATTCCATGTTCAACGGCCTTTTTTGCGGCATTGTCAGCAGCAATCTGCGCAGCAAACGGTGTTGATTTTTTTGATCCTTTGAAACCAGACGTACCGGTAGATGACCAACAAACCGCATTACCGCTTTTATCTGTTATCGTAACAATCGTATTATTAAACGATGCTTGGATATGAACTATTCCGCTAGGAACGTTCTTTGTGCCTTTTTTCTTTGTTTTAGGCTTTTTAAGCTGTTCCGCCACCTTTAGTCTCCTTCTTAGCTCTTTGTACTCCTACTGTTTTTCTGGGGCCCTTTCTGGTTCTCGCATTAGTCCTTGTCCTCTGCCCTCTAACAGGGAGTCCTTTTCTATGTCTTGTACCTCTAAATGAACCTATATCGATAAGCCTCTTTATGTTAGCTCCTTGAACTCGCCTAAGGTCTCCCTCAACTCTGTAATCCTTCTGAATTGCATTGGTAAGCTTTGCTACCTCTTCTTCAGTAAGATCCTTTGCTCTTTTGGCGGGGCTAATCCCGACATTAGCTAAAATCTTATCTGATAAAGTTTTTCCTATACCAAAAATATACGTAAGGGCAACATCTGTCCTTTTTTCTTTTGGTATATCAACTCCACAAATTCTTGGCATATTTACTCCTAGATAACTCCGGCGTTGCTTCTTTTTCTGGCAAACCGGTTGAATTCCCGCCTACCGGCAGGCAGGTGTCCCAAAACCCAAAGGGCCAGGGGAACCTTAATTGTTGTTTACCCTTGTCTTTGTTTGTGTTTAGGATTCGAACATATAACCCTTACTATGCCGCTCCTTTTTACGATCGTACACTTGTCACAAATTTTTTTAATACTGCTTCTTACTTTCATCTTAAATCACTCCAAAATTATTTAGTCCTGTGAATTATTCTTCCTCTTGTAAGATCATAAGGAGATAATTCAAGTTTTACTTTATCCCCCGGCAAAATCCTGATAAAATTAAGGCGCATCTTACCAGAGACATGGGCCAGAACTTTGTGGCCTCCTTCAATCTCAACCCTAAACATAGCATTTGGCAGGGCTTCTAAAACCTTGCCTTCCATTTCTATTGGTTCTTCTTTTCCCATAATGTCAAAATCTCCGCCTTTTTATCATCAATAACGATCGTATGTTCAAAATGGGCTGAAAGAGATCTGTCTTTGGTCAAAGCTGTCCACCCATCATGCATTATCTCTATCTCAAAAGATCCGGCATTAACCGTTGGCTCAATTGCAAGCACCATGCCTTTTTCTAACTTAACCCCTTGGCCTGCTTTGCCGTAATTCGGGACCTCGGGCGCCTCATGCATCTTTTGTCCGATCCCATGGCCGACAAAAGCTCTTACAACGCTGTAACCATTGGATTCAACATATTGCTGTATTGCGCTTGATATATCAAACAACCTGTTACCGCTAATCGCTTTCTCTATTCCCAGATTTAGCGATTTTTCAGTTACATCCATTAGTCTCTGGGCTTCTTTTGAGATCTTACCGACCCCAAAAGTCGCTGCGGCATCGCCATAATAACCTTTATACTTAACCCCAACATCGATGCTTATTATATCGCCGTCTTTTATAATCTGCTTACCCGGTATCCCATGGACAACAACGTTATTGATTGACGCACAAATATTACCGGGAAAACCTTTATAATTATAGAACGCTGAATCACAACCTGAATCTTTTATTATCTTTAGCGCCTTCTCATCAAGTGACTTAGTGGTGATCCCAGGTTTTAATTCATCTCTTAATCGAGTTATGATATCCGCGACTACCGAACCTGCCTTTCTCATAAGGTCAAGCTCTTCGTTGGATTTAATACTGATCATAAAAACTTTTCGGCTTTAAATAGCTCCAATAAAATAGACCTAACCTCGTTTACGTCTTTATCGCCAGAAACTGTTCTTAATAAACGCTGTGTCTTATAATAATCTATCAGGTCTTTTGTCTGATTATTGTAAACAACAAGCCTGTTCTTTACAGTATCAGGCATATCATCGGTTCTCTGATAAAGCTCACCAGCGCATTTATCGCAAATGTTCGCCTTTTTGGGAGGAATATTGACGACATGATAATTCGCCCCACAATTCTTGCATATGCGTCTTCCGGAAAGCCTTGAAATAACAGTAGGTTCTGAGGTTTCAAAATATATCACCAGATCGATAGGATTTTTCCCGGAAAGAGCCGCATCCAGCTTTTCGGCTTGAACTTTAGTTCTTGGAAACCCATCAAGTATAAAACCTTTTTTTGCATCGTCTTTTGATATTCTATCTAAAACCAGCTCTATAACGACCTCATCGGGAACAAGCTCGCCTTTATCCATAAAAGTTTTTGCTTTAAGGCCTATGGAAGTGCCTGCTTTTAATGCAGCTCTAAGCATGTCGCCCGTTGAGATATGCAAAGCGCCGAGATCTTTTGCTATAACCTGCGCCTGCGTTCCTTTTCCTGCTCCTGGTGGCCCTAAAAAAATAAGTCTCATTTATATTTTTCTGTATTATTTAGAAGCCAGAGATCAGATGTCAGAAAACAGATTTTTCTGTCATCTGTCAACTGTTTTCTGTCTTCTAGGTTTATCGTCTTCCCTTAAGTCTTCCGCGCTTCATAAAACCTTCATAATGCCTCATCAATAGGTGCGATTCAACCTGTCTCATCGTATCAAGCATAACACCCACTATGATCAAAAGCCCTGTGCCTCCGAAAAACGAAGCAACAAGATAAGGTATTTTTAAAGATGCGCTTATCAAGCTCGGGAAAATCGCCACTAACGCTAATGCAAGCGACCCCGGTAAAGTAATCCTTGTCATTACAAAATCAAGATACTCTGCTGTAGCCCTTCCCGGCCTGATCCCGGGAACAAACCCCCCGTGCTTTTTCATATTCTCCGCAACATCTATTGGATTAAAAGTTATGGCAGCATAAAAATAAGCAAAGAAAATTATAAAAAGCGAATAAACAATATTATACATCCAGCCTTCTCTTGAAAATGCCATAGCAATATTCTGCATAACCTGGTTTGGTATAAAAGCCGCAATAGTAGCCGGAAAAAGTATTATAGACTGTGCAAATATGATAGGAATAACGCCGCCCTGATTGACCCTTAAAGGAATAAAAGTGGACTGGCCGCCGTAAACCCTTCTACCAACGACTCTTTTAGCGTACTGAATAGGGATCTTTCTTTGTCCCTGCGTCATCAGGATTACCGCTACCGTAACAAACACAAACATGAATGCCATAAGAAGAAGCTTCCAAGGTTCGAGTATCTGTTTATCCGGAGAAAATGGCGATACTAGAACATAGAGTTCATATAAAGCCTGCGGAAGCCTGGAAACAATACCTGCGGTTATTATCAGTGACATTCCATTGCCAATACCAAATTCCTGTATCTGTTCACCTAGCCACATAATAAACGCAGTGCCGCTTGTAAGAGTAAGTACCGTCAAAAGCCTGAATGACCATCCAGGAAAAAGCACTACTGTTTCGCCGCCAAAATTTGTCTTTTCAAGCCAAAGAGCTATAAAAAATGACTGGAACAATGAAAGAACTATTGTGCCATACCGGGTTAGCTGAATAATTTTTTTATGTCCGGCTTCACCTTCTTTTGCCAATTTTTCCAAATACGGGATAACTGCCGTCAAAAGCTGAATAATAATCGAAGCAGATATGTAAGGCATAATACCGAGAGCAAATATCGTCAGCTTCGACATCGCGCCGCCGGTAAACATATTCATTACCCCGAGAAGCGCTCCGCCTTCAGTCTGGGCAAACCTTTCAAAATACAAAGCAAGCGTCGCCCCGTCAACACCTGGTGTCGGGATATATGAACCTATTCTATAAACCGCTATCATTCCCAATGTAAATAAAACTTTTTTCTTTAAATCGGGAATTTTAAAAATATTTGTAAGCGCCTTAAGCATTTTACTTTCCTTTAGAAGGTGGAGTGCTTGAGCGTTTATCTACATCTGGTTTGGATTTATCTTTTTTTTCCTGCTTTTCTTTGGTCTTTTCTGGTGCCGGCTTAATCGGTTTTGCTATATTGACCTTTGGAGCTGCAACTTTCTTGACTTTGATCTTCTTTGAAACTTCTTTTCCGGATTTATCTACTGCCTTACCTCCGGCTTTTGTGATCTTCTCAATAGCGCTATTAGAAAAACAATCTGCCTGTACCGTGAGAGATCTCTTAAGTTCGCCATCCCCGAGGACCTTTATCATGTTTTTAGGGTTCTTGATAAGGCCTTTATTCTTTAATAGCTCTGGCGTTACATTTTCATTATCTTTAAATATATTAAGGCTTTCAACATTGACTAGCTGCCATTTAATTCTTGAAAGCGGATTAAAGCCAAATTTTGGAAGCCTTCTTAATAAAGACATCTGGCCGCCTTCAAATCCGGGTTTTATATTCCCGCCTGAGCGCGCCTTTTCACCTTTATGGCCTTTGGTTGAAGTCCCGCCGTGTCCCGAACCAATACCCCTACCTAGAATTTTCCTTCTTTTGTTTGCACCATATGGCGCTCTTAGATCATTTAGTTTAAATTTCTTTTTCATTGATTTCCTAAACTTTCATTTAAAATTCTTTTTGAGTTTTAAATTTTGTAAGCCCGATTATTGTGGCCTTTACAAGATTGACAGGATTGTTCGATTTAAGGGATTTAGTAAGAATATCTTTTATCCCTACCGCATCGCAAACCGCCCTTACTGCTCCACCGGCGATAACGCCGGTACCCTCGGATGCCGGCTTCATAATAACTTTTGCAGCCTTATAAAGCCCTATGGTCTCGAATGGTATGGTAGTACCTTTCATCGGAACCATAACAAAATTCTTTTTAGCATCATTAAGGCCTTTTCTTATAGCATCGGCGATTTCATTTGCTTTGCCATACCCGCAGCCGATCTTTCCTTTTCCATCCCCCACAACAACTAAAGCACTAAAAGAAAATCTACGTCCGCCTTTTACAACCTTGGCAACCCTGTTTACAGCGATTACCTTTTCTATTAGCTCTTCTCTTCCTTCTTCTGCCGCAATATTTTTATGTTTATCTCTATCCAACTTATCCCCCTAAAAACACTTAAATTATTATTTTACGTTAGAATGAAAGGCCGTTAGACCTTGCAGAATCGGCTACAGCCTTAATCCTGCCATGATATAGATATCCGCTCTTATCAAAAACAACCTTCAGGATACCTTTTGATTTCGCAAGTTTTGCAAACTCTTCACCGAGAGCAGTTGCTGCTTTTAAATTTCCGCCTGATTTGATCTTATCTTTCATTATCTTATCTCTTGTAGATAGCGAAAGAATCGTGCTGCCTTTAGTGTCATCAACAAGCTGAATAAACATATTATTAATGCTTCTATGAACTGCCATTCTGGGCCTTTCGGGCGTGCCAACCAGTCTCTGTCTTGCCCTTTTATGCCTTCTTATCCTGCCTAATTCTTTTTTTAATGTATGTGCCATTTTATTCTCTTTAGTATTATGTTTTTTGCGTACGGAGTACGGCGTTTTTTGTTTTTCACGCTGTACGAAATACGTTGTACTATGTACTGCTTTTAAGCTACTGTCTTTCCGGCTTTATGCCTAACATATTCGCCAACATATCTCACACCTTTACCTTTATAAGGCTCAGGTTCAAAAAACGATCTAATTTTTGCTGCAGTTTCTCCAACTTTTGCCTTATCAACACCTTTTATGATAATATTGACCGGCTTTGGGGTTTCAATTGTGATGCCCTCGGGTATCTGATAATTTATCTGATGTGAAAAGCCAAGGCTCATATTTAAAACCTTACCTTGGGTCTGAGCCTTAAAACCAACCCCCTGAACCTCCAGCTCCTTCTGAAATCCATCGGTTATACCTTTTATAATATTATGTATAGAGGTTCTAATTAAACCATGAAGGCATCTGTCATTTTTTGACTCAGACGGCCTTTTAACCAAAATTTTCTCTGCCGATACCTCTACTTTAAAATTTGCCGGTACCTTATAATCGCTTTTACCTTTAGCGCCTTCAAATTTCAGAGTATCGCCAGATTGATTAACTTTTACGTTCTTAGGTACTATTATTTCTTTTTTTCCTACTCTAGACATTTTATCTTACCTTATCTGATATATTGTTTAAGCCTGCTATTTAATTTAAATCACCTTTTACCAAGCGTAAAGAAGAACCTCTCCGCCCACTCCCATTTTTCTTGCCTCTTCATTTGTCATAATACCTTTTGAAGTAGTAAGTACAGCTATGCCGAAACCTCCAAGAACTCTTGGAATTTCATCTTTGGTAACATAAATCCTAAGCCCTGGTTTTGAAATTCTCTTAAGTTCGGTGATAGCGCTTACACCTTTAACATCGTACTTAAGATAAACCCTCAACAGACCTTGTGTCTTATCTTCGATTTTCTTGTAGTTTGCTATGTAGCCGACTTTCTTTAGTATTGCAAGAATTTCACTAACCAACTTTGAATTTCTGACATCAACCTTGTCTTTCCTTGAACGGCTACCATTCCTGATCACTGTAAGTGCGTCAGATATTGGATCCTGTAATGACATATTTATTCTCCTACCAACTCGCTTTTACAACGCCTGGAATCTCACCTCGAGAAGCCATTTCCCTGAAGCAGATCCTGCAAAGTTTAAACCTGCCTATAAACCCACGCGGCCTTCCGCAAACACTACAACGGTTATAGGTCTGGACTTTATATTTGGGTTTGCGTTTCTGTTTTGCTATTAAAGACTTTTTTGCCATTGTGCATTAACTCCTAAAAGGCATTCCAAACTGTTTCAACAACTCAAAAGACTCTTCTTTTGACTTTGATTTTATATTCATAATAATATCCATACCGCGGACACTAGTTACTTTATCCATATCAACTTCCGGAAAAATAGTCTGCTCCTGCAAACCGAAGGAATAATTGCCGCCCTCGTCAAAAGAATTAGGGTTAAGACCCCTAAAATCTTTTATTCTTGGTATGGCTACGCTTATAAGCCTGTCAAGAAACTCGTACATCCTCATCCCGCGCAATGTCACTACACATCCTATAGGTTGATTTTTTCTAATCTTAAAATTAGAGATGGATTTTTTTGATCTTGTCATTACAGGTTTTTGGCCGGTAATTAGCCCAAGGTCATGGACTGCACCGTCAAGGATCTTTATGTCTCCTGAGGCGACCCCTACTCCCATATTTATTACGATCTTCTTCAATTCCGGGGCTTCAAAAATATTTTTACGATTGAACTTTTTGATGATCTCCGGCCTGACCGACTTCCTGTATCTTTCTAATAATCTTGGCACCATATTAACTTAAAACCTCTTTACATCGCCTGCAGATCCTCACTTTGGTCTTATCGGCTAAAATCTTAGAACCTATCTTTACCGGTTTCTGGCAAGATTTGCATATCATAGCAACATTTGAAACATGAATCGGGCGCTCTTTATGCATTATGCCGCCTTGAGGATCTTTCTGGCTTTTTCTTGTGTGTTTAGTTACAAAATTAACTCCCTGTACAAGGACCCTGTCGCCCTTGGTAGCAACCCTGATAATCTTTCCGGATTTACCCTTATCTTTACCGGCTATAACCTTTACTATATCATCTCTTCTTAAATGTGCCATATTACAATACCTCCGGAGCAAGCGAAACTATCTTCATGAAACTTTTATCCCTAAGCTCTCTTGCAACAGGCCCGAAAATTCTTGTGCCTCTAGGATTAAGCTGCGCATCTATAATGACAATAGCGTTCCTGTCAAACCTAAGATACGAACCATCAGGCCTAGATATCTGATTATGGACCCTGACTACAACCGCTTTCACAACTTCACCCTTTTTAACTATGGCATCCGGTGTGGCTTCTTTAACATTTGCAGTTATAACGTCCCCTATTTCTGCAAAACTTCTACCAGAACGCCCGATTACGCCGATCATGGAAGCACGCTTGGCCCCCGTGTTATCAGCTATATCCAATATAGAACGCATTCTAATCATAAAAACACCTTTTACTTTAAAATTTCAATTAAACGCCAGCGCTTATCTCTGGAAAGCGGTCTGGTCTCTTTAATTTTTACTTTATCGCCTATCTTGGCAGTATTTTTCTCGTCATGAACTTTATACTTTACCGATTTTTTAATTACTTTGCCGAAAACCGGATGAAGGGTTGTCCTGTCAACTCTTACGACAATGGTTTTCTGCATTTTGTCGCTAACAACAACACCGACTCTCTCTTTGATTATCTTTGCTTTTTCTGTGTTATTTTGCATTTTTCAGTTCCGTGTTTTTTAAAATCGTTAAAATTCTTGCAATATCCTTTTTAATTAAATTTATATTATGGGGCTTTTCAAGAGTACCCATAATAGACTGCTCCTGATAATTAAAAAGTTCTTTCCTTAATTCTTTTAATTTAGCATTCAGCTCGTCAATTGATAAATTTCTTAGATCTTGAATTTTTGTCCTAGCCATAAAATTAAGTTATACTCCTCTTACTACAAATTTTGCATCAACCGGCAATTTGTGTGAAGCCAGCCTGAATGCCTCTCTAGCTACATCCATCGGAACACCTTCCAATTCAAGCATAATTCGGCCTTTTTTGACAACCGCTACCCAGCCGGATGGCGCTCCTTTACCTTTTCCCATTCTTGTTTCTGCAGGCTTTTTTGTAACAGGCTTATCAGGAAAAATCCTTATCCAAAGCTTGCCACCGCCCTGCAAGTGCCTCATAATAGCTACCCTGCAAGCTTCGATCTGCCTATCGGTTATCCAAACATTATCGAGAGCCTGTAAGCCATACTCACCAAAGCTTACGCTGGAACCGCCTGTTCCTATACCTCTGCGTTTACCCTTTTGAACTTTTCTGAATTTAACTCTTTTTGGCATCAATGCCATGTTACAATCTTCCTTCTTTTATGTTTATGATGTTTGCTTTGAAGTTGAATCTGCTGTTTCTTTCGATTCTACACTCTGATTATTTTTGCCTTTAATTATATCACCCTTATAGATCCAAACTTTCACTCCGATAAGGCCGTAAGTAGTCTTCGCTTCATGAAAACCATAATCAATATCGGCTCTAAGTGTCTGAAGCGGGATCTTTCCCTCTTTAAGAGCTTCCGAGCGGGCTATTTCAGCTCCCCCGACTCTACCGGAAATCCTTATCTTTATACCGCCTGCACCGGCATTAATAGCAGTCTGAATAGCTTTTTTCATTGCACGCCTATGCGAAATCCTTCTTTCTAACTGATATGCAATGTTCTCTGAGACTAATTGAGCGTCAAGACTTGCATTTTTTATCTCTTTGATATCAAGAAATACTTCTTTGCCTGTCATGGCTTGGATCTCATCGCGAAGCTTATCTATCTCAGCACCTTTTCGTCCAATAATAATTCCGGGTCTTGCGGAATATATCTTAACTCTGATCCGCTCTGAAGCCCTCTCAACATCTATTTTGGAAATAGCAGCCTGAAAAAGTGAACTCTTGATGAATTTTCTTATCTTGGAATTCTCAACAATGAAAGCAGGAAAATCTTTCTTCCTGGCAAACCACCTAGATTTCCAATCTTTAATATATCCTAGCCTGAAACCATATGGATGAATCTTCTGTCCCAAAATAAACCTCCAAATTTTGTTAATCAAAATTTCCTGCCTGCTGGCAGACAGGGATCCTGAACTAGCCATGAATTGCGTCGAATAGAAGCAATTCAGTCGACGTGAAGGACCTTAACATAAATATTTTGCTGCATTATAACTAATCCATTGCTTTATTTTGCAGCAACAATTTTTTTCTTTGACTCTTTCTTATTTGACTTCTCTTCAACTTTTTTGACCGGTGCTTTTTTAACCTTACCGGCAGGTTTTACTTCCTTAAGCGGCTCGGCCACTTTCAGAGATTTCGCTCTATCAAGTTCCACATGAATATGAGCAGTTCTTTTTCTGATCTTCCCCGCTCTACCCATAGAACCGGCTCTAAATCTTTTAAGAGTTGGCCCGCCATCGGCAAATATCTTTGAAACAACGACATCCCTCTCAGTCAAATTTTTATCTGTCCGTTTGGCATTGCTAAAAGCTGATATTAGAAGCTCTCTGACATAAATAGCCCCTTTTTTATTAAGATTCTCCAGTATAAACATAGCATCTTTGAGAGACTTTCCTCTTACTAAATCTATTACCAGCCTGACTTTTCTTGGTGATATTCTTATATATTTTACTATCGCTTTACTAAGCATATTATCTTTCCAATATTTCGTATATCGTCGTTCGTACTTCGTACTTCGCAATTTCTTTTTTATCATTCGATGTACTATGTACGATGTACAATGTACTGTTTTATTATGTTAATTCTCTCGATACTTCAGTAGCAGTGCCGTGTTTTTTAAAGGTTCTTGTTGGAGCAAACTCTCCGACCTTATGGCCTACCATATTCTCGGTTATAAAAACCGGGACAAATTTTTTACCATTATGGATAGAAAGGGTAAAACCTACAAATTCAGGAGTAATAGTACATTCTCTGGCCCAAGTCTTGATCGGCTTCCTATCGTTAGAACGCTCCATTTTCTGAATTTTAATCAGGAGCTTCTCATCTACATAAGGCCCCTTTTTTGTTGAACGTGACATCTACCTATTTCCTCCGTTTAATGATAAATTTTGTTGAGTTTCGTTTTCTTTTTCTTGTCTTTAAACCTTTTGCTAATTGACCCCACGGTGAGCAAGGATGTCTTCCGCCGGAAGCCTTACCTTCGCCACCGCCCATTGGATGGTCGTGGGGATTCTTCGCAACACCTCTTGATGAGGGTCTGATGCCTTTCCAAACATTCCTACCCGCTTTACCGATAGAAATAGTATCATGTTCAATATTACCAACTTGTCCTATAGTAGCAAAACATTCGATATTAATTAACCTAACTTCGCCGGATGGTAGTCTAACCTGAGCATATTCGCCTTCTTTGGCCATAAGTATGCACATATTCCCGGCTGAACGCGCTATCTTGCCGCCCGCGCCTTTCCTTAATTCTACATTATATATAGGCATACCAAGGGGAATATTGCGGAGCGCTAAATTATTTCCAATCCTTGAATCCTGACTGGTAGCGCTTGAAATGACTGTATCGCTAGTTTTTAATCCTTCGGGTGCAATAATATATCTTCTTTCGCCATCGGCGTATTCAAGTAACGCAATACGAGCGGTTCTATTAGGGTCATATTCAATACCTATAACCTTTGCTTCGATATCAAACTTGTTGCGCTTAAAGTCGATGATTCTGTACATCTTTTTGTGGCCACCGCATTTATGGTGGGCAGTCACTCTACCATGGGCATTTCTTCCGCCTGTGGCTTTAATAGGCTCTAGAAGAGATTTTTCTGGGGTCTTCTTTGAAATCTCATCAAAAGAATAACCTGTGCGCCATCTTTGCCCGGGTGTTGCTGGTTTATAAATTTTTACAGCCATTTTATTATTTTCCTAAATTAAGTTAATTCTATCTTGTTACCTTTTTTAAGCTTAACTATAGCTTTCTTCCAATCAGGAGTTTTGCCTTCTTTAAATCTGACTCTTTTCATCTTGCCGATAGAGGTCAGAGTGTTAACGCTATCAACCTTGACTTTATAAATTTCTTCTACTGCCCTTTTGATTTCGATCTTATTTGCATCTATTGCAACTTTGAACAAATACTGATCCAAAGGCAAAAGATTGGAACCCTTTTCAGTCCTCAAAAGGCTCTTTATTATTAAATGAGAATCTTTCATATTTTCTTAAATTCCTCTTGTAAGAGTGAAATTGTTTTGGATGATAACACAATTTCGTCCGATTTCATAACATCATAAGCATTTATATCTTTATAATTCTTCATTGCTAAATAAGGTATATTCCTGGAAGGAAGAACAAGCTTGTTCTCATCTGTATCGATAACGAAAAGAGGTTTTCTTTCGAGCTTAAGCGCTTTTACGACTTCAGCAAAATATTTTGTCTTAGGCTGTTCAAGCTTTATCTCATCATAAAGAACAATGCAGTTATCTTTTAGTTTTAAATTCAAACTTGATAAAAGCGCTATCTTTTTCATCTTCTTAGGAACATCATATCCATAATTTCTTGGCTTCGGGCCAAATGCCACACCGCCGCCTCTCCATACAGGATTTCTTATACTTCCAACCCTTGCTCTTCCGGTTCCCTTTTGCTTCCAGGGTTTTTTACCGCCGCCTCGCACCTCCGACCTGTTTTTGGTTGAAGAATTGCCCTGGCGAAGATTGGCAAGATACATATTGATCATCTGATACAATAATTTCATATTAACAAAACCGGTGAAAAGTTTTTCATCCAAAGAAAATTCACCGACTGTCTTCCCGAGAGAATTACGAACAGGCAATTTTGTAGAAAAAACAGGAGCCTTTTCTTTTGCCTCTTTTTTTGGTTTTGCTATTTTCGTATTTTTTACTATCTTTTTCTTTTTTTCCATTTTATCATTTCTCATATTTCAAATTATGATACTAATTTATTTTTTTCCGCCGCCGCCTTTTGCAGTATCTTTTTTGGCCTGCTTCAAAGGATCCTTCTTTTTCTTAACAACCTGAGGAGCCGGCTTCTTCCAGGTTTTAGGACGTTTCTTCGATTCTCTTATCATCAAAAATGAGTTCTTATGCCCAGGAACTGAGCCCCTTACGACCAACAAATTATTCTCTGGATCGATTTGGATTATTTCGAGATTCTGAGCGGTTACTCTGTCAAAACCCATATGGCCCGGTAACGCATGGCCCTTATGAACTCTTGACGGAAAAGAACTTGCGCCTATTGAACCTGGGGCTCTGTGAAACATTGAACCATGACCTGCTTCACCGCCTGACCAGTGGTGCCTCTTCATGCCGCCTTGAAAACCTTTTCCAATGGATGTTCCTATCACATCAACGTATTCGCCCTTGTTGAAAATGGAAACACTTATTATATCGTTTATTTTTAAATTGTCAAGCCCCTTTATTTCTTTTATGAATCTTTTTGGAGTTGTTCCTGCTTTTTTGAAATGACCAAGCTCAGGCTTAGTAACAAGTTTTTCTCTCTTCTCGCCAAAACCTATCTGAACTGCCTGGTATCCGTCAGTTTCTTTAGTCTTAACCTGAAGGACTGTGCAAGGGCCTGCTTCAATTACCGTAACAGGAACTGGGCTGCCTTTCTCGTCGAAGATTTGTGTCATTCCGATTTTTTTACCTAATATTCCAACCATGATTAAAATCCTATATTTTCGGTGTTCGGTTTACGGTTTACGGTTTACGCAATAAACGCTAACCGATAACCTAAAACCGTTAACCTTGATTTTACTTTATTTCTACATCCACCCCAGCGGGGAGATCAAGTTTTCTAAGAGCATCAATCGTTTTTGCCGTAGGATTCAGGATATCAAGCAATCTTTTGTGCGTCTTCATCTGGAACTGCTCACGCGATTTTTTATCTATGTGAGGTCCACGTAAAACCGTAAAGATTTCTCTTTTTGTCGGAAGCGGAACCGGGCCTGAAATAATTGCGCCTGTTCTTTTTGCTGCCTCAACAATTTCCTGCGTCGATTGGTCAAGAAGCCTATGATCGTAAGCTCTTAACTTTATTCTTATTTTCTGTGACTGCTGAACCATTTTATTTCCTTTTTAGTCATATCGGTTTTCGGTTTTGGGTTATCGGTTAACGTAGACCGCACACCTAAAACCGTTAACCGGTTCTTATTCAAATATCTCTGATATTGCACCGGCGCCTACTGTATGGCCGCCTTCTCTTATTGCGAATCTTAATCCTTTTTCCATAGCGATAGGAGTGATAAGCTCTACTGTGATGGATACGTTATCGCCTGGCATAACCATCTCTACTCCCTGTGGAAGTGTTGCTACACCGGTAACGTCTGTGGTTCTGAAGTAGAACTGCGGACGGTAACCGTTGAAGAACGGCGTATGTCTTCCGCCTTCTTCTTTGTTCAAAACGTACACTTCTGCTTTAAATTTTGTATAGGGTTTAATTGAACCGGGCTTTGCTAATACCTGGCCGCGTTCAAGATCTTTCTTTTCGATACCTCTTAAGAGTACTCCGAGGTTATCTCCGGCTTGTCCGAAATCAAGAAGCTTTCTGAACATCTCGATACCGGTTACAACTGTCTTTTTGGTATCTTTGATACCGACTACTTCTACTTCCTCGCCTACTTTTACCTGTCCTCTTTCAACTCGGCCTGTTCCTACTGTACCACGGCCTGTGATCGAGAATACGTCTTCGATAGGCATAAGGAAAGGTTTATCGGTGTCTCTTTTTGGTGTCGGGATGTATTGGTCGACTGCATCCATAAGGTCCATGATGCATTTTGTTTTTTCAGCGTTGTCTGCATTATTCATGGCGTCAAGCGCGGATCCTCTTACTACGGGGATCTTGTCGCCGGGGAATTCATATTTTTTAAGAAGGTCTCTTACTTCAAGCTCTACTAGGTCTAATAATTCTTTGTCATCTACTGCGTCGCATTTGTTGAGGAATACTACTATGGCAGGTACACCGACCTGTCTTGCGAGTAGTATATGTTCTCTTGTCTGAGGCATGGGTCCGTCTACGGCAGAGACAACCAGTATCGCTCCGTCCATCTGAGCGGCTCCGGTGATCATGTTCTTTATGAAGTCAGCATGCCCTGGGCAATCAACGTGAGCGTAGTGGCGGTTAGCTGTTTCGTATTCTGCATGGTGAACGTTGATCGTAACGCCTCTTTCTCTTTCTTCCGGTGCGTTATCGATTTCATCATAGTTGCGCTCCTTAGCAAGACCCTTCTTTGCGAGAACCTTTGTAATAGCAGATGTCAATGTGGTCTTACCATGATCTACGTGACCAATGGTACCGATATTTACATGCGGCTTAGTACGTTCAAATTTTTCTTTTGCCATTTTGGTATCCCCCTTTAAAATCTGTAATTTGTAGATAGTGTATTGTGAATTATTCTATTCACGATCCACTATTAACCATTTACTGCGTTTTGCCTACGACGATTTTTTCTGCAATATGTTTCGGAACTTCCTGATAAAACGATGGCTCCATGGTATACGTGGCTCTACCCTGGGTAAGCCCTCTTAAGCTTGTTGCATAACCAAAGGCTTCACTCAACGGAACAAAACCTCTTATTGCTTTTACATTCCCGCGCTGAGTAATAGATTCTATCTTTGTGCGCCTGGAATTCAGATCTCCTATGACATCCCCGAGATTCTCTTCGGGAGTTACTACTTCTATATTCATAATAGGCTCTAGTAAAATCGGCTTTGCCTGTCTCATACCTTCCGTAAACCCGATGGAACCGGCCATTTTAAAAGCAAGTTCAGACGAGTCAACGTCGTGATATGAACCATCGACCAATGTAACTTCAACATCTGTAACAGGATATCCGGCCAATGCACCATTTTTAGAACCTGTGTCAACGCCTTCTCTGATAGGTTTAATGAATTCTCTTGGTATAACTCCGCCTACTATCTTATCAATAAATACAATACCGGTACCTTTTTGACCCGGTCTCAATTCTAAAACTACATGTCCGTATTGACCATGCCCGCCGGACTGCTGAATAAATTTCCCGACAGATCTAGTGCTTCCGGTAATAGTTTCTTTATACGCTACGTGCGGCCTTCCAACATTGGCAGCAACTTTAAATTCTCTCATCATCCTGTCAACGATAATTTCCAAATGCAATTCTCCCATACCTGAAATGATCGTCTGGCCGGTCTCTTTATTGTATCTTACTCTGAATGACGGGTCTTCTTCTTCAAGTTTATTAAGAGCCATCCCCATTTTTTCCTGGTCCACTTTTGTTTTAGGTTCGATGGCCAAGGAAATGACAGGCTCAGGAAATTTGATCTTTTCCAATATTATCGGGTTATCCTCGTCGCAAAGAGTATCGCCGGTTTTCGTAGCCTTTAATCCGACAACCGCCACAATATCACCTGCCGCTATACCATCAACAATTTCTTGCTTGTTGGCATGCATTCTGACCAGTTTTCCGATCCTTTCTTTCTTGTCTGAGGTTGAATTTAAAATATAAGAGCCGGATTCCAGCGTTCCGGAATAGACCCTAACATAACTCAATCTTCCTACATAAGGATCTGACATTATTTTAAAACAAAGAGCACAAAACTTTTCATCATCTTTGGTTAATCTGGTAACTTCTTCCTCAGTCAAGGGATTAACCCCTTTTATCGGAGGCTTATCTAAAGGCGAAGGAAGATAATCTATGACTGCATCCAATAAAAGCTGAACGCCTTTATTTTTAAAACTAGCTCCGCAAAGAACGGGAACGATCTTACCCTTAATAACATTCTTTCTTATATATGCCTTTAGTTCTGCCGGATAGATACCTTTTTCTTCGATATATTTATTCATTACATCTTCATCGGCTTCAGCAAGTTTTTCTATCAAATTATGGCGCCAATGACTTGCGGTTGATTTAAGATCTGCCGGAATATCAATGATCTCCATCTCGCCGTCTTCTTTATTGACTATCCCTTTCATTATTACGAGATCTATAACGCCCTGAAAAGTCTCTTCTTTCCCTATCGGTATCTGTATCGGTATGGCTGGTGCGCCGAGCTTATCATGCATCTCTTTAACAACGTTTGTAAAATCCGCGCCCATCCTATCCATTTTATTGACAAAAGCAACTCTCGGAACATTGTATTTATCAGCCTGTCTCCAAACAGTCTCTGACTGAGGCTCTACACCGCCGACTCCGCAAAAAACCACTACAGCGCCGTCAAGGACCTTAAGAGACCTTTCAACTTCAATAGTAAAATCTATATGACCGGGAGTATCAATAATATTTATTCTTTTGTCTTTCCAAAAACAAGTTGTAGTAGCGGCAGTGATCGTAATACCGCGTTCCTGCTCCTGCTCCATCCAGTCCATAACCACCGTGCCTTCGTGGACTTCTCCGATCTTATGGGTTTTACCGGTATAAAAAAGAATTCTCTCGGATGTAGTCGTCTTACCGGCATCTATATGGGCAATAATCCCGATATTCCTTGTATCTTCTAAACTATATTGTCTTTTGAATGGCATTTTTGTATTATTTTCTCTTATTTGAGCTATTGATTATTATAATGTTATTTGTTCTGCAATCATTTTGTACTGCGTCTTACGTAAGGAGTACGGCGATTAAATATTTCGCAGTACGAAATACGCCGTACTATGTACGGTCTTTAAACTACCATCTGAAATGGCTGAAAGCCTTATTGGCTTCTGCCATCTTGTGAGTCTCTTCTCTCTTCTTTATCGCTGAACCCTGATTGTTAAAAGCATCCGCAATTTCATCCGAAAGGCGCTCTTCCATCGGTTTCCCTTTTCTTGCTCTGGCATAGTCCCTGATCCAACGAAGCGCTATTGATGTTCCTCTTTCTGCACTGACTTCTATAGGAACCTGGTAAGTAGCTCCGCCGACACGTCTTGGTTTAAGTTCCAATAAAGGCCTGGCATTATCAATGGCTTTCTGAAAAACCTCAATAGGATCTTTTTTCCCAAGCTTCTTGGTCACCAGATCAAATGCATTGTAAACAATGTTTTCAGCCTTGGTCTTTTTGCCGCAGATCATTACCATGTTAATAAATCTCCCCACAATTACACTCTTATACTTCGGGTCTTGTATTACTTCTCTTTTTTCTGCTCTTCTTCGTCTCATTTTTGATTACCTTTTTTCAAGAAATCAGATGACAGAAATCAGAAATCAGATTTTTCTGACCTCTATCTTCTGTTTTCTGAATTCATTTATTATTTAGCTCCTGCTGCAGCCTTAGGTCGCTTGGCTCCGTATTTCGACCTTGATTGCTTACGGTCAGTAACACCGGCTGTATCAAGGATACCTCTAACAATATGATACCTTACACCAGGTAAGTCTTTTACCCTTCCACCCCTGACAAGTACTATTGAATGTTCCTGTAGATTATGTCCGACACCGGGTATATAAACTGTAGCTTCGATCCCATTTGTCAATCTTACTCTGGCGACTTTTCTCAAAGCTGAGTTAGGTTTTTTAGGAGTCTGAGTCTTTACCTGAAGACACACTCCCCTTTTCTGCGGACATCCGACGAGTGCGGGGGATTTTGTCTTTCTTTTGAAAACTTTTCTTCCATATCTTACTAATTGATTTATTGTTGGCATAACTGTTATTCTTCTTTCTTAAATTTGACCTAATTTACGAAGTAAATTATTTGGTCGAATTTATCCCGGCCTTTTAGGTCGGAACATTTTAAACGTTGTTATTCCTCTTTTTCTTTAATTACTTCTTTTGTTGTAGCCTTTTCTTCCACCTTTGGCTCTTTGACTAATTTAACTAATTCGATATTACGGTGCTCTTTAAATCCTGTTCCGGCTGGGATAAGATGGCCCATAATAACATTTTCCTTAAGCCCTCGTAGCGGGTCTCTTCTCCCGCTTGCAGCCGCATCCGTAAGGACCCTTGTTGTCTCCTGAAAGCTTGCTGCTGATATAAAACTTTCGGTGCTCAAAGATGCCTTTGTTATTCCTAGAAGTATGGGTGTAGCTTTAGCAGGCCTTCCTTTTTTGGAAATAACTCTCTGGTTCTCGTCCTGGAAAATGAACTTATCAACCTGTTGCCCGACCAAAAATTCGGTATCTCCGGATTCGTCTATCTTTACTTTTCTGAGCATCTGCCTAACAATTACCTCAATATGCTTATCGTTTATTTTAACACCCTGCAGCCTGTAAACTTCCTGAACCTCATTTACAAGATATTCCTGCAGCTTCTTATCTCCGGAAACCTTTAATACATCCTGAAGAACGATAGGACCGTCAACAAGCTGCTGGCCTGCTATAACCCTATCACCCTTATAAACGTTCAGATGTTTTCCATGGGGTATCAAATACTCTTTTTTCATCCCGGTCTGGCTTTTTATAATAACTCTTCTTTGGCCTTTTTTTGCCTCGCCAAATTCAACAAGCCCGTCAATTTCGCTTATAATAGCAGGGTCTTTCGGACGCCTTGCTTCAAAAAGTTCGGCAACCCTCGGAAGACCTCCGGTGATATCCTTTGTCTTTGTGATAAGTCGCGGAGTTTTAGCAATAATATCACCTGCTTTTACCTCCTTGCCATCTTTAACAACGATATGAGCATTAGCTGGTAGCGGATAAATTGCCAATACCTCATCTTTATCATTAACGATCAATAACTGCGGATGGAAATCACCCTTGTGTTCTAAGATTACTCTTTCAGTAAGCCCCGTTGCTTCATCGAGCTCTTCATGCATCGTGATGCCATCTTTAATATCTTCATAACGGACCTTACCTTCAATTTCAGTAAGTATCGGGGATGTATATGGGTCCCAACTGACAAAGATATCGCCTTTATTTATTTTTGCACCATCTTCGAAAGCAATAATTGCTCCATGGGTAATGGTGTATCTATCAAATTCTCTTCCGGACTCATCATTGATACTGATCTGTCCGTTTCGATTCAATACAATAAAAGAACCCTTTTCTCTCTCAACAACTTTTATGTTGTGATATTTAAGTATACCTTTATTCTTAGATTCATAGTTGGATTGTTCGACAACTCGGCTAGCGGTACCACCTATATGAAACGTTCTCATTGTAAGCTGTGTACCTGGTTCACCGATAGACTGCGCTGCAATAATACCAACTGCTGTGCCTAGCTCAACCATCTTGCCTCGGGCAAGGTCTCTGCCATAACATTTTGCACAGACGCCATGCTTGGATTCGCAGGTAAGAACTGATCTTATCTTGATCTTTTCAATCCCGGTTTCTTCGATCTTGCTAGCCTTCTCTTCATTGATTTCATGTCCAGCTTCAACGATCAGGGTATCGGTAATGACATCCACTATATTATCCAAAGCAACTCTACCGATGATCCTGTCCTTTAGACTTACCACTACTTCATCACCTTCGATAATTGCGCCGGCTAAAATTCCATTGAGAGTGCCGCAGTCATCGGTATTTATTATAACATCCTGAGCAACGTCAACTAATCTTCTTGTTAAGTACCCGGAGTCTGCGGTCTTCAAAGCTGTATCCGCCAAACCTTTTCTAGCTCCGTGAGTAGAGATAAAATATTCAAGCACAGTCAAGCCTTCACGGAAATTCGCGACAATCGGGGTCTCAATGATCTCACCGGACGGTTTAGCCATAAGACCTCTCATACCGGCTAGCTGTCTGATCTGAAGCTTTGAACCCCTTGCACCTGAGTCAGCCATCATAAATATCGGGTTAAAAGAATCCAGATTTTTGAATATAAGATCTGAAACTTCATCTGTTGTATGAGTCCAGATATCTATGATCTTGTTGTTTCTTTCGCCGTCGGTAATGATACCTTTTTCATACTGGTCTTCAACCTTACGAACTTCTTTAAAAGCAAGATCAATGGTCTTTTCTTTTTCTTTGGGTATCTCAAGGTCATTAACGCCTATCGATAGCCCGGCCAAAGTCGCTCTTTCAAATCCGAGCTTTTTAAGATCATCCAGTAGCTGTATGACCCTTGTATGCCCGAATTTTTTATAGCATTGGGAAATAACCTGGCTTATCTTTGACTTATTCATTACCTCATTTACAAATTCCAACCCCTCCGGAAGGAAATTATTAAAGATCACCCTTCCCACGGTAGTCGGGATGATTTTACCTTCAATCCTTACTTTAACTCTTGTATGTATATTGAGCTCTCTGTCCTGATAAGCAAGCAAAACTTCCTCTTTATTTGAAAATAACTTTCCTTCAAGAGGTTGCTTATCCTTTTCCTTGGTAAGATAGTAACATCCTAAAACTATATCCTGCGAAGGTGTAACGATCGGCCTTCCATCAGAAGGCGAAAAGATATTATTTATAGATGATATCAATACTTTTGATTCCATCTGTGCTTCTGTTGAAAGAGGAACATGTACCGCCATCTGGTCACCATCGAAGTCCGCGTTAAAAGCCGCGCAGACCAAAGGATGGATCCTGATAGCCTTACCTTCTATAAGTATAGGCTGAAACGCCTGAATGCCAAGCCTATGCAGAGTCGGAGCTCTGTTTAAAAGCACCGGATGATCCTTGATAACTTCATCAAGCATATCCCATACTTCAAGTTTCTCCTTCTCAACAATCCTCTTGGCGCTCTTTATAGTGTGGACAAATCCTTTTTCTTTTAGCTTTTTTATAATAAATGGCTCAAAAAGTTCCAGGGCCATTTTTTTAGGTAATCCGCATTCGCTAAGTTTCAGCTCCGGACCGACAACAATAACCGATCTTCCGGAATAGTCCACACGTTTTCCAAGGAGGTTCTGTCTGAATCTGCCCTGTTTTCCTTTTAGCATATCACTGAGGGATTTTAATGGCCTGTTACCTGAACCTAAGACCGGCCTTCCGTGCCTGCCGTTATCAAAAAGAGCATCTACTGCCTCCTGAAGCATTCTCTTTTCATTCCTGATAATTACTTCCGGAGCTCTCAATTCTATAAGTTTTTTAAGACGGTTATTTCTGTTTATTACTCTTCTATATAAATCATTCAGATCGCTTGTAGCAAATCTTCCGCCATCTAGAGGAACTAACGGTCTTAGATCCGGAGGAATAACAGGTACTATATCCAAGATCATCCACTCAGGTTTATTCCCGGATCTTTTGAAGGCTTCAAGAATCTTTAGGATCTTTGCGTTTCTTCTTATTGCCTGATCGGCCTTTGGGCCTTCAACGTCTTTTTTGATCTTAGTGATCATTTTGTTGACATCAAGCTCTCTAAGGAGCTCTCTTATCGCCTCAGCGCCCATCTTTGCAATTAACCCTGCGCCGTACTTCTCTTTATATTCTCTGTAACGGTCTTCGGTCAATAAGTCTTTTTTCTTTAAAGGTGTATCACCGGGATTAATAACGATATATTCCTCATAATAAAGAACTCTCTCAAGATCCCTGATATTTAGGTCTAAAAGAATTGCCATTCTCGATGGAGTGGCCTTAAAGAACCATATATGCGAAACCGGGCATGCCAAAGTAATATGGCCCATACGCTCACGCCTGACGCTTGAACGTGTGACTTCTACTCCGCAACGATCGCAGACTATACCTTTATGTTTGATCCTCTTGTATTTACCGCAATTACATTCCCAATCCTTTGTAGGACCAAAAATCTTTTCGCAGAAAAGACCGTCTTTTTCAGGTTTTAAAGTCCTGTAATTTATTGTCTCAGGTTTTCGAACTTCGCCATGGGACCAAGACTTTATAGTATCCGGAGATGCTATTTTAATGCTAATTAAATCAAAGGCATTAACTTCTTCTACTGTCATATTATTTTGCCTCTTTCTTAAGTTTCAGATTTTTTTTCCATTCTTACATCAAGGCACAAACTTTGTAACTCTTTTACTAAAACGTTAAATGATTCTGGCGTTCCGGGCTGCAGATTGTTTCCACCTTTGACGATCGTCTCATAAACTCTCGTCCTACCCATAACATCGTCACTTTTTACCGTCAAAAGTTCCTGCAATGTATATGCTGCTCCATACGCTTCTAAAGCCCAAACTTCCATTTCACCGAATCTCTGTCCGCCGAATTGTGCCTTGCCTCCGAGCGGCTGTTGTGTAACTAACGAATACGGCCCAATGGACCTGGCATGTATCTTGTCATCAACTAAATGAGCAAGTTTCATCATATATATATAACCGACTGTAACTTTCTGGTCAAAAGGTTCCCCAGAAAAACCATCTCTTAATATCACTTTTCCATCATCAGGTAAGCCCGCTTTTTTCATCTCTAGTTTAATCTCCGGCTCGGTGGCACCGTCAAACACAGGAGATGCTACAGAAAAACCGAGGATTTTTGCTGCCCAACCAAGGTGAGTTTCCAGGATCTGCCCAACGTTCATACGGCTGGGTACGCCTAGCGGATTTAAAACTATCTCGACAGGAGAACCATCAGCTAAAAACGGCATATCTTCTTCCGGAAGGATCTTAGCGATAACACCCTTGTTTCCGTGTCTTCCCGCCATCTTATCACCGACAGAAAGTTTTCTTTTTGAAGCAACAAATACAACTATCTTCTTCAAAACTCCGGGCGGGAGTTCATCGCCGCGTTTAATCTTATCGATCTCTCTATCCTGCTCAAAAGATAACTCTTCTATCTGTTCATCCAGAAGTCTGATAACCTTCTTGATCTCTTCTTCCAAAGTTTCATTTTCAGGAAGCCTTAGATTTTCAAAATCGCAATTTTCAAGCTTTTTAAGATCAGAGCTTTTTACAGTTTTATCTTTTGCTATGAGAATTGACCCTGATTCAAGATCGACAAGGTTTGCGCCGATTTTCTGATCAATAAGCATCTTGGAAAGTTTCTGGAATTTATCGGCCTTTATACGCTCAATCTGAGTGCTATAATATTCGGTAACTTCCTTGATCTCCTTTAATTCTTTAGTCTTCTCCTCTTTGGTCTTGGGTCTCGATTCACGTCTGGAGAAAACCTTTACATCAACTATAATACCCTCTATACCCGGAGGGACTGTTAAGGATGCATCTCTAACGTCGCATGCCTTTTCTCCAAATATAGCCCTTAGAAGTTTTTCTTCGGGAGAAAGCTCTGTTTCACTTTTTGGAGTAACTTTTCCTACAAGAATATCTCCGGGAGTTACTTCAGCGCCAATTCTAATTATGCCGCCTTCATCAAGATTATTCAGAAGATCTTCCCCAACATTCGGTATGTCCCGGGTGATCTCTTCTTTCCCTAATCTTGTGTCGCGAGCTTCAATCTCAAACTCTTCTATATGAACGGATGTATAAACATCTTCTTTAACAATTTTTTCGCTTACTAATATGGCGTCCTCGAAGTTATAACCGCGCCATGGCATAAAAGCTACAAGAACGTTTCTGCCCATGGCTAGTTCGCCGTTTCTTGTGGCAGCGCCGTCAGCTAAGATCTCACCTTTCTTTACAGATTGACCGACTTCAACTAAAGGCCTCTGGTTAATACAAGTACCAGCGTTTGATCGTTCAAATTTTCTAAGCCTGTATGTTTTCCCTGCGGCAATGATCTCATCACCCTGGACTGCGGTAACCTTGCCATCCTGCTCAGAAACTATAACGGCCCCGGAATCTTTTGCTGCCCTATGCTCCATACCCGTTCCGACTAACGGCGATTCAGGGAAAAGCAAAGGAACTGCCTGGCGTTGCATGTTTGAACCCATAAGCGCTCTATTTGCGTCATCGTGCTCTAAAAACGGGATCAAACTTGCTGCAATGGAAACCAGCTGCCTCGGGGAAACGTCCATATACTGGACGTCTTTTGGCTCAACATTCAAAAAATCATTTTTATATCTGCAGAACACTTTCTCAGACTCGAATTTATCATTCTTATCGAGTTTTGCATTCGCCTGCGCAATAATAAAATTATCCTCAATATCAGCAGATAAGTAATCTATCTTATTTGTAACACGCCCATTTTCAACTTTTCTGTAAGGTGTTTCAACAAAACCAAATTCGTTGATCCTGGCATAAGTAGATAAGGATGCTATTAGACCAATGTTCGGCCCTTCAGGAGTTTCTATCGGACATAACCTTCCATAATGAGAATAATGAACGTCCCTAACCTCAAATCCAGCTCTTTCCCTATTTAAACCGCCCGGCCCTAGAGCGCTTAAGCGTCTTTTGTGGGTAAGTTCAGAAAGCGGATTGGTCTGATCCATAAACTGTGAAAGCTGTGACCTCCCAAAGAAATCTCTAATAACTGATGCGACTAATTTTGAATTGATAAGATTGTGCGGCATGATGTTCTCTAGATCATAAAGGTTCATTCTCTCTTTAGCCGAACGCTCAATCCTTGCCAGTCCTACCCTAAACTGATTCTGTAATAATTCGCCTACAGTCCTGATCCTTCTATTGCCCAAATGGTCTATATCATCTACCGATCCTATACCATTTTTTAAATTAATTAAATATTTTATTACTTTTACGACAGTGGGACCTGTTAAAATGCCTGTATCAAGGGATTCGTCCATACCTAGTTTTCTGTTCAGAACAAATCTACCGACTCTCCCAAGATTGTAACGTCTTTCATCAAAAAACATTTTCTCTATAAGGCTTGTGGCATTCTCTAAAGTTGGCGGATCTCCTGGCCTGATCCTTCTATATATATCAACAAACGCGTCATCTTTGGTTTTTGTATGATCTTTTTCCAAAGTATTTAATATTTCAGGGACCGCATCTTTTAATACTTTTACTTCTCTTACTCCAAAATCCCAAAGTTTTTCAGAAGCATCTTTTGAAATCTTCTCTCTTTTGGCAAATACAATTTCACCCTGATCATTTTTTACATCAGATGCCGTGATCTTGCCTTCCAATTTATCCGCATCGCTCTTTTTGTCCAGATTGATTGTCTCAATACCGCAAAATGCCTGCAATATCTCTTCATCACTGGAGAAACCGCATATTCTTAGGAAAGCTGTTGCAATAAATTTTCTTTTTCTGTCAATTAAAACGTGGATAATATCATTTATATCGAATTCAAACTCGATCCAAGCTCCTCTATAAGGAATAATCCTGGCGGAATTTAAGCGTTTTCCGTTAGGATGTATAACTTCCTCAAAAGATACGCCCGGCGAACGGTGAAGCTGACTGACTACCACTCTCTCATCCCCATTAATAATAAATGTGCCCCACGGTGTCATTAGAGGAAGGTCGCCCATATAGACTTCTTGCTCTTTAACTTCTTTTTCGGAACGAAGCCTGATCTTGACTTTAAGAGGACTGGCGTAAGTCATGCCTTTTGACTGACACTCAGTAATAGAATACTTTGGTTTACCAAGCGAATAATTCACATATTCCAGCTGATATTTCCCATCATAACTTTCTACCGGAAAAAATTCCTTAAAAACCTGTTCAAGACCTCTATTGAGGCGCTTTGTTTTCGGACGATTTTCTTGAAGGAATTCTTCATAGGAAGCCAGCTGAAGTTCTATCAGATTAGGTAAATCATAGCATTCTTCAATTTTTGCGAAGTTTCTTCTTTTTATCATGTGTTTCCTTTATCAGAAAACAGAAATCAGATATCAGAAATCAGATTTCATCTGTCTTCTCTTCTCTGTCTTCTGGTTTCTTTATTTCAGTTCTATCTTTGCACCAGCTGCTTCGAGCTTTTTCTTTATATCTTCAGCTTCTTCCTTTGTTGCGCCTTCTTTTACTGTCTTAGGAGCTGCGTCAACAAGGTCCTTTGCTTCTTTTAGGCCGAGATTTGTTATTGTTCTGAGCTCTTTGATAACCTGTATTTTGTTAGTTCCTGCATTTGCGAGAACTACGTTAAATACTGATTTCTCTTCTGCCGGAGCTGCTGCGCCCGGGGCGCCTGCTGCTACCGCAACACCTGCTGCCATAGGAACTGCTGCTGAAACTCCGAATTTCTCTTCAAGGGCTTTTACCAAATTTGAGAGTTCTAATACTGTAAGACCCTCGACGGAATCAATGATCCCCTTTAACTTCTCTGTTACCTCTACTTTACTTTCTACCATTTGAGTTATCCTCCTTATATACCTAATCTAATTAATTGCTTTTTTTGTTTTTAATTCCATCTAATACATATACTAAACTTCTCATTGTGCCGCTTAATACATTTACTAACCCGCTTATAGGCGATTTCATCGTTCCAAGCAATTTTGAGAGCAGGACTTCCTTGGTCGGTAATAACGCCAACTGCTTCACTAATGACTCGTCGATAACTGCTCCGTCAACAAAACCACCTCTTATTATAAACATCTCATGATCTTTTGCAAACGTAACAACGCTTTTTGCCGCTATTACCGCATCCTCTTTCGAAAAGATCACGCCGCATGAAGATTCAAAAAGAGTACTTGCTGAATCCTTTTTCATCTTTTTAAGGGCCTGTTTTGAAATCGAATTCTTCACCACCATGCAATCCAAATTAATCTGCTTAAGATTTGTCCTGAGTTTATCAAGCTCTATGGTTGGAAGCTTTGTAAAACTAGCAACAAAGAAATTCGGGTAGCGCTCAAATTTCTTTTCAAGCTCAACAATCATTTTTTCTTTGCAAGAACGTCCGAACTTTGTCATTATTATTTACTCCAATTTGCTAAATCCAATTTTATCCCAGGGCCCATGGTGCTAGAAACGGCGATAGATTTTACATAGTGGCCTTTAACAGCCGAGGGCCTTGCATGATACACTGCCTCAATAAGGCTTGAGGCATTTTCAAAAAGCGCCTCGTTAGAAAATGATAATTTTCCAACGGGTGCCAATACATTTGCCTGTTTATCCATTCTGAATTCGATCTTACCTTTTTTGACATCCGCGATAGCTTTTGTTACATTATCTGTAACAGTGCCTGTTTTTGGGTTCGGCATAAGACCTCTAGGGCCTAATATCTTACCAAGTTTAGCCATATCCTTCATCATTTCAGGTGTCGCTATAGCAACGTCAAAATCGCACCATCCGGTCTGAACTTTACTTACCAGATCATCCGCCCCAACATAATCAGCCCCGGCCGCCTGTGCATTTTTTTCATTTTCGCCTTTAGCAAATACAGCGATCTTGATTTTTTTGCCGGTTCCGTGAGGAAGAGCAACGGTGCCTCTTATTGCAAGAGAAGATTCTTTTGGGTCTATATCAAGCTTAATCGCAACTTCAACAGACTGATCAAACTTAACCTGAGGAGCTTTCTTAAGAATATCGATCGCATTCTTCAGGGTATAAAATTTTTTCTCGTCTACAAGTTTTTCAAATTCTTTTGTTCTTTTGCTCATTTTATTATTCTTCTTTTTAGAATTCAGATATCAGAAGTCAGATTTTCTGTCTTCTGCTTTCTCTTTTCTGTCTTCAGTTATTCTACTTCTATTCCCATGGATCTTGCAGTGCCTTCTACTATCTTTATGGCAGCAGCAATATCCCTTGTATTCAAGTCCTGCAATTTCGTCTTAGCGATTTCTTTAACCTGATCCTTTGTAACTTTTCCAACCTTATTCTTATTTGGCTCACCGCTTGCTTTTGCAATACCACAAGCTCTCTTTAGGAGAACTGAGCAAGGAGGAGTCTTCATAATAAAGGTAAAGGTTCTGTCTTCGTAAGCCGTTATTACAACAGGAAGAGTGAGGCCCTCTTTCCCCTTAGACTTTTCATTGAATGCCTTACAAAATTCCATGATATTTAGCCCATGCTGACCTAGTGCGGGACCTACCGGTGGTGCCGGATTTGCCTGGCCTGCAGGACAATATAATTTTATAACTGCTTTAACTTTTTTTGCCATGTTTTCGTCTCAATTCTTTATCTGTGTACTGCCTGCCGTCCGGCAGACTTGTGTACTGTGTACTGCTTTTATACTTTTTCTACCTGCCAATATTCCAATTCAACCGGAGTAGAGCGTCCAAAAATTGAAATATTCACTTTTAATCTCTGCTTAGCCGGATTTACTTCTTCAATAACTCCATTAAAATTCGTAAATGGCCCGTCAGTAACTCTGATATTTTCGCCTTTTTCAAAGATAATCTTAGGAATGGGCTTCTCTTTGGCGGTCTCAGCTTGCTTAAGTATAGCGTCAATCTCGTCCTCTTTTAAAGATACCGGCCTCGAACCAGAGCCAATAAAACCCGTAACCCCCGGAGTATTTTTGATCAAATACCAAGAATCATCCGTGAGATCCATTTCCACTAAAACATAACCGGGGAAAAATTTCCTTTGGGAAATCTTCTTTTTTCCGTCTTTAATTTCCGATACCTGCTCAGTAGGGATTAAGACTTGAGTTATGAGGTTACCGTGAGGACTTAGCTTTGCGTTACCTTCAAGATTCTTCTTAACTTTATCTTCGTGTCCAGTCTGGACGTGAATTACATACCATTGTTTAGCCATCGATTACAAAGATCCTATCTAATAAGAAAGTTAACTAAATGAGATAGCAATAAATCGCATATATAGATGAACACTGTAAGAAGTGCCAGCGATACTATAACTACCGTTGTCGAACCGATCAGCTCGTCCCTTGTCGACCAGGAAACCTTGCCCAGTTCCACTTTAGTTTCGGTTAAAAATTTACCAACTTTATTGAACATTTGTTTCTAAATTCCGTGTTTACTTTAAGACTAAATTTGTTATAACTTCAAGATCATCCCAATGTCACATCAGGATGGCAGGAGCGGCAGGAATCGAACCCGCAGTTACGGTTTTGGAGACCGTTGGTTTACCACTAACCGACGCTCCTTCGTTTATCTCTCTTTTCCCTTACTCATGCCAAAAAAGTTACTGACTACTTAGTCTCTTTATGAATTGTAGTCTTTCTACAAAATCTGCAATATTTTTTTCTTTCAATTCTATCGGGATTCTTCTTCTTATTCTTAGTGCTTGTATAGTTACGGTTCTTGCAATCAGCGCACTCGAATGTAATAATCTCTTGAACCATTTTATTTCCTTTATATTATTCAAATATCTCTGATATTGCACCGGCGCCTACTGTATGGCCGCCTTCTCTT
>CAYWPX010000006.1:0-118665 GCA_964460615.1 uncultured Planctomycetia bacterium
TTTCGTCCATTGCTAAAGATTCTCGACTGCAGCCTCCCGTAGGAGTCTGGGCAGTATCTCAGTCCCAATGTGGCTGACCATCCTCTCAGACCAGCTACCCGTCAATCGCCTTGGTGGGCCGTTACCTCACCAACTAGCTGATAGGAAACAGGCTCCTCTTCAAGCAGTAGGCCTTGCGGTCCCCACTTTTAACCCCATCCCCCTGAGGGGACGTGGTCTTATCCAGTTTTAGCCCGACTTTCGTCAGGTTATTCTGAACTTAAAGGTAGATTACCTATTCATTACTCACCCTTTTGCCACTATCTCTTGCGAGATCGTTCGACTTGCATGCCTAAACCACGCCGCCAGCGTTCACTCTGAGCCAGAATCAAACCCTCCGATAAAAAACTAACACCCCATTAGATATGGGATGATTTTACCACCGTAGTTTGAATTCTGCTCGACTCGGCTACTCAAACTTCAAAGAGCAATATATTCACCAAGCAATTGGTGAATCAAATTCTAAAAAATCTTATTGAGAAAAAAAATCCCTTTTACAAGGGACAAAAAAGGCATCTTACAAGATGCCCTAAAGTTTTACTTACCTTGTAATTCTAAATTATTCTAACCACTCTTTTCGTAAATAATTTTTATTTCAATACTCAAAATTTCCCCTTTGCACTTTGTCGCTACTTGACAAGCTTTAAGAAGAAACATTTTCAATAACTAAACGTATTGGTTAATATATCACTTTTGAAAATATATGTCAAGCTTTTTTTAAATTTTTTTTAAAATATTTTCAAATAAAAATTTGGTTTGTTTTTTTTAAAAGAACTATCGTATATAAAAATTTAAGAGCAAGCTATTATCCAGACGGATCTTTACTATTTCCAATCCAAAGTGCCTATTAGGCGCCGTTATTTTTACTAAGTAAAGGCCCGTTGGCAAATTACTTGAAATAAAATATCTCCCATCAATTCCGGTTGTAGCAACAGCAACTATCTTATTCCATTTATATATTTCGATCTTAGAATTTGGTATCGGCTTCTTTGTAGCTCTATTTAAAACCTTGCCGTATAATGATGAATTAATAACTTTAATACTAGCTACTTTAGAAGCCTCCCCGCCTATTCCATCACTAACCTTAAAGGTCAGATTATACATACCGGATGAATTAATGTCAAGCATCCATTTAAAAATTCCGGTATTTTTATCCAGCGACGCTCCAACAGGACAATTGATAACTGAATAAATTAAAACATCTTGAGTATCCATATCAGATGCCATCAGATCTATCGACAGGGTCTGGCCTTCATAAACTACTTGATCGGGTATATCATCTAATACAGGCGCAGTGTTAACATTCTTTACTTCAATATTAATTTTAGTGTTTGTATCAAATAGCCCATCCGTTACCTTGAACCCTAATTCATAATTCCCTGCCTGATCACTATTTGGAGTCCATTCGAGATTGGCGGTATTGTTATTGTTATCTACTAGCACTGCCCCAACAGGCATATTAAGACCTGAAAAACTGAGTTTATCCTTATTTAAGTCAGAAGCACTTAAAGCCAAAGATATTTTTTCATTTTCATTTATCGATAAGCTAGACGGCATACTTCCAAGAACCGGCGGGTACAACGTTACGGAAAATGGGAGCGACTGAGTGCTTCTTAAAAGCGTTATTCCTGAATAAGTATTGTAGGATTCCTTTGAAGTCTTAATAACATAATTACCATCAGCTATAGAATCACTGTTTAAATAAAATTTACCATTGGTATCGGTAGTTGCAAATGCCAGGGTGTTAGTTCTTGTAATATCCATTATTGATACCGTGGCACCTTCCAAGCCTACCTTTTGACCTGAGACTTCCTTATATATAGTCCCAAAAACAAGCGTATTGTTTACTTTTACGGAAACATCTTTATTGATTTGAGAGACCCCGTCTGAGATTACTATTGTTATCACATAATTAGATACCCTACCTGCCATGAAACCCGGCTTCCAATAAAATGTCGCCGTGCCGTCATTGTGATTTACAAGAGTTGCCCCAGAAGGCAAATTAACTCCGGAAAAAATTAGCAATGAATCGTCTATATCCGGATCGGTCGCTGAAAACGTAAAATTAATTTCGTTATTTTCATTGACCACTATAGATTCTGGTATATAAGAATTAATCTCGGGTAAGTTATTTTGCGAATATACATTATATAGAGGGTTATATCTATCGGTCTTGATGGCTCTATATTCTTCGACCATCCCCATATTGTTCTGACCGTCAGCAGTACCTTTCCACAAAACATCGCAATACTCCAAAAAACAACCTCCAGAATATTTTTTTGCCAAATCCCAATGGCCGCTTATATGGCCAGTGATGTGGCCAAATTCAGGCATCATATACGCCCTGCCAAAAGGCGCTTGATTATTAAACTCTGCCAATAGATTCGCATCCGCCGGAGAATATATATATGCCTGAGGACCTATTATGTCCGCTGACAAATTATTAAAATTAACTGTTTCTCCTATATACTTGGCATACATAATAGGCAAATCGTTCGCATCAATACTCCTAACATAAGCATATAAGGCATTCAAATAATCATTTATCCCAACTGTCCAGGTAAACCACGAATGGTTAAAACTGCCGTTTACCTCATTTCCTATGCCCCATGAAAGAACCGCCGGATCATTTCCATATTTCTGAACAATCCTTCCAAAAGTTCTTTCCGCAACTTCAAGATCATTCCAATCGCATTGAAGCTGGTACCCGCCTACATATGGGTCAGCGTCTCTGAAGTCTTCCTCCTGAACCCAATAACCGATAATCACTTTCATGTTATTTGTATTTGCAAAAGATAATATTCTATCTATAACCCAATCCGGCAAATCTCCCTGCGCAACCTCGTCTATTTCCGGAGTAGCGCTTCTATCGATTGCTCCGTTCATATTTTTGTCGTGCCAATACCCAGCCGAATAAATACGAATAGTATTTGCACCAACATTTTTCATAGTAATTAAATCATACTGAATAACTTCCCACATCTCGATTTTTCCATTACCCGAATAATCCGTAACGTATGTCGTACCGCTATTAGTAACCTTGGATGTTACATCGGTATACTCATTCGGTAGCGCCAGGTGCCCTGCTCTTGGATCGGGACCCGTACCTATAAGCCAAGGGGTGTAATCTACGCCCTTAACAAGAAATTTTTCATCATTTATGTAAATGGTATTATTAAATACTACGGGACTCGTTCTTGCACCTCTTTGCATAATAGACCAGGACTTAGTAACAGTGCCCAAAGTATTTGAAGCCTCTACTTTGATTTCGTCAATCTGTTCGCCATTGAATCTGATATAATTATAAACATTCCCGGAACCAACATTTGCCCCATTAAAAAACCAATTAATTACTAACGGCTGATTGGTGGGATTTGTAATGGCCACAGAAAACGGAACTATATTTCCTTGATCTAAAATTACAGCTGAATTTTCAGGAATAGATTTTGAGATTGTGGGGGCAAGTTCATTTTGAGAAATTTCACTGGCCGTCTTTGGATAATTAAATATCTTAAATTCATCTACAATGCTATTTGCCGGGCCATACCATCCGCAATACCCGAGAAAAAATTTGGTGTGGTTCAAAGAAGGCGTAAATGTCCCCCCGATTACTCTATAGGCTCCAGGTATTCCGTCAAGATAACACTGCATATAAGGGCTGGCACCTGTTGACTGCCAGACAAAGGTCAGCTTATGCCAGCTATCCGGCAATCCCGGAAAATTATAATAGAGGCTTTGCATCATGCCAGTAGCCTGGTTTCTTAATTCACTATTGGCATACCATAAATTTGTACTTGTGTTATACCCAGCCCAAGTCCCGAAAGAACTTGGGTCATCCCCTAAATAGCCTATGCCGAAAAATCCTCCCTTAGGAAATCCGGCAGGAGAATATGATCTGAACCAGCATTCCACGGTCCCCTGGGTCATATCTGAAGGAAGAGGATATTCTATATGTGAGTTTGGAAGTTTAATGGCGTTACCTACAACGCCGGGAACAAAAGAATAATCGCTTCCGACCATTATTCCGTTATTACTGGAAACAGAGGATAAGTTTTCACACGACTCATAAAATACCATCTCTCCTGAATAAGAAAAATCTGGAAAAGATAAAACTGATGCAATAAAGATAGTAAATATTATTTTAAGAAAAAAAATTCTTCTTTCCATTGTCCCCCTTTAACAAATTTGCTAAAAAAATCAACTCACTATCTTATTTATCGCTTTACCCAGGGAAGCTTTCTTAAATAAGAGCTGTATTCGGTACTCTTATTATTGAATACTCGTACCGGGTGAATGGCTGATAAATAATTATCTGCTTGAATAACACAAATATATATACCACTCGTAAGGTTGGCAGGTATTACATATTTACCATTGGAGTCTGTTGAAACGGTAATAAACGTCCTTATGTTTTTATAAACTTTTATGGTCGCATTAGGCAATGGTTTTTTTGTAACAATATCCCTGATAACTCCATAAATGCTAGAGTTTATAACAGATACTGCGCAAACCTCGACATCTTCTCCCCCTTTAGAATCACTTGCTTTAAAGTTGATACTGTGGGAACCCTGCTGGTCAAAATCCGGCGTCCAGGTAAATTCTCCCGTTTGGGAATTCAGAACCGCTCCCCGAGGAAGATTGCCCGAAGAAAATATTATTGTGTCACCATCCGGATCGACTACTTTTATCATAAATTTCAATACGTTGCCCTCGTAAATTTCAGCAGGAAGGACAGGGCTGATTTGAGGTGGATTATTTGTACTTTTAACCTCAATATCCACCACAGCATTCGCTGTCAAAAGTCCATCCGTAACATCAAAACTTACCTTATGAACTCCTCCCTGGAAATTTGTAGGTGTCCAATTAAAAGTAGCTGTGTTATTATTGTTATCCGTCAGACTTGCCCCTTCAGGAAGGTTCATTGAACTAAATGATAATTTATCTTTGTTCTGGTCAGTTGCCGAAATATTTAACGAATAAGATTCATCTGAATTGACTAAAACGCTCTGCGGCACTGCACCCATAACCGGTGGATACAAAGTAACACTGAAAGGTAGCGACTGGGTTTTACGTAAAATCGTCATTCCTGAATAGGTATTATATGAGGCTTTACTGGTTTTGATTATATAATTACCATCAGGAATATCATTATTGACTAACCAGAATTTGCCATTGGCATCAGTATAGCAATAAGCAAGAGTAGTCGTCCTCATTATATCCATTACTGAAATCATTGCCCCTTCAAGCCCAACCTTTTGCCCTTCTTCCTCTTTATATATAGTTCCATAAACAAGCGTATGGCCGATGCGGATTGTCCCGGCACCGCCATTCTGCGTGTTGAGATATCCTCCTCTTAAGCCTCCAGCAACATTAATTTTACTTAATAGATCAGCAGTGGTAATACCATATTCATAGAAAATTTTTACTCTACCTCCTCCGCCACCGCCGCTATAATAGCCACCATTTCCACCTTTAGCGCTAATTATCCCTGGGCAGTTCACTCGAGGGGTTTTTATCAGCACACCCCCGCCCGACCCGCCAGCGGTATTACTGCTGTCTGAAGTAATACCATCCGATTTAATAGCTCCATTAATAGTAATGCTATTCGTAGCTACAATGGTTATACTTCCTCCGCCGTTATATCCTCCTCGAGAACCCATCTCTATAGCAAATGAATATTGGTCGCCATAGGTATAACCGCCATTGGCACTGGAATTCCAGTAACCTCTTCCGCCTTTACCGCCATAACCTCCGGCTGCTGAATCACGGTACCAATCATTACCCTGTCCTCTTCCATCATTACCATCGCCTGAAGCATCTAGTAAGCCGTTTGAATCAACAGTAAGCTGGTAACAATTAAGAACGAGTGTGCCTGAGCCAGGCCACGAACTTGTAAGAGCAACAACATCTGCTTTGCTTCCGGCTCCTACAATTATATTATCAACGTCCCACGTTCCAAGAAAATTCATAGTCCCTGAATACAGATTTATTGTATCAGAAGAATTAGTATTTCCATAAACAGTCAATATTTTGGGTGTTGTTGGGTTAGCCGGTATGGTTATAGAATCGGAAACATTTAAATTGCCATTTACGGTAATTGTTCCCCATTCAACATAAACTTTATTGGCTGTTGTATCACCGCTAAAAGATATAGACCCATTATTTTTTATTAGAATATACCTATAATCGCCGCTTGCGACTGCGATATCCCCATCAACTATAATATCAGAAAGATGAACCGAAGGCTCAACAGTTGAACCTTCGGGGACAACAAAAGATTTTATTTCTGAATACCTACTTGTAATACTCTTATCCCGCGAGCAAACCCTCCAAGAATAAGTACCTGCAGGTAACGACTCTTCCGAAACAAAGCTGGCTGTATCGCCAGTTTTGTATGAAAATTTTGACCATCCGGACAAGGATATATTCTGGCTGTAGGTTTTATAAATTGTACTAAAATTATCTTTGCTTATTTCAATAATACACGCTAAATCATCATCTCTACCGTCCAAAACACTACTTTGGTCAACAACACTAAAACCAAAATGAGGCACATTTGTAGATAAAACTTCTCCATTTGCCGGAGTAAGCAATGCAGGCGGGTTTGGTATTGCATCTATCCATACTGTTCCAGTCCCGCCATTTTGGGTATTCAGATATCCGCCTCTTGTTCCACCTGTAACAGCAATTTTACCCGATAAATCAGAAGTACTTGCGCCTGTTTCGTAAAATACTTTTACGCGGCCGCCACCTCCGCCTCCGCTAGTATCATAACCGTTTCCGCCTATTGCGCTAATAATACCCGTAACATTTAAAAGAGGTGATTTTATGAGTATACCCCCACCTGAACCACCGCCAACATTACTATTGTAAGACGTAATACCATCCGATTTAATAGCTCCATTAATAGTAATGCTATTCGTAGCTACAATGGTTATACTTCCTCCGCCGTTATATCCTCCTCGAGAACCCATTTCTATATTAAAGGAGTATTGATCCCCATATACATAACCACCATTACTGCTTGAATCCCAGTATCCTCTGCCTCCTTTGCCGCCATAACCACCGGCCGCTGAATCGCGATACCAGTCGTTCCCTTGGCCTCTCCCATCATTACCATCACCGGAAGCATCAAGCTCGCCATTTGCATCGATAATAAATTGGCTACAATTTAAAACCAGCTTTCCTGAACCAGGTTTGCTTCCACTTAGAGTTATAACATCAGCTTTGCCTCCAGGACCCACCAACATATTATTTACATTCCACGTTCCTAGCAGGTTTAAAATACCGGAATAGACATAGATATTCTGGGCAGAATTATTACTTCCGTTGATTGTTATTGTCTTAGGTGTATATGTATTGTTTAGTATATCTATAGAGCCGGAAACGTTGATGTTGCCGTTTACGGTCATAGTTCCCCACTCAACAGATACCTGGTTTGCCGTTACACTGCTAGTTATGGTGAGAATACCATTATTTTTAACAACTATATTATTATAAGAACCGCCGGCAACACTAATAGTTCCTCCGTCAACAATAATATCAGCAGGATCCGCTGAAGCATTGATAGGCAAAAAGACAATGCTTAATAGACAAAAAATAGCAACCAGAAATCTATTCAAGATCATATAATCTCCTTAGTATTAAGTTGAGCACTTTTTAAATCAACTTTAAAAATTAAAAAGCCTTTTAGCAAACTACTAAAAGGCTTGTGTAAATTTTTACAGTTTTTTTTGTTCATAAAAGCAAAATAAGTATACCTTGAAATACAAAATTAGTCAATACTAAATCTAAATTTAATATCTCCTAACTATAATTATTTATTAAGCCATAAAAAATTCACCACAATAAGTTTTTGTGTTATTACGAGGATTATCTATTGGTTAAATATTATTTAAGAATTACTTTCTTAAACTTTTTACCAAGCCTGATATTGTAGGTCTCGTTACGGGAAAGGGTTGTGGCAGGATCCTGGATTTTATCAAAATTTATTTCAACTGCGCCTTCAGAGATTTTTCTGCGAGCATCTCCATTGCTGGTAGCTAGGCCGGAATTCGTCAATATCCATAAAAGCGAAACATTGGACCCGCCTTCTATGCATTCCAAGGCCACAGTTTCAGCATCAGTCGGAAACCCCTTATCTTTAAATGCTCTTTCAAACTCCTCTTCCTGTTTCACCGCTTCAACCAAACTATAATATTGGGCGACAATAATTTTGGCTAAATTGACTTTTGCCTGTTTAGGGTGAAGCTTGCCGGATTTTATATCTGATTTTATCAAGGCAATATTTTCATCGGTTAGAAGCTCATAATACGTATACATCAACTCATCAGTTATTGACATTACTTTTCCAAAGATGTCTTTTGGTGACTCATTTATACCTATATAATTACCCAAAGATTTTGACATTTTATTTACGCCATCCAAGCCCACTAATAACGGCATAGTCAAAACCACCTGAGCACTTTGCCCATAAGACCCCTGAAGATCGCGCCCTACCAATAGATTAAACCTCTGATCTGTCCCACCGAGTTCAACGTCTGCTTTTAGCATCACGGAATCATACCCCTGAAACAGCGGATACAAAAACTCAAGCATACTTATAGGCTTATTTTCTTTATATCTTTTGGAAAAATCATCTCTTTCCAGCATCCTTGCTACTGAGTATTTGGACATAAGTTCAGCAAGTAAAAATGCGTCCAACTTCGAAAGCCACTCACTATTAAAAACAATCTTAACTTTGCTTAAATCAAGTATCTTTGAAACCTGCGCCTTATAGGTTTCGGCATTTTTTAGAACTTCTTCTTTTGTAAGTCGAGGCCTCATTTCAGACTTACCGCTAGGATCCCCTATCATTCCTGTAAAATCACCTATAAGAAACACCACCTCATGACCAAGATCCTGAAAATGTTTCATTTTCCTTAGTAATACAGTATGTCCAAGATGTATATCAGGAGCTGTGGGATCAAACCCAGCTTTAATAATAAGCGGTTTTTTGGTTTTAACAGATTCTTCTAATTTCTTCTTTAATTCATCCAGCTGTATAATATCTACTGCTCCGCGTTTTATCAGTTCCAATTCTTTATCTATTGTCATAGGCATTATCTTTTCTCCATAAAAATTATTTGTTTATTTCAATTAATTAGAAAAAATTCTCTGGGCTGTATCAAACTGCTCCAGATAGGGATCTTCCAAAGGCTCAAAAGTCGACATATACTCGGTAAATTCTTTTTCCAGATCCTTTAAGTCAGTATTCAAGCATTGAAGTAAAAGATTAAGATTTTCGTTATCAGAATACTTGCCGAAGGCTATCTTGTCAAGATATTCTAAAAATTCTTTTTTATGGTTATTCATAAGAAAATATACAAACGCCCAGCTCTGGCCATATGCGCTATACATAGCCTCATTTGATATACCAGGGAAGCTGCCCATTTTAAATAATGTAAGGAACTCTATTGGCATGAGAGAATTTTTTCTGGCTCCATCCTGATATGTAAAAAGCCATCTTTTGCTGATCTCACCAATGGGTTCTGTTTCAGAATATGTTGCCAGACCTTCTACAAACCAGGAACTTGAAGCATCAAATTTAATGTCATCATCCTTTCGCCTCAGATTAGCCAGATCCATCAAAGCCTTTCTTTTCGACTCAATATCTTTGGCTTCCATAAATTCTTTTTTCTTTTTTATCTTTTCTCTGTCTTCGGCAGCAACCTTCGACATGGCAACATTCTGAACCCCCCAATTATAAAAAAGCTGATGCGTAAACTCATGGCGCAAAGTATCAAATGTTTCATCTCTATAAATGCCTTTTAATACAGAGTGATAATGCTGGAACTTTTTCTTCACCTCATCAGCCTGCCCTTCAACAAAAATCTCATAACGCTTATCAATACCTGATTTGATAGTATTAGCCGTGGTATCAATCTGCTTACTTACATCCCCGACTATAGATTCGTAAAGAAATTCTGAAAACTTATCCCCTAATGCATTAAATGAGTAGAGAACGCCTGAATGCGGGGTAAAATACCCTGCCACCGCCCATCCAGGCACGCCGTCAGCAATTGCAAAATTTACAAAATCAGGCCAGTAATCAAATACTACTATAAAGTTTTGTGTAGAGCAGGATCTCTTTTTCAAAAGATCATAATAGTCTAAATAAAATGCTGTGTAATGCTCGCGAAGAGCTTTTTTGAACTGCTGTACCCATAGCCGATCCGAATCGGTTATAATCGTTATCGGCCCCTCTTCGTAAAAGCTCATTTTAGGGAACTGTAGCTCAAGAGACTCTTTCAGATCATCGGATCTCTTGTTTTTTATAGGTTTAAATATAATTGCTTCAATATCAGCTCTTTTTATCTCCTGCTCTATCGAACCTCCCCCTTCAAGCTTATTTTCCACCAATACAATATCACTAGAAACAGATCTTATAGAATCATCTATAATACTACCGTTATAGAGCTTCAGAACGGGATCATTCTTGTAAGTCCAGTCAGAATCTCTTTTTTCTTCAAAAAGATTTCCTTTTTTTCCCTCAGTATATTTTCCATAATCAATTGATTCTATCTCATATTTCTTAAACTCCACTTCGCCGCCTTGCCAGTTTATTCTCAGAGCATCTTCGGATTCTTCTATGAGTGTTCCGCTTATGACACTTTTATTTTTAAGATGGATCGTGATGGCATCTTTAGGAGGAATAAAAGTCTTCATCTTCTCCTGGATAGATCTTTTGGCGGATAAAAGCATTTCAGAAGGAGTGAGGGATTTATTCTTACTTTCATTAAAAAACATATTTTTAATTCTTTTAAAATCATAGAGCTTAAAAAAGAATACCAATAGGCTAACTGTTATTAATATAATAATAGGAATTATGAATTTTTTCATCCCGTTAGACTCCTATATAATTATGATACCAAATCAGACATCTGTTAATTTTTTTTATATTTTTAGCTACAACAAAATAATTGGCGGTTTTTAATAGTCTAACGGGATTCATTTAAGTTTAAACGATATCGTTATGATAAAACTTATATTTTCTTCCTTAAAACTCGAAGGAATAGGAGGAAATGGCGCAGCATTCTCAACACCGCTTAAAGCAAGGCGCCTGATCGCAAAATTCTGGGTTGATTTATTTTCAATTACCTGAGCAAATTTAAGCTCTCCGGCTTTTCCGACATTAAAATGGACCGCCACATCACCTTCCTGCCTAAATGCATTATAATCACCATCCAAGGAATCCCTTATCCTGGAACGTACCGCCTGGTAATAATTCATAAAACCTGGCTTTTTGATTAAAGCTGCCTTATTGTTGGAATCTTTGATGTTATTAAGATTTACTACCTGATCCAAAGAGATCGAACTGGACGCATAGGCAAGGCCTTTGGCGCTCTCTTTTTTTGGAATATCCCTGATAATTTTAGGATCGGTAGCGGCTTTATTTAAATTTGCATCGACAATTTTCTGGGGATTATCAATTTTTGTTAAAGCCTTCTTTTCTGATTTTATCTCATTTGTTTTAGTTAAAGGAGTAACGGAAGGTTTGATTATATTTTCTTTTACGAGAGTATCGGATTTTGATATCTTTACTGTATCAACTTTCGCAATTTTAGCCTCTGGAGCCTTAGTCCGGATGTAAACAGCTTCGATTTTTTTATGGACAGGCTGATTGAGTTTAAATAAGATAAACCATGGCCCCAAAAGAAAAATATGGAGAACAAAGGATATAATAACCGCTAAAGTAAACGACTTATCAATATTCGTTTGCATATACATCAGAACTTAACTTTTCCTCCAACATTCAGCGTAAAAGGAGGCATGGGATAACCGCTAATCTTCTGGTATTTAAGATTAAATAGGTTATCTATGCCTAGAAATGCTTCAAAATGCCTGGTAATACTCTTATTTACATATAAGTTTACCACAGAATATGCTTTTATGGTATTTAAATGTTCACTGTCACTGAAAGACTTGCCTGAGAAGTAATAACTGACTGTTGCCTTGAAATTATCCGGTAAATTATAAGTAAGAATTGCTGATAACTTATTCCTTGGTTTATAAGGTATATCTTTTTTTGTTGCGTCATCTATAGTCCTTAAAAATGTATAGGAAACGCTTCCATCCAGATTTTCCATGAGCCTGATCTTGGGTCCTATCTCGATACCATCAATAGTGGAATTGGAAATATTTGTCGGCCTCCAGACAAAATCAGACCCTTCAGCCCAACTAATCTTATCCTTGAACTTCGATTTAAAATATGTGAGAGCGATATTTATCCCGTTAGTATTAACCAGGTCCATGCCGACCTCGTATGAAAAACCTTTTTCAGGAGAAAGCTGAGGGTTGCCCTCTGCCCATGGCGTAGCCGGCCAGAATAGATCATTGAATGTTGGCACTCTGAATGATGTCCCGATAAGGCCTCTTATTTTAAGATATTTGGCAATCTCATACGAAGCGTTACATGACGGATTGAATTTTGTTTTGTCATTTGCTAAAAATGAATAGTTGTCAGTCCTCCCGCCGAAATATATCTGTAACCTATCCAAATCAAAGTGGTTATCTATATAAAATGACCTTACCAGATACCTGTGTTTTCCGCTATCGGAACTATTGATGCCGTTCTCCTGTCCGTTAAACCCGGCGACAATATCATAAAAATAAGTCATTTTCTGATCCAAAGAAAAATCCATCGAGCGCATCTTTGTCGTATGAGTTGATTTGACCAATGGTACATAAGACTCATAGACTTCAAGTCTGTCATAATTTTGATAAAGCTTTGTTTTAATTGTTGTGTCATCACTTGGTTTAAAATCCCATTCAAAATCCATATAATTTTTACTATCAAGCTGTCTGTCGTCAAGCGTAGGCATCTCGACCCTGCCCGGCAGATTTGCCTTGTCAGAAAAAGTCCCTGCAGTGAATACAAATGAATTCATTGAACCAAGTTCATATCCCACTTTGGAATTAAAATCATATTCCTGGTACTCTGAATTGTCCCTATAGCCCTTGGATGTTATATTGCTAAAGCTAAGGTTGTAATCAAGATCTCTGATCTTTGCCCCGTAATTAAGAAGATTTCGCCAGGTCTTAAAGCTCCCTATATTGGTTTCGTAGCTAAAATAATCTTTTTTGGCTCGTTTTGTTATTATATTTATAACGCCCCCGGAAGCGCTTGAACCATACAAACTCGATGATGGGCCTCTTACAACTTCAATTCTTTCAATATTATCCAAAGGGATCTTACTTAAATCAGCTGACCCGTCACGGGGGCTATTTATAATACGCGAATCTATCATTATAAGGACATTGGAACTGTCTACGCCCCTAAGCTCAACCTTTTTCTGCTGACCCACTCCTCCGTAATCCACTATCTTTGCAGCCGGCAGGCTATCGATTATGTTGGCAAGGGTATTATCTACCTTGGCACGCTCAATAGAATCGCTTTTTAAGACGTCGAAAGACCTTGCGGCTTTCGCGTAGGTGGTTTCGCTTCTTGTGGGGGTTACTACTATTGTTTCCAGATCCAATGCATCGCTATCATCATAGCCTTCGGAAAAACTTATATTCGGAAAAACCAAAACCAAACTTACCAAAATTAATATCTTCTTTAACACTTTCTCCTCCCGAGAGAATACTCTGGTTTTGCCAGATTCCGGCACTTTCAATTACCAGATACCGCTAGCTTGCAATAGTCCGGGCTCATTTAGTAGTCAGTGAATAGTTGCTAGTGAATGGTAAAATAAAAGTTTCTAATACTATATACGATCTACCATTCACTATTCACCATATACTATTCACTATATGCTATCTACTAAATTTTACCGTTGCTGGGCAGCGCCCTGGATTATAATAATTTTACAGGGACTTCCTTTGCATGCCGGGTGATTATTGTTTGGCTCTAAACCTATAGAGCCTTATTAGAATTCTTTAAATTAAATTTTGACACCAGATTAACGTATACCCCGCCTGTAATTTTGCTTTTCTCGACTACAACAGGCGTCCTGTAAACTTCTTCAATGATCCTGTAATCGAGAACTTCTTCAGGCCTTCCGTATTTCACCACCTCCCCTTTATCCAAAAGAAGGATCTTATCGCAAAATTGCGATGCTATATTAAGATCATGTAAAATCGCGATGATTGTCAGTTTATTTTCAATATTAAGCTTTTTGATTAGATCGAAGATCTGGATCTCATGCCCGATATCCAAATGCGATGTCGGCTCATCAAGCATTAAAAGTCCTGGCTCCTGAGCTAACGACCTGGCGATTATTACTCTCTGCCGTTCACCGGCACTCAGCTCGTCAAAATCTTTTTTAGCCAAATGTGTACAATCGGTCAGCTTAAGAGCATTGTTTACCAATTCAAAATCACTTGCCTTGCTCCTTTCAAACCGCTTTTTATGAGGATATCTGCCCATCATTGCAACATCAAAGACAGAGAATGAAAAACCAGATGGCGAATTTTGAGGAACCACAGCGATATTCTTTGCTATAAATAATGGATCTTTTTTATTGATATCATCCCCCATAAATCTGACTATACCCTTATGAGGTTTTAATACCCTGGTAGCGGCCCTTAAAAGCGTCGTTTTACCTGAACCGTTGGGGCCTATAACACCCAAAAAAGTTCCCTTAGGGACCCCGAAGGAAACTCCTTTCAGGATATCCTCAGTATCAGCATACCTAGTGAATATATCATCAAATTCCAATATCATATCAGCTAAAGTAATTTTTCTGTTTTTTCCTTAATAATACTATAAAATACGGCGCTCCTACCAGCGAAGTAATTATCCCGACAGGCATTTCACTGGGGGCGATTATTACTCTTGATAATGTATCACAAGAGATAAGAAAGATGGACCCGAAAAGCGCACTTGCCGGGATAAGCACCTTATGATCAGGCCCGACTATTAATCTCATCATGTGAGGTATGATCAGTCCTACAAAACCAATAATTCCTGATATTGAGACTATTGACCCTACCATCAGACTGGAAACTATAAGAACGATTTTTTTTATCTTTTCGACATTTATCCCCATATGCTCGGCATCTTCCTCGCCCATCAAAATCGCATTGAGCTCTTTAGTATAAAACCATATAATAAAAATCCCCGCTATATTTATCGCTGCCACAATAGATAAGAGCCTAAGATTAAAAACCTGAAGACTCCCGAGTAACCACCATAGAATATTATGGATCTCTTCTTTTGATGAGCTGAAGACAAATAGCATTAATAAGCTTGAAAACAATATCCCGACAATTACTCCCGAAAGTATTAATGTCTGTATGGGCCTTCTCCCGCCAATATTTGAAATATTATAAACCATAAATATAGATAAAAGCGCCCCCAGAAAAGCAAAGATCGGCAAAGTCTCTATCCCAAAAATCGATATGCTTATACCAAAATATATTGAGATCGCCGCGCCAAAACCTCCTCCGCTAGATACCCCCAGGATATAAGGGTCACTCAAAGGATTCCGGAGTATTGCCTGTAAAGCCGCTCCTACTACAGAAAGAGCCGCTCCAGCTATGAACGCTAGGATTATCCTCGAAAGCCTAAGAATTGCAATACTTATGAATTCTTTGCTAAATAACTCGTTGGGGGCAATTTTAGAAGGGCCTATGAATAAAGAACCTATTGAGAGTAGCGCCAGTGCTATAATTAACACTACAATAATAAAATTATTTTTCTTTGATCTTTTCTCAAGGTCTCTCATTATAACCTGCCTTTGTACATCCGCTCATGGATCATTTCTATGCCGTCGATGACCCTTGGCCCTATCCTTAAGAGGATATTCGGGTCTATATCTGAAAAAACTTTTTTATTCTTAATAGCGGCGACATTTTCCCACCCTAAGCGGCTAAAAATACCGCTGTTATCACTGCCTTTTAGCATGTAACCTAGAAAAATATAGTCAGGATCCCTCGTAAGAACGATCTCGGAACTTATAGCGGCATACGGGTTCTTGAGGTCATAAGCAATATTTCTGCCACCTGCAAGCGTGATAGCTTCATCCACAAATGACCCTTTACCGGCCGTAATAAGAGGGTCCCAGGATACTTCTACATAAACCTTCGGCCTATTATCCGTTGGTATCAGATCTACTTCTCTCTTAATATTCTGCAGCTTTCCATTTATTGAAGCGATAAGTTTGTTTGAATTTTCTTCTTTTCCGGTCAATTTTCCTATGGAATCAATAGTAACAATCAACTCTCCGATATTCTTCGGGCTAAAGATACCTACATTAAAACCCATATCCTTAAGTTTTTTCGCATCGCCCTGGCTTAAATTCCCGCAACTGATTATTAAAGTGGGCTTAAGAGATATTATTTTTTCAATGGACGGCTCTATGTATGAACCTATCTTCTCTTTGGTTTTTGCTTTATCAGGATAGTCACAATAGCTTGTTACCCCGACTATTTCGCTATCAAGGCCAAGCGAAAATAAAATCTCTGTTGCGCTCGGCGAAAGAGAGACTACCCTTAAAGATGAATCCATATTCTTGGATCCCTCATATAGTCCGCATCCGGAAACGCCAAAGATAAAAAATATTACTAAAATCCTAATTAATGATCTCATATATACCTTAGCATATTTATAACCAAAAGCTCCGCCCCCAGAAATAATACTGAACTGATAACCATTACTCTTAAAATATAATATATTTCTTCCTTATGAAATACTTCACCTCTAAATCTGGTTAATGAACCGTCCAACCTGGATAAATAATTTGCCGCCAGATTCATTGCTATTGAAATCTTTTGTGGAATATAATTCATAGCTTTATAAAACACTGAGGAAAAATAGCCTATATCGGCATTATTTTTGCCCTCAACCAGAATACAATATAAAACATTTATAGTTTTATAGAGAACCGCCCAAAGAGGCCCTCCGAGAAAAGCATAAAATAACGGCGCAATAATACCTTCTGCGATATTTCTTGATACCGCTTTTATTGTTAGAGATGTAATATCTTCTTTATTGATATCGCTATCAACACCTATCATTTGAGAAAGCTCTGTCCTTGCTTCATCAGATCTATTAAAATTCAAAAGATTATAAACTTTTCTACCGCCCTCAAAAACTCTTTTCAGCGATAGGGTTGTCCATAGAACAAAAGCCGATATTGCCACCCCGATGATTTCACTGACCTTGGAAAAATAACTTATAGCCAGCCATGCAATGGATACATTAATAAAAACTACGCTTATGACGAGCGCTAACCCGGCTAATATCTCATCCTTAAATATTTTCTTTAAAAGAGCTTCAAGATTGGATGTTAATGAACCCATTGCCTTTCTTCGGTTCCATAAACATTTTGGATCTTTAAAAAGACTTGCCATTAAAAATCCAAATATTAAGATTATAGATAATTTTGTCATATTGCATCCTTTAAAATTTTATAAATGGCTTTCATATCCAGGCTCTTTCTTACAATTGAAGCAAACCTATCTATCTCTTTTTCCGGGTCATACATCGCGGCCGGACTGGCAGTACGGTCAAGTTTTTTATTTTTTCTTATCCTATCAAGAAGGCTATTTCTAAATTCGTTGTTATTAAAAACTCCGTGTAGATATGTCCCCCATACATTGCCAAGCTCATTTGAGGTCCCGTCATAATAGCCTTTCTTAAACTTAAAAATAGGTTTTTGATTATTATATGTTGACCTGCCCATATGTATCTCATAACCTTTGACGCTTAATCCTGAATCCAGATGAATTCCTTCGAGCTGCTTAGTTATTTTATCGGGCTTAAAGTAAGTCTTGATATCCAATAGCCCCAGGCCTTCGCAAAAAGTATTTTTTGATTCTACCTTTAAATCGTCCTTTATGGCCTTACCAAGCATCTGAAAGCCGCCACAGATACCTATGATCTCAGTGCCTAGCTTGCTTAAATTTAATATCGCCTCTTTGAAGCCTATTGATTTTATATACCCAAGATCCCCGATAGTTGATTTGGTTCCCGGAATAATAAGAATGTCAGGCCTACCTAAATCCCTTGGATCCCTGACATACCTGACCAGAACATCAATCTCTGATAAAAGAGGCTCATAGTCGGAGATATCCGCAATATGCGGTAAGTGGATTATAGCTATGTCTATTTTTTTTCTTAGATCACCCGAATATATAAGCTTATCAAAGGATATCGCATCCTCGTCGGGGATCCTTAAATCCTTTATATAAGGCACGACACCCAGAACTTTTTTCCCGGTACGCTTCTCTAAAAAATCCAAACCGCCTTTAAGAAGCTTCAGGTTCCCCCTAAACTTATTTATAATAAATCCTTTGACGTAATTCCTTTCGCGTTTGCTCAATAGCGCTAAAGTCCCGATGAGGCTAGCAAATACGCCGCCTTTATCAATATCGGCTACTATTATTACCGGAGCATTCGCATAAAACGCTATTTCCATATTGGCAATATCATGAGATCTCAGGTTTATCTCAGCAGGGCTTCCTGCGCCTTCTATAACAATAACCTCGGATTTATTTTTTAACCTGTCGAAAGACTCTTTTGCTTTCTTGAATATATCTTTTTTGGCTTTAATATATTTACCTACTGACATATTACTCAAGGCTTTACCCTGCACTATTATCTGTGCCAGTTCATCTTCAACTGGTTTCATAAGGATCGGGTTCATGTCAGTATGCGGCCGTATGCCTGCTGCCATGGCCTGGACCACCTGGGCCCTTGCCATCTCGCCGCCCTCAAGCGTTACAAATGAATTTAAGGCCATATTTTGGGATTTATAGGGGGCAACCTTATAGCTATCTTCTTTAAATATTCTGCATAAAGCAGTAGTAATAAGGCTCTTCCCGCACGACGATCCCGTGCCTTGAATCATAATTGCTTTAAATGGCTTCATTATAAATCTTCCTATAGTTCTAACAAATAAGTACAAAAAGTAAGAGGGTCAGTATTTCGGCAATTTCGCTTACCGCTCCAAGAGTATCCCCGGTTATGCCGCCAATTTTACGGGTTAAGTATTTATTAAACAAATAACAAAATACGCTAACGATCAAAACTATATAGACCATGCTCGGGAAAAATATTAAAGATATAACTACTAGAGTAAAAATCCCCGAAATTGCCAAATTCTTATTTGACCGATTTTGTATAAATGCTTTTCCCAGGCCATCCGTCCTCGCGTAACTAAACGTATTCACTGATAGCGACATAGCCCATCTGGAAACTAGACACATAGATAATATTGCATAAGGGATCGCTTTAATATTTATGCTGTTTAGCACTGCGTATTTAAGAAGGATATCAAATACTACCGCTATAACACCCATCACGCCTACCTTCGGATCGCGCATTATTGATAGTATCCGATCCTTATCGGCTGCCTTACTCCCAAGCCCATCCATAGTATCCGCGAGACCGTCTATATGGATCGCTCCTGTAATAAAGATCATGGATAAAATTACTATAAGATTAACGATTTGCATCGGAAAGAATTGTTTTAGGATAAGAAATTCTAATACGATTATTGCCGCAATAACTAGCCCTGCTAGAGGGAAATAAGCGCTGGATCTTCCTATATCTTTATCAGATAAACCGGTTTTAGGAATAGGAAGCTTGGTAAGAAAACTTATTGCAATTAGCATTTCTTTCATTGAACTCGCCTTTTTATTTAGCTTTGACTTCTTCGCTGTTTGCCTTGGAAACTCCTGCACTTTCAAAAGTAGCCATTTCATTCAATATTTTTAGAGAGGCGTCCAGCACTCCTATCGCTATAGCCGAGCCGGTACCTTCACCGAGTCTCATCCCAAGATCCAGCATCGGGACCAGGCTGATATATTCTAACGCAATCCTATGGCCTCCCTCAGCAGATCTGTGTGCGGAGAACATGTAATCTTTTACTTTTGGGTTTATTTTATAAGCCAAGAGCCCTGCCGCAGTCGAAATAAATCCGTCCAGAACAACGGGTACCGAATATTCTGCTGCCTTTAAAATAAGCCCGCATATTCCACCGATCTCAAATCCGCCCAATTTGGATAAAATATCGATCGCATCATGCTTATCAGGGTTATTTAACTCAATGGATTTTTCGATCACTTCTATTTTTCTTCTAAGACTTTCATCGCTTAAGCCTGCCCCGCGGCCGGTAACTTCGCTTACTTTAGCCCCAGTAATAACACTTATTATGGCACTTGACGGCGTGGTGTTGCCTATCCCCATATCGCCGGTCCCAACAATATCGATCGGTTTTTCATTAAACGCGTCTTCAAAAACTTCGGCGCCCTTATTTATAGAATCTATCGCCTCATTTTTTGACATAGCGGGACCTTTTAGAAAACTCTGAGTCCCGAAATTTATTTTTTTATCTATAAAATTTTTACTATTCCTGTCTGCCGGCAAGGCAGGAAGTTTTGAATTATCCCCGCCACCTATCGGCGAGGCAAGAATTTCCCCGGCCACTCCCATATCTACTACAATTACCTCACACCCGGAGTGCCTTGCTAATACATTTATCGCCGCTCCTCCGGACATAAAATTATAGACCATCTGTTGAGTGACTTCTCTTGGATATGTACAAACTCCTTCTAAAGCTACACCATGATCGCCCGCCATGGTAAAGATCACTTTACGCCTTAATAATGACTTTGGAGCCCTTCTTATGCCGGCAATCCTGATAGCGCAATCTTCCAGCTTTCCAAGGCTTCCTATCGGCTTAGTCAGATTATCAAGATAAGCCTTCGCTTTTTCCATCGAAATAACATCAAGGTCTTTTATTGCATTTAAATTCAATTTTTCCATTAGTAATCCTTTTTCTCTGTCCTCTGTTCACTGTCACCTATTTTATCTTAACCGGTAATCCCGCAACCAACAGATATGCCTCTTTGGCCCTTTTTGCAACGAGCTGATTGGATATCCCGAGTATATCCCTGAATCTTCTCCCGGGTTTAGATACGGGAACCACTCCATTCCCGACTTCATTTGAAACAATATAAACGATTTTATTCTTTAATTTTAAGATCCGATCTAAAAATATATCTATATTTTCTAAAATCTCTTTATCGGTTTTTTTTATATACATAAGATTAGAAACATAAACACCTAAGCAATCTATAACGATATTTTTAGTATCGATCCCAATTTTTGCCAGCGTTTTTGTCAGATCATATCCTTCTTCAATAGTCTGCCAGTTACACGGCCTTGATTGCTGATGTCTTTTAATACGCGCCTTCATCTCGCTATCTCTGAATACATTAGTAGCAATAAAGGAAGTTTTTGATCTATTTTTTTTGGCAAGCTCTAGAGCAAAACTGCTTTTCCCGCTTCTAACTCCGCCTAAAATAAATACTATTTTTGACATAATTTAATCTTTCTGAATATGCTTTGTATAATTTACTAATTTGATCTTAAAAGATTTTCCATTAAGTTCAATAAGATTTATAGTTCCGGATGCCTGTTCTAGCTTAATAAAATTCTTTTTAATACCAAATATCTTGGTTAAAACCGCTCTAAGTGTCCCGCCATGACTAACAACTAAGATAGTTTTCCCTTTATTTTCCTTAATAATTTTTTTAATCGCTTTGGTAACCCTGGCGGCAAATTTTCTCATATTCTCACCGCCTGGAATATTGACAGAAAAAGGATTTTCAATCCATTTGGCAAAAATCTCCCCGGAGTATCTGGTAATTTTTTTATAATTGAGCCCTTCCCATTTGCCAAAATCAATCTCTTTTATCTGGGGGACTTTTGTTATAGGAAGCTTGTGGCATTTGTTGATTATACTAGCTGTCTTATAGGCCCTAATTAAAGAGCTGGCGTAAATAACATCTATAGGAACACCCTTAAAATATTCCTTTAAACTATTTGCCTCATAGATACCGGTTCTATTTAAAGGAACGTCTTTCTGGCCCATAAATCGAAAGTTCTTATTAAAACTTGTTTGGCCGTGCCTAACCAGATATAGAATTGTTTTTTTCATAATAATATTATTTACCTACTCCTCCGCCTCCAGTTTTCTTCAATATTAAATATTTTTTAAATCAACCCAGCTGGGGTTATTTTATTTCTGCTAAAGCAGAGTTATTACCCCTGCATGATTTCATAAATTATACACCGATTTATGAAATCAACCCAGCTGGGGTTATTTTATTTCTGCTAAAGCAGAAATAAAATAAAAAAATCCTCAAAATTTGCTGAAAATTTTGAGGATTATACCCTAATTTTTTAAATCCGCAAACGACCATACTCCGTCTTCCGGGAGAAAGTCTTTATATAAATAGGTAGGTCTTCTGGCTTTCCCGCCCTTTCAACCGCCTTCCCACTCTTAATGTATCGAGCAGTGGCAAACTACCGTTGAAAGGGTTCCCTCTCCGATAAGGAAGGGCGGGATTACAGCGGCGGGACCGCACCCGAATTTAAACGGGTTTTCCCTTTTATGCTTAATGCACCTATTTGGTTATATTTTAAACCTAAAATTAATTAAGTCAATAAATTTTACAAAATATTATTTCATACAACTATAAGAAAAAAAGCGCCAAAAATTTCTTTTCAGCGCTTTTTGTTTTTTTCTTAATCCAAACCCCAGGCGTAGCCTCCCCAAAGGGGATTACCCCTACCCCGTTATTACAGGCTCGGTTTAAGAGCTATCTTTCTTTCCTTGGTGTCGGTCTTGATGACAGATACTTTAAGCTTATCGCCAACCTTAAACTCTTTTTCCAATACTTCAGGAGTTACATCGCCGATTTCGCTTATATGCACCAAACCTTCGAGGTCTTTCTCCAATTCAATAAAAAGCCCGAAATTCGTGACTTTAGTGATGGTACCTTCGAATACTTCGCCTGCGACATATCTTTTGGCAATCTCAGTCCAAGGATCCGGCATGAGCTGCTTTACGCCTAGGGCGATCTTTCTATTTTTAGGATCGATAGCGAGAATTATGGCGTCCATCTTCTGCCCTTTTTTGAGGATCTCGCGGGGATTGTTGATCTTTTTGGTCCATGACATATCAGAGATATGTAAAAATCCGTCAATACCCTCTTCGATCTCAATAAAAGCACCGTAGTCTGTAAGATTTCTCACTTTCCCTTTTATCTTCATTCCAACCGGGTATTTCTCTTCAACGCTTGACCATGGATCGGTCTCAAGCTGTTTTATACCAAGAGAGATCTTCTGGCTGTCTTTATCCATATCCAATACTACCGCTTCAACCACGTCTCCTATTGCAAGGAGCTCGTTGGGGTGAGCGTATCTTTTGGTCCAAGAAAGCTCAGAGATATGGATAAGGGCCTCTACGCCTTTTTCAAGCTCTACAAAAGCGCCATAAGGCATAAGATTCACAACTTTGCCCTTAACTTTGGATCCGATAGGATATCTTGTTTCGATATCTACCCATGGATTTGCAGTCTTCTGCTTAAGTCCGAGAGAAACTTTGCAAGTTGTCTTATCAATATCCAAAACCATCACTTCGATCTTGTCGCCGATAGCAAGAATTTCGCTTGGATGAGAAATTCTGCCCCAGCTCATATCGGTAATATGGAGAAGCCCGTCTACTCCGCCCAAGTCAATAAAGGCTCCGAAGTCGGTAATATTCTTTACTAGACCTTGAGCAATTTTGCCTTTTTCAAGTTCGGTGATGAGTTTTGCGCGGCATTCTTCCATCTGTTGCTGAAGAAGATCTTTTCTTGAGACAACAACGTTCTTTCTTGGTTTATTGATCTTGACTATCTTAAAATCAAGGGTCTGGCCAAGAAGCTGATTAAGGTTGATAAAACCCTTAAGCGTCGCAAGTGACGCCGGCAAAAATGCCTCAACTCCAATATCGACCATAAGACCGCCTTTAACCTTGCGGGTAACGCGCCCCTTGATGATATCGCCTTCATTATAACTGGATATAATCTTCTCCCAACCCTGAGAACGGTCGGCTTTGAGTTTAGAAAGAACAACGTTTCCATTCTCGTCCTCGATCTTCTCGACTAGAACCTCCACAGGATCGCCTATCTTAAGGTTTTTAGGATCAGAAAATTCATACAGAGCTACTGTCCCTTCGGATTTATATCCAATATCAACAACAACTTCTTTTTCCCTGATCTCAGCTATCACTCCTTTTACTATCTGGCCTTCTTTAACATCCTTAAGGCTTTCCTGGAATAATTTCTGAAAATCAAGACTTCCTGTCTCGCTTTCTTCACCTCCTTCAAATTGATCGTTTTCTTTTTTAAGTTCTTCGCCTACCATTGTAACAACTGCTCCTTTCGCGATACTTTACTTCTTTTACTACATGTTCGGAACTTATGATTAATAAGTTCATGTTTGGGGCCGCTATATTGATAGCCTAGGTATCTATTACCTAACCCGATTTATTTTTTTATAATCTTTATGGCCTCTTCAATCAAATACTCCGGCGTTGAAGCGCCGCTTGCTATGCCAACAACATCCGTATTTTTAAACCAGCTCCTCTTTATCTCAAGAGGCGACTCTATGTGATACGCCCTGACCTTTTCGGATTTTGCGATATCCACCAAGTGCCTGGTATTTGCGCTATTCTTACCACCAATAACTATTATGATATCCGCCTCTTTAGCCAACTCCCTCACACATTCCTGACGAATCTGTGTATCTGTGCATATAGTATTAAAAATTTTAAGTTCTTTAAAATCAACTTTCGACAGCTCTTCAATGATCTTTGAATAATCAATCCTGGTTTTAGTTGTCTGAGCCACTAAACCTATCCTGGAGTTTTTTAACTTTATTCTCTTAAGCTCTTGGGGGCTATTAACGACTATGGCATTTTTTGCTATCCCAAGAAGCCCCTTAATTTCAGGATGAAATTTATCGCCAAATATTAAGACCTCGTAACCCTCTTTCACGAGATTCATCGTGATCTTCTGAGAACTTAGAACATAGGGACAGGTCGCATTAATTGTTTTGATGTTATTTTTTTTTAACTTCATCTCTATATCCGGACTTACTCCATGAGAAGGCAAAATCACCTGGCAATTACTCAATCCCTTAACGCTTTCTGTGACCTTTAGCCCATTTTCCTTAAGGCTTGATACTACCTGCGGATTATGTATTATCGGTCCGATACAATAAATATCGACTTTGCGCGACTTTAACGCAACACCGGCTATGTCAATGGCTCTTTTTACGCCGAAACAAAAACCTCTTTTTTTTGCTTTAATTATTTTCATGTAATTTGCTTAAACTCGCTATGCCATCCATAACATCTTGAGCGATCTTCATATAATTATCTTTGCTAGCCAGATTGACATTATCGAAAACTATCGGCTTACCGAAAATAACGGTTATTTTGCAATGCTTTATCTTCTTCTGCCCTTTGGGCAGCACAATATTAGTACCGCCGACGTAAGCGGGAACAACAACGGCCCTGCTTTTGGAAACCAAAAATCCGATCCCCGGTTCGGGTTTCTGCAAAGACCCATCCAGGCTTCTGGTGCCTTCCGGAAATAAAGTCAATCCATGCCCGCTATTCAAGTGCCTCAAAGCTGTTTTAAAAGCATTCATATCAGCAACATCCCTTTTAACCGGAAATGCGTGAACATGTCTCATAACCCAATCCCAAAATTTAGTCTTAAAGAGCGTATGCCTCGCCATATAATAAAGGTCTTTTCTCTTGCATCCTCCGCCAAGAAGGATCGGATCGAGGTAACTTACATGGTTCCCGGCAAGAATAAACGGCCCTTTTTTGGGAATATTTTCCGAACCCGAGATCTTAAGCCTGCAGGTCAAGATAAAATATATTTTAAAGACTAAACGCCAGAAGAGGTAGAACATTTTTTTATTTTATCTATTGTTTTTAGTACTTTTTCGGTTACTTCCTCGATAGTTAAATTCGATGTATCAATATAATCCGCATCTGGAGATATTTTTAGAGGCCCATATACTCTATTAAAATCGCTTTCGTCGCGGATAATTATATCTTTTTTTAAATCTTCTAAAGATATATTCTCGCCTTTTTCAATAAGCTCCATATAACGCCTCTTTGCCCGTTCCTCTACGGATGCATCGAGATAAAATTTATATTTTGAATCCGGAAAAACCACTGTTGTTATATCTCTTCCTTCGAGCACCGCCCCTTTAGAGCTGGTATTACCGATCTTCCTTTGAAGAGCTACCATTCTTTCGCGAACGCCCTTAGTTCTTGCAATAAACTTAATATTCTTTGTAAGCTCCGGGGTTCTTATAAGGCTACTAACGTCTTTGCCATCCAAGAGCACTTCAAGAAAACCCCGTTTATTAACTTTCAGATCGACGTCGGAACGTTTGGCCAAATCCGTAAGGGCAATTTCATCTTCCAAATTAATCCCTTCATTCATAGCCTTAAGCGTAAGCGCTCTATACATAGCTCCTGTATCAATAAACAATAACCCGAGACTTTTTGCAATAAGTTTGCTTACGGTGCTTTTTCCGCTACCCGCGGGCCCATCAATAGCTACAATTATTTTTTCCGGCATTGATCAATCTTTAATTTGTTTATTTTCGCTTTTTTTAAAAAATTTCTAAACCCTTTTTCATCGTTCTGGGATAAAAGACCGATAGCCTCGCCTATGATCTTTTGAATTTGCCTCAGATGCTCAATCTCATTTACCCTATTCATCAAAAAGATCTCCGACCATAGCTTAATATCACTAAGCGCCAAACGGGTTGTGTCCTTAAAACCTGTTGAAGCGAATGAACACGCGTTTTTATCAACACCTTTCGAAAGAACCCATGAGATGAGATGCGGTGTATGGCTGATCTGGGCAACAAATTTATCGTGCAAAGGTGATGATATCTTTTCAATTCGTCTACACCCAAGACTTTTCCAGAAATTCTCGATCTTAATAAACGCTGATCTATTCTGCGGCTTCTCAGTAGCCAATATGCAAATTGAACCGTTAAATAGACCCGGATTAGCTTCGCTAACACCGCTTTTTTCTGATCCGGCCATAGGATGAGCTCCGATAAAATTTATGCCGGATGGCTTATTTTTACTAAGCACAGTAACGATCTTTTCTTTTACGCTTCCGACATCCATCAGGATCGCGCCCGGCTTCATAAATTTATAGCATTCCAATCCAAATGGTATTATCTTATCGACCGACACAGCTAAGATAACTAGATCCGCATCGCTAACGCCGTCTTTTATATTCATAGTCGCTTTGTCAACGGCTTTATATTTAAGAGCATTCTTTAGGGAAATCTCTCGCCTAACAACACCAACGACCCGCTTGGCAAGTCTTCTTTTCTTTATCGCCTTACCAAGAGATCCGCCAATTAAGCCAACCCCTATTATTGCAATTTTATTAAATTGCACCATTTAAATAAACCTTCCCATCGCCTCGGCTAATTTTCTTAATTCTATTGTTAATTGATCAAACTTTTCGGGTAGTAATGACTGCGCCCCGTCTGAAAGAGCCTCTTCCGGGTTTGGGTGAACCTCAATTATTAAACCGTCTGCTCCGGCGCCAATTCCGGCTTTAGCCAGCGGCCCTACCAAATTCCATTTCCCGGCGGCATGGCTTGGATCTATTATTACCGGCAAATGGCTAAGCTCCTTTATCGCGGGAACAGCCGCAACATCAAGGGTAAACCTGGTATAATCTTCAAATGTCCTTATTCCGCGCTCGCAGAGGATAACATTAAAATTACCTTCGGATAAAATATATTCAGCGGACATAAGAAATTCTTTTATAGTATTAGACATCCCTCGTTTTAAAAGAACCGGTTTTTTGGATAATCCGACCTCTCTTAATAAGTTAAAATTCTGCATATTCCTGGCGCCTATCTGGATCATATCCGCGTATTTACTCACAAGCTCTATATCCCTGATATCCATAACCTCCGTCACAATCGCAAGCCCAGTCTCACGCCTCGCTTCAGCCAAATATTTTAACCCTTCTTCGCCCAACCCCTGAAAACTGTAAGGAGATGACCTGGGTTTAAATGCGCCTCCTCTTAAAACAGTAGCGCCTGATTGCTTAATTTTTTTTGCAATACTTATTAGAAGCGTCTCATTCTCTACCGAACAAGGTCCGGCCATCATAATTACCTGCTTCCCGCCAACGGATACGGTATCACTGATTTTGATGACGCTGTTTTCTTTCTTAAAATCTCTTGAGACAAGCTTATAAGGCTTTAAGACAGGCATTACTTTTTCGACACCAGGATATATTTCAATAGGCTGAGCGGCGATCCTATCTTCCGGACCGATAACCCCTAAGATAGTTGTCTCAGCGCCCTTAGATACCATAGCTTTCAAGCCGAGTTTTTTGATCTTCTCTATTACATGATTTATCTCTTGCTCTGACGCATCCTTTTTGAATACTATTATCATAAATAGATCCTTTATTTTTTATTACAATACTTCTTTAAGCGCTTTTATGAATAATTTATTTTCAGCGTCTTTACCAATAGTAACTCTTATAAATGTACTCATATTCCACGAACTCATATCCCTTACAATAATACCTTTTTGGAGAAGTTTCTTAAAAATCTCTTTTGAATCTCTTTTTACATCAACCAGAACAAAATTTGTTGCGCTTGGGACAAAAAACAAGTTCATCTTTTTAAAGTTATCGCAAAGAAATTTTCTTCCTGATTTATTGGCCTTCAAAGTTCTTTTTAAAAATTCCGTGTCTGAGAGCGCAGCTTCAGCACCGACCTGCGCTAAAGAATTAACATTAAAAGGCTCTCTTGCTCTTTCCATGAGCTCTGATATTGAATTTTGGGCTATAGCGTAACCTATCCTAAGCCCGCTGAGCCCATAGGCCTTAGAAAAAGTCCTTGTAATAATGAGATTCTTTTTTAATAAATAATCTTTTGTATCAGGATAGTCAATAAACTCTTTCCCAAACTCATAATAGGCAGCATCGTAAAAAACAATCACGTTATCAGGAAGCCCGGTCAAAAATTCATCCATCTCTTTTTTTGTTACATAGCTACCTGTAGGGTTGTCAGGATTAGCAATAAAGACCATCTTAGTCCTTGAATCGATCTTTGCTTTAATTGCCTTAAGGTCATATCTGAAGCTATCCATTGGAACAAACTCTATCTGAGCCCCTTCCATCATAGACGCAATTTTATAGATCAAAAATGTGGGGTCGGAAATAATAACTTTGTCGCCTTTATTCAGAAAAGTCTTAAGCGCAAGACAAATAAGCTCGTCCGAGCCATTACCTAAAACAAGATTTGAACTTTCCACCCCGAGATATTTTGCAAGTTTCTTTTTTAGATAAAATCCGTTTGCGTCGGGGTAGCGGTTAATGTTCGTCAGGGCCTTTTTAATACTTGCCATTGCCTTTGGCGAAGGGCCAAGAGGGTTCTCATTAGACGCAAGCTTTATGACCGACTTTAAATTATATTCTCTTTGGACCTCTTCTATGGGCCTACCCGGCTCATAGGGCTTGATACTCAATAACTCTTTTTTTGCTAAATCTTTCGTTTCCATTATAACCCCTGATTTCAGAAAACAGAGGTCAGAAATCAGATTTTTCTTTTCTCTGTCTTCTGTTATCTGTATTCTGTTTTTTTTACTCCGCTAGCGGATAGCTTCCCAGAATCTTTACTATCGTACAATGCTTCTCAAGTTCATTAAGCGCTTTTTTTACTTTTACATCCTTGTAAAATCCTTTAAAATCTACAAAGAAATAATATTCCCAGGCTTTTTTCTTTGAAGGCCTGGATTCGATCTTGGTAAGGTTAATGTTATATTTCTTAAAAGGCAAAAGTGCGGAAAAAAGCGCCCCCACCTTGTCTTTAACCGAAAACATGATGGATGTTTTATCATCGCCGGTCGCTTTTTTGGCAAACTCTTTACTTATAACAAGAAACCGAGTAACATTATTACGATTATCTTCAATACCTTTGGCTAAAATATTTAAACCACTGTGCTTAGCTGCCTCAAGGCTCGCTATAGCAGCAGAGTGTTTTTCCCTGGATACAATCTCGGCAGCTCTCGTGGTACTGGAGACCTCGATAATTTCTCTTCCGGGAAGATTTGACTCAAGCCATAGCCTACACTGGCCGAATACATATGGATTTGAGTAAATCTTTTTGATATTTTTCATGCTGCTCTCTTTGGAAAGCAGGTTATGAGATATCTCCAGATATACTTCGGAACAGATCACTAGCCCCGAATCTACCAACATATCGAGAGTATGATTGATAGCGCCCTCTATGGAGTTTTCTATCGGAGCAACGCCATAATCGCATCTATCGTTTTCAACCTCCATAAAAATATCTGTTATATTTTTAAGTGCTTCGTATTTAACGCTTTGGCCGAATTTTTTTAAACTCGCTAAGTGAGTAAACGTATATTCCGGGCCCAGATATGCTATCTTTATAGGCCTCTCCAAACTAAGAGAACCCGACATTATCTCTCTATAAACAGCTTTTATTGATTCTGCCTTAAGTGGGCCTTTATTTAAAATCACAGCCTTCCTAAGAACTTCTTTCTCTCTGTCAGGAGAATATATGCTGGAATTGTCCTTAGTCTTTACCTTGCCGATCTCTATCGTTATCTCGGCCCTTTCATTAAGAAGCTTTATTATCTTCGAATCAAATTCATCAATTTTGCGGCGTAATCTCTTTATGTTCATCTTTGCTTTCCTCTGTTGGTTCAGCTGAGCCATCCAACTTTTCCAATTCATTTAATCCTTCGCTATCAAGAGAATCTTCCTCTTCCAAAATACCGCTATCTATCGCTTCCTGACTGAAATTTTTTTCCTCTTCACTCAACCCTTCAGAAACCTGATCTTCCTGGTTTTCAGCATCAAACCCTTCTAAGTTCCGGTCTTTGAGCTCAACTTTTAAACTATCGTCTCTGGCAAACTCTAAATCCTTCTCGGTAAACTCAGGAAGCTGGGGGAGCTCTTCCAAAGAGTTAAGCCCAAAATGCTCCAGAAATTTCTTCGTTGTCCCGTAAAGTATCGGCCTCCCAGGGACATCCTTCCTGCCCACGATCTTAAGAAGATTCCTGTCCAAAAGGGTTCTTATCGAACCGTCGACATTGACACCTCTTATTGCCTCTATTTCAGATTTAGTGATAGGCTGCCTATAAGCAATAATTGCAAGAGTCTCTAAAGACGCCTTTGTAAGGTGCTGTGATTGCCTGTTTTTATAGTACTTACTAAGATGCGGGGCCGCAATAGGGTCTGTCGCAAACTGGTATCCACCGGCAATTTCAATTATTTTAATTCCATGCTGTTGGTTTTCAAAATCTTTTCTTGTCTCCTCGATGAGCCCAAAGAGGGTATCTTTATCGTAATCGTTGAGGACCTTGTGGATCTCATCAAATGTTATAGGGCGCTCGCTTACAAAAATAAGTGATTCTATGATCTGTTTAATAAAAGTTCTATCAATTTCCATTTACGTGGCCTTCCTTATTTTCCTTATTCTGGGGTTTCATAAAATCTATATTCCTGTAAATCTCTATCTCTCCGAAAATTTCAGACTGTTTAAATACAATCTCTTTGAGCCTTGTAAGCTCCAGGATCGCCAGAAATATCGTAACTATCTCAAATTTATTCTTCGCGTTCTTAAATAGGTCCGTAAATAAGACCAATTCTTTATTTACCACCAAATGCAAAATGTCATGCATCTTTTCGCTTACAGTAAATTCGTCTTTTATTACCTTATAAAAAGTATCCTTAGGGATATCCTTAAGGATCTTTGTAAAAGCGGTTATCAAATCAAAAACGCTTACTTCAAAAAAAGGATTTTCACCGTCATCGATTATAGGCTCTTCCGTTACGATCCTCTTAAAAAATTCTCTCTGCTTAGCCTCTTTCTCCCCAAGCTGCATTGCGGCCTCTTTAAATTTCTTGTATTCTAATAAACGCCTCACGAGCTCATTTCTCGGGTCTTCTTCTTCCAGATCCTCCAGCTCTCCGGGGGTCGGAGGAAGAAGCATTTTGGATTTTATATGCATCAAAGTCGCGGCCATCAGGATAAAATCCCCGGCTATGTCAAGATCTAGCATCTTCATCACTTCCAGATAATCCAGATACTCGGCAGTGATCTTTGCTATGGGTATATCATAAATATTTATATCGTCTTTTTTTATCAGATATAAAAGAAGATCTAGCGGTCCCTCAAAAATCTCCAGTTTTACTTTATAGCTCATCGAAACAACCCCATAGCAGCTTTTACTGCACTCATTGTGTCTGACGCAAAATCTTGTGCCTTTATTGCGCCCTTTTCGAGGACCTTAACAACACTTTCTTTATCGTTAAGTAATTTTTTTCTTTTTTCTCTTATCGGAGCAAGATAATCTATTATTATATCGGCTAGTTTTGCCTTGCAAACAGTACACCCGACTTTAGCTTTTGAACAATAGTCAAAAACCTCCTCTGTAATATCCATCTTAAAAATCTTGTAATATGAATAGAGATTACACTCATCGGGATGCCCGATATCGGAAAGTTTTATCCTTTTCGGGTCTGTGACCATGGTCATGACTTTCTTCTTTATCACCTCTGGCTCGTCCGAGAGAGATATAAAATTATCATAACTTTTGGACATTTTTCTGTTGTCCGTTCCTAAGATCTTGGGAAATTTGGTAAGTATAGGCTCGGGTTCAACCAGGACCTCTTTTTTATAAAGACCGTTAAAACGCCTTACTATTTCTCTTGCGATCTCTAAATGCGGGAGTTGATCCACACCCACAGGCACATATTTCGCCTTGTAAAGAAGTATATCCGCCGCTTGCAAAACAGGATATCCCAAAAATCCATAAGTAGTAAGGTCTCTAGTGGTAATCTCTCTTAATTGTTCTTTATATGTAGGGCATCTTTCAAGCCATGATAAAGGCGTCATTACGGATAAAGCCATATTAAGCTCTAAATGCTCTTTTATGTGTGACTGGACAAAAATAGTGCTTATCTCGGGGTCCACTCCTACACTCAGCCAGTCTATTGTGCAATCAAGAGTATTGGCGCTTATCTCGGAGGGATTTTCATACTCGCTCATAAGAGCGTGCCAATCAGCTATCATAAAAAAACAATTATATTTTTTTTGAAGTTCCAGGTAATTCTGAAGTGCACCAAAGAGGTGCCCGATATGCAGTTTGCCGGTAGGCCTCATCCCGCTAAGGACTCGTTCTTTCATAGACTGATCAAAGGGGCTTTTAAAATAATTTCTACCCCTATTATCCCTTCCTTTCTTAAAAAATTATAATCTTCGGGCAACTTTCTCAAGTTTGAACGCTTCGATAATATCTCCGGGTTTTATATCTTCCTGCGGGCCTATACCTATTCCGCATTCGACTCCTTCCGGGACTTCCTTAGCGTCATCTTTTAAACGTTTCAATGAAATAATTTTACCTTCATATATATTTGCACCATTTCTGACAAGTTTCATGTTTGCACCGCGGAGTATTTTACCTTTAATAACTACTGACCCGGCGACAATCCCAATATTTGAAACTTTAAAAACTTGCTGAACCCTGGCTCTACCGATAAAAATCTCTTTGATTATTGGCTCCAAAAGCCCTTCCAAACTCGCTTTTACATCTTCAATGGCTTCGTATATTATATTATAGAGTTTTATCTCTACTCCTTCTTTTTCTGCGATGCCTTGAGCCTTTGGTTCAATCCTCACGTGGAAACCAATTATAACAGCATTTGAAGCCATGGCTAAAATAACATCGGATTCATTTATGTTGCCGACATCAGAATGTATGAACTTCAATCTTACCTCATGACTTTCAATTTCATTCAATGACTTCTCAAGCGCCTCTACAGACCCCTGAACATCGCCTTTCAAAATAAGTTTTAACTCTTTTATCGTGCCTTTCTGGATCTCTTCATAAAGATGTTCCAGGGTAACATGTTTTGACAAAAATGATGCCTGTTTTGCTTTTTCATTGCGCAATTCGCATATCTCTATGGCTTTTCTTTCGTCGTTCACCACATAAAATTCATCGCCTGCTTCAGGAACGCCTTTAAGGCCGATTACTTCGACCGGAGTTGACGGCAACGCCTCCTTGACACGATGTCCGACGTCATTTATCATGGCTCTCACTTTTCCATAATGAAGCCCGCTTACAATAACATCCCCCAATTTAAGAGTACCATTCTGTACTAAAATTGTAGCCAGCGGCCCTTGTCCGGCGGATAATCTGCCCTCTATAACCACACCTTTTGGATTTGCTGTGGGATCGGCTTTTAACTCTAGCAGGTCCGCTTCCAATAAAATCATTTCGAGTAATTCGTCTATCCCGGCTCCTGTCTTAGCAGAGACTTTTACCATGACATTCTTGCCACCCCAATCCTCAGCTAAGAGGTTGATTTCAGCAAGCTGTTTCTTCACCTTATCGACATTTGCTGTTGGAAGATCACATTTATTTATAGCTACTACGATCGGAACCTCAGCGGCCCTGGCGTGGTCGATAGCCTCTTTGGTCTGAGGCATTACCCCGTCATCGGCGCCTACAACAAGTATTACTATATCCGTAGCATTAGCGCCTCTTGCCCTCATAGCAGTAAAAGCTTCATGCCCTGGCGTATCTAAGAATGTTATACTGCCTTTTGACGTCTTAATGGAATAGGCTCCTATATGCTGAGTAATACCGCCGTGCTCTTTTTCAGTAACATGCGACTTTCTTATTGCATCCAACAAAGATGTTTTACCGTGATCTACATGTCCCATCAAAGTTACGATCGGCGCCCTCCAAACAAGTTTTGATTTGTCTACAGCAGTTTTTATAGTATCTGTAACCAATCCCTGGTCTAAATCAGAAGCCCTCTCTACCTGAATACCCAGTTCACCGGCTAATTCTAAAACTCTTTCTTCGGTAAGGGACTGGTTTATGTTAGCGAACACTCCCTTTACTATAAGGCGCTTGATTATTTCATTGGCTTTTATATTAAATTTTTCAGCAAGATCTTTTACACTGACAGGATAATGAAGCTGAAGAACTTTTTTTCCAGGAATAACATTCTCTTCCGATACGGATTCTCCGGGTTTTAATATTTCGACTTCCTCTAAAGTCTCAACGATCGGCGTTTTTGGCTCTTCTATTTTCGGCTTTATTTCTGAGGGCGGATGGATCTTCTTCTCTTCTGTCTTAAGAGTTGGCTTGGAAATTATTTCGCTTTTAAGAGATTCTTGCGGCTTTGGCGTTACAGCCTCTTTTATTTTTTCTTCTTTTATGTGAGGCTTTTGGGTTACTTCGCCAGGTTTTTCTTGGGATTTGATCTGTTCTTTTTTTATTGAAGGTTTGGCAGGCTCTGCTAGGGGCGTTTTAAGAGATGCTTCCTTCTTACCCGTTTGGGGAAGACTCTCAACGGATCTTTCCGCTTTCTTGGGCCTCCCTGCCTTGGCCTTGGTAACTTTGGGCAAAGCTGCTTTTTTGGACAATGGCTTATCTTTTAAAGTCACTGAGGCTTTTTCACTAATTGCCGCAGTAGCCTTTTTGACAGCCTTTTTCGGCTTATCCTCTGTAATAGTTTCTTTTGTTTTCTTTTTTATTACCATAATTTATTTATAGCGACTTTACCGCGTCTATAATACGCTCAGCAGTCTTTGCGCCAATACCTTCGATCTTAACCAGGTCCTCCAGAGTTGCACTTTTGATTTTTGTGATGGTATTGAAACCGCTTTCAATGAGTTTTTCCTTTATCTTCTTACCAACGCCTTCTATCTCGATTGAATCAAGCGTATCAGATTCGACAGCTGCTTCAGAACTTTCCGTCTCATCCTTTTTGGTTAAGTTACTAGCCGCCTTCTCCTTTTCTTTATTTTTTTCCTTAAGCTCGCCTTTAGAAACAATATCGATCTCCCACTTCAATAGCTCAGAAGCAAGCCTAACATTCTGGCCGTGCTTTCCGATAGCCAAAGAGAGCTGATCATCTTCGACTGTAATAAATAGTTTTTTGTGATCTTTGTCAACCTTTATATCAGCTAGCTCCGCCGGGCTAAGGGCATTTTTGGCGAATTCTTTTATGTCATCACTCCATCTAACAATGTCAATCCTTTCGCCGTTGAGCTCTCTGACTATATTTTTTACCCTCGCACCTCTCATACCTACGCATGCCCCTACACCATCAATTCTCTCATCTTTAGAATAAACGCTGATCTTGGTCCTTTCGCCTGCATCTCTAGAGATGGCGCGTATCTCAACTATTCCTTCATAAATCTCAGGAACCTCAAGTTCAAATAATTTTTTTACAAAACCCGCGGCTCGCCTCGAAAGGATCACCTCAGGGCCTCTGGGATTTTTTCTGACCTCAGTAATATAAGCGCGGACCCGGTCTCCCTGTTTGAAGTTATCCTTTGGAGAGAGCTCCTTTCTTGATAGCACCGCCTCCACTCTTCCAAGATCTATGATCAAATTCCCTTTTTCAAACCTATGAACGGCACCTGTAACAAGGCTGTTGACTTTTGCAGTAAAATCATCAAATATGATATTTCTCTCAGCTTCTCTGATCTTCTGTATGATAACCTGTTTGGCTGTTTGCGCGGCAATACGACTAAATTCGTCAGACTTTACCTCAACAGTACCTTTATAGATCTTTATTTCGCCGGTCAATCTGTCAACCGTAGCGGTTATATCCTCTTCGGAAGCTTTGCCTACGATCTTTCTAGCAGCACTCTGAAGTGCCTGTTCAATAGCTGAAAAAAGTATCTCTCGATCGATACCCTTTTCCCTCTCCATGTGTTCCAACACTACCAATAGTTCATTATTCATAGTAATACCTCTGTTTCAATTTAGAATTCTATCTCCAATACCGCCTTGGCAATAAGACTGCGCGGAATTTCGAATTGTTCTCCGTTCTTATCCAATATTATCTTATCTTGCTCAAACTTTACAAGCTTTCCCGTTACAACGCTTTTCTTTTCCAAAGGTTTGGCCACATAAACCTTAATTAACCGCCCTAAAACCCTTTCATAGTCCCTGTCGCTAACAATAGGCCTGTCCAAGCCGGGTGATGCAACTTCTAGGACATAACTTGTGGTTATAACACCGCTATTATCAACAATATCACCTATAGTTTCGCTTAGCCTGCCGCATTCTTCTAGGGTTATCCCGCCATCAGGCCTATCAGTGAGCACTTTTAGGTTCATACTCCCAAATTCCTTGCGAAAAGTAAGATCTATAAGCTCATAACCCTTTTCTTTAAGAAAAGAGCCGATTATCGGCCTTAATTGTTCTATAATCATTTATAAGCTTCCTTTCAATAAAAAAAGTGGGCCAAATTCCATACCCACTCCATCTTCGCTAAGTAGCTTATTTATACCAAATTCCAGCCCGTTTGTCAAGTCTTTTTTTCGTCTAAAAATGCCAAAAAATTAGGGCTAAATTCAAAAGATTTTATGGGGGTTTTTTGTCCATATATAGAATAACAAAGCTCCCATGCTTATTTTTTTAAAATCTTATGGTTACTACCTATCAAGTTAATTCGATAATAGGCACCGCCCAATCACCGGCTAATACCCGGTTCGGACTCTTATCATTGACTTTTACTTGCAAATAAGATATCATAATGACGTATGGACGGACTAAAAAAGATCACAAATATCGATGAGATGGAACGCGCTAGGCAGGAACTCATGCTTTTATATGAGATCAGCAATGCCATGCGCACTACGCTTGAGCTTGACCAGATATTATATATAATCTTAACTGCCTGCACCTCGCATGAAGGCCTAGGATTTAATAGAGCTATGCTCTTTCTGGTAAACGACAAGGGCTCTGAAATAGAGGGCAAGATGGGCATAGGCCCACACTCCGGTGAAGAAGCCAATCTCATATGGAAAGGAATAGAATCCCAGCGCCTTTCTTTGGAGGACCTCATTAATGCTTACGACAACTTCAGGCAGGATCCCAATACTAAACTCCATAACTTAGTAAGGACCATACATCTCCCTCTCTCGGAAGATTCCGGCATTATACCGCTTACAGCCTTAGAAGGCATGCCTTTTGAAGTCACGACCGATGAAATAAAGAAGAAGATCTGGGATGGCACTCTGGACTATCTAGGAACCGATCATTTTGTTACTGTTCCGCTTAAGGCCAAGGATAAAGTCCTTGGGGTTATATTAGCGGATAACATTTTTAACAAAAAACCTATCACAAAAAATGATGTCAGGATACTTACCCTTTTTGCCAACCACGCAGGCTTAGCCATAGAAAATTCCAGGCTTTACGAAGAAAAAGTTTTTCTTTCGAATACCGACTGGCTAACAAAACTGTGGAACCATGGATATTTTCAGACAATACTGACCAAGGAGATTGCTATAGCTGAAGAAGAAAAAATGCATTTGTCTCTTATGCTTATAGATATAGATGATTTTAAAAATTATAATGATAAATGCGGCCACGTTGCCGGTGATGAAATCATTAGAGGTATCGCTAAAGTCCTAAAAGATGCTTCCCGAAAAAAAGATTATGTATCGCGTTATGGCGGCGAGGAATACGCAATAATCCTCCCCCATACTTCAAAAGATGAAGCCTATATGATAGGCGAACGATTAAGGATAAAAGTTGAGGAATTTAAATTTCCGCACATTGAAGTCCAGCCTCAAGGCAAGATGACCATCAGTATCGGCATCTGTACCTTCCCGGAATCCACAAAAGACAAAAATGACCTTATCCTTAAAGCAGATAAGGCCCTCTATAAAGCCAAAACTCTCGGCAAGAATAAGACTTTGCTTTATAATAACAATATATAATAAATGCCACAAGCTTCACGCCATAGGCTACGAGCAATAAGTTTTATTTATTTGAGTTTAAAGCATGAAGCCTGGAGCAATTTAAAATTATTCTTTATTGACCAATTCTTCGGGATTGTTATTAACCGGGGTTTCTTTTGGGGCTTCTTCGGTCGAAGTATCTGATTTGAAAGGTTCTTGGGTAACCTCAGAACCAGTAATAGGCCTATTCTCTTCGCCTTTTAAGGCTACTCCTGTCTTTTCTTCTTTATGCGATCTATCGGAGAATTTAACCGAAACTATTTTTGAAATACCGGATTTCTCCATCGTAATACCATACATAACATCGGATAAAGCTATGGTCTTTTTATTGTGAGTGATAATAATAAATTGTGAACTTTTGAGAAATTCCTGCAATCCCCGTGAAAATCTATCTACATTGGATTCATCTAAAGGAGCGTCGATTTCGTCGAGAATACAAAACGGAGTCGGCTTTATCTTAAGAATAGAAAAAAGAAGTGCCACAGCCGTCAGGGCTTTCTCCCCGCCCGAAAGAAGCGAAATACTCTGAAGTTTTTTGCCGGGAGGACGGACGATGATCTCTATCCCGCTTTCCAATACATCTCTATCATCCAGAAGCATAAGCTCTGCCTGGCCGCCGTTAAAAAGTAATCTAAAATAATTTTTGAACTCTATCTGTATTTTCTGGAATGTCTCGACGAATAATTCGCGTGTAGTCTTATTTATCTTTTGGATGGCTTTCATCAGCTGGTCTTTTGCGTTAGTCAGATCTTCCTGCTGTTTTGACAAAAAGGCGAATCTTTCTTCAAGTTCTTTATGCTCCTCTATAGCCACCATATTGACCTGGCCCATAGACTCAAGTTTTGACCTTAACTCCGAAGCCACTGTCCTGAACTCATCCCAATTAACATCCTCTTGAGGCATTTCAACTTCTAGCTTATCGATCTCGACCTTGTATGACTGACTAATAGTATTCTTAAGTGTATCAAATTTAAAAAATACATCTTTATTTTTTAATTCGGCTTCGTATAGGCTTTCGCGTATGGTGTTGGATTTTTTCTGGACCTGATATATACGGTCCTCTGCGATCTTAAGAGTTGCTATTAGAGACTCTCTGGCCTTATCGACTTCTGCAAGTTCGATAGAGACGGCTTCACGTTCTTTATTTATCCCCTCGATAGTATCAGCCAAATTACCTATTTCGTTATTAAGCTCAGTGATTTTTATCCGGGAAGCTTCGAGCTCAGACTGTTTATTTTGGATAAGTTTATTCTCAACCTCAAAGGAAGATTCATAGTTTCTGATATTAAGATATAGATTATCTTTCTCCTTCTGAACCAGGCCGATTTCCGTTTTAAGCTCAGCTATTCTTATAATAAGGTCTTCACGCTCTTTCTGATCGCCCCCTATGATCGCATCGGAGTTTTTTATAAAATTTTCACTGGTTACGACTTCATTTTCCATAACAACGATATTTTTCTCGATGGATTCCTTCTGAGAATTAAGATCAAGAATAATATCTTTAATTTCGTCGAGCTCTAAATCAAGGAGGGCTATTTCATCATTAAGGCGCTTTACCTCTTTTGTTATTGTATCTTTCTGGTTATTTTTATCTATAAGTTCGAGTTCAAGTTTTTTTACTTCGATCTGCAAACCTTCCAGCTCTTTTTTGACAAAATCAGATTCTTCGACTTTTTTAATTCTGTCTCCTTCAAAAACAGTTATTTCATTTCTGAAGTTTGTTATGGACTCCCGAAGGTCACGGATCTTTATTTCTCTGCCAATAAGGCTTGTTTCTTCTTCCAGGACTATCCTACCCCCGGTTAAGAGATATCTTGAGGCTATCTCACCATCCCTAGACATTATCTTAAAATCATTTTTAGAAAAATCGGCACTTTCGGCGGCCGATTTAATATCATCAACAATAAATATATTGCCGAGGATATTATTCACAAGCCCCTTAAACCTCTCATCGCAATCAATGAATTCAGACAGTCTGCCGACAGCGTTATTTGGCACCTCATGACAAGTACCGCCAAAAGATTCGTCTATAGTTATAAAAGAAGCTTTGCCTAAATTATTACTTCTTTGATATTCTATAAGCCTAAGCGCGGTCTGGCGGTTATTAACAACAATAGCATCGGCATTTTCACCCAAAGCCACCTCTAATGCTATCTCAAAACCTCTTTTCGGTATTACCAAATCGCACAGCGCGCCAAAAATCCCTTCTATCCCAAGCTGATTATTCTCATTGGCCAAAAGTATTGCCCTGGCGCCTTCTTTAAATCCTTCATGTTTTTTTACAAGATCTTCAAAAAAACCAAGCTTAGCTTCATTGGCAAATAAAGTGTTCTTCAGATCATTAATTTTGGAATCTATACCGGCAAGTTCCTCGGTAACCCTATTGATAGTAGATTCCAGGTTAATCTTCCTGGAATTAGACTCTTCAAAAAGAGCCATGGTATTCCTTATTCCGTCTTCACATTGGTTTAATTTGTCATTAACCCCGGATAGCTCAACGCTTACAGTCTCTTTCTCCATAACGAGGCGTCTTTCACGCTGAGAACGGTTCGAAAGGTCGCTTGTGATTTTGATAATCTCATTTTTGGCTTTGGCTAGATTTGCTGACTGGTTAACAATAGTGTTCTTGGATTCTTCGATCTTTTGAAGGGTCTCTTTTATTTCGCGCTCGATCTGGTCGATACGTATAGTTCTTTCGTTCAGCTCTGAAGACTTTGCCTGCTCATTTTGTTCAACGCTCACGAGATCGGCTCTGAGGTCCTCTATAATACCGGATACATGCTTTAATCTTTCCTGTAATATTAATATCTCTTTATCTAAATTGGCGATTCTAAGATTTGATTCATCTATCCTTACTTTGTCAAATTCAATTTTGTTAGAAATGTTTTCTATCGTTGCGCTAATTCTGGAAATCGATTCCCTTAGAGAATAATGCTTATCATCAACAGCCCCCAACTTTTCTTTATAGGAAGATGCTTCGGCTTGCGAAACCTCTAATTCTTTCTGCACATTCTCTTCATCGCTTTTTAAGGTGGCGATATTCCTGGAAACAATTTCAAGCTCTCTCGAATAAATATTGAAATCATATTTGCCTAGCTTCAATTCGAGCGTTTTAAGCTCGTCAAATCTTTCTTTATACTTCTCAGCTTTCTGGACTGATCTAGTGATAGAATTGATCTGGCGCTTTACTTCCTGGATAATATCATTTATTCTGATAAGATTTTCGTCAGTCTGCTCAAGTTTCCTTAAGGCTTCTTTCTTTTTGGATTTAAATTTAGTAATACCGCTGGCCTCTTCGAATATTTCACGCCTGGCTTCCTGGTCTGAGCTTATTATAGCGTCGATTTTCCCCTGTCCAATGATCGAATAAGACTCTGTACCTATGCCAGTGCCCATCAGAAGCTCATTGATATCTTTTAACCTGACAGGGGTCTTGTTCAATAGATATTCACTTTCACCAGACCTAAAAAGGCGCCTAGTGACAGTAATCTCTTCATAATCTACAGGGAGAAGTTTTGAGTGGTTGGAAAGCGTTAATGAGACCTCGGCCATATTTATAGCTTCAGCAAGTTCCGTGCCATTAAATATGACATCTTCCATCTTAAGCCCGCGCAGGGATTTGATGGATTGTTCACCGAGAACCCATCTTATGGCATCTAATATGTTACTTTTGCCGCAGCCGTTGGGCCCAACTATCGCAGTGACACCGGGTTCGAATTCAAGCTTTGTTTTTGTAGCAAAGGATTTGAATCCGAAAAGTTCCAGCGATTTAAAATACATTATACCTCATATATTGGCTCATAGCTCATAGTTCCGCCTGCTAATGACAGGCAGAGGGCTCATAGTAAAACAAAAACCACCAACTATGGCTCATAAAATTATTGTTATAAATTACCAAACAAAATATATCACATAAGAAACAAGATGTCAAGTTACAAAAAACACAATTAATGGTTACCGAGTGTATTCATTCTACTATATATAGGGTAGGCTTTTAATTTTCTTAATCCTACCTACTAAATAGCATCATTTTCCCAATACCCTTTTAAATTCCTTTGTAAGCATCGGAACTATGGTAAGGACATCGCCAACTATCCCATAAGTAGCATAGTTAAATATAGGCGCATCCGGATCCTTATTAATAGCTACGATAATTTTGGATGATTGCATACCGATGAGATGCTGTATCTGCCCGCTTATGCCGCATGCAAAATAAATCTTAGGACAAACAGTCTTCCCGGTCTGGCCAACCTGGTGCGAATACGGCATCCATCCGGAATCAACCGCCATTCTTGATGCCCCTACCGCCCCACCCAGTGTTATCGCAAGTTCCTCGATAATCTTAAAATTCTCCGGTCCGCCCAATCCTCTTCCGCCCGACACAATAATATCTGCTTCGGTAAGATTCACCGTAGATTCTATCTCTTCGACAAAATCCAAAAGTTTTGTCCTTGATAAAAGAAGGTCGTGTGAAAATTTCTTTTCTATTATCTCGCCTTTTCTTTTTGAATCATGCTTTGATTCTTTCATAACCTTATGGCGGACTGTGGACATCTGAGGCCTGTGATTGGGAGCAACAATAGTCGCCATGATATTCCCGCCAAAAGCAGGTCTAGTCTGAAGCAGCAATCTCTTTTCTTTATCTATATCGAGGCTGGTACAATCGGCTGTAAGGCCGGCGTTTACTTTTATAGCAACTCTGGCAATTAAAGACCTGCCTATGGTACTGGCTCCCGAAAGAAGTATCTCAGGCTTATATTCATTTATTAATTCGCATAAAACTTTTGTATAAGGCTCATCCTGATAATGTGCTAGTTCCACCGCATCAGCCAGATACACCTTGTCAGCTCCTCTATGAATAATCTCTTCGGCCCTATCCTTTACATTGGATCCAAGAAGAACTCCGCAGAGTTTTACTCCAAGGCTATCGGCAAGCTTTCTCCCCTCTCCAAGAAGTTCCCATGATATGGACTGAATTGCACCTTTTTTCTGTTCGCAAAATACCCATACATCCTTATAAAGGCTCAGGTCCTTTTTGGCAGTTGGGGTTGATTTTTTATCGATCTGAATGGCTGAAAATTTACAGGAAGGAGCGCATGCGCCGCAAAGAGTGCATTTATCAAGATCTATCACTGCCTTTTTATCAACCATCTTGATCGCAGAAAAAGGGCATGTTTTAACGCACAGAGAACAACCAACACATTTATCAGTTAGGACTTTTATAGACATTTTATACCTCGCCTTTCAAAAGTTCTGCCAGTTTTGAAGCTATCTCATCGGGTTCACCGGTAAGCTTCTGGCCGCCCTCTCTTTTCGGAGGCATAAATATTTTTACAACCTTTGTAGGAGAACCTTCCAACCCTATATTTTGGCTTTCAGCGTTTATATCTTTGGCGCTGTAAGTAAATATCTCTATCTTTGAAGCTTTCATCTTACCTTTTAAAGAAGGAAGCCTGGGTTCATTTATCTCTTTTACGACAGTAAGTAAACACGGAAGAGGAGTCTCTATTACCTCATAACCTTCCTCCATCATCCTTTCAACCTTTATCTTGCTTGTCCCTGCTTCTTCGATCTTTTTTACATATGTAACTTGCGGTATATCAAGCCACGTTGAAATACCGGGCCCCACTTGCGCAGTATCACCGTCTGATGCCTGCTTACCACAAATGATAATGTCAAAACTCCCGATTTTTTTGATAGCTTGACTAAGCGTGTAGCTGGTTGCCCAAGTATCGCTACCGGCAAATGCCCTGTCAGAAACCAATATCGCTTCATCGCACCCGACCGATATCGCTTCCCTTAAAGCATCCTTTGCCTGCGGCGGGCCCATTGTAACTACTGTAACTTTACCTCCAAACTTTTCCTTAAGGCGCACTCCTGCCTCAATGGCGTAAGTATCAAATGGATTAATAATGGATTTAACGCCCTCTCTAACTAAAGTGTTGGTCTCAGGATTAATTTTAACATCCGTAGTATCCGGAACCTGCTTTATACATACTATTATATTCATCTATTTCTCTCTTTTTCGGTTTTACTATAAGCTATTTGCCATTCGCTATTTCGCCATTTCCTTTATTATCTGCAAAGCTATGACATTTCTCTGAATCTGGTTTGTACCCTCATATATCTGAGTAATTTTAGCGTCTCTCATATATTTTTCGATCGGGTAATCTCTCATATAACCATATCCGCCGTATATCTGTATAGCGTCGGTCGTTACTTTCATAGCCACATCACTGGCAAATAGCTTTGCCATAGCTGAAGGCTTGGAAACATCTTTTGCTCCGCTATCAACCATCCTTGCAACTGAATAAACAAGCGCCCTGGAAGCCTCGACCTGCGTTGCCATATCAGCGATCATCCACTGAATACCCTGAAAGCTTGAAATACTATGGCCAAACTGCTTTCTTTCTTTGGCATATTTTACCGCCAGATCCAAAGCGCCTTGAGCTATGCCTACTGCCTGGGCCGCTACTCCCGGACGAGAATTATCGAATGTTTTCATCGCTACTATAAATCCAAGGCCTTCTTTGCCGAGAATCTGGTCTTTGTGGACCTTGCAATTGGTAAAGATAAGTTCTCTGGTACTTGACGAACGAATGCCGAGTTTTTTCTCTTTTTTGCCGAATTCAAAACCTTTCATACCTTTTTCGAGTATGAATACGGTTGCGCCTCTAGCACCTTTTTCCTTATTGGTCATTGCAACTACCGTATAGACATCGGCTTCTCCGCCGTTTGTTATCCACTGCTTTACGCCATTTAAGATATAATAATCGCCTTCTTTTCTGGCGGTAGTCTTTGTGGCACTGGCATCTGACCCGGCTTCCGCCTCTGTTATGGCGAATGCAGCAAGTTTTTTGCCTTTAGCAATATCAGGAAGATATTTTTTCTTCTGGGCATCATTCCCATATAAAAGTATGGGATAGGTTCCTAGCGCTGTTGCTGCTAATCCTAGAGATATGCCTCCGCATGCCTTGGAAAGTTCTTCTGTGCAAACGCAAAGTTCCATTACCCCGCCACCCAAACCACCATACTCTTCGGGTATATACACACCAAAAAGATCACTCTCTCCCAATATCTTAACAATTGGCCAGGCAAACTCTTCTTTTTCATCATATTCAGCAGCTACAGGACGGATCTTCTCATCCGCTATCTGTTTAGCTAAATCTCTAATCATAATCTGCTGTTCATTTAATAAATAATCCATCTTTATCCTCCGAATTTTGATTTTTAAATTCGTCCCGAATCTGCCCTAAAGGGGCAAGATGAGGGGCATTCCTTAATAATTAAGTAAATTTAATCCTGAGACAGCGCAAAAATGCGATCGCTGGGAGCATTTTAGCTGCCGAAGAACTTCCTTTTAAATTCTTCCACCTGCCAACAGGCAAGCAGCCGCTAAATAAACACTATTAAACCCACCTAAAACTTAGCAAAACCCTAAGTTCGTTACAATACATAAAGCGCCATTATAACCTTAACAATAAGTATTGTCAATAATTTTGAAGCTAAAATCTACCTAAAATCTGGTTTTTTTGTACTGCCACTCTAGATTACAACAATTATTCCTGATATCCTTTCATGGTAAAATATTCCCGCAAAAGAGCATACAGATTGTATTTGGTATGGGTGAGCGCATTAGGAAGGTTCGATCAAACACAATGTCAAACAAAAACATAATATATTAATTTATAGAAAAATATCCGTTTTATAACTTTTCATTACCAACTAAAATTACCTGTCTCTACTCGTAGGAAATTGTCAAAACAAAAGTCTGAGAATCTTTTCCGAGATTTTTAGGAAAAGATGGAAATGGGGCAGCATTTTCAACATTCTGCCTAACCAAGTTCCCGAGCTTACTATCGACCTCATTAAGTATTTTGGGCTCTCCCATCAGTTTTCCTTCGGGGTCAACTTTAAAATATACCTTAACATCCCCCTGCAAATTCTCTGTGGGAGAGTTGACCTTTGTATACCGCAAAACTTTATCCCTGACCACCTCATAATACCCATAACTTGAACCGCTCCTTAAAATATTTGATGGTTCACTTATAGGAATTTCTTTTGTAATAACTTTCGGGACTTCCTTAACTACCTCTTTAACTTTTACGACAGGTTTTTCCACAACTTTTTCTATTATCTGAGGTTTTGGCTCAGGGATCTTTATAACATGCTGTTTGGGTTTAAGCGGTTTTGGTATAAGATCGATCTCTTTTTCTTTTGTCGTTGAGGTTTTTGACATTTTTACTGTAGTTTCGACATTTGCAAGTGTAGCATTATACCTATCTCCGGTAATTATGTGAGGAGTAAGAAAGATCACTATCTCCTGTTGAGTAATAGTATTATCAGTCTGCTGAAAAGCCCTGCCAATAAAAGGTATGTCGCCCAAAAACGGGATCTGTTTCTTTTGCTTATCATCAATATCCTTCATAAGCCCGCCTATTACAATAGTAAGGCCGTCTTTGACCATAACGCTTGTCTCAACCTCTGATGTATTTACGATAGGTATTTTGACATTCGCTGTTGTGGTATAATTTGAGCTCGACGAACTGACTTCGGGCCTTATTTTCATAGTAATAAAATCTTCATTATTGATTGTAGGCGTGACATAGAGTTTGATGCCTACATCAACAAACGTTACGTTTGTCGCCGTTGTAGCCGTACCCGAAGCAGGCTGAACAACAGTATCAGTAGTATAGGGCTGCTTCGTACCAACAAGGATCTTAGCTTCCTGATTATTTAAGGCAACTATTCTCGGCCTTGACAGAGTCTTGGTTTTTCCGATAGACTGGAGTACTTGTATAAGCACCTGGTAGCCATCGCTTGTAAGAGTGCCCACCGCCAATTCTCCTATCGGCCCTGCTCCACCTGCAGCAGCATAACTAAAAAGACTGCTTAATGTAAGGCCATTATATTTTTTTAGGAGCTCCTGCCAATTGATACCCATTTTCGTCTCGTCAGTCAAATTTACTTCCATTATTTCAGCATCTATCAATACTTCTTTATGTTTTTCATCAAATGCATTGATAACATTTTCGATCTCTTCTAACTTTTTTCTTGTATCAGTCACAACAATTTTATTAGTCCTCTCATCAACCTGCAAAATCCCCGAACCCTTGGTGATAAGATCGTTGATCTTTACCTTAAGATCCTCTGCCTTGGCATAGTCAAGGGAGAAGACCCTGGTTTCAGTCTCAGTGTCCAGCTTTGCCACCATGTCTTCCATTTCCATAACCTGAACCGGGTTGTCTATCAAAATTATGGTATTAGAAACATCATCGGTAATAATTTTGCCTATCCTTGACTTCATCTGATTGAGAAATTTTGCTACCTCACTTGCTTTGGCATATTGAAGCTTAATTATCCTGATCTTGGTTTTGTCATTGAATTTTTCACCATAAATCAGTTCATAATCACGCTCAGTCATAACATTTATTATGTCGCCTCTCTTATCAAAAGCCAATTCATTTGAGGCAAGAATAATCTCAAAAGCATCCCATAAATCAACATCATTCAAAAATATAGTTACTTTCCCTCTTACGTTTTTCCCTACCACTATATTCAGACTGCTTCTTGATGCAAGCATCTTTAAAACATCGACTACATCCACCCCCTTGAGATCCAAAGAAATCGTCCCATCATTTGTTTCCCTCAATTCTTTATTACTTTTAGCGGGAGGTTGGGATACGCTCGCCTTAGAGCCTGTTTGAGCACCTTTAGTGACGGTTTTTTCCGGGGTTTCTTTTGCTACAGGCTTATAAGCCGTAACAGCCGGGGTTACATTCGTGCTTGAAGGGGGCTCTTCCTCATACACTTCAGAGGTAATGGCTTCGGCAGGAGGTTCTTCCGTATTTATGATTTCGGGGCTTCCTGCCTCATCCGGCAAAGCACCTTCAGGGATCTGTCTTTGCCCAAAACCAGGCGGCATATTCGGCATCACAAAAGGAGGCATGATCATATTAGGAGAGCTTGGGATTGCCGGGCCTTCATTTAGAGTCTCTTGACAAAAAACACCCATCTCGCTAAATAAAAAAATAAAACATAAGATAAAACTCAAAATTTTATTGGCCATCAAAATCCTCCGTTAAAATTATTTTACGAAATTAAAGTACCAACTCGTACTGTTTACCATTAATATCTATGATTACCTTGTTTTCAAAAATATCCGATATCGTCGCTTCGCCTATAGCATCGCCCTTATTCAAAAAATAACTTTTTTGGCCTTTTTTATCTTCAATAATCGCCTGAGGATTATCGCCTTTTACTATCCCCATAAGGCTAAGATTAGAGATTATTTCTTTAGCTATCTTCTCTTCGTCAATTTTTGGCTTTTCGACTTCTTCCGATTGTCCGCTTCCTGCTCTAAACAAATCTTTTGCATCAAGATTGTCAGAATAGTAAGAAAAAGGTTTTTCATCCCCCTGATTGGTTTGTTCGGTTTTTGGTATAGAACCCTCATTAACACTTACAAGCTCCAAGTCTTTAGTAAAAAGCGGCGTCTCTTCAGGAGACGACAACTCATAAATAACATAGCCTCCTATTGACAGGAGAACAATAGCCAACACGATATTAAGATATTTTAATTCGCTTATTTTAGAAAGCCATTTTCTTTCGACATTGGACAACTTCTTCTGAAATACGCTTGCAGTATTAGAAGAGGCTTGAGGATTTTCAAATCTGCCAAAATAAGGATCATGCTTTTCAGTCGGAGACAGATTATCGCTTTCGCTCTTTTTAGCCCTGATAACATTAAGAAGTTTTTCTTCCGGAGAGACGTCTTTTTTCATTTATATGCTACCTCATCGCTAGTAATCTCGTTAATAATTTCATCGTCAACAACTCTGCGATCATTCATAACAAGAAATTCTAAAGCATTGTGGCACATTATTGAAATGCGCCTTGGATACCCTAGGGTACTTTCGTGAATCAGTTTAATAGCACCGCCCGTAAATAAAGGCGTATTGCCCATATAACCGGCCTCTTTGAGACGGAATTCGATCATATTTCTGGTCTCGTTTTCATCTAAAGGGTTGATGATATATTTAAGTGTAACCCTATCCATGAAATTTTTTATTCTTCTTATTCTTGGCAAAAATTCCATCTGCGCGAAGATAACAAGCTGCAGAAGTTTATATTCATTAGTCTCATAATTTAGAAGCGTTCTTAATATCTCCAAAAATGTAGGACTAAGCTTTTGGCCTTCATCAATAAGAAGAACTATTGTCTTATTTTCTTCAACACCTTTTTGGAAAAGATATTTTTCTATCGACTCCTTATAATCAAGAGTAGAGCGAAAAAGCGGCTTAGCGCCAAACATCTTAGTAAGGCTGGATAAAAACTGGAATTCGGATTTATAGGTTGGATCGAGGATCATATGAAAAATATAATTATCTTCGTTATTGAAAGACTGGAGAAGCGTTCTACCTAGGGTTGTCTTGCCGGTACCAACATCGCCAAGAATAAGGCTAAGCCCTCTTCTTAATCTGATCCCTATCTCAAGCCTGTGAAGAGCTGTTTCATGAGCGCTTGACCTATAAAAAAAAGCAGGATCAGGGCTTGAAGAAAACGGCTCTTTCTTTAGGTTAAGCATTTCAAAATAACTCATAAAACTCCTTGTACCTGTCAGTTTATTTCTAAATCAGAACATTCTCTATAATAAATTAAGCTCCTCTTTAATAGCCGCGAGAGAATGGCCATGGATCCTTAAATCTCTTATAGTTTTTAGATTGTTAAGAGTAGAATTATCAAAATACCTAAAATTACTGCGCGGGGTTTTTCCTATCTCTCTTATAAGGCCCAGTTTTAGATAGTACTTTATCGTATAAACTGATAAACCTGATAAATATGCTAAATCTTTGATCAAATATATTTGATTGGTACTCAAATTACTCTCCATATAGAGAGTGTTTATATACTCTCTATGTAGAGAGTATATATTAAATTATGCTATTTTTCAAGTGTTTTGATAAAATTCATTATTTTATTAAAATTTTTGTCAAGTATAGAGTGCTTTTTAGCGTTCCAGCCTCTGCAACTTTGGCGGATAAGCTCAATCTCTTTACCTTGATAAGCTTCTTTAAAGACTGCAGGTCATATATAAATTTTATTAATTCATTTATTCCGGACTCAGAACTGACTTCAAAAATAATCTCTTTGTAAGAAGGAGTATCTATTGAAGGCGAAGGTTTGATATTAATGATAGAAAAAGAATTGTTTTTTGCTACAGTCTCTATGTCAGCCAGAACATTTGCCGCCTCCTCTTCCTCGCTCATACCGGATTTAATTGAAGAAAGGAATTTCTTGTACTCTTTTTCAATAGTATCTTTTTTGGAAAGCAGTTTGATGTCCTTTTTTAATTTTATGGACTTTGACGTGATCTCTTTATCAAGATTCATCCATCTTTTGATCACTCTTTCGACAACCTGGGTATACAAAAGAAAGATAGCCACAAACAAAATAGTCAGTACGGTTATTGTTTTTTCCCTTTTTGTTAAATTTGCAAAAACCATATTTACTCCGAATGATTTATAATAGTCAAAGGACCGTTGATCTCAAAATCTGTCATATCCCGGCCTCTTATCCGTCTATTTGTTACATACTTAAGCTTAACTGATTCAAAATAATCGGAACTCTCAAGGCTCGTAACAAGCCTGAGAACGTCTGAAAGCGTAGAAGCATTCCCTTTTAACACTACTGATTTGCCTTCCTCATAATTAAGCGCCGTAAGATATATCCCTGCCGGCATTATCTTGTAGACCTCTCTTATGATATCTATGCTGGACCCCCGAAGGTTCAGCTGATTTTTGACAATACTGAGATTTTTTGAAATCTTATCCAGCTTTGTGACTTCAGGTTCAAGAGATTTAATGCGGCTTTCGATGCCATTTAAAACCTCTGACTTCTCCCTTATCTTAAAATAAATTACCGACGAAAAACTGATTATTGTCGCTAAAAGCAGGCTGGCGAATATAATAAAATTTCTTCTTAGCGAATGCATCTGCCTCCCGAATAAAATATCTTTTGGGAGAAAATTCAGGGTAAGCGCATTAGGATTAAACAAACATCCCATGATCGCATTGAACGACACCCCTTGAGCACTCTCGATATCTTTTGTTATTTCAACAGATAGGGAAAGATTTTCAAACTGCGATACTTTTTTAACATCTATATCTATGCCTTTTTTGATGGCATCTATAATCGCCTCTAGGTCCTCTTCCTGGCCTGTGACAATAATTGACCCAACTTTGGACTCTTTTTCGCTAGAATAAGTAGTGAATGTGAGGCGAACTTCGTCAACAAACTTATCGAGATTGTCTAATTTATAAGAGAAGCTTCTTGAAAACTCAAAATTATTCTCTCCGACAATAATAATTTCGGCATTTGCACTATCCAAATCTATAACTGCGTAAGGCATCTTCATTGCGGATGTATCATACAATAAAAATCTTGACCAAAGCGAATCCGTACTTATTGTAACCACATCTACATCCAGACCATTTTGATAGAAAAGATCTAATCTTTTTTTAATAACGTCCTGATGCGCTATGGCAAAAAAGACGCTTGAAAATCCATCCGAAAATTTCTCAATAATTTTAAAATCAGTTACTATCTCTTCTTTTGCATAGGGTATCTGCCTGGTAGCCTGAAGCTCCAGGATATTCCTTATCTCCAATTCCTCAAAAGACGGTATCTTCATGTTCCTTACGGTAAAATATCTTCGCGATATGCATAAAATTATCTGAGGTTTAGATTTTTTATAATGGTTTACAATATCTTTTAATGCTTTATAACCATCTCTTGGATCATTTGGGTTAAACTCTTTTTTACCAAGCTTAATAAGAAGGTTTTTATCATTCTTGTAGCTTAAGATAGCATATTTTATATAGCCATCTTCTATCTCAAAAGCCAAAATATATTTTTCTTTAATAAATAACATTAAGATTTGCCTTTATAATGATCTTTATTCTTCATGATAATAAAGATAGCTTAAGTTTGGGTCATCTTTTTTTACTACTATATCAACAATTCTTTTGACGCGGCTGTTTGCTACCAAACCAAGGACCCGTACCCTAAAAAAACTTGATTTAACCTTAAAATTAACCGACGCCTTATCATAGACTGTTTGATACGCTAATTCAAGATTTAAATCATTAACTACATCTATAGAGGTGCTATAAAAAACATGGTTAGATATATTTCCATCTTCAAAATTATTTCTTCTATAACTTATCATAGCATCTGCCAAAGTTTTTGCTATTGCTTCATTTGGCTCGGTGCTTTGTATCACTAGTTTTAATACTTCTCCTGAAACAGTGTTAATATTTACCTTTGAATCATCCCCAAAAACAGTTATATAGTCCTTAATTTTAGAATAGATCTCGGGGGTTACCCCTTTCACTAATATTAGCTCCTCAATAGCATCAAACTCTTTATGTTTTTCTTTATATTTCAACTCTTCATAATAAGGGTCATCAGGAATCCCTGCAGTCCTCCAATTTATTACAGATGGAGCTATTTCAGGATTATCCAAAAAAAGAACCTTAAGCTGTTCCAATGAAGCCTTATTAATATTTATCTTACTATCCTCATCAGAAGCACCGTAAAGATAAATATCTTTACCGGCCTCATCTTTCCCGACTGAATGAAGCGCCGTATAAGTCCCAATAACATTATTAGACTCATCCATCAGGCTAACATCTTTAAAAATAGATGTCTCATGCAGCGCATCAATACCATTGCTCCAAATCTCATTAAGCGAATCATAATCATTTGTATCCGCCTTAAGAACAGCAAGCCATTGGTTTACGCCACCTCTTGCCAAATATATGGCTTTTTGCTTATTTATACTAAACTTCGACATCTTCAGTTCTAATGACAATCTAAATCCGATCCCGATAGCAAGCATAACTAAAATTGCCAGGACCCACAAACAAACTACTAAAATTGTACCTCTATTATTGACTGAATTAAACCGCATGGTATTTTATGTTTTTTCCCCTAATGTACCCGATGGGATGAAAATCATTTTTGTATAAACCTCTTCGCTTGCCTTATTATCTGGATTTTTAATTTTAAAAAAAACTTTAATCCCTCTTGGTACTATTTTTGAATTTTCCCATACACCAAGCCACTCGTAAGGATTAGCTTCATCTTTGGTATCATATGCATAAGAAAAGCTTACATCAGAAATATTTGATATGACTATCTCGCCCTTGGACTTATCAATCTCAAACCCTGCCAACTGGTCAGCCTGAGCTCTTTTAAAGCTTAATATCCCGCCCTTTTCCTCGTTAATAAAATAAGAGACAACACAAAGTTTTCTTCCGCCTTCCTGATTTAAAAGAGTCAAAAATCTTATTTCTTTTTCCAAGCCGTTAAAACCGAGAAGCGGGTCATCCTGGCTGTAGTTTATGGCATTTTTTAGCTCAACAGCCAAATCCTCCAAAGCCAATCTTAGGTCCTGGTTGAAGGCAATAGAATTTTCTCCCTGCCTCCAAACCCTGATACCGGTGCCAAATGCCGAATAGATTGAGATCGCTATAATAGAAAATATAGTTATAGCTATCATTAATTCAACGAATGTAAAACCTTTGTTAGCAATGTGTTTTTTCATCTAAGGTTCGGTCTTTTCTTTTAAGAATGTTGCATAAGCAAGGTTTCCCTCAGAGTCGCCGCTTTTCCAGGAAATTTTTGGGATAACTTTATATATCTTATATGTTGATGCCGTTTCCGGATCCGGTATCGTAGAAACAACAGTCCACTTATATAAATCATCCTGAGGGAATGTCCCATCAAAACTGCCGGCGGTTATCCCCTTGTCATTATAAGGCCACATCGCCTCCTCCATAAATAACGTAGCTTTGAAATATTCCCTGGAAACTTTAAAGGCTTTTATTGAAGTGGAAAATGACCTGAATACAAAAACGATCCCTATCGATATCACAAGGATGCTTACCAAAACCTCCAGCAAAAGAAAGCCGTGATTATTTGATCTCAGGATCTTCTTTTGAAATATTGACATAACCCGCCTTTAAACTTGTACTTAAATATAAACTCTCATCTTTGGACGATAATTTTATACTGATCTTATCAGATCTACCATCGGGATAAAAATTAGCTAAATTTTTCTCTCCTTCAATTTCCATAGAATCCGGAATCTTAAAAACCGCACCGAATCTGTCATTTTTAAAAGCCTTGAATTCCGAGCCCTGAAGATCCTGAGCGGTAAGCCAATATGTCTTTTTTGTAAAATCAAAATTTATCCTCAAAGAGTTGCTTTCCACTATCGCACGCTCCTGAGCAAACCGAATAAGTTTTGAAATATTCAAAGCGCAGTTATTGAGCTCTAAACTCCTATACGTCCTACCGAAAAGCGGTATAGACCCGGCTATTATTATCAAAATTATAACGGTAATAATAGCTAGCTCTATAAGAGTAAACCCCGTTATCTTTTTTTTACTGATTTTCAGCAGAGTCTTTCTCCCAATTCGTGACATCATCTCCGCCGCCACCGTCATCTTTACCATCGGGCCCGAATGAATAGAGATCATAATCGACACCATGTGTTGAGGGAACGGCATATTTATACTGATTACCCCAGGGGTCAAGAGGTTCTTTTTTCAGGTAAGGTCCTTTCCAATTTTTGTATTTTGTTGAATCAGGATTCTGTCTTAAGGCCTTAAGCGCCTGCTCTGATGTAGGGTACGAACCGCAATCAAGCTCAAACAGATCCAACGCTAAGGCAATATTTGATTTTATGTCGGCTTCGCATGCAGCAACTCTGGCTTGTTCGCTCCTGCCTGCAAGCCTAGGCACAACCATAGCAACAAGGATCCCTATTATTATTACTACAAGCATTAATTCAACAAGCGTAAATCCTTTTTTGTTTTTCATTTTTATTTTACTCCTTTGAAATCAGTTTTTTAAAATTTTTATTTTTGTTTCTTACTCATAACTATAAACTAATAACTCCTAACTTACTCATCTTGCCATAAAATTAATCTGGAATATCGGCAAAAGCATTGAAACAACAATAAAACCTACAACTAACCCTAAAGATAAGATCAGTAACGGCTCCAGCAAAGAGGTCATTACCCTTATGGTCTTATCAACCTGTTTTTCGTAGGAGTCCGCTACTTTAGCCAACGAACTTTCCAGTAAACCCCCTTCTTCTCCTACGGCAATCATATTTATAACGAACAGAGGGAAATTTTTACCTTTTGAAAGCCCATCGGTTAAGGTGGAGCCTGTTTGAACCTCTTTAAGGGCGGTCCTGACGTCATTTCTCAAGACATCGTTTGTTAGGGTATTGCTCACTACGTCGAGCGCCTCTATCATTGGAACTCCGTTGGACAAAAGAGTGCTTAATGTCCTGGCAAACCTTGAGATTTCGGTTCTTTTTGTCAGTTCTCCAAAAATAGGGACCTTTAATTTAAAATTATCAAATGCAAGCCTGCCTTCTTTTGTTTTGATAGCTCTATTACCGATAAAATAAATTATTAAAATCCCGCTGAGCGCTAAATACCAGAATTTCTTAAAAAACATGCTTATTGCAACCAAAATCATCGTCGGAATAGGAAGAGATTGCCCAAGGTCTTGGAACATGACAACGATCCTCGGGATAACAAATGTCAAAAGAACAAATATGGTAGCCAAACCTACAAATGCCATCAAGGCCGGGTATGCCATCGCTGATTTGACCTTTGTCTGCAGCTCCAGCTGTTTTTCTGAAAATTCCGCAAGTCTTGCCAAAACTCCTTCCAATGCGCCGCCTGTTTCACCCGATCTGATCATACTTACAAATAAATTTGAAAAAACTTCCGGATGCTTACTCATCGCCTCTGAAAGAGTATTACCGTCTCTTACGAAGTCCCTCATCTGGTTTACGATTGAGGCAAGATTCTTATTTTCCGTCTGCTTAGTAAGAACATCCAGTGCTTTTACAAGCGGAAGCCCTGCCCCTAATAGATCCGATAACTGCCTGGTAAATACACTTACGTCAGATAATTTTGCCCTATTAAAAAAAGAGAGAGGGCCTAAGGATTTATTCTTAGAGATATCCTCTCTTTTGACCAAAAGAGGAAAGTAACCCATATCGGTTACTTTCCTTATTGCACCGTTTTCGCTTTCTGCTTCAATAATTCCTTCAACAAAATCTTTTGGGCCTGTCTTAGCTTTATAATAAAACTTTGGCATTTTTTGCCTGTTTGTTTATGGTTTTTGGCTGACAGCTTCGCCTGTTAACGGACAGGCAGATCTGATAGCTGATAGCTATATTTATATCTCTTCAGCTACTCTAACAACTTCTTCCGGCGTCGTAATACCCATGACTATCTTTTCCCAGCCGTCCTGACGAAGAGTACGCATACCTTTTTCCATTGCGACTTTTTTTATCTGGTCGCTTGAAGCGCGTTTTAAGATCAGCTCTTTTATCGCTTCATCTATAACAAGGATTTCGTAAATAGCTGTTCTTCCGCGATACCCGGTGAATTTGCACGCATCACAGCCTTTCCCTTCAAATATCCTTATCTTTTCTATATGCGAAGGCTTAACACCAAGCTCTTTTACCATCTCAGCTTTTGGCTGAACCTCCCTTTTACACTCACTGCATATAACCCTGACAAGTCTCTGTGCTATTATACACTCAACTGAACTCGAAACGAGAAACGGCTCTACTCCCATATCGAGTAACCTCGTCACCGCCCCAGGGGCGTTATTTGTATGAAGCGTGCTGAAAACAAGATGGCCAGTCAAAGCGACTCTGATGGTTATCTCAGCGGTCTCATAATCCCTGACCTCTCCGACCATCATTACATCAGGATCGTGCCTTAGCATACTTCTTAGGCCTGCCGCAAATGTAAAACCAATCTTTGGATTGACCTGTATCTGCGTGATACCTTTTATCTGATACTCAATAGGGTCTTCGATAGTTATAATTTTTTTATCCGGGCTGTTTATTTTGCTCAAGGATGCATACAAGGTTGTGGTCTTACCGCTGCCTGTCGGCCCGGTTACAAAAATAATCCCGTGCGGTTTTTTGATCATATCCTCAAGTATCTCAAGATCTTTTTTGAATAACCCGAGATTTTCAAGACCAAATAAGACATTGCCCGACAAAAGCCTAATAACAACACTCTCTCCGTGCGCTGAAGGCAGAATAGATACCCTGAGGTCAAGGTCCACGTCTCCCACCTTAACGCTTATACGCCCATCCTGCGGCAAGCGCCTTTCGGCGATGTTCAGTGATGACATGATTTTGATTCTTGAAACTATCGCAGATTTAAAATGCTTTATTGTGGGCGGGATCGGCACATCATGCAAAATACCGTCTATTCTGTATCTTATCTTCAATTCGTCTTCATAGGGTTCAATGTGAATATCAGTACTTCTGTCACGGTAGGCCTGAAGCAATATCTGATTAACAAATTTTATTATCGAGGCATCTTCTGCCATTTCCTCAATATCTTCCGTCTTTTTAAATTCCGCCGGGAGAGCTTCTCCTACCGTATCCTCCATCATACTTTCTATGGTTTCAGCGCCTACTCCATAATATTTTTTTATTGCTTCCAAAATATCTTTCTCTCCGCACAATACAGGCGTGATTTCATATCCTAAGAGAAGCTTTATATCATCCAATGTCTGAATATCCAATGGGTCTGTGACCCCCAGATTCAGATTGTTATCTTTAAAACTGATCGGCATCAACTTATAATGGCAGGCAAATTTGGCAGGAACCTTTTCTATTACCTTGGGATCTATGGATGTGTTTTTTAGCTTAACATACCGGATATTCAGATGTTCAGCCAGCAAAGGGACAAGCTCTTCTTCGCTGATAAAACCCAGCTTGACAAGCGTAGTCCCTAAAAATTCATTGGTTTTTTTGTGCTCTTTTAAGGCTTTATCCAGCTTATCGGCAGTTATAATTCCTCGATCTAAAAGAAACTGTCCCAGAAGAACTGTCTTTCGCAGAATCATAATATCCCCTTAGTCTCAAAATTTTATTCTATAAATTAATACAGAGTAATTTGAGCTTATAATTATATTATTAATATAATTATAGTATATCATATAAGTAGATTTTATTTCAATTAATTTGTTAGGAACAATCGGTTTAAAGGAAAGATTTTATAAAAATTTCTTTACGGCGATAGTTGCATTGTGGCCGCCGAAACCAAATGCGTTGGAAATAGCAACTCTGACTGTTGCCTTTCGGGCCTTATTTGGAACATAATCGAGATCGCAATCAGGGTCAGGGGTCTCCTGATTAATTGTAGGAGGGATAATACCTTCTTTTATTGTCATAGCGCAAACTATGAACTCTACACCGCCGGCTGCACCTAATAGATGCCCTGTCATAGATTTGGTGGAGCTTACGGCAAGCTTATAAGCATGTTTTCCAAAAACTTTTTTAATTGCAAGTGTTTCAATTTTATCATTAAGCTCTGTTGAAGTACCATGAGCATTTATATAATCTATATCTTCGGGTTTAAAACCGCCATCTTTAAGGCACGCCTGTATGCATCTAACAGCCCCATCACCCTCCGGATGAGGAGCAGTCATGTGATACCCATCACCACTCATACCGTATCCGGCCATCTCAGCATATATCCTGGCATTTCTTGCTTTGGCATGCTCAAGCTCTTCTAAAATAACCAAACCGGCGCCCTCGCCCATTACAAAACCGTCTCTACCCTTATCAAAAGGCCTACTAGCTTTTTCAGGCGCATCATTCCTGGTGGATAAGGCCTTTAATGCGCAAAACCCTCCGAAACCCAAAGGCGTAATTGCTCCTTCAGTGCCTCCGGCTATCATAACATCCGCATCGCCGCGTTGAATGATCTTATAAGCATCCCCAATAGCATGATTTCCCGTAGCACAGGCCGTAGCAACAGTCGAATTGGGGCCTTTAAACCCAAGCATAATAGATACTTGCCCGGATGCCATATTTACTATAAGCATAGGTATAAGAAATGGCGTTATTCTGGATGGTCCTTTTTCGATATATTGAAAAGCTTCTTTTTCAATAGTATGAAGGCCACCGATACCGGATCCAATTAAAACACCGGCCCTGTTCAAATCCAGTTTTCCAAGGTCTAAGCCGCTATCTTCGATACAAGACTTGGCTGCAACAATGGCAAACTGGACAAACCTATCCGTTCTTCTTAATTCTTTTGGATTTAAATATTGGGAAGGGTCAAAATCAATAGCTTCAGCGGCAATATGGGAACTAAATTTGGATGAATCGAACGCTTTTAGTTCTTTTACCCCGCTAACACCATTGACTAAAGAATTCCAGAATTTTTCCTTAGTGGATCCGACAGGCGAAACCAAGCCTACGCCAGTTACGACAACTCTTCTTGGGTTTGAGCTCATTAAAGGATATTATTTCGTTGTCTTTTCTTCGATATACTTAATAGCCTCACCAACGGTCTTTAGCTTTTCGGCATCTTCATCCGGAATTTCCATGCCAAACTCTTCTTCTAAAGCCATTACAAGCTCTACCGTATCAAGAGAATCTGCACCTAAATCATCTACAAAAGAAGCTGAATCTGTTACTTCTTCCTTCTTTACCCCTAACTGCTCAGCTATGATTGACTTAATTTTGTCTGCTGATATCGCCATTTAACTTCCTCCTTTTTATGATTAATTAATAAACTGTTAAGCCATAATGCTTATTTACGTTACCATACCGCCATCTATCTGAAACACATGTCCTGTTATATAACTTGAATTTTCACTTGCCAAAAATAGCGCCAAATTTGCAACATCTTTTGGCGTTCCAAGCCGGCCTAGGGGAATAAGTTTAAGCATTGCATCCTGGATCTCCTGGCTAAGTTTAGCTGTCATGTCGGTCTGTATGAAACCAGGAGCTATTGCATTTACATTCACATTTCTTGAGGCAAGTTCTTTTGCAACGCTTTTGGTAAATGCTATTACGCCTCCTTTAGAAGCGGCATAATTAGCCTGTCCGGCATTACCCATAATACCAATAATTGAAGCCATATTAACAATTTTGCCATAATGGCTTTTCATCATGGTCTTTGAAACAGCCTTCGTACAAATAAATGTCCCTTTTAGGTTAACATTTAACACCGCATCCCAATCAGATTCTTTCATTCTGATCAAAAGGCCATCTCGGGTTATGCCAGCATTGTTGATAAGTATATCAATCTTGCCAAATTTGTCAAGAGTTTTTTCCACCATTTCTTCAACCTGAGCCGAATTAGTAACGTCCACAACAAAGGTAGCAACTTTTCTTCCGGTTTTTTCAATATCTGCCTTAGCTGCGTCAAGCGCCTCCTGGCTGACATCACAGATAGCTATATCAGAACCGTTATTTGCAAATAGCATGGATATCTCTTTTCCGATACCCCTTGCGCCACCTGTTATTATAGAAACCTTATCTTTTAACAACATAGCATCTCCCTTTTTAACTCCAAATTTTCAAAAATTAACCCTCTGGAAAATTTGTTGTATTTTACCAAAAGGAAAACTTTTGTCAATAATTTTCTTTAAATATTCTTAGATTAGTCCAGCTGGAGAAGAAAACTCTTCTTTTTATAGGCTCGCAGGAATCCAGTTACTATCTCTGGATCGAATTGAGTGCCGCTGCATTTTTTCAGCTCTGCTACAGCAATATCCAACTTCAACCTAGGCCTGTAAGGCCTATCACTAGTCATAGCATCAAAGGCATCAGCTACCCCGATTATTCTGGAAAGCAGCGGTATATCGCTCCCTTTTAATCTATCCGGGTATCCTTCGCCATTAAACCATTCCTGGTGATTCCTTACGGCTTTTATAATACTAGGGCAAAGCTCCTTTATCGGGAAAAGTATAGTAGTTCCTATTATCGGATGTTTACTGACTTCAATTCTTTCCTCAAATGTAAGAGGGCCTTTTTTCCTTAGTATATTATCCGGGATCCCGATTTTTCCGACATCGTGCAACAGGGATGTAATATGGAGGTTTTCGCGGAATTTCCTGTCTTTAGCGATTTCCGGTAAATAACTTATCTCATCCAAAATAGACATGGAAAAACTTGTAACGCGCTCTGAATGGCCCTGTGTATATGAGTCCCTGGCATCAATCGCCGTAGCAAGCGCAATAGCTGTCTGGATAAAAAGCCTGTGCTCTCTCGAAAACGACTCCTCGACCTCTTTGACTCTTTTTTGCAGGCTTTTAATAAGCTGCGAATTAGTAATGGCCATGGCAACATCATTAGCCAGAGTAACAAATAGGTGCATCTCATCCTTTGTAAATTTTTCGACTGATAATTTCCTGCCAAGGATAAGGACTCCCAGTAATCTCCTTTTAAAATAGCAAGGAACGCATATTGCGGCTTTTACCATATCCATCTCTTTCCTTACTCCTTCAAGGAGGGACCTGAAACCTGCATCATTTGTAATTATGTTTATATTTTCAAGTGCCAGCTTCAGATCATCATATATTACAGCACCACTATTACTCAAAAGAAAATTCTTGCCTTCTTCAAACATGCTAATAAGAGCGCTGTCAACAGTAAACCTTATAAAACCAACGGGCAATTTTTTCCCGACTTCGCCTTTGCTATCTATAAGAACATATGAATTTTTCTCTTCTTTGTACATTAAAATGCCGGTATGCTCGACTTTTACCTCTTTATCAATAAGCCTGCCTATCATCTTTATAAGATGTTCAGGGCTTTTAAAACGGATCATGGATTTGGAAGCATTAAGGAGAGTTTCGTGATAATTGCGGGATATTTCTATTTCAGGGCCGATAATTTTCTGGCTTGGTAAAGGCGTTACACTTGTAGTACTAGGGTTAGGCCTGCCCTTTCCTTCCCTAACAAGAAGCCTCTCAATAAACAAATTCTGAAAATTTAACCAGTTGAGCTCCAGAACCTGTTCTAATTTATCCATTATTTCCTCTTATTCTTGAATAATTTTTTTCCGGGTTTTTCCGGCAGATCAGAAATCAGGCAAACTTTTTTGACAGTTTCCAGTAAATCCTCTAAAAGTAAAGGTTTAGTTATATAACTTTCTGCACCTCGCGTCATAGCCTCATTTATCTTTTCCTGGTCGTCAATACTAGTCACAATGACAACCTTGGTACCAGGATTTATAGTTTTTATATAAGGAAGAGCATCTAAGCCGCTCATCCCCGGAAGCTTGATATCCATCAAAAGAACATCCGGTTTTTCCTTTTCCACCATAGGAAGCGCATCGAGGCTATTATGCGCATAAACAACCTCAAAATTTCTTTCTTCAAAAAAGCTTTTTACAAAACCACAAACATCCTTTTCAACATCCACAATCATTAGTTTTGGATTTTTTTTGTCTTTCATTATTGAGTCAGGGTTTGATATTACATAAGCTTTTCGGGAAACTCTTTATCATATATATAATTCCAATTTATTAATTACTCACCCCTAAAAGCATCATAAAAACATCCAACCCCTCAGTCATCACCTCTTTTCTATAATGATTTATTTTCCCTCGCCGCAAAACTGATCTGGCCTTTTGCCACAATATCGTCCCCAACTTTGGCCTCAACTTCCGCAAAACCGGCGTTTTTTATGAATTTCAAAATCTTAGACTCAATGCGAAGCTGGTCACCTGGCATAACCGGCTTTTTAAATTTTACATCTATGCCTGCAAAAAAATATAACAAATTTTTCATATTTTCATCATGCATCATAACTATAGACGCCTGAGCCATTGCTTCTGTTATAAGAACACCCGGCATAATCGGTTCTCCCGGAAAATGGCCGACAAAATACGGTTCATTGACCGTAACATTCTTTATAGCGACAACTCTTTTTTTAGGTTCAAGCTCGACTATCCGATCAATCATTAAAAAGGGGTATCTTTGAGGGATCATCTTTTGAATCTCTTTAACATCAAGCTCCATAACTATCCTTTTATTATGCTAAATATTGGACATTTTCCTGCGATCTCGACCAGCAATATTATATTCTTCTTTTTCTTTTATCCATCTTTCTATCGAATCGGTATAAAATCTCCAGTCATCCCCTATCTTAAAAGCAGGGATCTTACCTTCCCTGGTATATTTATAAACCGTTTGAGGGTGGACACTTAAATACTCTGACACCTCGACTACATTCATAACAGCTTTTTTTGCTTTGTCATGCTGCATACGATTACCTTCCTTTAAAATATTGTATCTGATAATTGTATCTGATACCTGTTGAGTTCTATTAATTCTTAGTAAACAATAGCGCAATAACTAAATATATACTAATTTCTGCTAATTGTCAAGATATTGAAAAATATTACTTGTTAAGAAATATAAATTTTATCGTAGGTTTAACCCTTTCTCAAAGTAATCGCGGGCTATCTTATTCCCGGGATCCAGAAAAAGAACCCTGTCCCATTCCCTTGAGGCATCACGCCTTTTTCCGACAATATAATAAGATACGCCTAAATTGATTCTGGCATCTATAAAATCTGGTTTAATGGACAGGGCCTTCATAAAGCAAGCCTGGGCGTTTTGCTGATCATTAATGGAGCCGTAGGCAACCCCTAAATTTAAGTAGAAATCAGGATTATCATCCTTTATCCCTATGGCCTTTAGATACATTTTAATTGCCGGTTCCGGCTTGGATGTCCTGATATATATATTACCCAGATTATTATAAATCCCTGCAACGTTTTGATTAAATAGAACGGCTTTCAAATAATTTGTTTCAGATTCATTTAAATCCCCCATATCAAAATACAAATTCCCCAGATTATTATAAGCCTCAAAATAATAAGGATTTTTCTCTATAGCAACCTTGTAACTATTGACTGCCAAGTCAGTGTCTTTAATCTTCTCATAAAGAAGGCCGAGATTATAATAGCCTTTTGAATAATCAGGATTAATTACAATACACTTTTTTAGCTGAATAAAAGCATCGTCAATCCTGTCCATTTTTGAATACAGACTAGCCAGATTAAAATAAGTAAGATAGCTCTTCGGGTCATTCAACAAGGCCCTCTTATACATACTCTCTGCTAAAATATAATCTTTCCTGGATGTATAAATATTCGCAAGGTTATTCAGTATAGATATACTATTAGGATTATATTCAAGAGTTTTTATATAAAACGTCTCTTTGTCCCGCCAATCATCATTTCTTACGACGGTTCTGGCAGTAATTAATATAATGAAAATGACTACCAGGCTGAATATAATTCTTCTTTTTAGCTTAGATTTATCAGCAAATTTTACTACCAAAGAACTTAGAGCAATTAAAAAACCCATAATGGCTATGTACATCCAATGCTCTGACATATTTGCTTTTAGAGGTAGTACCCCTGAGACCGGGATTAAACTAACTAAAAACCAGAGAAGGCCGAATGAAATGACTTTGAAATGATTAAATAGCCTGAATATTAAAAATATCAAGAATAAGACAACTAAAAAGGAAAAGATTATCCCCGTTTCAAAAAATGTAGTGGCGAATGGGATAGACCGCTCCATAAAAAGTTTTATCGGAAAGAAAAAGAGGTCTATATACCCGGTTATTGCTTTTAGGCCGGTTAATAGCCCAAGGTAAAAATTGTAACCATGGCCTATAAATTCTTCCTTTCTAAAATTGAGCGCAGATGTCCTTAGTATAAGATAGACTGCTGAGATCACTAAAAATGGATAAACAAATTTAAACCCCACCATTTTCTCGGACCGGCTGATCTCATCCTTTGTTTTAAAAAACCAAGCATAAACAAAAATGATTATGGGAAAAATAACCGCCGACTCTTTGGAAAATAGCGCTAATAAAAAGGAGATAGCTGATGCTCCTAAATATAAAATCGCCTTCCTTTTTTCTTTCACAAAGTGACTGTCAAAAAAAAGTATCGAGAGTAACAAAAATATTCCCATAATGGAATCCGCTCTTCCCGATATATATGTAACAGACTCAATATTCAATGGATGAACTATAAAAATCGCTGACGCGACAAAAGCAACTCTATTGTCTTTTGTAAGTCTTTTTACAAAAAAATATAGTAGGATTGTCACAAAAAGATGAAAAACCAGATTTGACAGATGATAACCAAAGGGTTCAAGTTTCCATAAAGAATAATCCAGATTATAGGATATCATTTGCATTGGCCTGTAATAATTTGAAGCACTATTATAAAGATCCGTAACAAAATATTGCCACCAATTGCTCCAGCTCTGCACTGAATAATTATTTACTATCAAAAAATCATCGTCCCAGAGAAATTGATTGCTGAATGTATTAAAATATGCAGCCAGCCCCAGAAGTACTAATAACAATATGTTACGTAGATCAAGGGGCTTGTTCTCATATTTATTTTTTAGTCTTTTTTTCATACCTTCCCTCTTCGTCTAATCCAAACCGAAAAAACCCAAGACTTTAAGCGGCAGCCTGAACCATTTATCCTTAAAAAACCGATAGACCTTATGAAGATCCCCCTTAAGCACTATCTCTATAAAGACTTTTCTCCACGACTCAAACTCTATTTTTTTAAGCTCTCTTTTGGATAACTTAGAGAAATTGGTATTATCAAGGTTTGATTTTAGTATATCAGGAGTATAATCGGCCCATTCAATAGTAGTAGAAGGCGCGGTAATAATCTTTTTTTCCGTAAGATCCTTAAAATAAAAACTCCCCGGATAAGGAGTAAATATACAAAATGTTATCCAGCTTGGCTTAAGCGATTTGGCAAATTCCACCGTCTTGAGCGATTCTTCGGCTGTCTCATTGGGGAGGCCGAGGATAACCGAAGCGGTTGTAAGAATATTTTTATAATTGTCGATAAGTTCGAATGCTTTTTTTATTGTCTCTATCTCAACCATCTTATTCATCTTCTTTAAAAGCGCCTCCGAACCCGACTCGACGCCTATGAATATCCAAACCTTTTTAAATTTTTTTAATGAATCAAGAAGCTCTTTATCAATATGTTCGGGCCTTGCCTCAATATAAAGCGAATGATCGCTTGTAAGCCCTTCCATTATCTTAATAACTCTTTTTTTATCAACGGTAAAATTATCATCGTGGAATTTGAGGTGTTTATTTTTTGTGATCTTTTCCACCCTTTTGATCTCTTCCAGCACCCTTCCTGCGCTCTGCGCTCGCCACCTTCTCTTATTGAATTCCTGATTATAGCAAAAATTGCAGTTATACGGACATCCTCTGGAACTTACTAACACAACCTCAAGGTCTAAATATTTTTTTGCATTTATAAGATCCCAGTTTATAAGAGGAAGGGAATCCAGGTTATCGATAAAAGCCCTCTCCGGGGTTCTGATTATTTTGCCGTCGTCTTTTAAGCAAAGGCCGGGGATGTTTTTTAGATCTTTCTTATCCCTAAGCGCATCCAGCAGATCCGCAAATGTCTCCTCGCCTTCGCCTATTACAATTATATCCACAAAATCATTTGAAACAGTCTCGTCAGGCAGAAGGCTTGGATGTATCCCTCCCCAAACAATCTTTGTCCTGTCGCCCAGTTCTTTTTTTATAAATCTTGATATCGAGATCGCATCTTTAATAAGAGGGCCTGTAAAAACAGATATTCCTACTACATCCGGTTTAAATTCTTTTATTAATCTTTTAGTAAAAAAATCGACATTCCTATCAACAATCTTCACTTCGTGACCGCGGAGCCTGGCAGCTTCGGCTACGAAAAGAAGCGCTAATGGCGGCGTAAGGATACCTCTTGAGGTTATAGAATTGGGTTGAATAAGAAGTGCCTTCATATTATTTTTTTATCCCTCTGGCTATTATATTGGATGAGCTTTTTAATCTTCCGGTCTGGCCGCAAAGAAGCTCAAAGGTGAGATTATTTTTTTCAAAGATTTCTTTAAGTTCATTTGGCGTGTAAAAATGTTTTACCGGAACAAAGAACCAATCCTCAACCTGGCTATCAATAGTTATATTATCCTGTCTGACATTCGTCCTTTTACCAAGAAACTCCAGGACTCTTACTATAAGCGCTACGGATCTAATAAAACACTTCCTGAATATCTTAGACTTAATGGATATGCAGATCTTTCTAATGGTCTCATGTATTAATGATAGCCTTGTCCTAAGATATACCGCCACTATCAAATAACCATCCTTTTTTAAGACCCTGGTTAATTCTTTAAATACCTTCTCAGGATCAACCGAGTGGTGTATAACACCCCATGATAAAATCAGGTCAAAAGAAGAGTCCTTAACGGGTACTTCGAGTAGACTGGCATTAATCAAATCGATATTTTTTAATAAAAGACCCTTTTTTAGGCTATCCTCCGTCTTTAAACATTCTAAGCTAAGGTCTATTGATACAACCCGTTCGGCACTACTCGCAAGCGCCAAAGAACACACTCCCGTCCCAGAACCTGCGTCAAGCGCAATACCTATTCTACCGCCTGGTAAAAGAGTATCTATATGTTCTTTAGTTTTCCGGTAATCAGGGATATTCTTGGGCCAATACTGATCGTAAAAATTTTGCGTGTCTTTTTCTTTTGTCATAGTTTCCTTACGACTGCAATGTAATTCAATGGGTAGAGTTTTCTCATTCCGAATACCTTATCGGCATAAAAAATAATAACTGATAATGCCGCTGATAATAAATAAATAACTTTTCCCAAGAACGGTATTTTTGAAAAAAGAGAATTCATTAAAATAAAAAAGGGGGTCATGGTAAAACATATTATTCCGCCGCTTTGGCAATACTCTATTATCTCCAGCTTACCTTCGCACAAGTTTTTGAAACCATATATTGTAAATCTCTGATAATCCTCCGGCTCTCCGTGAATATACGATAAATGAGGAAAAGAAATAATAGCCTTACCGTCTTTTTTTAATACCCTTGAAATTTCACAAATAATAGATCGGGGGTCTTTGGTATGCTCCAGGACTTGTATCGATATCGCCCTATCAACCTTTTCATTTCCAATTGGCAATAATCCGCCATCGCCTACTATACTTAGCTTAGAGGAATTTATGGCTATATCCAAAGAGAAATACTCTTTTGAGAATTTTTCAATTACAAATTTCCAAAAAAGCCTTCCGGCTCCCACATCTACGACGGTTGCGCCATCGATATGCTTTTTTAAGACCGGCAATAGATCGGCATAAATACAATAGTGACTAGGCGATAAGAAAAAATATCCTACTTTACCGGCGTAACTATCTTCGGTATCTTTCCACATCTTTTTTAAGTTAATCATTTTTTATGCTCAGATTTATTCCTGCTTTTTGGAGATCGTCTCCCCTGAATATCCAGGCCTGCGTAAAACCTCTAAAGGCTATAGTAAAAACCGGCTTAACATCATAAGGAAAATCAACTCCATTTTGGGTCACAGAAGATCTGTTAATAACATAATAATCCCTCTCGGAATATGTGGAGTTTTTATCAATGGGTTGTATATTCAACGCTTTAGAGCCTACCCACTCACCTTTATAACTATAATACAAATTTATTTTCCCGCAATCAATTTTATTAGCTTTGCAAATTTTCTCAATTTTTTTTCCAGCGAGCATAACCTCCTCACCCCACCCCTGCCAGGGGCCATTTATCCTTCCGGGTTCAGGATTATTAGAATACGTTCTGGGATAGCTGGACCATATCGGCCTGAATGGAGCAAAAAGCGGCCCAAAAGGAAGTACCTCTAAGAACAGTACTATTAAAATAAGCGAAACGGCTATTCCTTTTTTTCTTCTCTCCAGCTCTCCGAAAACAAAATCCAAGACAATAAGACAAAACAAGGCAAATAAAAGTACAGGAATATTAAAATACCTGTTTACGACCGGAGTTTCGGTAATCCCAAAAATAACCGGGCATAACATAACAAAGAAAAACATCACATCCCAACCGGCAAAATATTTCTTCCCGGAATTTTTGTTCTTGACCACCGTTACAACAAATAAAGCCAACACGATCCAGAAAACTGTCGGAATAGCATTAACAAAAACCGATACGGCAAGTCCGATGTAAGATAATATATGCTGAAGCTTGCTAGCTGCATCAAAATGCCAGGTAACGCCATTCATAGAGAATGGCGGAATATAAAGACCTGATTTTATCGGATGAAAAGGAGCCCAGTAAGCATTTATAATAAAAGTAGATGAAATCCCCAGTAGTAATAAAGGAAGCCATAAAAATAAATTAATCATTTTAATTTTTAGTATAAACTTTTGGATCAGGCTTGCCGACTTGAAAAATAAAATCATTGAAACAAAAATTACTACAAAATATGCTACGAAAAAAAATAATGGATTCAATATTGCCAGTTCGTTTACCCCTCCGAATAATACAATAAACAAACGGATCAAAGGCCAAACCCAGGCAAATATCGGAAAGCAAACCGATGAAAAACTGAAGTCCGGGAACCCATCCTCCTTTGAAAACCATACAACAAAAAATGTCGCTGCCAGGATAAATAAACCCAATCCCAATGAAGCTAAAGAAGCCTTAAATAAAGATATCCACTTGTCTTTTTTATCTTTGTTAGCTGAAAAAAGATAGCATAAATTCACCGATGCCATCAGAAAAAACGGCGAGGATATAAGCTTTTCCTGTGAGGCAAATACTGAGATCAGAACCGCTAAAATAGCATTCTTAAGGCTGTTATTCTTTAAAGATATGAATATATACACAACAGTCAATATGGACAGCAGCATCGAAAAAAGATCATAAGTAAAGACCTTAAAAGCTATCATGTTGGTAGGAAGCAAGAAGATAAAGTACATGAACAACATAGAAAAGTAAACTTTATTTTTCTCCTGGATAAAATTCTTTAGCAAAAGATTATATATAACCATTACCAATAAAAACCCAAAAAACCAGTGCATTGATTTTGCTAATATTACTAATAAACTTAATGACGGCTTAATAAAACTTTGAAGAATTACAAATGGAACCCCTATAAATAAATCGGTAGTTCTTAAGGCATAAAAATCCCATTGCGTCAATGGTAACTTTTTAAGAAAAATAATTTCAGGAAGCGTAAAATATTCATCTATAGTAAGAAATTGTGTAACAGACTCCAATGACAAATAAATTGGCATCATAGATATGAGCGTTAAAAAAGTAGCCTTCTTATTCGATCCAAGGCCAGATCTAAAAATAAAAAAAAGAATTATTAAGGAAACAATAAACACGGCTAATTCAAAAAAATTCATAGTCTCTCACCTTTGACCAGCCTGCACAAAGAGTCGGCTATTGTTCTCCAGTTATGTTTTTTGACCTTATCTAGATTATTCTTCCCTAATTTAAGCCTCAAGGCTTCATCCGTTACTAGTTCATTAATAGCCCTACTTAAGGATCTTACATCATTTACATCGATCAGATACCCATTGACGCCGCTCTCTACAAGCTCTCTATGCGCGGTAATATTACTGACTACAACCGGCAATCCGGAAGCCATAGCTTCTAAAAGTGAATTAGACATCCCTTCGTCCAGGGAAACCGAAACAAAGATATCGGATCTATTATAAATTTGAGGAATTTTATCTCTCTCAACCCAGCCGGAAAATAAAACGATATCACTGATACCAAGCTCGGAACACCTATTGACCAAACTCTTTTTTTCCGGACCTTCGCCTATTATTTCAAGAGTAAAACAGTTAGCAGTATCTTTTTTTGCCAATGATACAGCCAGAAGAAGATTATCTAAGTTTTTCTGTTTACTCAACCTTCCTATATAGATTAATTTCACAATTCCTTCTTTTTTACGCTCCGACACCGGCTGAAATAGTCCATCAACTCCGTTCGGGATAACATATATAGGCCTTTTGTCCAAAGTCTTTAAAGCAAGCTCTTTAAGGCTATGGCTATTTGCAACAATATATTCGGCATTAACCCAGATATATTTGATCAAGGGCTTTAAGAGCTTATTTAGAACGCTGAATTTTCCTCCATAAAAACCAGGGACATCTATACCCCTTAAAAAAACTATGTAAGGTATATTATGAATCTTTTTGATAAAAAGCGCCGTTAAGCCGGAGGGAATAGTAAAAAATGCGAATACTTTATCAAAACTCGTTTTATTGATATTCTTAATTGAAAAAAATATCGAGTTTAACGTAAAAAACAGATAATCCTGGATGCTACCTGTATGGACATCCCTTCTAAAACTTTTAATCCTCAAGATCTTACAATTATTCAACAGATTTTCTTTCGGAAGACCCTTATAGGATCCCGTCAGGACCGTTACATCATTACCAAACCCCGCAAGATGCTTTGATATCTCGGCTGAGGCCGTCGCCCCGCCTCCTCCAACAGGAGGAAATTCATGGTTTATTATTAGTATTTTCATTATGTTTTTTTAAGCCAATTATCGTGCCAAAGTTCAAAAATAAAAAGCGTCCACAATTTTTTTCTGTTGTCTTTTGTCAAATCGTGATGTTCTTCCAACAGATTCTGGATATACTCTGAATCAAAATTCCCCTCTCGTTTTATCTTATCGGTTGACAGCGTATCCATAAATAAATCTTTAAGATCGGAGTTGATCCATTTCCCTATAGGTATCCCAAACCCCTTCTTTGAGCGGCTTATTATCTTATGCGGCAAATCATTTTTTAGAGATCTTTTGAGGATATATTTAGATTCAAAATTGTGAAGTTTGCTATATGGGTCAAGCGAAAGAGCGAATTCTACGAATTTATAATCCAAAAACGGAGCTCTTACCTCCAGAGAGTTCGCCATACTTGCTCTGTCAACTTTAGTAAGAATATCATCAGCAAGATAGAATTTACAATATAAATATGTCAGAAGGTCTATATAGTTTTTGGCATTACAGTCTTTTAGCGAATCTTCAATATCCCTGAATAATTCCCCGTTCTTTAGATCGGGCTCAAGTATCAGGCTTTTCTGCTCAACCGGCAAAAATGAACCTAGCCATGCCTGGTTTCTTGCTGGCAGATCGAACTCTATCCCTCTTAAAAATTGTTTAAGTTTGAAATCAAGGCTCATGTTATTAAGTGACACCGGGAGCTTGAGGAAAGCCTGATAAAAAAACCCTCTTAGAAACGCCGGCAGTTTCTTATAGATATTGGCTATCTTATGCGCCTGGAATGTTTCGTAACCGGCAAAAAGCTCATCCCCTCCGTCTCCCCCAAGGGCAACCGTCACATACTCTTTTGTGAACTTGGACAAAAGATATGTCGGTATTATTGATGCATCTGCCAAAGGCTCATCCAGAAAATTTGCAATTTCCGGTATGATCCTTAACATAGCCTTAGGGTCTAATATTTTCTCATGATGGTCAGTATGAAACATTTCGGCCAGTTGCCGGGCATAAAGTGCTTCATCAAAACTCTTATCTTCAAAACCTATCGTAAAAGTCTTTATATCTTTTGAGGGCTTCAATTCCGACATAAGATAAGTGATCGCGCTTGAATCTATCCCGCCGCTTAAAAAGACACCCAAAGGCACATCGCTTATAAGACGGTTTTTTACGGAGGATTTTAGATCACTTTTAAGCTGAGAAGAAGTATCGGCATATTTTTTTTTATTAAAATCAAGGCTCCAGTATCTTTTTTGTATTATAGCCTTATCTTCATTAAAGAGAATAAAATTACCGGCATCAAGGCGTTTTATGTTCTCATAAATCGTGCTCGGCGATGGAACATATTCATAAAGAAGATATTTTTGCAAAGAGAGCCTATCTAGTCTTCTATTAAATTTGGGATATTTAAGAATAGCTTTTGGTTCTGAGGCAAAAACAAAATTACCTCCGAACTGTGTATAATATAAAGGTTTTTTTCCCATACGGTCCCTAGCCAGAAAAAGAGACCTTTTCTTGTTATCCCAAATAGCAAAAGCAAACATCCCGTTAAATCTCTGAAGGCACTCTTCGCCCCATTCTTCATAACCGTGGATTATTACTTCTGTATCACACTTAGAAATAAATTTATGGCCTTTTTGTGCCAATACTTGACGGAGTTCAAGAAAATTGTAGATCTCACCGTTATATGTAACCCAGATAGACCCATCTTCATTTGTCATCGGCTGATGAGCGAATTTGGAAAGATCTATTATACTCAGACGGTTGTGGCCAAAAACAACTTTTAGCGGATCTTCTTTATCAAAGCCCTCAAAATACGTCCCATAATCATCCGGCCCCCTGTGTTTAATAGACAAACACATTTCGAGGATGACCTTTTCGGCTTCTTTTCTCCCCAAAGAATCATTTGTGATGAAACCGGCTATTCCGCACATATCAGAGATTTATCTTTTCTTTTATAAAATAGGAAGGTTTTTTTAACGACTCAAAATAAGTCCTAATCTGCATCTCTGCCAGGAGGCCCATCAGTATAAACTGCACTCCAACCATTAGTAATACCGCAGATATAATTAACAACGGGCTCTGGATCATCGATATACCTTTGATAACCTTATTATAGATAAGCATTGCGGTAGACATAAAGCTAAGTAAAAAAGAGATCAGTCCTATTCCCCCAAAAATATATATCGGTTTTGAACCATAGCTTGCCAAAAATTTTATTGTAATCAGGTCTAGGATAACCTTTAAGGTTCTCCATATATTATATTTTGATTTACCGTGTATCCTCGGCCTGTGGTTAACCGGAATTTCTGCAATTCTTGCTCCTACCCATGAGGCATAAATCGGAATAAATCTATGCATCTCTCCATAAAGCTTGATATCTTTTAATACCGAGGCCCTATAGGCTTTAAGGGTGCACCCATAGTCATTCAAATGAACACCTCCGATAATAGATATTAATTTATTTGCTAGTATCGAGGGCAGCCTTCTATTAAAAAAAGCATCCTTCCTATCTTTCCTCCATCCGCTCACCACATCAAAACCCTCATTAATCTTTAAGAGCAATTTCGGAATATCGTTAGGATCGTTCTGAAGATCCCCATCCATAAATAATACTATTTCTCCCTCGGCAAAATCGATCCCGCAAACCAAAGCAGCGGTCTGGCCAAAGTTTCTGGAAAAAGATATTACCTTTACAGACCCGTCATTCGAAGAAATATGCTTGAGCATATCCAGGCTCTTATCCAAACTGCCGTCATTTACAAAAATTATTTCATAAGTCAGTTTTTCTCTCTCTATGACCTGCTTAATCTCTTTATAAAGTTCATCTATATTGCTCTCTTCATTGAATATGGGAATTATTATTGATATATTTGGTTTATTTTTCATCTTTTTCTCCGTTCTTGATCTTGGCTAGGACAAGTATAAGATCTCCCTTAAAATTTAAATTGAGAAAAAAAACTAAATACAAAAAAATTGCCGCAGCTTTTTTTAAAAAACCGAATTTTCCTTCACTCGTATTCTGCGGAAGCGCCTGGCACAAATCCCTGTATAAAGGCGAGTAAAAAGGAAATCCCCATTTTTTTGCCTTAACAATATAAAAACCTGCGCTCTTTATCTTAGTTAACAGCTCATCAAAAGAATAATTCCTTACGTGCCCCATGATTTTTTCAAAAGGCCGCATCTTCCCCAATAAAGTACATATCAAAAGATATTTACCGGACATTTTGGAAAGATTCTTCAAAAAATTGACATCATTATTAATATGCTCTATTACATCGATCGCGGTAATAAGATCGTATTTTTCTTGTAGATATTCCTTTTCAAAATCGACAATATAAAATTTAGAACCGGGAAAATTTTCCTCTGCATTATTTATGGCAGTTTGAGAAATATCTGCGCCACTTAAAACAATTTTAGGATTTTTAGAAGCCACAAATCTTAAAAACGAACCTTCGCCGCATCCTATATCAAGCATAGAATTAACATTCAATTTTTTTATAATGCCAAAACACAGCCGCCTCGTATGGCGTGACATAGGGCCGAATTTTTTCATGTCAAACCATCTTGACCATGAACTATCATAAAACTTTTTATCAAAATTTTCTTTTGCCATAATTCCCTCTAATTAAATACATCGAAAGTTGCTGTATTGCTGAAAACCGCCCCGAGGCCCAAATTTATTGACCACGCTGATACTAAAAATAGAAGCAGCACCGTTATTAGATTGCCCAGGTTGCCTCCGCCTTTATAATTGTTCAGATATACTCTTATTTTCTCCAAGGAGAGTGCGGATATTATAGCGATCGATGGATAGACCGGAAGCATGTATCTCTCCTCTTTGGCAGGAATAATTACCAGGAAAATTATATGAACAAAAAACCAAGTCAAACATATTATCCTTTCCGGAGTAAAAATTTTTCTAAATATTATTTTTACTGATTCAACATAAAAAAACAGGAATAACGGCGAAAGATACACAAAATAATAGAATTGGCCGTAACGAGGCCTTTTACTCAAAAGAATGAACCAGCTTGAGACCTTCTCAATGCCGGGCTGATAAGGCATATACCACGGTGACCCATAAATAGCTGTAATCTTGTAATACCAGAAAAAACATACAAAGAAAGCGCTTAAAATAAAAAACATAAGCCTTTTGTCAAAGATATTTTTAAAACTTAAGCCACCCATCCCTTTTTCTTTTAAATTAATAAGTAAAAATGATAGGGCTAATATGATGATTATAAAAACCCCTGACTGTTTCGTCAAGCCGGCCAGCCCCCCCATAATACCGCTCAATACAAAATAATAAATTTTATCCTTTTTAAAACCAAGCCAAAAAAAGATTACGCATAATATCGTAAAAAACGACACCATTTCATCCGTCCAAAGCCTTTGCGAAGTCAGAATATCAACCGGGCTTGTAGCAACCAGTATCGACGCCCACAATCCGACATTTTCACTAAAAAAAAGTTTCCCGAGAATAAAAACTAAAAGTATAAACAATATGCTGAATAAAAAATTGGGCCAAACAGCATAGAATTGAGCTTTTAAAAAAAAATCCGGCCTTATAAAAATAGCAAACGGCCCAAGATTACTGTTTACGGATAAATACGGGGCATGGCTTGCAAATAATTTATGCGAAAGCATCATTAGGAAACTAAATGCCGGAGGCATATTAGATAGAATTTCTTTTGAATAATAAAATACATTATCTTTTTCAAAGCTTTCAAGGAGAACCCCCTTGCCCTCCATAGGACTAAACTCCAGGAGGTGATTTACTTTTTTTACATCGATACCATTGAGGTTGTAGCCTTTCAGGCCAAACTTATCCAATTTCATAGCAAGGCCCAAAAATGAAACCTGATCACCGTGGTTATGAGGAAGGTAAAAGGTGTGCATACGAAGGCTTATAGAAAAAATAACTATAAGCAAAACTATTACAAGGCTATTAATTTTATTTTTCATGGTATTATTTTAAGTAGCCAAAAAAATATAGCGCATAAATTGCGCTATATAAAATTTATATAATCTCTTTATAAAAAATAGTATTATAATTTAAGGTCATCGGCAGTTTCAATATTATTGACCAGCAAAGACGGATCAATCCTTCTTATAAGCCCCTTCAGGACTTTTCCCGGCCCTATCTCAAGAAAACTCGTTACGCCGTTCCTAGACGCAAGCCTTACCGAATCTTCAAATCTTGTGGTACTGGCTACCTGCAGATAAAGATTCTTTTTTATTTCGTTCGGGTTATCCTCATAATCGCTTGTTACATTGGCAATAACGGGAATCTGGGGCATCCTAATCTCTATCTTTTCAAGTTCATCTTTAAGCTTTAGAGAGGCACTTTTCATATAGTTAGAATGAAACGGCCCGCTGCAATCAAGCTGTATTACTTTCTTTGCGCCTTTAGCCTTAGCCAGTTCCTGAAACTTTTCGCTATTCTCAAGCCCCGCTGAAACAACTACCTGTCCGGGACAGTTAAGATTTGCTATGTAACTGGAAGTTTCGTTGCAAACAGCCTCAACAGCTTCCTTTTCCAATCCTATAACCGAGAACATTTTTCCGGGATTTTCAAGAGAGGCCTCTTCCATATACTCACCGCGTTTTCTAACCAGTTTTACGGCATCTTTAAATTCCATTGCCCCGCATGCTACTAAAGCAGAATACTCGCCCAAGCTCAACCCAAATGTTAAAACGCATTCAAACCTTTTTGGTTCCAAACTATTTATCACCGCCAAAGCCGCCATGCTCGTAGTGAGTATTGCCGCTTGGGAATTTCTGGTTGAAGACAACTCATCAGCCGGGCCCTCAAAACAAAGTTTTTTGATATCAAAATTCAACAAATAGGATGCGCTATCAAAAATATCCTTCGCCTCGGAAAAATTTTCATAAAGCGACTTACCCATTCCGACGTACTGAGACCCCTGTCCCGGAAATATAAACGCACATTTTTGTTTATTTATCGTCATTTTATTTTTTTTCTTTTTTTGTTTTTACTGTGTACTATGAACTGTGTACTTGTGTACTGTTTTGATTACATCTCTATCGAAACAGCTCCCCAGGCCAACCCGCCGCCGAAGGCTACCAGTACAATAACATCGCCTTTTTTAAATTTCCTTTCGTCCATTGCCTCGCAAAGCGCCACAGCGCTTGATGCGCTGGACATATTGCCATATTTATCAATATTCAAAAAGATCTTCTCTTCGGGCAATTTCATCATCTTTGCCACTGCCATAATAATTCTGATATTCGCCTGATGTGGTATTACACACGCAAGCTCTTTACAGGAGTGGCCGGTCATTGTAAGTACTTTGTTGCCGGCATCCGCCATTACCTTGACTGCGATCTTAAATAACTCAGTCCCTGACATCTTTATATAATGCAACCTGTCGTCAACGGTTTTATGAGTTGCCGGATGCTGAGATCCTCCACCGGGAAGATTAAGGATTTCTGAATTATTCCCATCAGCCGCGAGATATGTCGCCAAAATCCCGCCTCTTTTGACCTTGCCCATGACCACCGCTCCTGCGCCGTCTCCAAACAAAACGCAGGTGTTCCTGTCTTTCCAGTCGGTGATACTTGACAATTTTTCAGCGCCTATAACTAAAATATGCTTATATGTGCCGTTCTCTATAAACTGTTTTGCAGTAGATATGGCGTATACAAACCCGGCGCATGCTGCGCTTATATCAAAACTAGCGGCATTTATCGCGCCTATCTTTTTTTGGACCAGACACGCCGTAGAAGGAAAAACCATATCGGGGGTTATAGTAGCTACGATAATTAGATCAATATCCGCCGGTTTAAGACCTGCTGATTCGATAGCCTTTTTAGCAGCTTCACTAGCCAAATCACTGGTAAATGTATTATCATCTGCAATCCTACGTTCCTTGATCCCGGTGCGGGTTGTTATCCACTCATCGGAAGTCTCGACCATCTTTTCAAGGTCTTTATTCGTAAGGACCTTGGCCGGAAGGCTCTTACCCCAGCCAAGAAAACCTACCTGGATTTTAGCCATTATTATTTTTATTGGAAGATTTGACCCCTTCCAACTCCTTTAAGATGTGTGTATTTACGTCTTCATCTACAAAATGTTTTGCGGCTTTTACCGCATTTTTAATAGCCTTGGCCGACGACCTGCCGTGAGAAATAATTACGCTCCCGTCAACTCCTAATAGAGGGGCACCGCCGTATTCAGAATAATCCATCTCTTTGATGATTTTCTTAAACCCGCGGCTATTCACTATTAAAAGCGCCATAAGTTTTGTAAAGATATTTGATTTAAAATATTTCTTCAGGGTTTTACCGATCGCCTCGGCTATACTTTCAGCAACCTTTAGAACAACATTCCCGACAAACCCGTCACAGACAACAACATCGCTTTTCCCGGCAAATATATCCTTACCCTCGATATTACCGATAAAATTGAGATCCGTTTCAGATAATGATTTATATGCATCCTTTATGAAATCAGTACCCTTAGTCTCTTCTTCTCCAATGCTCAATAACCCGATGCTGGGATTTTTCTTGCCTAAGATATGTTTGGAATATGCATCAGCCATGACAGCATAGTGCAATAGATGTTTCGGAGTCGGAGCAATATTAGCCCCGACGTCAATGATCATGGAAAAACCTTTTGCAGTCGGAACAACTATCGCGATCCCTGGCCGTTCAATATCAGGAAGGAGTCTCAATTTAAGCGTCGCCGCCACAACCACAGCCCCTGTATTGCCGGCAGATATAAAAACATCCGCTTTTTTGTCGGCGACAAGGTCCATTCCTATACTGATGGAAGAATTTTTCTTTTTTCTGATGGCTAGCGCCGGATGTTCATGCATCTCAACAATATCCGATGCATGCTCAATAGAGATCCTATCCATTCTTGCGTTTGGATATTTTTTTAGCTCAGATTCGATCTTTTCTTTAACACCGACGAGAATGATCTCGCAATCAAATTCTGCCGCAGCTAAAACCGCTCCTTCAACTATAGCACCAGGAGCATCATCCCCACCCATTGCATCAAGGACAATTTTTGTCATTTTTCTGTTCCTTTTTCAGCTTTAATCACTACCGGTTTCCCTTTATAAAAACCACAATGAGGGCAGATCCTGTGTGGCATTTTTTCTTTCTGACATTGAGGGCAGATGGATGCATTGCCAGCTTTTAGGGCATCGTGTGTACGACGCTTTCTTGTCATTGTATTCGAATGTCTACGCTTCGGATTTGGCATTTTTCGTGTCTCCTTTTACGGTTTTATGTCTCTACTATTAGTAGCTACTTATTAATTTTTTTGAATTATTGATCTTATCATAAGCATCTCGGGCTATCATAAGCTCTTCATTTGTAGGGATTACCAATATTTTAGTTTTAAATTTATTTATTATATTAGATACGCTTTTTTTAATACTGCCTATTAGCTCCGGGTTATGCTGGCCGATACCGGCAGTAAAAACTATCGCATCTACGCCATTCATGCTGGCCGTATATGCACCGATATATTTAATAATCCTGTAAGCAAAGATCTCAAGAGCGATCTTGGCCTTTTTATTGCCTTTCTTTACAGCATTCTTAAGGTCTCTCATGTCATTACTGACTTCGGATATTCCAAGTAGGCCGCTTTTCTTATTCAGCACGTTGTTGATCTCTTTTAGACTTAGCCCCTCTTTATCCATGAGGTATATAATTATTGCCGGATCGATATCCCCGGAACGCGTCCCCATAACAAGCCCCTCTAAAGGCGTAAACCCCATTGATGTATCAATAGCTCTTCCGTTCAAAGTCGCTGTCATGCTGCAGCCATTGCCCAAATGACAAGTTATGAGTTTCAGTTTTGAGATAGGCTTTTTCAGAATCTTCGCTGCCTCATTCGCGACATATTTATGGCTTGTCCCGTGAAAACCGAAACGTCTAATATTATAATGTGTATAAAATTTATAAGGCAGTGCGTATAGATACGCCTTCTGGGGCATTGTCTGAAAAAATGCCGTGTCAAACACCGCCACCTGCGTTGTCCCGGGAAACTCTTTCAAGCATGCCTTTATGCCCAATAATGACGGCGGATTATGTAAAGGAGCAAGTTCGTTATATTTTTTTAAAACCTCTATTACTCTTTTATTTATTATTGTTGCTTCCCTGAAATCCTCTCCTCCATGCACTACCCTGTGGCCTATCCCTTTGATTTCCGAGATATCATCCAAAACTCCGGTTTCTCTATCTGTCAGGATATCTTTGATAATCTTAATCGCTTCGTAATGATCCGGGCAATAGATCTTTTTGACGAGGGACTGTGTTTTCGATCTATCAAAGATAAGATGCGAATTCTTATCGCCTATTCTTTCAATAAGCCCTTTTGCCAAAACCGAAACTTTACCGGGCCCAAGATCAAATACCTCAAATTTAGCAGATGAGCTGCCGCAATTAATAACCAAAATAAACATATTAAAAAAATCCTTAAAAGATTCTTAAAACTTCAATAATTAGTCTAGGCCGAGTAAAGAGTGGTGTTGGTAGAAGGATCTATCTGCGCGCTAACTACCGTAAGAGCAATAGCATCGATAATATCTTCTATAAGACATCCACGGGACAAATCGCTACAAGGTTTATTTAAACCTATTAGAAAAGGCCCCACAGCGCGGGCTTTTGCAAGGCGCTGGGTAAGCTTGTAACAAATATTCCCCGCGTCCAGATTCGGGAAAATAAGCACATTTGCTCTTCCTGCTACCTGGCTTTCTTTACATTTGATCTTCGCTACTTCAGGTATTATCGCTGCATCCAGCTGAAATTCTCCGTCGATAAACATATCCGGAGCGAGCTCATTTGCTTTTTTAACCCCGTTCACTACTTTCTCTACCATCTCGCCGTCTGCGCTTCCTTTTGTTGAATAACTGAGCATGGCAACTCTAGGGGTAGCATTAAAAAGTTTTTTCATGAATTTTCCGGCCGATATGCCGATATTCGCCAACTGCACACTTGAGGGGTCAGGAATACTGCCACAATCTGCATAAATAAAAACTCCTTCGTGTCCGAAGGATTTATCATCAAGTTCTATAAGAAAACAGCTTGATACTGTGCCGACTTTTTTGTTTGGCTTAACACAATAAATTGCTGCTTTAATTACGCTTCCGCTAGTGTGTGAAGCCCCCGCCACAAACCCGTCTGCTAAACCGAGAGCAACCATCATGGCGCCAAAAAAAAGAGGACTTTCATCTATAGCCTTGCGGGCATCATCCGGGCTTATACCCTTATGCTTTCTGAGTTCATAGAAATTGGTTACGATCTTATCTAGATCAGGGGACTTTTTGGGATCCACTATTTTAGCTTTCCCTAGATCCAAAGAAAGTTCCTTGGAAAACCTGTTTATTTCATCAATATCGCCTAAAATCGTTATATCGGCAATGCCCAATTTTAAAGCCCGGTCACAGGCTATCAAAGTCCTTTCTTCGGTACCTTCGGGTAATACTATCTTTTTTGGATCTTTTGCCGCCCTGATTCTAAGTTCGTCTATTAAACTCATTTCGAAAGCCTTTCTTTAACCATTTTTGCCACAAACCCCGGTGCAAAATTATCAATATCTGAGCCCAGCGAAGCAACCTCTTTAATAAGCTTGCTTGAGATATATAAATAAGAATTGCTTGGCATCATAAATATGGTTTCGATATCATCCGCCAGCTTTCTATTCATGAGAGCCAGCTGGAATTCATATTCAAAATCTGAGATCATCCTTATGCTTCTTATTATAACTTTACACCCATGTTTCTTGGCGTAATCCACAGTAAAACCATCAAAATCATCGATAGTAACATTTTTTAAGCCCTTAATAGCCCTCTTAAGCATTCCGACGCGTTCTTCCACACTAAAAAGAGATATTTTGGCGCTTTTATGCGCCACCGCAACAATGACCTTATCAAATACCTTTGAAGCCCTCTTAATGATATCTATATGACCAAAAGTAACGGGATCAAAGCTTCCCGGGTACATGGCGATTTTAGCGGACATATATATTATTCTCTCTTCTTTTTAAAAAAAGACACCTTTGTATCCCCGTATATAGCGGATTTTTTAAGCTCAAGTGTCTTTAACGCGCCAAGATCATCCTTTAAATGATGCTCAGCTACTATTAAACCTGAAGGCATTAATATATCATATTCATCCAGCATTATCAAGGTTTTTTTTGCCATAGAAACCACTTTCTCCCCGTCTTTGGAAATAAACATCTCTTTCCAGTAAGGCGGGTCCAGGAATACCAGGTCATAATTATATTTATTAGTATATAATTTAGGGATAAGCTTTAATACATCGGCCTTAACCACTTTCGTCTGGTTTTCAAGGCTAAGGCCTTCAATATTATGCCTGATGGCTTTGATTGAATTTACATTGTTATCTACGAAAAGGACCGAATTTGCGCCCCTTGAAATAGCCTCAAGCCCATACGCGCCGCTTCCGGCAAAAAGGTCCAGAACCGTAGCCCCATCAGGGTACCCTCCGATAATATTAAATACGGATTCGCGCACCTTATCCTGGGTAGGACGGACGAACCTGTCATTTGGCATTTCCAATAAACGGCTCCTAAGAGTACCGGCGATTATTCTCATATTAGGTTTATAAATCCTTTCTTTCTTTAGTATATCACGCCAAATATATCATCCTACTTTAATAAAATCGATATTCTTGCCAAAACGGCTTTTAAGGCTTTCTTTTAAAACAATATTCCTGCTTTCGTTTAAGCCGGGATCATTTTTTACTATTTCGAATGCTTCCAATCTTGCTTCTTCAAGGATCTTGGCATCTCTGATAATATCGCCGAATCTAAGCTCCGGCACCCCATGCTGCTTTGTTCCAAAAAATTCCCCTGATCCGCGCAACTTGAGGTCCTCTTCGGCGATGTCAAATCCGTCCCTTGAATCAGTGATCGCTTTTATTCTTCTTCTGGCTTCTTCGCTTTTGGGGTTTGATATAAGAATACAATATGACTCATGCTCGCCTCTCCCAACCCTGCCTCTGAGCTGATGAAGCTGAGCTAAGCCGAACATCTCGGCGTTCTCTATGACCATAATAGTGGCATTCTCGACATCTATACCAACCTCAATAACAACGGTCGAAACTAAAATATCTACCTTGCCTTTTTTAAAATCAAAAAAAACTTTTTCTTTCTCTTTTGATGATAACCTTCCATGGATAAGGCCTACTTTAAGATCCTTAAATTCGGAATCCTTTAGTTCGGAGTACATCAATAAGGCTGACTTAGTATCAGAAATTTCACCTGCTTCAATTTTTGGATAAACAATGTATGCCTGCCTTCCTTTTTTCACCTCTTCTTTAATAAAATCATACACCTTTTTCCGCCTGGATTCTTCTACCCAATAGGTCTGGGTATCAACCCTCCCGGGCAGCTTGTCTTTTAATATTGAGATATCCAAATCCCCGTAAATAGTAAGCGCCAGGCTTCTGGGTATAGGAGTAGCCGTCATGATCAATACGTCAGGGCTTGTCCCTTTAGAAAGTATAGCCTGACGCTGTGTTACCCCGAATTTGTGCTGCTCGTCCACTACAACAGCTCCGAGTTTTTGGAATTCAATATCTTCTTCCAAAAGCGCATGGGTCCCGATTATGATATCGCACTCGCCCTTTTTTAGATCATCTTTGATAGTCTTTTTCTCTTCGGATGAGGTACCGCCAACAAGAAGCCTTATATCAGCATCTAACTTCATAAAAAATTCATTCAAAGTAACATAATGTTGTCTGGCTAATATCTCTGTAGGAGCCAATATTGCTGCCTGGAAGCCGTTTGAAACCGAAAGCGCCAGTGCATGCGCGCTGACCACCGTCTTGCCGCTTCCGACATCTCCCTCCAGAAGACGATTCATAGGCCTCTCGGATCTCATATCTTTTTCTATATCTGCGACTGCTTCTAGCTGACTTTTTGTAAGTACAAGTTTTATATTCCTTTTGAAATTGTCATATAACTCGCCTTCAAGGCTATGTTTAATCCCCGCTTCGGATTTAATCTCAATTTTTTTAAGCGCTATTGCAAGCTCGAGAAGAAAAAATTCTTCGAATATCAGCCTTCTATAGGCCATAGATAGATTATTAATACTGGCAGGAAAATGGATATTCGAAATAGCGAATTTTATATCTGCGAGCTTATACTTAGCCCGTAAATTCACAGGAAGATTCTCCTCCAGTTGATTGGAGAATTTATTCAATGCCTCATGGATAACGGACCTCAGGAATCTGGACCCGATAGTTTTTGTCTCATGATATTTGGGAACGATCCTAAGAGAATGAAGGAATTTGTCCTTATCCAAAGACACTATTTCAAATTCAGGATTGGTCATCTGTTTTACCTTGAACAATTGCACCTTGCCATAAAGAACGACCTCATCCCCGACTTTAAAATATTTTTTCAAAAATGGCTGGTTAAACCAAAGAGCTTCGAGCCTGGCGGTGTTGTCGCTGACGACCATTTTAAAAATATTCATTCCGCTCTTTGACCTCCAAACTCCGGAAAGAAGGACCTTTCCCTTCACAAGCTGTGCTTCGTCAACTTTTAGATCCTTAATACTTATAAGCTCAGAGCGGTCCTCATGCCTTGAGGGCAGATAATAAAAAAGATCCCCCAAAGTGGCTATCGAAGCCTCTTCTAAGAGACATTTTGCCCTTTTAGGGCCTACCCCCTTAATAAATTGGACCGGGGTACTTAGAATATTAATTTTTTGTTGCATAATAAGTAGATTTATGTTAATATTTGGAGACTTATTTTAGTGATATTTTACCATAAAATTTCGCTAATACACTAAAAAATGCTATAAATCATAACTAGAGAATTTCAATAAAGCAGGTTTGAAATATACTCAAAATGAAAGAAGAGGAGAAAAAATGTCAAGAGTTTGTGAGATTTGCGGAAAACACACCCAATCCGGATACCAAATTAAACGCAGAGGTTTAGCAAAGAAAAAAGGCGGTGTCGGCAGAAAAATTACAGGTAAAACTTTAAGAAAATACCTTCCGAATCTTAAAAAAGTCAAAGCGCTTGTTAAAGGCACTGTAATGACAATGACTGTCTGCACAAAATGTCTCAAAAAAGGCAAAGTACAGAAAGCCCCTAAGAGAAATTACGTAAAACCTTAAGAAATTTGTATATTAACTTATTTTAAAACCCCTTTTATTTAATTAAAAGGGGTTTTGTTTTGTTAGGCGGCTTTTTATTTTTTTTGTTTTGTTTGTAATGCTTCTTTTAAGTACTGTGTACTGTGTACTGTGTACTGTGTACTGTGTACTGTGTACTGTGTACTGTCTTTATTTCATCGTCTCAAAAAACCATGTCATTATCAGTTCTTGCATCCTCTGGGGATATTGCTCGATAAGGCGCTCCGAATGAAACCCGCCTTTAATTATCTCTATCTTCTTCTCCGTATCGAGAGCGCTAAAAAGTTTTTTTGAATGACGGTCTTTTATTATCCAGTCATTATCTCCATGGATAAATAGAATTGAAGTATTTTTTATCTTACCTATGGAATCAATAGGGTCTTTCTTTTTTAAAAATATGCTATCTGCCTTTGCGCCTTTTCCTTCCCACTTGCAATCAATATTATCAATAAGATCACTTAACATCCCCGGTTCCCAAAAATGAAAATCTATTGCGCTAAATTTTGAAGGAGTGCTTATTAAAACCATACTCTCGATATCATTTCTCCTGGCTGCGACATTTATTGAAGTGGCTGCTCCCAAAGAAAAAGCTAAAATACCGATATGCCTGTAGCCATTTAATTTTGCATAATCCAAAATAGCGTTCAAGTCCTCATCCTCTTTAAGAGTCCAGGTAAATTTACCGGAGCTTTCGCCATGTCCCCTAAAATCAAAGATAATTACATCATACACCGGGTAGATCATATTAACGGATTTTATCATCCATCTATTTTTGAGGCTATTATAAAATCCCGGACATATAATTATAACTGAATCAGACCCTATCTTATAATTGTTTAAATAGATCTTTGTTCCGTCTTTAGTTGTTACCGTACCCGAGATGATTTCCTGACCATAAATACCCGGTACCATACTAATAAAAATAAAAAATAAAGCTACAATAAGCCGGTAAATAAAAAAATCCCGAAATTTATCGGGATAAGGAATTCTGTTGATCTCCTTTTTAAGAGGAATGTCCATAATATTTTTTCTACTTAGAGCTCCCTGATGTCTTTAATATCAAGCTGAATTGTTTTGATCCCCTGCCAGCTATGTATCGAAGGCACATAGGCAATATTAAAAGGCGTATTTAAGCCGGGTACAAATTCGACCTGAGGCCCAAAACCTATCGCCTCATAGGTATATTTCCCGTCAGTCACCCACATCTTTACTCCGGATTTACTGATTTTTTTCGGAGGAAGTTTAAGCTTAAGCTTGGACGAAGAAAAAAGCGGCCTTGGGTTCCCTATTCCAAATGGTGCCAACCTCGAGATGCCCTCAACCACACTTTCGCTTAATCCCCCGACAGGCATAGACATATCAATATCAAGTTTTGGAACAAGATGTTCGGGCGTCAGAATACCCTTTGCAATAGAATTAATATGTACCCTGAAGTCTTCTATCATATCCTTGTGTATGGATATCCCGCATGCGCTCTCATGCCCGCCAAAACCATCCAATAGATGTTCGCACTGCGAAATAGCATCAAATAAATGAAAATCTCTTATGCTTCTGGCAGATCCTTTGCCCTTATTAGCTTCTAAGGCGATCATAATAGTCGGTCTATAAAATCTTTCTACTATCCTTGAGGCTACTATGCCTATCACACCAGGATGCCAGGCTTCATTTTCAAGGACTATAACCTTGTGGTCAGTAAAATTAACCCTTGATTCTATCTGGCTAAGAGCGTCTTTTAAGATCTTCTCTTCGATATTTTGCCTAGAGCGATTTTCCAAATTCAGTTTTTTAGCCAGCTCTTCCGCCTCAAGCTCGTCTTCAGTTGTCAATAGCCTTAGGGCTGTCTCCGGAGTGCTGATCCTTCCGACTGCATTTATCCTGGGGCCCAGTATATAACCAATATGAGTCGTATTAAGAGAATCGGACTTCAGGGATGACGCTTTCATAAGCGCTTTTAAGCCAATATTTTTTGTGTCTTTAAGCCCTTCTAAACCAAATTTTGTCAAGATCCTGTTTTCGCCTAACATATTGACAACATCGCTTACAGTCCCTATGGATACCAAATCCAGATACTCATCCGCCAGGCTCCTTTTTCCAAAAAGCGCCCAGCATAGCTTGTAGACCAGTCCGACAGCTGCCAAATTTTTGAAATTATGAGCGCAACCCTCTTGGAAAGGATTAATAACTGCAAAGGCGTTGTGAGGAAAACTCTCTTTTTGGACACGGTGATGGTCAACTATGATCGCATCTATACCAACACTTTTTAGATAATCAACTTCGACTTTGGAGCCGGTACCGCAATCTACCGCAATAAGAAGTTTGATATTTTTATCCGAAAGTTTTTTTAACGAGGTTATATTCATCCCATATCCCTCGCTTAAACGATTTGGAATATATGTTATTACTTTAGCACCCATTCTGATAAGCACCCTAAAAAGAAGAGATGTGCTTGTTATGCCATCGGCATCATAATCTCCGTATATGATGATATTTTGTTTTTTTAATATGGCCTCTTTGATCCTTACCACAGCCTTATCCATATCCTTAAGCAAAAATGGATCCGAGATATCTTCCATGGTTGGATTCAGAAAATTATTTGCTTCTTTGGGTGTTGTTATTTTACGGTTTATAAGTAACTGCGCAATGATAGGCGGTATTTTAAGGCTGCTTGTGAGGATAGCCTGAAGTGAAGGATTATCTTTTTTAATATTCCAGATTTTCTGCATGAAATTTCTTATTTCTTTTTTTGTAACACATGTAAAATAAGCGAAGTATTTTGGCTAATGCCAAAAATAACTTCGCTTATTCTAGCTTTAAGGATCTACTTTATAGTATGGCCTTTTCTAAAGAACATGATAATAGGGCTTGAGATAAATACCGTCGAATACACTCCTGCAAAAAAACCAACCAATAAACAAAAGGCAAAATTATTCAACACCTCTCCGCCAAATATAAACAGTATAGACGTAACTATAAGCACCGTAAGAGTCGTTAAGAGAGTTCTACCCAGCATCTGATTGATAGTAAGGTTCAATATCTCCCCAAAAGAGCCTTTTTTCATCAGCTTAAGATTTTCTCTGATCCTATCATATATGACTACAGTATCGTTTATGGAAAAACCGGCTATAGTAAGAAGTGCTGCCACTATAGTAAGGTCGAACTGCCTTCCGGTTATCGCCATTGCGCCTATAGCAATAAATATATCGTGCACTAGCCCAAATACGCCGGCAAATGCATAGACCATATTGAACCTTATAGCAACATATACAAAAATACCGAGCAACCCAAGCGCAATGGACCAAAAAGCGTTGGATCTCAGGTCTTTTCCTACTGCGGGCCCTACTGTTTCAATCCTTAGAACTTCATATTTATTGTCAGGGAATAATTCATTGAACTTTCCTTCTATAAGCTTTGTCTCTTCTTTCTGCGTCTTGATCATTATCTCTTTGGAAGATTTTTCAATTCCCAGTTTGGATGAAGATTGTATAGAGATATCTCCTATCTTAAGCGTTTCTAAGGCAGCTCGTATTTTATTAATATCAACATCTTTTTGGAAGGCATACTGATACATCGTTCCTCCAGAAAAATCTACACCATAGTTCCTGTCCCCTCTTTTCATGAAAGCAAAGAAGCCGACAAAAATAAAAATAACCGATAATATAATACAGATGTCTCTCTTGCCGGCAAAATCAATTTTTGTAAGCTTTGGAAAAAATTGGAGCATTTTAAGCTTCTCAATCCTGTTGTTATTTAACAAGAGCTCAAATATAACCCTGGTTACCGTTATTGAAGTAAAAAGGTTGGCTATAATACCGATTGAGAGCGTCAAAGCAAAACCTCTTATAGGACCCGTTCCGAACCTGAATAAAAGCGCTGCCGCAATAATGGTAGTTACATTTGAGTCAAATATCGCTGAAAAAGCTTTATGATATCCCGCCTGTATAGCGGCTCTTAAAGTCTTACCAAGATGGAGCTCTTCGCGGATCCTCTCATAAATAAGAACGTTCGCGTCCACCGCCATACCGATCGTTAAAATTAAACCCGCTATACCTGGTAAAGTAAGCGTCCCGTGAAAAAACCCTAAGCAACCAAGTATAATGAGCATGTTCAATGCTAGTGCTACGTTCGCAACAAATCCGGCAAATAAATAATATACCAACATAAAAATTATTACAGCCACTGCACCTATAATTGAAGATCTTATACCTGATTGTATCGAATCCTGCCCCAAACCCGGGCCAACGGTTCTTTCTTCTTCTATGACCAAAGGACACGGAAGTTTTCCTGAACGAAGAATAATAGCCAGGTCCTTAGCCTCATCAGTAGAAAAACTTCCGGAAATCTGGGCTCTACCCGAAGGAATTCTTTCTCTGATCACCGGTGCCGACTGAACGTTTCCGTCTAATACTATTGCCAAGCGTTTATCCACATTCTCGCCTGTAATTTTGGCAAATGTCTTAGAACCCTTTTCATTAAATACCAAAGATACCGTAGGCTCTCCCATTGACGATGCATTAAATTCTACTGTTGCGTCATTGATGGCATCACCGGTCAGAAGCGATTCACTTTTTAATAACAAAGGATCCGGGCCGATATATTTTAGCTCGTATCCAGCCGGGACATTACCGTCAAGCGCCTGCTTCAATAGATCGGGATTTTCGGAAACAAGTTTAAATTCCAGAAGTGCCGTCTTGCCTATAATATCAATAGCTCTCTGCCTGTCTGTAAAGCCTGGAAGCTGAACAACGATCCTATCTATGCCCTGCTTAGTGATAAACGGCTCTGAAACGCCGAATTTATCAATTCTATTTCTTACGATCTCAAGGGCTCTATCTATAGCCCCTTTTCTTTCTTGTTCACTAAGCTTCGAAGTATCAACCTTCAGCACTAAATGCATGCCGCCCTGCAGGTCAAGGCCTAAATTCAGTTTTCCCTTTTTTAACAGATTTCCATCCTTATCCTTAACGTCAAAAGGCGGTATGGAATAAAACAAAGCTACCAGAGCTACTGCTATGATAACTATTATCTTCCACTGTAAACCTTTATACATTTATAATGCCTCCTTTAATAAGTTCATTACATAAGTTACTATATTGATTAGGACTGTTTTTTGATAACTGCTATTGCGCTCTTCTGAAATTCGATCTTCACATTATCATCAACTCTTAAGACGACTGTATTATCCTTAACATTGACGACTGTACCCAAGATCCCGCCTATTGTCACTACCTCATCATTCTTCTTTAGGCCGCCTACCATCTTTTCGTGTTCCGCCTGTTTTTTCTTTTGGGGCTTGATAAGGATAAAATAGAAAATGGCAAATATCATTGCCATCAGGATCATCTGCATCATTAAAGGATTCGGCGCATTAGGCGCTGGCGCTACCTGGGCAAACGGTAAAAAATTCATTTTTGAGTCTCCTATTTAGCTCATTCCTGCCTGCCGGCAGGCAGGGCTCATGGTTCATAGCTCATAGGGAAAAACCCTAATAAAACTATAAACCCTCGGAACAATAATCACTTTTAAACTTCTTTTTAAACTCCTCGAACTTTCCTTCTTCGATAGAGCATCTGATTTTATCCATAAGTTTAACATAAAAATAAATATTATGCAACGAAACTAATCTAAGTCCGAGTATCTCATACGAATTGATTAAATGCCTTATATAGCTTCTCGTATAACCGCCTTTACATGCAATACAACCACAATCCTCTTCTATGACCTTAAAATCATCGGCATATTTGGCATTCCTAAGAATAACCTTACCTTTGAAACTAAAAGCGGTCCCGTTGCGGCCGTTTCTTGTGGGCATAACGCAGTCAAATATATCCGCTCCGTAAGTAACTCCTTCCAGGATATCTAAAGGAGTACCTACTCCCATAACATAATGAGGCTTATCAAAAGGCAAAAGCGGCAAGGTATGGGCCATCACCTCATACATCAGCTCTTCCGGTTCCCCTACACTTACCCCGCCTATAGCATAGCCGTCAAAACCGATATTTACAATCTCTTCGGCGGACCTCTTTCTTAAATCCTTATACGTCCCGCCCTGGACTATTCCAAAAAGCATCTGATCTTTTTGGCCATCCAGTAAAACCAGTTCATCAAACTTGAGCTTTGATCGTTTTGCCCAGTTTGTAGTAAGCTCCAGAGACTCTCTGACATAATCGATCGTTGAAGGATATTTTACGCATTCATCTAAAGGCATTATTATGTCGCTTCCCAAAACATTTTTTTGAAAAGTGACCACGTCTTCAGGCCTCAAAAAATGCTTAGCCCCATCAATGTGTGACTGAAACTGGACCCCGTCTTCTTTAAGTTTTACCAGTTGGGCCAGGCTGAATATCTGAAAGCCCCCGCTATCGGTCAATATTAAGCGCGGCCAATTCATAAACTTATGAAGCCCTCCGGCTTTTTTGATAATTGATTCGGCCGGCCTTAGGTATAAATGATATGCGTTGGATAATATACCCTCTACGTTACAATCAAGGAGGTCTTCTCTCGAAAGGGTCTTTACGGTAGACTGGGTCGCTACTGGAAAAAAGGCAGGCGTATTTACTTCGCCGTGTGGTGAAGTGATCTTTCCTGTTCTAGCTAATGTGGCTTTATCTTTTGATATTATTTTAAACATAATTGTATTAGCTCTTACCTGCCTGCCGGCAGGCAGGGCTCATTGCTCATGGCTCATAATTAGCGTTTTAGCTATGAACTATGAGCTCACGTTATTCTTCGATAGTGTCGCTACAAAATAAGCATCGCGTCGCCATAACTAAAAAGCCTGAATTTATTGGCGATAGCATATTTATACGCTTCCATTATCAACCTATGTCCGCAAAATGCGCTTACCAATAACATCAGTGTTGATTTCGGAAAATGAAAATTGGTCAAAAGCGCATCTACGACCTTAAACTCATAAGGCGGATAGATAAATATCTCGGTATCGGACTCTTTAGCCTCAACCATACCGGAATCGTTTACACATGATTCCAAAACTCTTAGCGATGTCGTTCCTACGGCAAATACTTTATATTTATTAAGCTTTGTCCTGTTTACAATATCAGCGGTTTCTTTGGATAGCTTAAAATGCTCTTTATGCATTTTATGCTTCCTAAAATCCTCTTCCTCCTTAATCGGAGAAAAAGTTCCAAATCCTACATCAAGAGTTACAAAACCAATATTGATTTTCCTGTCGAGGGCTGCCTTAAGAAGGCTTTCGGTAAAATGGAGGCCTGCCGTCGGTGCTGCTGAGGCATTACCAACATTAGCATATACCGTCTGATATCTTGCTTCATCCAGCTCCTCAGCCGGCCTTTTGATATAAGGCGGCAAAGGCACCTCTCCGATGCTTTCGATTATGTCTTCAAGTTTATCACTTTCACCAGGCTTAATAAACTTAATTTTTTTAATAGAGCCTGTGTTATCCGTGACTATGCATTTAAGGCCTTTTTTAAAACTTATTTTGCTCCCTATTTTAATTCCTCTCGGAGGGCTGATAAGCGCCCCGAATAACTCGCTTTCATATTCTTCAACGATAAGTACCTCCACAACACCGCCCGTCACCTTTTTCCCAAACAACCGGGATTTCCTAACTCTGGTGTCATTAAGTATAAGCGCGTCATTTGGAGCTATATAGTCCAAAATCCCGGAAAATTTTGTTTCTACAAAATTATTCTTTTTCCTATCTACCACCAAAAGCCGGGAATCATCTCTTTTGCCAAGCGGGTATTTGGCTATAAGTTCTCTTGGATAATCAAAATCAAAATCCGAAAGTTTCATATTTTCTCTAGACAAAAAAGACAGATTTTTGATCTGTCTTTTTGCTCTTAATTTGAAATTAATAATTTTCCCTTAATTATTTATCTTTAGCTGTTATGAATAATTTCTGCTTGCTATCTTTTTTGGTATTTGTAATGTTCTTATTTTTAGTTTTCTGATTTTGTTTTTTAGCTGTTTTAGCCTTTGAACTATTTTTTTTCTTTGCCGCCAGTTGCTTTTTGTTCTCTTTTTTTAAAGCTTTTTCTCCTGCGATCTGTTTTTTCTTATCAGCAGCTTTTCTTTCTTTTATAATCTTTTTTTCTAACTCCTTGGCTTTTTTTAAAGTCTTCTTATCTACAGTTGAGCCTTTTTTCTCTGTTGCAGCAGAGCTTTTAATCTCAGCTGCAAACGACGAAACACCCAAAAAAGAAAATACGAAAATGGTTAAAATTAAAAAAATTGCCGGTTTTTTCATATCCCCCCCTTAAATTTGCGTGCAAATTTAACCCTGAGGCGGCGTTAAAATGCGACCCCCTTGTGGAGCATTTTAGCCGACGAAGGGCTAAATAATTACTACGTGTAAATTTATTCTAAAACTTGCGCAAGCTCTTTTTCAAAATCAGAAACATTTATAACTCTCTTAATATTCCCTTTTCTGAGCTTGATCTCTATCTTATTTTCTTTGAGATTCTTTTCACCAATAACAATCTGCACAGGTATACCCATAAGGTCGGCATCTTTAAACTTCATACCGGCCCTAAGCGGCCTATTATCAAAAAGCACATCCTTAGTTAAGCTAAGGGCCTTTTTATAAAGCGAATCTGCGACCTCTTTTAATGCTGCATCCTCATAATTCAAAGGTAGCATTATTATTTTAAAAGGTGCAATGGGCTGGGGAAAAATCATTCCAAACTCATCATGATTCTGTTCTATGCACGAAGCAATAATCCTATTTACGCCTATTCCATAACAACCCATTATCATAGGTTTAACCGCGCCCGATTCATCTAGAAAGGTGGCCTCAAGGGAGCTCGAATATTTGGTACCGAGTTTAAATATATGTCCTACCTCTATCGAGTGCTCTATTTTTATAGGTTTGGCGCATTTCGGACACAGATCAGCGCTAGTAATTCCCCTGGCATCAATATATTCACTGACCTTAAAATCCCTGTCTATATTTACATTTATTAAATGGGTATTGTTCTTATTGGCTCCGGTCACAAAATTGGACATTCCTATCAGAGAATAATCGGCGATTATCCTTACTTCTTTAAGGCCAACGGGCCCGCTAAAACCTACCGGTGAATTGGCGATCTTTTCTATGGTTTGGCTATCTGCCATAACCAACTCTTTTACTTTAAGATAGTTCTTCAGCTTTGTCTCATTGATCTCATAATCACCCCTGATAAGGACCGCTACAATATTGCCGTCGGCTTTATAAAAAATCGTCTTAACGAGGCCCGAATCACCGATTTTAAGAAAACTTGTAACATCCTTAACGCTTTTAACATTTGGAGTGTGGACCTCTAATAAAGATTTTAGCTCAATATCGGCCTTTGGAGAATTATTTTTAAGTATCTCGGCTTTGTCAAAGCTTACAGCATAATTGCATGAGGTGCAGAGTACTATCAGGTCCTCCCCTATCGGCGAGGGAACCATAAATTCATGCGACACATTCCCGCCCATTATTCCGGTATCCGCTTCTACAGGGATAAAATTAAGGCCGCATCTTGTAAATATCCTGCAATAGGCGTTATACATTTTTTCATAACTTTTATCCAAACCTTCCCATGAGGTGTCAAAGCTATAAGCATCCATCATGATAAACTCTTTTGATCTTATAACCCCGAATCTGGGCCTCGGTTCATCGCGGAATTTAGTTTGTATCTGGTAAAATGTTACGGGAAGCTCCTTATAGCTTTTTATCTCGTTTTTAGCCAGATCAGTTATGACCTCTTCATGTGTGGGCCCCAGGACCATATCCTTTCCGTGACGGTCTTTAAATGAGATCATATCCTCACCCAACACATCAAATCTCCCGGAGCGTTTCCATAGCTCTGCCGGCTGCAATGCCGGGAGTAAAACCTCCTGTGCAAGCGCAGATGACATCTCTTCCCGAACAATATTTATAACCTTATTTAAGGATCTGAAACCGAGCGGCAAATACGAATAAGCTCCGCTTACAAGCTTTCTGATAAAACCTGCCCTAAGCATGAGTATATGGCTACTAACCTCTGCCTCTGAGGGCGTCTCCTTAAGTGTCGGAATAATAATATCGCTATATAACATTATAAATTCTCCAGTTCCTTAAATAGTGAATTAACAAATTCATTTTCTTTGACAACTTTTATCTGTTTCCCTTTTTTGAAAATTACTCCCTTGCCGATCCCGGCCGCAATACCTAAATCCGCCTCTTTCGCTTCACCCGGGCCATTTACGACACATCCCATAATGGCAATCTTAATATTCAACTTATTAAATTTAGAATTATTTTTCAGCTTATTATTGAACTCATTAACGATCTTTACGAGATTTACCTTTGTTCGCCCGCATGTGGGACATGACAAGATCTCGGGACCAAAATTTCTAAGTTTAAGGGCTTTTAATATGGACTTTGCAGTGTATACCTCGTCAATTGACGGACCAGTAAGAGATACCCTTATTGTATCCCCAATACCATCGGCTAAAAGAGCGCCGATACCAACTGAAGATTTTATTACCCCCTCTTCTTTCGGGCCGGAAGCAGTAATGCCTAGATGTAAGGGGTAATCGGTAAACTTGCTGACTTTTCTATAGGCATCAATTGTACCTAAAACATCCGAAGATTTGCTTGATAGTATTATATCATAAAACCCCAGAGACTCAAAAATTGCCAGATATCCTTTAAGGCTTTTCACAAAGCTTTCAGTCTCATCATGCCTTCTAGAAAGACTTCTATCGACAGAACCAGAATTTACGCCTATGCGGATCGGAATAGATCTTTTTTTGGCTAATTTAATGATCTTCCCTAAACTAGCCTTATCTTTAATGTTCCCGGGATTAAGCCTTATCTTGTCAGCGCCGTTTTCTATGGCCATGATTGCCAATTCCGGGCTAAAATGTATATCGGCAACAAGCGGGATTTTGATCCCCTTTTTAATATTTTTTATTGCTCGCGCGGCATCTTGGTCCTTAACCGCTACTCTAATAATCTCGCAACCACTAGCTTCAAGAAGCTTTACCTCTTTAACAACGCTTTTTATGTCAACGGTATCGGATTTGGCCATAGACTGAATAACTATCGGATTATTCCCGCCGATCTTTACATCGCCAACCCTTACAACCCTTGTTTCATGTCTAACTATAATATTTCTTACCATAATTTATTAGTAAAGATCCTTATTATGTCATTCCAGGTGACAAAAAGAACAAAACCGATTATCAACGCCCACGAAGCATTTATGATAAATTCGTAAGCCTTTTTGCTCATAGGTTTTCTTCTTAATTTTTCTATACCCAAAAATAATACCTGTCCTCCGTCTAAAATCGGGAATGGCAGAAGGTTAAATACCGCTATAGCTAAATTTATATTTGCCATTATTATCATGAGATAAACAAAACCAAGGTCTGCTGCTTTTTTTGTAATAACAAAAATCCCCACAGGTCCGGCCACGGATTCTTTAACCGGGATCCCGCCTGTAAATAGATACCAGATCCCCTTATATGTAATTACGGTCAGCTTAATCAAACGCTCATAACCGTAGTAAAACGACTCAAAAAAACCATATTTCAATTTAACAAGCTCATCTTTAGGGCCGATGCCGATCTTTCCAAGCCTAAGGGTCTTGCCGAAAATGTTCTTTCCCTCTGAGATCTTCGGAATAATATTTACGGTTACCTGGTTTCCGCCTCTATCTATTAATAAATTTATCGGCTTTCCGGTATTGGCATTCTGTATAGATTCGACCATGTCCTCCCAGAATCTTACGCTTTTACCGTCGACAGTTAGAATTTTATCATTTTCTTTAATAAGCCCTGACTCTTTTGCAGGCATCTTGTCCACCATTGTGCCAACAGTAGTTCCCATGCCTGGATACCCTATCATGAATACTGCCGAAAAAAGCACGAATGCCAAAACATAGTTTAGGAATGCCCCTGAAACAAGTACCAAAAATCTCTGCCACGGCTTTTTGGACATAAATTCGCCGGGGTCTTTTGCCTTGGCATCCGCAGAATCCTCCCCGAGCATCTTAACATACCCGCCCAAAGGTATCGCAGAAATAACATATTCGGTCCCCCCGAATTTTCTGGAGATTAATTTAGGGCCCATACCTAAAGAAAATGTCTCTACAGTCACACCCATAAGCTTTGCCACTATAAAATGCCCGAACTCATGCACCAAAATCAGAATCCCAAAAGAAATTACTACCAATAAAATCGATATCATTTAAAAAAAGCTCCTTTTCATTATAGCTTAAGCTTACGGCTTAAAACCGATTCAGCTTCAACTCTCGCCCATTTATCTGCCCACAAAATCTCGCTAAGCGTCGGGTTTGACTTATTTTTCGCCTTAGACAAAACTCTTTCTATTATTTTAGGTATATCATAAAAAGCAATCCTACCGTCAAGAAACGCCCTGACAGCCACTTCGTCAGAAGCACACATAATGGCGGGCATTAAACCCCCGCTTTTACCGGCTTTGTAAGCAATTCCTAAGGAGGGGAATTTTTTTGTATCGGGCTTTTCAAAATTCAAGTTTTTTACTTTATTAAAATCCAGCTTCGGGGATCCTGATATAAATCTCTCCGGATAACTCATTGCGTATAAAATAGGTATCCTCATATCCGGACACGATAACTGCGCAAGCACAGTTCCGTCTACAAACTCAACCATAGAATGGATTATCGCCTCAGGATGGATAAGAACCTCTATTTTATCTAACGTAACGTCAAAAAGAACGGCGGCCTCCAAAACCTCAAAACCCTTATTCATCAGCGTTGCAGAATCAATAGTGATCTTTGACCCCATCTTCCAGCGCGGGTGGTTAAGAGCATCTTTGGAAGTGACTTTGCTTAATCTGGATTTTGAAAAATTCCTGAATGGCCCGCCGGTACCCGTTAGATAGATCTTTTTTAAAGAACTCTTATTTTCCTTATTTAAGCACTGGAAAATTGCGCTCTGTTCGCTGTCAACCGGTATCAGGGATGTCCGATGCTCCTTAAGGGCCTCTTTTACCAGCCCTGAGGCGCTCACCAAAGACTCCTTATTGGCCGTTACAATCTTTTTATTAGATTCAATAGCACTGATCAAAGGCTCAATGGCGGCATTGCCGCTTATTCCTATAACTACAATATCTATCTCTTTATTTTTTACCAATTCTGATATACCTTTGATACCAAAATAGATTTCACTATTTATATTTTTTAATTCTTTGGAACATTCAAACTCTTCTCCCAGGCCTATGAATTTTGGCTTATAAAGAAGGGCCTGTGATTTAAGAAGCTTTAAATTGGAATTTGCAGTAAGCGCTACTGCCTTAAATTCCTTTTTATGCTCATCGATGACTTTAAGGGTGTTTAACCCTATAGAACCCGTAGAACCTAATATAGCGACATTTTTCATAATATTCTTTAAGACCTGAAATAAAAAATCACTAAATAAAAATAAAATATCGGGATAGTGAATAACAGGCTATCGGCAACATCAAGTATACCGCCTAAGCCGGGGAAGATCGCGCTGGAATCCTTTACCTGGCAACCCCTTTTTATCAGGGATTCGCTCAAATCGCCTAGCTGGCCTATTCCCCCTATTAAAAGACCCAAAACAAATAAATGCCATGAATTTATTCCGGGAAGACAAAAACTGCTTATTAAAGCAGTGATAATGCTGAACAAAATCCCACCAAAAGTCCCTTCGATGGATTTTTTAGGACTGATATGTTTTATAAGACTGTGTTTACCGAAAAAAGAACCTATGAAATAGGCCCCAACATCCCCCATCTTCGTGACAAAAAGGATAAACAGGACCAGAGATCTTCCATTCTCAAAATACATGATATTAATAAGAAATGACGGGAACCAGCTTATGTACAGTATCCCAAATACCGTTATAGCGATCCTGGTAAGCGCCTCTTGGTTATCTTTGCGTTCAAATTGCAAAATAAAGATAAATAGCGCAACAATAACAATAAGAAATGGCTCAAGATTGCTGGCTATCTTGTTCATCTCAAGAAAAATCGTAGTGAATATAGGCACAATAACCCCGAACACTGTCCCAAAATACCTATACACCTTAATATTAGTCAACTCAACCAGGTTAAAAAATTCCAATAATCCCAAGCCCACCATTATGGTTATAAATAAAGCAAATACCCATTTTGGCAAAAAGAACACTATGCCTAAGATAATCCCTATTATAAGGCTTGAGCTTATCAGGCGTTTAACGAGGTTACTATTTATCTCTATTTTATCCACCAAATCTCCTTGATCTATTCAAATACTCCTCTATAGCTAAAGATAAGTCTTCTTTTGTAAAATCAGGCCATAATTTAGCGGTAACATAAATTTCGGAATAAGACGATTGCCATAAAAGAAAATTGCTTAAGCGCATTTCACCGCTTGTTCGTATGATAATATCCGGATCGGGAATGTCTTTTGTATAAAGTTTTGAAGAAAAATATTTCTCATCAATAAAGTCCGGGTCCACCTTGCCCGCTACAACATCCTTTGAAATATTTTTAGCGGCATCGACTATTTCGTTTCTCGATCCATAGTTAATGGCCAAATTAAGGACAAGCTTATCACCGCCTGAAGTCTTTTCTGAGAGATTCTTTATTCCATTTTGGATATCGTTCGATAGGTCGCTCAATCTTCCGATAGCCATAAACTTTATGCCGTTTTTAACAAGTTCTTTTTCTTCTTTTTTAAGATAATCTCTCAATAAATTCATAAGCCCGTCGACTTCTTCTTTCGGCCGCTTCCAGTTTTCGCTTGAGAAAGCGTAGAGAGTCAGGTATTTTACGCCTTTATCAATACAGGCATTCGAAACAGCTCTGATAACTTCTGCCCCTTTAGAGTGGCCCATTATTTTTGGCAAATGACGGTTCGCTGCCCATCTGCCATTCCCATCCATAATAATAGCGACATGCTTAGGTATTTTGAGATTATCAGACATCAATTTTCCTTAAGTTAAAAGAGGTTTGGAAGAGTAACATCTCCAAACCTCTCTTTAATTTTTTTAACAATAAACCAAAATTAAAAAATAAAGTTTATTTAATCTGTTCCTCTTCTTCCGCTTTTTTTGATTCCATGGCCTTTATTTCGCGCTCAGCCCTTTTCATGTCTTCCTCAAATTGCACCTTCGGGATCTCTTTTGGGAGAATAACTATCTCAACGCGCCTGTTTTTTTGGCGGCCTTCAGGTGTATCATTGGTAGTAACGGGCCTGTATTCGCCGTATCCTATAGCAGCCAAATGGCTCGGATTCAGCTTGCCATCCTCGATAAGATAATGGAGGACGCTTGTTGCGCGTGCAGTTGAAAGTTCCCAGTTTGATTTCCAACCAGAACGCTTAATCGGAACATTATCCGTATATCCTTCCACACCTATGTCTCTATCCGACACCTTCTCTTTGACTACTTTAGCAACCTTATTAAGAGCCTCATATGCCTCTGGCCTAATCTGGGCTTTTCCTGAATCAAAAAGGATTTCGCTTACGAATGTTATTACTAATCCTCTTTCTGCGAGTTCCAGTTTAATCTGGTCTTCATCGATCTCTTTTTTCAAACGCTCTTCAAGCAAAGCCTTAGCATCTTCGAGCTCTTTCTTTTCTTTGCTTCTTAAGTCATTAAGCCTCTCTACTTCGCTCGTAAGATTCCCTATCTTTTCATTATCACCTGGCCTGCCTCTGTAAAATTTCACCGTGCATCCTGAAATAAAAAGAAGCTCGAAAATAAAAAGAATAGCCAAACTGAACGCCCAGAACCTTTTCATTTTAACCCTCCGATTTTTCTATAGAAAAATCATCCTAGTGAAGAGCCAAACAGCTTCCAAAAAGACAATATTTCCAAAATTTTTACCTGCGCTTATAAATCCGATTTATAATTTAAAATTAATATCCAACTTTTGATTTCAATATATCACTTATGAATATGCTAGTCAAGGTTAAACTCTGATAAGAGTCTGGCTTCGTTCCGAGCCCACAGAAACAAGTGAAATCCTTGATTTTATCATCTTAGATACGTATTTAATGTACGATTTTGCATTCTTAGGTAGGTTGCCGTAACGTTTGGTCCTGGTGGTATCCTGTTTCCAGCCAGGGAATTCTTCATATATAGGTTCGCAACCATTAAGAATGTTAAGGGCTGAAGGGAAATTTTTAAAAACTTTGTCTTCAAATTTATAACCAATACAGACTTTTATAGTTTCAAGGTCATCCAAAACATCCAGCTTCGTAAGAGCTATCTCGGTTATACCGTTAATTAAAACTGACTGTCTTACTAGGACTGCGTCAAACCAGCCGCAACGCCTCGGCCTTCCGGTAGTCGCTCCAAATTCTTTGCCTTTTTTTCTTATGGTATCCATAAGCTCTGATGTAAACTCGGTAGGGAAAGGCCCCTCGCCAACTCTAGTGGTATAGGCCTTGGCAACTCCAATGACATTATCGATCTTAGCCGGGCTTACTCCCCCGCCGGTGCACGCACCTCCGGCAGTAGCATTACTGGAGGTTACAAATGGATAGGTACCATAATCAATATCAAGAAACGTGCCCTGGGCACCCTCAAAAAGAATCCATTTTTTCTTTGAAATAGCTTCATTCAAAACCTGAGTGGTATCGCAGACAAATTTCCCCAACTTTTCCGCGTACTCTAAATAAGATTCATAAATCTCATTAAAAGAAAAAGGTTCGCTATTATAGATCTTGGTTATTATTTCGTTATTCTCATCAAGATTAAATCTCAGGTTCTTTTTAAAATGTTCTCTATTAAATAGGTCCACCATCCTAAGGCCGGTCCTTGCTACCTTATCGGCATAACATGGCCCAATTCCTCTTTTTGTAGTCCCGATCTTCGAATTTCCGCGCTTCAGCTCTCTCAATTCGTCGATTTTCCTGTGATACGGAAATATTACATGCGCGTTTTCACTTATCTTGAGGTTATTATCAAAACTGAATCCTCTTTTTTTGAGACCCTCCAGTTCATCAAGAAGCGCTTTAGGATCCACCACAACTCCGTTTCCGATAACACAGACTTTGCCTTTATGGAGTATCCCTGAAGGTATAAGATGTAAAATAAATTCTTCATCTTTAATAACTACGGTGTGCCCGGCATTATTACCACCTTGAAAGCGCACAATATAATCTGCCTTTTCGGATAGGATATCAATGATCTTCCCTTTTCCTTCGTCTCCCCACTGAGCTCCGACTAAAACTGTTGTAGGCATTTTTATTCTCCGATTATTGGTTTGTAGTTGCCGCAGGCGCTGGCGCTTCAGTTGGCACAGGTGTTTGTTGAATAGGCGCTGAAGTTCCGGAAGATGCGGGAACTTCATTAGGTACAGGCGCTGGCGCTTTTAGTGATTCAATATCAATATGAGTAGGTACATTTGCCGGTAATTCAGGTAATTTAGCCGGAACCGGCGGAGCTTCCAATTTTTTCGGAGCCTCAAGTTTCTTTATATCCATAGGAGGCGGCGGAAAATTTGTCTTAGCTTTTTCGGGTATAACTGGGGTAGTAGAGCCCTTCCTGGATTCATCAGAACTAGTCTTTTTGTTATGGCTCAACTTGCTTAATACAAAAAAAGAAATTGCAACCAACAAAACTATCGCCAAAATTATCAGAACATTTTTTTTGTTTATCATATTAATCCTTTGTTAGAGATTAAAATTATGGAGTCATTGTAAATATCTTACGAGCTATATCTGGATATTTGGCAACAAACCTTAATTCATCCTCAACAAGAGGTTTTTGGGTCTGGACATTTGCATATCTGACTAGCTCCAGCACTTTTGTAGCTTCCTTGTCATCCTTAAACTTAAGCTCCAGCTTTTCGTATACATTCCTAAAACCTTTTATACCGCTGTACTCCCCCGTTGTAATTTTTCGACCGGTCTCTATGATCTCGGGTTCTCCCCTGCCTAACTCTTCATAATCATAGAGTTCATAATTTCTTCTATCTTTTAAAGCGCCGTCAGCGTGTATCCCTGATTCATGTGCAAAAGCATTAGAACCTACTCCCGGTTGATTTATAGGTATCGGTACGCCGAAAGCATAGGAAGCGTATTTGCATATCTTCCATGCTTTTGAAAGATCGATCTTTTCATCTAACGCATACTTACCGGCAAAAGTAGCTCCATATTTAATTGCTAATATTACGCTTACCAAGTCGGCATTACCAGCGCGCTCACCAATACCATTGACTGTTGTGTTAATATAGGCATCAACTCCCCCGTCAATTGCGGCTTTTGCGCCGGCTACGCTATTGGCCACTACCATACCCAGGTCATTATGGCAATGAAGCTCTATCGGAAGCTCCACTGCTATCGCAAGCTGCCTGATCCTTTTGTATATTGAAAAAGGATCATCATAACCTATTGTATCGCAGTAACGCACTCTGTCAGCCCCATGTTCTTTTGCTGCCAATGCGAACTTTATAAGAAAATCCATATCTGTCCTGGAAGCATCTTCAGCATTTACTCCTAATATCTTAGTGCCTTTTTTTCTTGCCAGGTCCACTGCCTCGGTCATCTCTTTAATAATATCTTCTTTGTTAAATTTACCCTGAAATTTATTCCTTATCATCTGTTCGGATGTCGAAATAGAAAGATTAAGATTTTCGACTTTAGTTTTTGCGAAAGCTACTTCAACGTCCTGAGAAATAGCCCTTATCCATCCGCTTAGGACAATAGGTTTCAGTACGCCAATTTTAGCAAGCTCAAGATTGGCATTAAGATAATTTGTTTCATGTCTTGTCACGGGAAAACCAAATTCACTCCCAAAAATACCCATCTCATTAAGATAAAGGTTTATCATGGTTTTTTGCAGTTTCGCCAGTCCAAGCTTAGCTGTCTGAACACCGTCACGGTTCGTAACATCCAGTAAATAGATTTTATTTTCTTTTTTCTTTTTCATTTTACCTCTTTTTCTTTAAAGTTTTACAAACTTTACATCATTGATATTGGGTGATTTTTTTAGTCTTTCTAAAATTTCACCTGAAGCAGCGCAGTCGATATTCAGTATCGTAAGCGCCTTGCCGCCTTCTTTTATCCTTCCGAAAGTCATACCGGCAATATTAACCTTTGACTCGCCAAGTATGGTACCTATAGAACCAACTACCCCGGGAAGGTCTATATTTGAAATCACAAGCATACAGCCGCTTGGGACCGCATCAACGTAGAACTCATTTACTTTCACAATCCTTGGATCAACTTTTGTAAAAAGCGTACCAACAACAAGATTCTTTGTCTTATTGGTTTCAACCTCAACCGTAATTAGATTGGCAAAATCCTCAATGTCGCTTGATTTCGACTCCACAATATTTATCCCGCGCTCTTTTGCGATAAATTTTGCATTAACATAGTTTACGCTCTCCTGCAAGATAGGCGTCAAAAGGCCTTTCATAAGTGCAATCGTCAAGGGCGATACATCCTTAGAAACAATCTCACCGACGTATTTAATTTTAACTGTTTTAATATGCCCATCGGCTATCTGAGCCTGAAATGCACCGATTTTTTCGGCAAGCTGAAGATATGGCTCCATATATTTCAAAACCTCCGGGTCCACAGAAGGCATGTTCACAGCATTCCTTATGCCTTTATTTAATAAGGCATCTCTAACGCTTTCAGCCACATCTATGGCTACATTTACCTGCGCTTCCTCAGTAGACGCGCCAAGATGAGGAGTCATAACAACGTTATCTCTTTTTAAAAAGGGGCTGTCTTTCGGAGGCTCATTTTCAAAAACATCCAATGCCGCACCTGCCACCTTGCCGGACTCTAGGTATTTTTCCAACGCAGCTTCGTCAATTATGCCGCCCCTGGCGCAGTTCACTATCCTGACGCCGTATTTCATAAGCTTAAACTCATTTTCGCCGATGAAATGCTTGGTCTGTTCCGTCAGCGGTGTATGAACAGTTATAATATCAGAATTCTTTAGAAGCTCCTCAATATCAACAACATCAACGCCAAGTTCTTTAGCTTTTTCCAAAGAAAGAAATGGATCGTAGGCAAGAACTTTCATTTTAAAACTAAGCGCTCTTAAAGCAACTTCTGTGCCGATTCTACCCAAGCCAACTACTCCGAGGGTCTTTCCATGCAGCTCAATACCCATAAATTTCTTTCTGTCCCATTCGCCGCGTTTCATAGATGCATTTGCTTGGGCAATATTTCTAGCTAAGCTCATTATAAGACTGAAGGCATGCTCCGCGGTTGAAATAGTATTCCCTCCGGGAGTATTCATTACGATTATGCCTTTTTTTGAAGCAGCGTCAAGGTCTACGTTATCAAGGCCTACTCCAGCTCGCCCAATAACTTTAAGCTTACTTCCTAGTTCGATAATTTCTTTTGTAACTTTAGTGCTGGATCTGACCAAAAGAACATCATAATTTTTTATCTCTTCTTTAAGTTCTGCCGGGGTCAATTTAGTTTTTATATCAACCTTAAACTCAGGTTCATTTTCTAAAATCTTTAAACCCTCTTCAGATAAAGGATCGCTAACTAGTATTCTAATTGCCATTTTTTAAATGCCTCCTGAATTTTGTTTTGTAAATTCACCCCGAGCCGACCTTATGAAGGTCTAGCGAGGGGCCATTTTAAAGTGCAAAATCTGATCCTTGGGATTTGTTATAATAAATCCCAAGAACCTTACATACAAGCATTTTTCAAAACTTGCAAAAAAATCCGCCCAAACTTTAACAGTATAAACTATAAATAAACTAAATACAACAAAAAAACTAAATAATGTCAGAATACTTCAACAAAACTTCCTCTGCCTTCTTTACTCCTGCGCCAAGATCAAATTTATAACCCATTTCGCTAAGTATTGTCTCTATGGCAGAGATCACTACTATGACATCAAACCTGTTCATATACCCCAGGTGTGCCACTCTAAAAACTTTTCCCTTTAACTCTGCCTGGCCACCGGCTATAGTGACCCCATATTTATCTCTTAGGGTTTTAACAAGTTTCTCGCCGTCTACCCCCTGAGGGACGTTAACAGCCGTAACGGCATTGGACGGATACTCGGAATAAACACCCAAACCAATAGCCTTTACCGCTTCCCTTGTAGCTTCGGCTAAGACAGAATGCCTTTTAATGACTTTTTCAATTCCCTCTTCTTTCATGATCTTTATTGCTTCTACAAGGCCTATAACTAACGTAAGCGCAGGGGTCCAAGGAGTATCTCCCGATTCAAGGGCCTTTTTAGCATCCTTTAAGTTAAAATAAAATTTTGGGCATTTCGATTTTTCAGCCATCTTCCACGCCTTCGCGCTAACACTCAAAAATGCCAGGCCCGGAGGAATCATAAGGCCTTTTTGCGATCCCGATATAACAAGGTCAACTCCCCACTCATCAGTCTTAAGATCATCCGCACCCAAGCCGCTTATAGCGTCGACAGCCAATATTGTATCCCGATTTTTTAGAAGCTGGGCTATACCTTTGACATCCGTCAAAACAGCAGTTGATGTTTCACATAAGGTTGAATAGACGGCTTTTATATCGGGGTTTTCTGCAAGCTTCTTTTCAATTATTTTTAAATCCACTGCCTTTCCCCATTCAACATCAATCGTTAGTACATTTATGCCATAGGCCTTGGAGATCTCGGTAAATCTCTCTCCGAACTTACCGCCCTGTATAACGATCACCTTGTCTCCCGGTGAAAGAAAGTTCACAATGCTTGCTTCCATAGCGCCTGTTCCGCTTGAGGTAAAAGTAAATACATCGTTTTTTGTCTGAAAAATATATTTTAACCCTTCATTGGCCTCTCTAAAAATGTTTATGAACTGAGGGGTTCTGTGATGAATAATTGGCTTCGCCATCGCCAAAAGCGATTCTGTTGGCACAGGCGTCGGACCTGGTGTCATTAGATATGTCTTTTTCATTATCAATTCTCCTTAATATATTTTTAATTTTCACGGCATCTTCGGGCTAAAACCAGCCGGTAAAATTAGTTAATTATTATGGCCTGGGCTTCTTAAGCGAGATTTCAAGAACCTCATCCATATTCTCAACTTCAAAAAAATGCATATCATTTAAAATAGACTTAGGGATATAAACTAAATCCTTCTTATTTTCTTTAGGAATGATAATATTATTAATACCGACCCTATGGGCAGCTAAAACCTTTGACTTTATCCCGCCAACCGGCAAAACCTTCCCCCTCAAGGTAATCTCTCCGGTCATCGCTATATCACGCTTAACCGGGCGCTTAGTAAGGCTGGAAACAAGAGCTGCCGCTATTGTAACACCAGCCGAAGGGCCGTCTTTTGGTATAGCGCCTTCAGGCACATGTATATGAATATCTTTATTTTTATGAAAACTGTTTATACCAAGCTTAGCCGCCCTTGAGCGAATATAACTAATAGACGCCTTAGCGGATTCCTGCATAACTTCTCCGAGCTTTCCGGTAAGTATGATATTGCCTTTTCCTTCGAGTATTACGGATTCTATCGGCATAACATCGCCGCCGACTTCCGTCCAGGCAAGGCCCATGGCCAGACCGATCTCATCTTTTTTTTCCAAGCCATTTTCGGGAAATTTTACCGGCCCCAAAAAGTTATGCACATTAGTAGCACTGAATTTAAATTTTAAAGATCTGTCTTTTCTTACTATCTCCAAGGCAACGCGCCTGCAAACTTTGGCAATTTTTCTCTCTAACTCTCTTACGCCGGCTTCTTTGGTATAAGACTTTATTATCTCCATCAAAGCCTTATCAGACAACCTTACATTTTCTTCTTCCAAGCCGTTCTGTTTTAACTGTTTTGGCAAAAGATATTTTTTTGCAATGTTAAGTTTTTCATATTCAGAATATCCGTCTATCTTTATTATCTCAAGCCTGTCACGAAGCGCGTGAGGAATATTGTATTGTATATTGCAGGTTGCAATAAACATTACTTCTGATAGATCAAACTCAACTTCAAGGTAATGATCGCTAAAATGTTTATTCTCTTCAGGGTCCAAAACCTCCAAAAGCGCACTTGAAGGGTCTCCTTTAAAATCAGATGATGTCTTATCGATTTCATCAAGTAAAAATACCGGGTTTTTAGATTTGGCCTTTCTCAGAGACTGTATTATTCTCCCCGGCATTGCTCCTATATAAGTCCTTCTGTGGCCTCTTATCTCGGCTTCATCTCTCATGCCGCCCAAGGATACTCTTACAAAATTCCTGCCAAGCGACCTCGCAATGGATTTTGCTAAAGAGGTCTTTCCGACTCCCGGCGGCCCTGAAAAACAGAGCACCTGCCCTTTTGTAGAATTTGACAATTTTTTTACTGACAGATATTCAAGGATCCTCTCTTTTGCTCTTTCCAACCCATAATGATCTTCATTTAAGATATTTTCAGCATTATCAATCTCGAGATTATCCTTGGTCTTAAGAGCCCACGGTAAACCGGAAAGCCAGTCTATATAATTTCTTACAACAGTAGCTTCAGGAGAAATGGACATCATCTTAGAAAATTTGTCCAGCTCTCTAAAGGCTATCTCCTCGGCCTCAGGAGACATCTTGGCCTTTACAACCTTCGATCTAAGTTCATCTATCTCAAGACGATGTTCATCCTTTTCGCCAAGCTCTTTTTCGATTGCCTTTATCTGCTCCTTAAGAAAATAATCTTTCTGGGATTTTTCCATCTGATGGCGGATGCTATTCATTATTTTCCGCTCAACGCCTAGTATCTCTATCTCTGAATTTAAAAGAACTATTATTTTTTCAAGCCTCTCCTTGGGATCGAACAATTCAAGAACAGCCTGTTTGTCTTTGACCTTAAAGTTCAAATAAGACGAAAGAATATCGGCATATTTATCAATATCGTCTATCTCGCGCAATATTGCAGCAGATTCACTTGGAAGCTTGGAATTCAATTTGGCATATTCTTCAAAGCGTGAATTAGCAAATCTTTTTAATGCCTCTTCCTCCAAAGAAAATTTTGTCTCAAACGGCCTGATCTCTTCGATCATAACCTTAAAAAAATCTTTATCCGTGACAAATTTTTTTATGATAGCGCGAGACTTGCCCTCAACTATAGCCTTAACAGAATTATCGGGAAGTCTTAGTATCTGCTGGACTTCGGCAATGACTCCGACCTCATAAACATCATTTAAAGCCGGCTCATCTGTCGAGACACTTTTTTGCGTACACAAAAAAATTTTTTTATCCGCAAAATTCTGTGCCTCTTCAAGCGCCCTTATAGATCGCTGCCTTCCGACCAGAAGCGGAGTAGTCATATGCGGGAATACCACTATGTCTCTTAAAGGCAGAAGCGGTAAAAAATCTTTTGCAGCTATTATTTTCGGTTCAAGTTTTAGCATATATTTAAAGCTTCATGCCACAGGCCACAGGTTTAAATATGCAACTTGCAACCTGAAACTTGTGACTTGCGACATTACTTTTTCTTCTGCGAGGTTATTACCTCGTCAACAATCCCGTAAGTCTTTGACTCTTCGCTGGACATAAAATAATCTCTGTCAGAGTCTTTTACTATTTTTTCAAGAGGCTGGCCTGTATGCTTTGAAAGAATATCATTCAATCTTTCCTTAAGCCTCGTTATCTCTTTGGCCTGGATATTTATATCAGAAGCTGCCCCTTCGGCACCGCCCCATGGCTGATGTATCATGATCCTTGAATGAGGAAGAGCAAACCGTTTTCCTTTTGTACCTGCTGCCAAAAGAACCGCTCCCATCGAAGCTGCCTGTCCGACGCAGTAAGTATTGACGTCAGGCTTAACGAACTGCATTGTGTCATATATTGCCAATCCGCTCGTAACAGATCCTCCCGGCGTATTGATATATACGTTAATATCCTTCTCGTGGTCTTCCATCTGAAGAAATAACAACTGCGCTATTATAAGATTGGCCACATTATCATCTATGGCTGTGCCGATAAAAACGATCCTGTCCTTCAATAGCCTGGAATAGATATCATAAGCTCTTTCTGCCCTTCCGGTCTGTTCAATTACCATCGGAATAAGTATGCTCATATTTTCCCCCATTTTTGCTCTAATAGCTATTAGAGCGTTTCTTCAATCTTTGATTCTTTTAAAAGAAACTCTATTGTCTTCTCTTCCCCCAAGTCCTCTCTCATCCTATCCATAAGATTGTGCTCTTCATAATACTTGATGATCTCTTCTTTAGGGCGCCTTGAGACACTGGCCATATTAAGAAATGCCTTATCGACATCTTCCTGAGTGATATCGATACCTTCAATTTCTGCTATATGACCAAGGATAAAATAGATCTTAACCTGTTTAAGCGCTTGATCTTTAAATTTTTCTCTGAATTCAGGGTCCTGTTTATCTATATCTTCTTTACTAAAACCCTGTTTAAAAAGCCTTTCTTTTGCTTCATGGACAAGATGCTCTGTCTGCCTCTCGACCATGGACTTTGGTACATTCAACTTTGACTCTTTGAGGAGGGCTTCCATAAGAGACTGCTCAAGGTCTGTTTTATTCTGCCGCTCCTTAAGAGCTATCAGTTCTTTTCTCACTTCGTTTTTAAGGGCATCCAGGTTTTCAAACTCACCCATCTCTTTGGCAAAATCATCATTTATCTCCGGCAATACTTTTTCTTTTATCTCATTGATCTTTATATGAAATTTTGCCTTTTTCCCGGCATACTGCTTATCCTGATAATTATCAGGGAGCGTAACTTCAATGTCCTTCTCATCGGACTTCTTCAACCCTTCAAGCTCTTTTGGTTGAATGACAAAATTATCACCGACAAGTATGGGCTGATTTTCTGCTTTTTGGCCTATCTGTTTGCCTTCAACAAAAAATTCTACATCCGCTATTAGATAATCCTGGATTTTTACAGCCCTATCCACGGAATTATAACGGGCAAGATTCCCCTGAAGGGATTTAAGATAGTCATCCACCTCGGTCTCATTTATCTCAACTTTTTTCTTCTTAAGGTTTATGCCCTTGTATTTTTTTATCTCAACTAGAGGCGCAACATCAAATTCGGCCTGAAATTTAAGTGTCTTATCAAGCCCGAGATTGACATCTTTTATATCCGGATATCCGAGTATCGCCAACTTCTCTTCGGTTACCGCCTCTTCAAATGCATCGGGAACCAGATGCTTTATTACCTCGTCTTTGACCTCTTTTGAATAATATTTCTCAAGCATAGGCCTTGGTGCTTTACCGACTCTATAGCCGGGAACATGAGCTACCTTGGCTACTTCATTGTATGCTCTTTCAAATTCCTGCGTTACCCTGTTTTCTGATATTTCAACATCCAAGAGACGCCTAGTTTCATCGATTTTTGAAACTTTTGTTTTTATTGAACTACTTTCTCTAACCATTACAGAATTTCCTCCTATTGCTTTGATTGAAGACCTATGATCAGAGGTTAAAATTCTCTAATTTCACCCGCTATCATGTCTTAGCTATATATTTCTATTAATTATTGTTCCGGTTCTATCAATACAATATTCCCGTCGTTTTTTTTCTGAACCACATTTATATCATTTGTCTCGGCATTTCTAAAAACCATTAAAGACGTTTTAAAAACATCCAATTCCGCGATAGCCTCATCTACGGTCTTAGGCTTGCCTGCGTCATATTTGGATACCTGTATCTTTTTATTATCAACGTTTTTTACTTCTTCAGCCGGAACCTGAGAAGAAAAAACCTTCTTAAAGAAACCCCCGAACTTGTGGGTCTTTACTTTATCTCTCTGCTTTTTCAGCTGCCTGACAGCATTGTCCAAAACAAGATCAATAGATGAATGCATATCGCCGCTCTCTTCTTTGGCGACAAATTTGATATAGGCACCCACCACATTGACTTCAGCAATAAACCGCTCTTTCTGTTTTTCAATGATAATATGCGCTTCTATAAGACGCCTGGAATATTTCTCAAGCTTGCTGATTTTTTCTTCGGCGTATTTTTTAACCGAATCTGGTATTTCAACATGTCTCCCTGTGATCGTAATTTGCATAATCAATCTCCCGGTAGTAGCCCATGAACTCGTCTGCAAACCGCAGAGAGCCTGAGAGCTCACAGTTATATTTAAATTACATCCTGAACTTCTCTCCCAGATAAATCTGCCTGGCAGTCTGGCTTGTTATAAGCTCATCGGCAGTTCCTGAAATGAGGATCTTACCGTCAGACATTATGTAAGATCTGTCAGTTATGCTCAACGTCTCTCTTACATTATGGTCAGTCAATAGTATCCCAAGCCCCATGCTTTTTAACTCTTTAATGATCTGCTGGCACTCAAAAACAGCTATCGGATCGATCCCGCTAAAAGGCTCATCCAATAAAAGAAAAAGTGGATTAGTAACAAGTGCTCTTGTTATCTCAAGCCTTCTTCTTTCGCCGCCCGACAGAGTAAATGCCTTGTTCTTTCTTAGATGGGATATCTTCAGTTCTTCCAACAACTCGTTTAGACGCATTCTTCGCTCTGCCCCTGATATGGGAAGAGTCTCTAAAATAGCTTCTATATTTTCTTCGACTGTCAACTTCCTGAAAATAGACGGCTCCTGCGAGAGGTACCCTATGCCGCATTTTGCCCTTTTATACATAGGAAAATCCGTTATGTCGGAATTATCAAAGGTAATGCTGCCGTCATCAGGCCTCACCAATCCGGTGACCATATAAAAAGTAGTGGTCTTCCCCGCGCCATTTGGCCCAAGAAGCCCTACTACCTCATTTCGTTTAACGACTATCTCAACCCCGTCAACTACTCTGCGGCCGCCGTATTCTTTTACCAAGCCTTTAGTTTCCAGCAAGTGCATCTAAATCCATCCCCTTTTCAGGAAATATCACTATCTGAGGAGCGCCGGTTAGAACCGCTTTCCCATCAATGAAATTATAAACAGCCTTTTGGCTGAATGTTGAATTTTTCCCACGGATAATATTTACATTCCCTTCGGCAATGATCTGAGTAAGTTTTCGGGTCTGTTTGTCAAAAAGGATTTTCATCTTGTCGGCGTGTATTTCACCGCGCTCATCAAGGGCTTTGACATTTTTATTGAATGTTGCGACATTCTTCTCGTAGTCCACCTCTAAGGCCCCATCGCAAGTCACTGTTGTTGCGCCCTGTTTAACCAGCACATCTTTTTGAAATTCTACCTGCTTAAACTTCGGATCCAGCGTTGCGCCATTGCCTTCGGAACTTATATTATCCTTCTCAACCACCACATGCGACTCGGTATAGATCTTACCGATCTTAGAATCCCATTCAAGCTTGTCTGTATTAAGTTTAGCCCCGTCAGGCGTTGAGCCTACAACATTATCATGAAGCTTAACCTTGTTATTAACCTTGTCATACTCCCCCTTATCAGCCGTGAGAGTAACTGAAGTATTCTCCCCATAAGCAGTCGCTACAATATTATCAAGCATCACTACATCAGCTACCATGTTGGCAGATTCTCCCAACACTTCCCATTTCTTTTTACCATCCTCGGCATATCCGGCAAGATTAAAAGATAGAACCTTCTGCTGAATATTTTCTTCAGGGGCTTCAGATACGCTTTCCAGCTCCTTTTTTGGCTTTTCATTCGCGCAACCATAAAAAAATATCACATTCAATATAAAAAGGATTAAAAAAACTTTTTTCATTTTTTCCTCTTTTTTAAAATCTATTTTTATCCGTTAAAAACACGGCTCTGATCTCTTCTAGAGTTTATCGATCCTCAAGGCATTAGGCTTGTCCTCCGGCCTTGTCTTCCAACGCCTATGTATCCAGACCCATTGTTCTGGATATTTTCTTATATAACCTTCTACGACCTTGGACCATTTTTGGGTATTTACCAATATATCCCTGTCCTTATCGCCGGTAACTTCAAACTGTATAGGCTCTTCCACAATGATCTTATGCTTATTTTTACCCCTAACAAGAAAACATGGAAAAACAGTTGCGCCGGTAAATAAAGCAATATTTACCAAACCCGTCGGCGTATACGCTAACTTACCAAAAAAATCTACAAAAACACCATCTACGCCCTTCACATCCTGATCAGGAACTATGCCAATTATCTCATTATTATTAAGAGCCTTAACTACTTTCTTTAATAGCGATTTATCATCGCGATAAATAACTTTAAGCCCTGAATTTTCTCTAAGTTTTACAATAAGCTCATTAAACTTCTCATAATAAATACGCCTGCCGATAACACTTATCTTATACCCTCTGGCAATCGGACCATATGCTGCCATTAGCTCCCAGTTGCCGAAATGGCTGCCCAAAATAATAGCTCCTTTGCCTTTCTTCAATACCCGGTCAAGCCTATCGATCCCTTCCCCTTCAACAAAATCATGTATATTGGAACGATTGATCTTAGGTAAACATGCGATTTCAGCAAGCGTTTCTCCAAGATTAATGAAAACCTGCTTTGCAATGGTTCTTATCTCAGAAGCTGACTTTTCCTTGCCGAATACGAATTTTAGGTTGCTAATAGAAATACGCCTATTTTTGCCTGCCAAAGAATAAGCCAGTTTCCCCAAAAATCCGCCCAATCTAACGCTTAGTCTTATAGGCAAAAATGATATGATCCAAAGCAAGAATTTAAGCAGATAATAGATATAACGTCTTCTAACTTTATATTTCATGAGTCAATCTCCCCCGCTAAAGATGGGGGGTCTTCTTTGCTATATGAGTTCCGGCATGCTCTCTCTCCAAAGAGAGGTCTACCCGACAACTCAGAATAAGGACAATAAAAAATGCCGGACTTCATCGCAGAACTCTGGCCCACAAAGCCTTTAATATTTAAAAAGCATTATAAAGCTTCCTGGCGTCGGAGTAAATTATAATATCATATAGTTACCAAAAGTCAAGGATAATTGGCTCATTTTAGGCCGGTTTTGTTAATAAAAACATTTTATAAGGAATATTATGACATTATTATGAAATCCATCTAATCTCAATATATTACCTCCTATAAACTTGATATGTTTATGATATTAAATAGTCATCTTGACAAAATAGCTTTAATAATATATTATATTAGTAAGAAGTAAAATTCCTTCCAACCAAAAAAGGTTAGAGAATATGAAACAAACCTGCTGTGAAAAATGCCAGATATACTGGTCCTGCGATACCAAATGGTACCGCGGCGAGAGAAATGAAGAGAATATCTGCTGCCCGGTCTGCAATTACTATAAAGAATGCCTCAAAAAACACGCAAACGGAAAAGATAAGATCAAATAGATCTATACTATCTGATATAGACTAAATTCTTCCCTAAAATTCCTTTTTTTGCCTGAAAATCATACCTATTAATCCAATTAAAGCAAACAAAGCCCCGGTAACCACAAGTATCCATAATTTATCCACTTTGTCAGCCAATACGCTTGCTATGAACATAAAGATCAAAAAACCTAAATGCATCACCGCTTCAAGCGAACTAAAAGTCCTCCCTTGAGCACCGTTGGGCATCCCTTCATGAATAAGGGTATAACCGGAGGTAATGATAGGGCTTACAAATATACCCATTATAACGGCAAGCATCCCCGAAAGGATCTCCGAAGGGTAATACCTGGATGTTAAAGAAAAAATAATAAGCACTATGCCGCTAAAAATCAGGCTTAGGAATATCGACATCGCTTTAGAAAAATTCTGGCCGAATTTACCGAAAATTATTGTCCCTATACATAACCCTATTCCTACATTCATCCCCAAAAACCCTATATCTGTAGTTATAGTCTTGAAAGAACTCTGAATAAAAACTATTATTACGCAAAAGATCGCCCCGATCCCGGACATAAGCACAAAAAAAGTTCCCGTTACGAATCTTGCTTTTTTGTAACTGAATAATAATTTTATGCCGTCTATGATGTCAGACCATATGGTTTTATTCAAAGCGCTCTTTATGGCAAGCCCTGCTTCTGGTATAATTTTAGCCGGTTTTTTTATACCCATAAATCCAATAAAAACTGCCGATATAAAAAAAGTCGCAGAATCAATATAAAAACTGCCCACAGTACCCACCCACTTTACCACAAACCCTGCCAAAGCAAAACCAAGGGTATTGGCAATCATTCTGGTCACGTGTATCAGAGAATTAGCCACCAGAAGTTGATCTTTAGAAACGATCTCGGGGATTATAGCCATTTTGCATGGAAGAAAGAAACGAGTTATAGAAAACATCAAAAAAACTATGATATAGATCGGGAATATCGGTTTTGTAAAAATAATCAAGAAGGGTATCAAAAGGACCATTAAACCTCTTAGAATGTCAGAGGCTATCATGGTCCATTTTCTATCCCATCTGTCCACATAGGCCCCGGCTACCGGCCCGATTATAAAAACAGGAACTACTACAAAAAAAATCAATTTTGCTAATTCTACTGCGGAACCCGGGGAGCGCTTATAGATAAGAGCGATAAGCGCCATCTGATTGAGCCTATCGCCGAAATTTGACACTATCTGGCCAAGCCAGAGAAGAAAAAAATTCTTATTTTTTAAAACTTCGCTAAAACGGACCAAAGAAACCTCTTTTAGGCAAATTATATAATAAAATGTATCTACCGTACGAAAAAACGGTCTTTTATAGTACTTATTCTAGAAAAATTGGAATAGATAAGAAAAATGGAGCCGATGAGTGGAGTTGAACCACCGACCCGCGCTTTACGAAAGCGCTGCTCTACCAACTGAGCTACATCGGCGCATTAATGACCCTTAGGAATTATATCAACTCTTTGGCGTGAAGTAAATACAGATTTTTATTATACTAAAAAAGCTTTTATTTCTTTTTAAAAATCCCTCTGACAAAAAGGTACAACCCTGCCCCAAAACTTATCAGGAAACCGAAAGTAATAAAAAAGAATAGTCCTTGAACTACATATAGATCGAAGATCTTTCTGGGGAGGCTCCCCGCAATAAAAAGAGAGATAAAAAAGATCAAAGAAGCGGCTAAAAATCTTATCGCTGAACCAAAAAGCTCATTTCTATTCATTGATTTTGTGTCGGTCCGCGGACCGCGAGGCTTAAAAAGAAAATTTATAAGGTCGGAATTGGGATTTTTAGCGATCAAATAATGCAACAACTCTATAAAAAAAATAAATCCAAAAAACCCTATTACAAACACATGGTTCTTTGAATTTAGCATCACAAAAATCAAAAGTATAAGATATATTATCTGCCGCTTTTCCATACGATCTTTCCCTGATAAAACCTACTATTCCGATACATCCTCTTTTTATAAACAAAAAAGGCACGTCCAATTATCCTAATGGAGGCGCCTGAATTAGCGAAGTACTAATTTCCTGAATTATCTCTTCAGTATATTCTAACCTGGCCAAAAATCTTTCACCAAAATCGCTCAATATTTTTGACCTAGAATATGTTACACATTTTTTTAGCACAACTACGATGTAGCGTTTCTCGCCAAACCACTTGTAAATTTTTGCTTCAAAAATTAAGTAAAAATTTACTGTGTAGGCTTCGGGATAGTTAGCGTAGCATCCAACGCATTCTAATCAGTCTAAAATTTCTCCAAAAATCATTCGAAATTTTATTCCTAGAATGCGTTGCAGTTTTGCCTAGCCAGGCAAAACTAGTGGTGCCGAGGGAGAGAATCGAACTCCCCACGCCGGCCTTTTCAGGGCCGCGCTCTACCACTGAGCTACCTCGGCACAATAGGTCGGGTATTCTAATATGAAAAGTCTTATTTGGCAATAAATATTTAAAATGACAGGAAACACGCAACAGCCTTACGCT
>CAYWPX010000007.1:0-114205 GCA_964460615.1 uncultured Planctomycetia bacterium
GTCTCAGAAGCCTGTGCCGCAAGGCTTGTGGGTTCAAATCCCACCTTCCGCACCACTAGCCTTGCCAGAAGCAAGGCTGTAACACATTCTGTACTAAAAATTTTGAACGTTTTTTGTGAGAAATTTTAGTACGGTGAGAATGTGTTAATATTGAAAATGAAGGTTTAAACTACCCCGCAGCCTATCCACAGAAATTTTGAAAAAATTTATGGGATGTTTACCCCACAAGGGTAGGCCTTCGCATCAAATTGCGAAGGGTCTTAGGCAAGGGGCAATTATCCCGCATCGTAATATATTGCAAAAATTTCTTCGATATTTTTGCAATACTCCGCGGGATGCTTCGCAATATCGAATGGTTTCTATGAGAGATTTTTAAGCTGCTTAGAATGTGGTGAAATAATACTCTTTGAAGCAAGCGAACGCCGAGCAGGTGTAAAGATTTTTGACTTCTAATAATATAACTAAGCTTGTTGGTTATTTCTAATATATATTAAGGATTTCTCTATGACTCCCGACACTAAAAAATTTGTACTTATTGAGACCTCAATATTTTTTATCATATTGGTTTCTTTAATAATTTACCTTTTTTATATCAATAGCCTCCCCGTTGATGATGAGACAAGGATCAATTCAAAAAATATTTTGATAGCTTTAGTAATACTTTATCCTCTCTACATCCTTATCCGTTTTATAATTCTGGGAATAAGAACCATTAAACAAAAGGAAAATTGACCTATTAATAGCTCAATTTTCCTTGACTAAATAAGCTTAATTTGATGTAATAAAACTGGCCGGTCGAAGTAAACCGGCTTTAAACAATAATTCATATTCAGGAAAGGTATATATGTCTATCTACAAATTAGTACTGGTAAGACACGGTGAGAGCGATTGGAATAAAGAGAACAGATTTACGGGCTGGACCGATGTAGATCTTTCAGACAAAGGCAAGCTTGAGGCCAAAGAAGGCGGCGTTGTCCTAAAAAAAGAAGGCTATACTTTTGATATTGCTTATACCTCTGTCCTCAAAAGAGCCATTAGGACATTGTGGACGATCTTAGACGAGTTGGACCTTATGTGGATACCGGTAGTACGTTCATGGCGGCTAAATGAACGCCATTATGGAGATCTCCAAGGGCTCAATAAATCCGAGACTGCTGCAAAATTCGGCGAAGACCAGGTGCTGGTCTGGAGAAGAAGTTACGACATACCTCCTCCGCCGCTAAAGAAAAATGACCCCCGCTATCCGGGATTTGACCGAAGGTATAAAGAACTAAAAGAAAATGAGCTGCCTCTAACTGAAAGCCTCAAGGAAACTGTGGCCAGATTCCTTCCCTACTGGCACGAAGTGATTGCTCCAACCATTAAACAAGGCAAAAAAGTTCTTATCGCAGCTCACGGAAATAGCTTAAGAGCCCTTGTAAAACACCTTGATAATGTCTCAGAAAAAGATATTGTATCGCTAAATATCCCTACAGGTATTCCGCTGGTATATGAGCTTGATGAAAATCTGAAACCCATAAAGCATTATTATTTAGGCGACCAGGAAAAAATTCAGATGGCAATGAATACGGTTGCTAATCAAGGAAAGGCTAAAAAATGAAAAAAACTGTCGCACTTATATTAGGCGGCGGACAAGGTAAGAGGCTTTTCCCTCTCACTAGAGACCGGGCAAAACCTGCTGTGCCAATCGGAGGAAAATACAGGCTCATAGATATACCTATAAGCAACTGTTTGAATTCTGATATAAAAAAAATATTTGTCCTGACACAGTTTAATTCTGCATCCTTAAACAGCCATGTCACTCAGGCATATAAATTTGACTATTTCACAAATACATCGGTTTCTATACTTGCAGCAGAACAGACACACGAAGATACAAACTGGTTTCAGGGCACTGCCGATGCTGTCAGAAAAAATATCGTTCACTTGGGCCTATCGGGCGATGAAGATGTCCTGATACTTTCAGGCGATCATCTATATTCTATGGATTACCGCCAAATACTTGATTTTCACAAAAATTCAAATGCGGATATCACCCTTTCGATCATTCCTATCAAGGCTTCTCTTGCGCATGAATTTGGAGTTCTGAAAGTAGATAAAAGTTCCAGGATAAGATCTTTTAAAGAAAAACCCAAAACACCACAGGAACTCAAAAGTTTTTTATTTAATCCCAAAGAATGCCTTGCTTCTATGGGCGTATACGTTTTTAAGGCAAAGACCCTTATAGAATCCTTAGATAGCGACCACCTTGATTTTGGCAAGCAGCTTATACCTGCAGCAATAAAAAAATATGATTCGTACGGCTTTATCTTTAATGATTACTGGCGAGATATTGGAACTATAAAAGCTTTTTACGAAGCCAATATTGAACTTACCAAAAAAAACCCGCCCTTCAGCTTCTACTCCAAGGAAAATGACTGGCGTATTTATTCCCGCCCCAGGTTTCTCCAGCCACCTAAGGTAGAAGACGCTAGGATAGTAGATTCAATAATATCTGAAGGGGCTTTAGTAAAAAAAGCCGACATAAAAAGAAGTGTTATAGGGCTTAGATATATTGTTAATGACGGGTGTAAAATTGAGGATTCAATAATTATGGGGGCCGATTATTATGAAAAAGAGCCTGCTAAGCGAGGCATAATCCCTATAGGCATTGGTGAGAATTCCGTAATAAAGAAAGCTATTATTGACAAAAACGCCAGAATAGGAAAAAACGTCACTATAATAAACAAAAAGAAACTTATTAATTTTGACTCCGAAAATTACTCAATCAGGGACGGAATAGTAATAGTCCTAAAAAACGCTACTATAATAGATAAAACAGTAATATAATATTTTGTATACAAAGCAAAAAGGCCGGCATTAAAAACCGGCCTTTTTGCTTTATCTAAAAAAAAATTATTTTATCTTAATAGTAAGTATAAGATCTCCCTTGTGGCGGCAGGTCGGGCAAACCTTACCTTGCCTTGTAAGCCGGAGCTTCTGGCCGGATCTTGTCTTAGGGGGGATCGTTACAGTAACACGCTTTCTTTCATCATTAAGAAAAGCTATCTGGCCGCCCTTGATGGCCCTCTCTTTTGGCACCTCCAATATTGCGTGCGAATCAGAATCAACTTCCCCTTCTTCTTCTTCGCCGCCATATTGCATAGGCCTTTGGCCAAATGACCCGAATATCCCCGAAAATATATCGTCAAAATTAGAATAATTCCCGAATCTTACATTTACCCTGGATCGGCCTTGTGTCGCGCCGCCGCTATAGCTAGTATACTGCCTCAAAAAATCATCAAAATTAAATCCATGCGTTTCTGCAAAATCCTGGCCTCCATAAGAGTACCCCCCTTTACGCATAATATCATACTCTTCCCGCTTTTTCGCATCGCTAAGCACATAATATGCTTCCGAGATCTCTTTAAATCTCTCCTCAGCAGCCTTTTTATTATCAGGATTTTTGTCGGGATGATATTTAAGGGCAAGCGTCCTATAGGCCTTTTTTATTTCATCAATATTGGCATTTTCGCCGACACCCAAAACATTGTAATAATCTTTACTAGCCATAGATCTTTTCCTATTTAGTTATCCGGTTTAATCTTTCAGTTTCTATCTTAAGCCCTGCAGCGTGGTCAATTTTAAGGATATACAATAATCCGGGCACGAACCTGGTCCCCGGAGCTTCCACCTGGGCAACTGCGATACCGACTCTCTTTGCTTCCTCCGGGTTAAGCGCATATTTCCAGAACCTTTTCCATATAATCTTTTCAAAATACTCCGAACCATTTTTTACTTTATAACCATCGGGAATGGAGTTTATCGGAGTAATATCAAATGACTCTATCTTTTTCCCATCCGTCGAAAAAGCCCTAAGCACCAAATAAATGCTTTTGCCTTTAAGCATATCGGAGTTTTTTACATACGACTTATTGAATCTAATAACAAGAGACTGAAATTGTATCAGATCATCAGAAAATCTGTAGTATTTAGCCTCTTTATCCGCTCCGTCACGGTCCACTTCAACGAACTTTATGGTAGTATCGAATTTTTTGGTCCATGGGTTCAGTATATAATTCGTAACAGTGATCTTAGCTACAATAGAATCAGCCTCAAGCCTTTCAATTATTTTTTTTAGGAAATAATTTTCGGCGGTCCCTTTGGCTACCAAAGAAATACCTACTACTACCGCAAAGGCAGCAAGCCACAAACCGATCTTTCTTGTCGTTATCATAATAGCTTTAGATGATATCATAAAAAAACGCCCATTTCAATACTTGGGATCACCCTGTTCTCTTTGATAATAAAAACACTACTTATCTTTTAATTTTTCTAAAGCCTCTTTGGCGAGATTATTTGCTGGATCTATTTCAATTGCCCTCTTAAAAGATTCCCTGGCCTTAGTTATGTCCTTACTCGTTTCATAAACATAGCCCAAATTATAGAAGGCATTCGAATTGTTAGTTGACTCAGCAATAGATCTAAATCTTTTTATTGCCTCATCAAGCCTATCGGACTTAAAATAAAGATTGGCGAGATTATTTTCTGCCTCAAGAAAACCACTTTTAATTTCCAAAGATCTTTTATAACAATCTTCGGCTTCCTTAATATCGCCTTTTTCCTGGTAGGCAAGCCCTAAGGCATTATATGCAAAGGCATCCTTTGGGTTATATTTTATTGAGTCCTTAAGTAAGTCGATCGCCCTATCAAAGTCCTTTGTCTTAAGGTAAATTGCCCCCAGGTTCATAAGAGCATTTGAAAACTCAGGTTTAAGCTCTATGGCCTTTTTGTAATTATAAATTGCCCCTTCAAAATCATGTTTTGCCCCCAATACGGTCGCCAGATTAAAATACGTCCTTGGGTCATCCTTTACATATTTTAGGGTAGACCTATAAATAGACTCATCATTTTTCCAGTCCGAATTGCGCGAAAAAGTCAAAAAACATAATCCTAAAACAACAAATGTGGCTACACCCAAAAATATGCCTTTAGAATTCCTTCTATCGGTAATCATGAGCCTTGAGGCCCATAATACGATAAAAGAGATCAAGCCCATACTGGGTATATACAACCAATGCTCAGCCATAGAGGCATTTATGGGAAATATATTTAATTGCGGCAAAAGTGTCAGAAGGAACCAAAGGATAAAAAATCTTCCAAGTTTATCTTTTCTTGTAATTCTCATAACCAAAATCATAAGAAGCGCAATAAATATCATCGGAACATAGAAATTAGCATCAAATACCGAAGATACTCTTACAAACGCCCTTTGCATATGAAGACCGACCGGAAAGAAAAAAACCTTAAGATATTGAATAAAAACATACGGGACCGAAAGAATTCTTTCTAGAATTGTTGCCTTGATCCTGAATATATCATCGGCTGTCTTAAAATTAAAAACAACCAATCTTAAAAAAACATAACTAAAAAATATTGCCAGATAATAGATATAAGGCTTGAATAATGTTACATTATCTTTAACAATTTTTTCTTTTTGGAAATTAATGTCATAAAGAAATATCAATAGCAAAGCTACTAAAGCCATCTCTTTGGATAAAAGCGCCGCTATAAAGGCAAAGGCGCTCACCAGGACAAATTTATTCGTTTTGGTCAACCTGTATTTTATATGAGCGATAACCATCAAAAGGATAAAAATAGCCGCTAATATCTCTGCCCTTCCGGAAATATAGGATACCGATTCGGTCTGAATAGGATGTACTGAAAAAATAAGGCTTATCAAAAATGCCAGGCCAAGACCCACCCCAAGTATTCTTAATAATAATAGTAATAAGACCGCTGACAAAAAATGAAGGATCAAATTCGTAAGATGATATCCGAATGAATTTAATTTCCAAATCTGAAAATCAATAAGATATGTAAGCGACTGGATCGGCCTATAAAAGTCGGAATGGCGGATGGAAAATTTGTCAGCGCAATAAGAAAAAAGATCCGTTGAGAAGATCTTCGGTATATTAGAAAATGACTTAACATGATCATTATGAACAACCAGATAATGGTCATCCCAGACAAAATTATTGGTTAAAGAGGCGCAGTAAAGACCAAGGAGTATTAAAAATAATAAAAATATAAAAAATCTTGGTTTAGTCAATTTTATCCTGTTCAGCAAAACTTAAGATTTTAAGCACACCGGTTAAAACCCAGCTTTGTTGAGGCAAGCCGCAACAAAACCCCTAAAGATCGGGTGAGCTTTGTCAGGTTTAGATTTAAACTCAGGATGGAACTGGACCGCAACAAAAAAAGGATGCCCTTTTACTTCGACTATTTCAACCAGATTTTCTTTAGGGCATACTCCCGAGAATACAAGCCCCTTCTTTTCAAAAATTTTTCTAAATTTATTATTAAATTCATATCTATGACGATGTCTTTCAGAAATATGCGAACTCTTGTAAAGAGAATGAACTATGGAGTTATCTTTAATATTACATGGATACAGGCCCAATCTCATTGTGCCTCCAAGATCTTTAATTTTTTTCTGCTCCTCTAAAAGGCTTATTACCGGGTATTGGGTATTTTTATTAAATTCCGTGGAATTAGCGCCCTTCATACCGCAGACATTCCTGGCAAATTCTATAACCGCAGTCTGCATACCTAGGCAAATTCCAAAATACGGTATATTATTCACCCTTGCGTAATTAATAGCGGCTATCTTTCCCTCGATCCCGCGGTATCCGAACCCTCCAGGGACCAGTATTCCGTCAACACCGCTAAGAATTGTCTTGGCATCAGCCGTCAATACGTCGTCAGCATCGACTCTGTTAATAATAATCTCAGCGTCATTGGCTATACCCCCATGCATAAGAGCTTCATATATAGATTTATATGCATCCTGATGAGTGATATACTTGCCAACAACAGCTATTGTGCATCGTTTTTTGGGATTAAGGGCCCTATCAACAACATTTTTTTTCCACGATTTAAGGTCTCTGGTTTTACTTTTAACTTTAAGTAATTTAAGAATTATTGTGTCGAGCTTCTGCTCCTTATATAAAAGCGGAACCTGATATATTGACTTTACGCTTATAGCCTCTATTACAGCATTCTTATCAACATTTGTAAAAAGCGCTATCTTTTCTCTGGCGCTTTCTGGAATGGGCTGTTCGGTGCGGCAGATAAGGATCTCCGGTTGTATACCTATCTCTCTTAATTTTCCAACTGAGTGCTGAGTAGGCTTTGTCTTAAGCTCCTCTGCTGATTTAATATAAGGAACAAGAGTTACATGAATATCTATAGCATTGCCGTGGCCAACATCAAATTTTAACTGCCTTATAGCCTCCAAAAAAGGCAAACTCTCTATATCTCCGACCGTTCCGCCTATCTCTACGATAACCACATCGGGATTTCTGAGCTTTGCAACGTTTTTTATGCCTTCTTTAATTGCATCGGTTATATGAGGTATAACTTGTACTGTCGAACCAAGATAATCACCATGGCGTTCTTTTTGAATTACTGAATTATAAATTTTGCCTGTAGTGATATTGTTCTCTTTGCCGAGTACGGCATGGGTAAAGCGTTCATAATGCCCCAGATCAAGATCTGTTTCAGCGCCATCATCGGTAACATAGACTTCTCCGTGCTGATAAGGATTCATAGTACCCGGGTCAACATTGATATAAGGATCGCATTTTATCATGCTCACCTTAATGCCTCGGGATTCGAGAAGATTTGCTATCGAAGATGCTGTTATGCCTTTCCCTAGGCTTGAAACAACACCGCCTGTTACAAAAATAAATTTCGTTTTCACTAGCAACCTCTTTCCAGGGAATGTTTTGACATTCTCTCCTGCGGTTTTATGTGATAGTCACCGCTGAAACAAGCGGTGCAGAATTTACATTTATCAAACGGCATAGAACTTAGCATGCCCTCAAGACTTAAATATCCTAGCGTATCAACGCCGATATATTTTTTTATCTCTTCTACGGATTTGTTGGAAGCGATAAGCTCTTCTTCGCTTGGAAAATCGATGCCAAAATAGCATGGATGTTTAATTGGCGGGCAGCTGATTCTCATATGTATTTTTTTTGCTCCCACCTCTTTTAAGGTACGGATACGGGCCTTAGAGGTAGTGCCTCTCACTATAGAATCTTCGACAACAACAATACTTTTGCCCTGGATAATCTCTTTTACGGGATTAAGTTTTATCTTTACCCCAAAATCCCTTATAGCCTGATGAGGCTGAATAAAGGTCCTTCCTATGTAATGGTTTCTGATAAACCCCATCTCAAACGGCAACTTTGATTCCTGCGAAAAACCTATCGCAGCGCACGTTCCTGAATCCGGAACCGGAATTACAAGATCCGCATCAGGGGCAGGAAACTCTTTTGCAAGGGTCACGCCAAGCCTTTTTCTTGTTTCATAAACACTGGCTCCAAATATATTTGAATCGGGCCTTGAAAAATATATATACTCAAAAATACACTGGGCGTTTTTATTATGCTGCGGCAGGGACTTCAAAGATTTTAAACCCTTTTGGTTTATTATCAATATCTCGCCCGGCTCCAGGTCTCGTATATATTTTGCCTGAATCAGGTCCAATGCACATGTCTCGCTTGCCAAGACATACGCCCCGTTCAGCTCCCCTAAACAAAGCGGCTTATAGCCATGGGGATCCCTCACGCCTATGATCGCATCATCTTTCATAAGGATCAAAGAATACGCGCCCCTTACAGGAGTAAGCGCGCTTACAAGATTGTCCTCAAATCTTCTTTCATTTGACCTTGCTATTAAGTGCGCAATTACCTCGCTGTCCATTGTGCTCTGAAATATAGACCCATATGCTTCTAATTCTGCCTTAAGCCTTTCGGCGTTAATAAGATTGCCATTATGGCACACGGCAAGAGTACCCCTCGAATAATTAACCAAAAAAGGCTGAGCGTTTTTTATATTACTTGAACCGGTGGTAGAATACCTTACATGTCCAACCGCAATATTTCCTTTGAGGCCGGAGAGCGTATCAGGGCCAAAAACATCGCATGCTAAACCCATTCCCAGATGAGAATAGACCTTATCACCGTCCGTAGAAACTATTCCGGCACTCTCCTGGCCCCTATGCTGCAAAGCATAGAGCCCTAAGTACGTCATAAGACTAGCGTCTTTATGCCCATAAATTCCAAAAAGCCCGCAATATTCTTTTTTCATATAAAACTCTCGATTCTTAGGTTTTAAACCAATTAAAATCTTTGCTGCCTGAAGCCTGAGGCTTGCGGCGTTTTTATATTAAGTTCTTTTTTACAAACTCTATTCCATTTTGAAAAATTTTAAAACCATCCCCAAAAGGTTTTTTTTCAAGTCTTGTCCAACGAGGATGCTGCGTAAACTGAATATGCCTCTCAGGATGAGGCATCATACCAAGGATCCTTCCGGTCGGATCTGTAATACCGGCTATGTTGAATACAGAGCCGTTGGGATTATGGGGATATCCGGCCAAGGCCCCGGCTTCATCAACATACTGAAAAACTATCAAATTTCTCTCTTTTAACTTTCTGAGAGCAGATTCATTTTTGGGAATAAACTTGCCTTCGCCGTGGGCAACCGGAAGATATATCCTGTCATCAAGATCTTTTGTCCAAACACATTTTGAGTGAAAATCCGTTTTGGGCCCGTTACAATTAAATGAATTAAGATATACCCATCTATCTTCAAATTTTGCTGAATCATTCAAAGTTAAAGTGATTTCGGAGTTATCATCATCACCGTAAAAACTTGGAAGTAAGCCCGCCTTGACAAGTATCTGAAAACCATTACATACACCCAAAAGAAGATTCCCTTCATCGAGAAAGGTCTTAACTTTTGATTTAAGCTTATATCTAAGCTCGTTTGCAAAAATTTTCCCGCTGGCTATGTCATCGCCATAACTAAACCCTCCCGGCAAAGCAAGGATATGATAATCCATCAGATCAATTTTACCTTTGATAATGGAATTGATATGGATATACTCGACTTCGCCCCCGGCCATCTCGAAAGCAAAACCCATCTCGTAGTCACAATTCGTTCCGGCGGTCTTTATAACTAATATTTTTGGTTTATTTGACATAAAATTTCTACATATTTCTAAACGGTTTCTGCCAGGCTTCTTTGAGTAAATCTATATCTATATCGATAGCCGGGCTCCCGTCTAAGCCTTTAATTTTTAACTTTTTATCTTCCTTAAGCTCTCCTAAAAACCCGAATGGCACTCCTTTGATCATCTTCTCAAAAGCCCTTTTATTCTCTTTTTTGATTTCAACTATAAATCTTGAGTTGGATTCCGAAAAAAGAAGCTTATAGGTCTTGTCAATACTCGTATCTTTGGGCGCATCTTTAAGATCTATATCCATTCCTAGATCCCCGCTAAAAGCCATCTCGCTAAGCGCAACGGCCAATCCTCCCTCCGATAGGTCGTGGCAACTCCTTATAATTCCTTTTGAAATAATACCCGAAAGCTTTTCAAAGGTTTTCTTTGCGGTCTTTACATCAACTTTCGGCACATTATTCCCCAAACCGCCATTAAGTTTATTAAAATAAGATCCTCCTAATTCATCTTTTGTAAGCCCTATGATATAAATAAGATTGCCCGGGGACTTAGCGTCCATCGTTATGGCCTTTGACACATCGCTCATAACCGATACGCATGAAATTAGTAAAGTGGGAGGAATAGAGATCACTCTATCACCGGCATTATATTCATTATTCAGGCTATCCTTACCGGAAATGAACGGAACACCAAAACCTTTTGCTATATCATAGCAGGCAACTGACGCCCTGACGAGCTCGCCAAATGTCTCCGCCTTTTCGGTATTACCCCAGCAAAAATTATCAAGTATAGCAGCCTCTTTCAAATCCCCGCCGACGGATATTACCTGCCTTAAAGCCTCGTCAATGACAGATGCAGCCATCCAATATGGATCTACAAGCCCGAACCTCGGGTTGATCCCGCAAGAAATAACTACCCCTTTTTTCGAATCCAAAATCGGTTTTATGATTGCGGCATCGCTTGGCCCGTCATTCTTTGCGCCCACTAAAGGCTTAATAACGCTTCCTCCCTGTACCTCGTGGTCATATTGGCGGATTATCCACTCTTTACTGGCTACGCTATAATCAGATAATATCCCTAAAAGAGATTTTTTAAGATCCTTATCATTAACCTTGGGTTCGTCAAACTTTTTTTCTTTCCAAAATGCGGACCTTGCTTTTTTTGGAATACCTTTATGGAGAAACTGCATATTAAGATCACAAACCAAGGTATTTTTATAGAATAATTTTAATCTCAGATCATTGGTAAATTCGCCTATTACCACAGCTTCAACATCCTCTGTCTCGAATATCTCCATGATCTCTTTTAATTTATCAGGAGGAACGGCTAAAACCATCCTCTCCTGAGCTTCAGAGATCCAGATCTCAGCATAACTGAGGCCTTCGTATTTAAGCGGGACCTTATCAATATCAACCCTTGCCCCAAGGTCCTCGCCCATCTCGCCGACTGCGCTAGAGAGGCCTCCAGCCCCGCAATCCGTGATAGCCCTGAATAAATTCTTATCCCGGGCTTTTAATATGGCCTCCGTTACCTTCTTTTCGGTGATGGGGTTCCCTATCTGAACGGACGAGCTTGATACTTTTTCGGAAAGTACAGTAAGTTCTCCCGAAGAGAACGTCGCCCCGTGTATGCCATCGCGGCCGGTCCTTCCGCCGACAACAACTACCAAGTCGCCGGTATTAACAACTTTTTTTGATTTATTTTTCGGGATAATCCCTACTGTGCCGCAAAAAACTAAAGGGTTACCTAAATATCTTTCATCGAATAAAACGGCACCGTTCACCGTGGGGATACCCATCCTGTTCCCATAATCGCGCACACCGGAGACAACGCCTTTCATTATACGTTTTGGATGCAGAACTCCTTTTGGCAATTTATCAAAAGCGTGATCAGGCTCGGCGAAACAGAATATATCGGTATTCGCTATCGGCTTAGCCGTACAGCCTGTCCCAAGAATATCCCTTATTACCCCGCCAATGCCCGTTCCCGCTCCGCCATAAGGCTCAAGGGCTGAAGGATGGTTATGCGTCTCGACCTTAAAACAGATATTAAATTTATTATCAAATTTGATTATCCCGGCATTGTCCTTAAATACAGAAACGCAATAGGGCTTACTGAGATCATCCGTAACCTTCATTATCGTCTCTTTCAGAAGATTATTGAAAATCCTTTTTGATTTCGTACCGTTAAAGAGCTCCTCTTCGTAAGCTACCTGCCCTCTCAATGTCTTATGCGAGCAATGCTCAGACCAGGTCTGGGCTATGGTTTCAAGTTCACAATCCGTAGGGTTCCTTTTAAGTTTCTTGAAATATTCTTTTATGACAAGCATCTCGTCCAGAGTAAGGTATAACTGGCCGTCTTTGGATATCTTTAGAAGCGCGTCATTAGAAGCATTGATCATATCTACCGTGATCAATTTAAAATTATAGGAGATTTTTTCTTCTATATCTTCGTCTTCTTTCACTATGTGCTGGACGACTTTATTATAGAGGAGTTTTTCAGAAATAAGCTCAAGCTCATCTTTGGAGATCTTGCCTTTGAGGACGAATTTTCTTGAAGTTCTTACGCCGGATACATTCGTTATACCCATGTCTTTAATGGCCTTCATGGCGCTTTCTTCCACCGGATCCATAACGCCCGGGTTATGCTTTACCTCTATTACGTTGTGTCCCTCGATAGACCTGTCCTTGAATTCGCCAAAAATATCATAATCCTGCGTAACCTTATCCGTCAGAAGATTTTCCGAGATGAACCTGATATTACCCTCATCGAGGCTGCCAAAAATGTAGTAGATCTGATAAAAATCAACAGCTTCTATCGTCTTGACTCCAAGTTCTATTATATCTTTTTTTAAGCCTTCGCCCACAGCGTCAAAAAAGCCTTCTTTTTCAAAGACTTCGATACGGTATCTTTTGTGATGATTTTTATTTTCCATAGTTTCTTTTTTTAACTTTTCCCATGAGCTATGAACTATAAGCTATGAGCTATTCTATTCCCACTCGATAGTACTGGGGGGTTTGGAGCTTATATCAAAAACAACTCTGTTAACGCCTTTGACTTCATTAATGACTCTATTTGAGATAATTCCCAATAATTCATACGGAAGCTTTGCCCAATCCGCTGTCATGCCGTCAAGACTTGTAACAGAGCGAAGCGCAATGACATTTTCATAAGTCCTCTCATCGCCCATTATGCCTACTGATTTTACCGGCAACAGAACGCCAAAAGTCTGCCAGGTCTTTGTGTAATACCCGGCCTTTTTTATCTCATCCATGATTATATAATCGGCTTCTTTAAGGATCTTCAGGCGGTCCTTTGTGATCTCGCCTATTATCCTTACTGCAAGCCCCGGCCCCGGAAAAGGCTGTCTATATACCACATCATCGGGAAGCCCGAGTTCTTTACCGACGATCCTTACCTCATCCTTAAAAAGCTCTCTAAAAGGTTCTATGAGCTTAAGATTCATATTCTTTGGTAACCCGCCGACATTATGATGCGTCTTGATAGTTACAGATGGACCGCCAAAGCTGGAAACACTTTCTATGACATCAGGATAAAGAGTGCCTTGAGCCAAAAACTTTGCATTTCCGATCTTTTTGGATTCTTCTTCGAATATCTTTATGAATTCATTACCGATAATTTTTCGTTTTCTTTCGGGATCAGTAACGCCCTCTAATTTTTTTAAAAATCTCTTTTCAGCATCAATATATTTTAGATTTATATCAAACTGCTTAAATGTCTTAACTACCCTCTCCGGTTCGTTAAGCCTTAATACGCCGTTATTTACAAATATGCAGTTTACCTGCCTTCCGATGGCTTTAGACAATAATACTGCGAGTACCGAAGAATCTACCCCTCCGCTAAGAGCGCAGATGACCTTATCTTTCCCGACAATTTTCTTTATAAGCGCGGTGGATTTTTTTATGAAAGATTTCATATTCCATGTCGGATGGCATCCTGCGATCTTAAACAGGAAATTTGAAAGTATCTTTTTGCCTTCCAGCGTATGTACGACCTCGGGATGGAACTGCACTCCAAAAATATTTCTTTCAAAGTCTCCTATGGCAGCGATGTTTGAATTGGAAGTATGAGCTAAGAGCTTAAAGTTTTTTGGGAGCTTTGAGATCTTGTCCCCATGGCTCATCCAGACCTGAGTCTCTTTTTTAATCCCTTCGAATAATTTTTCATCTCTATTGATTTTTAATACCGCAAAACCGTATTCTCTTTTTAGAGATTTTTCAACTACTCCTCCGAGAAACTTTCCGATAAGCTGCATCCCGTAACAGACCCCAAGTACAGGAACTCCCAGATCAAACACTCTTTTGTCGCAAACCGGAGAGTTACTAGCAGTCAGGCTTGCCGGCCCTCCTGATAAAATAATAGCCTTGGGGCTTTTTGCTATTATCTTTTCAAAATCGGTATGACATGGGAGTATTTCGCAGTATACCTTCTCTTCCCTCACGCGACGGGCAATAAGCTGGGTATATTGGGATCCGAAATCCAGGATTATGACTTTTTCTGAGTGCTCGTCCTCAAAAATTGACTTAATTATTTTATGCTCTTGTTTCATTTTCACTCTCATAGGTGGAATAATAGTATGGCGTATATGCCTCAAACTCCGCTGCGCAAGTATCCACAAGCTTAAATACAGGTTTTATGCCCATCTTTTTTCTTAAAGACCTTACCTTGTCCTCAGTAGTATCGAATATCTTGGCTAACTGCATATCGCTAAAGCCATATACCTTTGCTTTTAGCAATGTTTCCTTCTTTATGGATTTAAATGTTTTTGTTTTAAGCTCTTCTTCAAAATCAACTATCTCTTTGATGTTGTAAATAAACCACTTATCTATCTTTGTAAGGCCTGCTATATCTTCAACGCTCATCCCAAGCTTAAAGGCCATCTTTATATAAAATATCCTCATGTCATTCGGGGTTACAAGTTTTTGCTTTAAAGCTTCATAGTCAATATCCTTAATATTCTTAATATCTTCCAGGCCGGATCTTTTGATCTCTAAACCCCTGAGTCCCTTTTGTAAGGCTTCCTTAAAAGTACGCCCTATAGACATGGTCTCTCCGACGGATTTCATAGAAGTAGTGAGCGTCGGATCGGCGTCTTTAAATTTCTCGAATGTGAATCTCGGTATTTTAACTACACAGTAATCTATTGTCGGCTCAAATGAGGCGGGAGTTTTTTTAGTGATATCATTCGGGATTTCATCAAGCGTATAACCTACGGCAAGCTTTGCCGCGATCTTTGCTATAGGAAATCCCGTTGCCTTGGAAGCTAGGGCTGAACTTCTGGAGACCCTGGGATTCATCTCTATGACAACCATTCTTCCGTTATCAGGATTAAGCCCAAACTGGATATTTGACCCTCCGGTATCTACGCCTATCTCACGAATAATCTTAATGGATGCATCGCGCATCTTCTGATATTCTTTATCGGTAAGCGTCTGCTGAGGGGCAACAGTTATAGAATCACCCGTATGCACTCCCATAGGATCAAAATTTTCTATTGAACAGATAATAACAACATTGTCTTTTTTATCGCGCATTACCTCAAGCTCAAATTCCTTCCATCCTACTACTGATTCTTCAATAAGAATTTCACTTATCATGCTCGATTCAAGGCCATGTTTTGCTATTCTTTTGAATTCTTCCATATTGTAGGCTATGCCGCTTCCGGTACCGCCAAGGGTAAAACTAGGGCGGATAATAAGAGGGCAGCTTATCTCCTCGGCGATCTTTATTGCCTCGTCAAGATTATAGGCAAATGCGCTATTGGGCAGATCCATGCCTATTTTTTTCATTGCCTCTTTAAAAAGTTTCCTATCTTCGCCTTTTTTTATCGCTTCTTCATTGGCGCCGATAAGCTCAACATTATGTTTTTTGAGAATTCCTTTTTCAGCTAGCTCTATAGTTACATTTAGCGCTGTCTGGCCTCCGAGCGTCGGTAATATCGCCTCGGGCTTTTCAACCTCAATAATCTTTTCGATTATTTCCCATTTTATAGGCTCAATATATATCTTATCAGCCGTATCGGGGTCTGTCATAATAGTGGCAGGATTTGAATTTATCAGCACTACTTCATATCCTTCGCTTCTAAGCGCCCGGCAGGCCTGCGTACCAGAATAATCAAACTCACAGGCTTGCCCTATAACGATCGGGCCTGAGCCTATTATCAAAATCTTTTTTATATCAGTTCTCTTTGGCATAATTTAAGTTCGGAGTTGGGAGTTAGGAGCGAAATTTATCTAAAAATAAATTTCAGGAGTTTTTTTGATTTTACTCCAAACTCCTTAAATCTATCTCTAGATAGATTTAATCCAAACTCCTAACTATTTTGTCCTTTCCATCATTTCAATAAACTTACTAAATAAATGACATGCATCATGCGGACCCGGCGAGGCCTCCGGATGATGCTGAACAGAAAAAATAGGCATCTTTTTGTGTGACATGCCCTCAAGCGTATTGTCATTTAGGTTCATGTGAGTAAGTTCAATATCATTTTTATCTAAAGTATCCAAATCCACGCAAAAACCGTGATTTTGGCTGGTTATATCTATCCTTCCTGATTTCAGGTCCTTTACAGGTTGGTTTGCTCCCCTATGTCCAAATTTCAATTTAAAGGTCTTGCCTCCCAAGGCAAGGCCCAGCAGCTGATGCCCCAAACATATTCCAAAAATCGGTTTTTTACCTAAAAGTTTTTTTATTTCGCTTATAGCATATTTAACGGCCTCGGGGTCCCCCGGGCCGTTTGAGAGAAATATCCCATCCGGATTAAGCTTGAATATCTCCTCTGCCTTGGTATCAGCGGGAACAACCGTTACATCGCATCCTTCAGCCTCAAGCATTCTAAGGATATTCAGCTTCATCCCAAAATCCATAGCTACTACTTTGAATCTCTTGGTGATGGGTTTCCCGTCTTTTGATTCCCACTTGTAATTTTTTTTGCAGGTAACCTCTTTCACCAGATCTATCCCCACAAGCCCCGGTGATTTAATAGCTTTTTTTATTAGGCTTTTTGGGTTCAGGTCCTTGGTGGATATACAAGCCTTCATAGCGCCCTTAATTCTGATAAGTTTTGTAATAGCCCTCGTGTCGACACCTTCGATACCTATGATGTTATTTTTCTTAAGATAATCACCCAAAGTCTGGCTCGAACGCCAATTGGACTTTATCTTCGAATATTCTTTAACAACAAAACCCTCTACATGCGGTTTTGTTGACTCGACATCCTCATCATTCACGCCATAATTCCCTATCAACGGATATGTCATAGTAACGATCTGGCCTTTATAGGAAGGATCCGTCAAGATCTCCTGATATCCGGTCATGCTCGTATTAAAGACTATCTCTCCGCACTTTTCGCCATCCGCGCCGAAAGATAAGCCCTCAAATACCGAACCATCCTCCAGGGCAATGATCGCTTTCTTCTCTTCTTTTATTTTTTTCTTCATAATTATAAAATTTATATGCTGTTTTCTATTTTCTGTTTTCTGTTATCTGTTTTCTGATTTCTGATTTTACCTCGGTACACTCATAAAAAATGGGATCGTAACAACGCTTACCAAAGTAGTTATAAACACCCCTGAACTGGCCAAATTAGGATCGCCTCCGAACCGATTAGTGAACATCGGCGTAGTAGAAGCTGACGGCATAGTCGCCTGAAGCATTATAACCGATTTAGTAATGGGGTCAAGGTCAAAAAATCTAAGTATGATCATTGCCGAAATTGGAGCTAATATAAGACGGCAAAATACAAGGCTAGCCATTACATTAAAATTACTTGATTCCTTAAACTTTTTCCAATCGCCTAAGATAGCGCCAACCACTAGCATCGCCAATGGGATGGTTATATCCCCCAATAATCTCGATGCTTCCAAAAAAGCTGATGGAAGTTTTATACAAAATACCCCTACAGCTAACCCTAATAATAGCGATATTGTTCCGCTATTTACCAAATTTTTGACGGGATGTTTATGCGTTTTCCCTGTCTGGAGCGTCCAGACTCCCAGTGTCCAATAAAGAACATTAAAGCCTATATTAAAAACCACGACCTCAACAACGGCAACTTTTCCAAAAAGCGCATAGGCTATCGGTATTGCTAAAAATCCGCAATTCGTAAAGCTGACCAGATATATAAAAGTACTTTTCTTATGCCCTTCTAACTTAAGTAATTTTGCCGCTATTGAACCTGTCAGATATGAGGTTAAAACAAAAAATATGGCAAAAAGCGGTAGCACATAAGCTGATTTTAGCAGTTCAAGGGAGCTTTCCGTAGCCAGAGTATAAAAGTATAAAAATGGGAGGGTAATTAATATTACGATCTTGGATAAGCCGCCTACTAGATCATCCGAAATTATGCCCTTTAACTTTGAGAAAACCCCCACAAAAATCAGTACAAATAGGACGCTTATTCCAGCAAGAACCGATATGAACATTTTTATCTTATCTATGTTATTCCTTTTTATGGGTACTCTACCCGGAAAAAGGACTATTTATATTGGCCGAAACATGACCTATAAATGAAAAAAGGTGCTTATTTATTAATAAGACACCTCTTTGTGAAAGTATCAATACGTCTTTGTATCATGAGCCTATTTTATTAGAAAAAAACGGTTTTGTCAAGTTCAATCATAGGCATGGTTTTTAATTTTTGCTGCCGTCTTTATTCTCATTTTTCAGCTCCTCAAGATGATGCTTGATGACCCTTGCCTGCACCATATATATGACATCTTCGGCTATGTTTGTGGCATGATCGCATATTCTTTCAAGAAATCTGGCTATCAATAATAACGGCACTGCCCTGGTAGCGGTCTTGGCATCTTTTTCCATATAATCATGAATAAGCTCGCTTTGGACCTTATCCCTCAAATTGTCCGCTTCGGGGTCGGTAACAAGGACTTTTTTAGCCAGCTCAACATCCTTTCTAATAAAAGATTCTATGGATTCACTTACCATCCTTTGGGCTATCTCAGACAGCCTTGGTATATCTATCAGCGGCTTTAGAGGCGGCTCCTTTAAAAGCTCTGCCACCCTTTGGGCAATATCAACTGCGAGATCCGCTATTCTTTCAAGCTCTGCGTTTATCTTCATTCCGGTAGTGATAAACCTGAGATCAGCCGCCAAAGGCTGCCTTAGAGCAAGATATGTGAGGGACTTCTCCTCAATGACATTTTCAAGCTCGTCAATAAGTTTGTCGGACTCAATAACATCATTCGCAAGCTTTGGATCCCTATTTTTTAAAGCCTCTACTGCCTTAAATATCGCCTCTTCGCTCAAAGACGCCATTTTAGAAAGATCTTTATTTATATCACTCAACTCTTCTTCAAAATGTCTTTCCATTTTTTTTCTCCCTCTTTAGTAATGAACCGATCTTGACAATTTTTATATATTTTTTTACAAATCATAAGTTTTTGTTTTTCCCCTAACCCCTTAACCCTATCCCCTACACCTCTTTATCCAAATCTTCCCGTAATATACTCCTCGGTCCTCTTGTCTCGGGGACCTTTAAATATCTCGTCTGTCTTTCCGAATTCAATAAGCTCTCCCATAAGCATAAAACCCGTGTCGTCAGAAACTCTCGCGGCCTGCTGCATATTATGGGTAACTATTACTATGGTATAATCCTTTTTTAATTCTCTCATCAATTCTTCGATCCTTCCGGTTGCAATAGGATCGAGAGCCGAACAAGGTTCATCCATCAGAAGTATATCGGGCTTTACCGCAAGAAGCCTCGCGATACAGAGCCTCTGCTGTTGCTCCAAGGAGAGATTTAGCGCAAAATTATTTAGTTTATCTTTAAGGTCATCCCACAAAAGAACGTCTTTTAGGCATTTTTCAACTATTTCGTCATATTCAGATCTTTTATTAATTCTGTGGATCTTCGAAGAAAAGATTATATTTTCATATACGGAAATCGGAAAAGGATTCGGCCTCTGAAAAACCATGCCCACCTTTTTTCTTAAATTTATCATGTCTATTGCGGGTCTATATATGTCCTCACCCTCAACCAATACTTTTCCATCTATATTTATACCTTCAATAAGGTCATTCATACGGTTAAATACCCGAAGAAGCGTGGACTTCCCGCACCCGGATGGGCCTATTATAGCGCTGATCCTATTCTTTTCAAAAGCGATATCAACGTCTATAAGCGCGTGGAATTTACCGTAATGAAGATTTAATTTTCTTGTTTCTATAATTGGCATTTTATCCGAATCTCCCAGATACATAATCTTCAGTCCTCTTATCGGATGGGCTTGTAAAGATCTTGTCCGTCTTATCTATCTCTATAAGTTCCCCCATCAGAAAAAATGCGGTTCTATCACTTACTCTTGCCGCTTGCTTTACATTATTCGTTACAAGAACTATCGTATAATCTTTTTTAAGCTTTATCATCGCCTCTTCAACTTTGGCAGTTGATATCGGATCGAGTCCCGAGCACGGTTCATCAAAAAGTATGACCTCGGGATTTACAGCTAAGGTTCTAGCGATGCAGAGCCTCTGCTGCTGGCCGCCCGATAACTGCAGAGCGGATGAATCAAGCCTCTTATTGACCTCTTCCCATAAATACGCTTCTTTAAGGCTTTTTTCAACTATCTCCTCAAGCTTATTTATATTTGAAATGCCATGCATCCTCGGCCCGTAAGAAATATTATCAAAAATAGACATAGGAAGCGGAGCCGGTAAAGCAAAAACCATGCCTATCCTTTTTCTTAAAATATTAGGTTTTATACTGGAAAAAATATCTTCGTTATCAAGATACACCTTGCCGTTAATTCTAAAATTAGGCACAAGGTCGTTAAGGCGGTTCAGCGTTCTTAGGAATGTGGTTTTTCCGCTATTCGCAGGGCCAATAACCCCGAGAATCTCATTTTTTTGTATATCGATATTAACATTCTTTACGGCCTCGGCCTTGCCAAACCATATATTTAAAGATTCTGTTTTTATTTTAATATTATCCATATTTTACCACTTCTTTTTCTTTCTGAAATGTGACCTTATAACAATTGCGACTATATTCATAATAAGCACCATCGCCACCAGTACCAAAGCTGTCCCATAACGCATCTCAAGTTTGATATTAGGAATCTGCGTCGAAATAGCATAAAGGTGATACGGCAAAGCCATTGCCTGGTCAAAAATAGATTTCGGCAGGCTCGGAAGATAAAATGCAGCGACCGTAAAAAGTATAGGCGCAGCCTCACCGGCGATCCTGGCAACGCTTAAAATAGTCCCTGTTAAGATCCCGGGGACCGCATAGGGCAAAACCGCAAATCTGACGGTCTGCCATTTTGTCGCACCCAATGACAAGCTGACTTCTCTGAAAGACTGCGGTACAGTTTTCAGGGCTTCCCTGGAAGTTGTTATTATGACAGGAAGCGCCATTATAGCAAGCGTCAATGACCCAGAAAGTATTGAAGCGCCGAACTTAAAAAATATTACAAATATACCCAGACCAAAAAGTCCATAGACGACAGATGGAACACCAGCAAGGTTTATTATGGCAAGCTTTATAACTCTTGTAAAAAGATTCTCTTTTCCATACTCCGATAAATATACGGCCGCCAATAACCCCAATGGAAGCGCCACAAGAAGTGACCCGGTAACGAGATAAATAGTACCTAAAATTGCCGGGAAAATTCCGCCCGATCGCATGCCATCTTTTGGCATAGCGGTCAAGAACTCCCAGCTTATCGCGGGAAGCCCTTTATCAACAATAATATAAAGAATCAATATGACAGGTAATATAACGATTATCGCCGACAAAAATAAAAACACAAATGCTATGCGCTGGGTATATCTTTGGTTTAACATTATTGTCTTGTCCTATGCAAAAATAGATCCGCTAAAAAATTTATTACAAAGGTTATTATAAATAACACTATTCCTATAGCAAATAGCGACATATAATGGTCGCTTCCCAACACCGTCTCACCCATTTCAGAAGCAATTGTCGCGGTCATGGTCCTCACGGGCTCCAAAAAAGTCTGTGGTATAAGCGCAGCGTTACCGGTAACCATCATTACAGCCATAGTCTCACCGATAACCCTACCGATCCCAAGCATACTAGCCGCAATTATTCCGGGAAACGCCGCATGGAGGATTACCCTATGCATCATCTGCCACTTTGTAGCACCCAATGCGATAGCGCCTTCCCTGAAGTTTTTTGGAACAGCGGTTATAGCATCCTCGGCAATACTTACAATTGTGGGCATAGCCATAAAAGCAAGAAGTATGGATCCGGAAAGAGCCGTTAGGCCTGTGGGGATATCAAATACTTTTTTTATAAAAGGCACGAGTGTTATCATGCCTACAAACCCGATTACTACACTTGGTATGGCAGCCAATAGTTCTACTAATGATTTTAATATGTCTCTTATTCCTTTTGGGCAGACTTCAGCCAGATAAAAAGCGCACAAAACACCTATGGGGACTGAGATGATACTCGCTCCGAGAGTAACAATAAGAGATCCTAAAATTAATGGTAAAATACCGAACTTTGGAGGATCAGAGATGGGATACCAGTATTTTCCCCCCAAAAAATCCATAACATTATTATGCTTAAAAAATCCAAGCCCGTCTTTCAGAAGAAAGATAAATATCAGAATAACAAAAAATATCGTTATGCCGCCTGAGACAAAGATAAGCTTTTCTATAACAAATTCTTTAAATGTCTTTATCTTTTCATTCATCTTATAAATGTTTTGTTTCCCTGCTAATTATTAACCATCTACTATTATAAAAATCTTTAGCTTTTAACTTGTGACCTGTGACTTGCGACCTGTGACAATATTCTATAATCTATTTCACCGGTACAAAATCAATCTTTTTTACAATCTCCTGGCCTTCTTTGGAAAATATAAAATCCATAAAACTTTTTATTACCCCTTTAGGCTCACCATTCGTATACATAAATAGAGGCCTTGAAATAGGATAGTCTCCGCTTATAATATTTTCCGCCGTAGGTTCGTAATAATCTGAGTTTGTATCCTTAGCGACCGCTATAGTCTTTTCATTTGGGTTTGTGTACCCCATTCCAAAATATCCTATTGCATTAGAATTTTGAGAAACCTCATCGGCTATTGCCTGAGACGACGGCATGAGAAGCGCTCCGGGATAAAATTCTTCGGGGTTCTTTGGGTTACCCTGCCTTAGAACATGTTCTTTAAAGAATAGATGCGTCCCTGAGTTTACTTCTCTGGATAATATTACAATTCCTTTTTTATCCCCTCCAAGACCTTTCCAGTTCCTTATGTTACCCATAAAAATATCCCTAAGCTGGCCAATGGTAAGCTTTGAGATAGGGTTTTCCTGGTTGACCACTATTGCTATTCCATCTAAAGCAACCTTAAACTCTTTAGGTTCGACGCCATTTTTTTTAGCGCTTTCAATTTCTTTATCTGTCATAGCTCTTGAAGTTGTAGCAATATCGCAAGTTCCGTTAATTAAAGAAGCTATTCCGGTGCCGGAGCCGCCACCTGTTACAGCGACATTGATCCCCGGATTTAACCTTGTAAACTCCTCAGCCCACGCCTGACCCAGGTTCACTATCGTATCGGAGCCTTTTATCTGTATTGAATTATTATTTTCGGCGTACGAATTCCCGGATATAAAAAAAACAGAAAAGATGACGACGCACACTAATAACTTCTTTATCATTATATCTCCTTTAACGGGTAACAATTATTTAATTTGTTTCAATATGAAGTTAATTTTTCGAGGCAAAGGAAAATTGCCGCTAAGTAACTGGGTTTCCGTTCTAAATCTTGCATCAGGCGGGATAGCAACAACGGATACAAGATCATCCTTCGCTAATCTGCCGCTATAAGTATAGGTAATAGGGGTTAACCCAATAGATTTATCCCCCCACTTAACCTCAACATCAGAAGGTACTGAAGTAATCTCTACATTATACCGATTATATTCATAGATCATATCGTTATCTACTGAGAAACTATTCACCGGAGTTTTGGATATTTGCAATTTTTCAATGCCTTCAAATGAATGGGAAACGGTCTGAAGAATGTTTGAATCCCTCCTTGAATAAGGATCGGCACACCCGGCAATTAATAAAAGAAGGGTTAATACAAAAAATATTCTCATGAATGCCTCTTAATATTGAGTCTTTTATATCACAGCTATTTTAAAAAGTCAACTTATGGTTAAAGCAAAGAGATCTTCCTTCTACCTATGCTAACTTTTGAGTTTTTTCAAAAATTCTTTTATTTGCTTTTTTATGTCATCTCTGACTTTTCTAAAAAAATCGATATCCTTGCCTTTTGGATCAGCTATCTTCCAATCAATGTATTCTTTTGCCGGAAAAAACGGACAGACATCACTGCAGCCAAGTGTAATAACATAATCAAACTCTTTTATCTTTAAATCATTAAAACTTTTTGATGTATTTGATGCAATGTCCAAACCAAGTTCTTTCATAACTGTTATCGCATTGGGATTTACCATTCCGGAAGGTTTCGATCCGGCGCTAAATGCTTCTACTCGCCATTTTCCATAAAAATTCGCCAAAGATTCAGCCATTTGGCTCCTACATGAATTTTCAACGCACACAAACAATACTCTTTTCATAAAACTTCCTTTGTATAATAGTTTTATCCAAACCTGCCTGTAATATAGTCTTCAGTCCTTTTGTCGCAGGGAGCAGTAAAAATCTGCTGGGTTTTCCCGAACTCTAACAATTCTCCCAAAAAGAAAAAACCGGTATAGTCCGAAACCCTTGTCGCCTGTTGCATATTGTGAGTAACGATAACTATAGTATAATCGCTCTTCAACTCCATTATCAGCTCTTCGATCCTACTGGTAGAGATCGGATCCAAGCTCGCGCAAGGTTCATCAAAAAGAATTACTTCTGGTTCTACCGCCAGGCACCTTGCAATACAAAGTCTCTGTTGCTGGCCTCCTGAAAGCTTAAGAGCACTATCCTTGAGCCTGTCTTTTACTTCTTCCCATAAAGCGGCTTTTTTTAAAGAACTTATTACTTTTTCTTCAATAATTTTCCTATCTTTGATCCCATTAACTTCAAGCCCATAAGCGACATTTTCAAAGATATTCTTCGGAAATGGATTAGGCTTCTGAAAAACCATCCCTACTCTACGCCTTAAGTCAACTACATCTAAAGACGCATCAAATATATCTTTTCCATCCAGATAAATATTTCCTTTTAAGTATGTATGCGGTACCATGTCGTTCATCCTGTTAAGAATCCTGATGAAAGTCGATTTGCCGCACCCTGAAGGCCCAATTATAGCAGTGACACAATTTTCAAAAATATTAACGTTAATATTTTTTAAAGCATGCGCTTTACCATAATAAAAATCGAGATTTTCAGCCTTAATTTTAACTACTCTAATCATTTTGACTCCTATTTCTTTGACGTAAAAATATCGCCAAACCACTGATACACAATACCAGCACCAATAACACCAATGCGCAACCATATGCAATAGCAATCTGCTTATCCGGATGAGTACCTTCCGTCATAAGCGCATATATGTGATAAGGTAACGCCATAGCCTCTGAAAAAATAGAATCCGGATATCCTTTCATATAAAATGCTGCTGCCGTAAAAATAATAGGTGCTGTCTCTCCTGCGATTCTTCCTATGCTTAATATTACTCCTGTCAATATTCCTGGAAGGGCCGCAGGGATTACGATCCTTTTAATGGTAGTCCAATGAGATGCTCCGAGTGATAACGATGCCTCTCTTAAAGAATGAGGTACAAGCGTAAGGGCTTCCTGGGAACTTGCAATAATCATTGGAAGAGCCATAATCCCAAGCGTTAAACTTCCGGATAAGATACTTACTCCGAATTTAAAAAATTTTACAAACACCGCTAAGCCAAAAAGGCCGAATACTACCGAAGGCACCCCTGCAAGATTGGTTATGGACATCCTTAAAATATTAACAACATGGCCTTTTGGGCTGTATTCCGAGAGGTATATAGCGCACGCTAAACCTAAAGGAAGCGCAAATAAAATTGCTCCCATTGTAAGATAGATTGTCCCTACGATTGCCGGGGCAATACCTCCGGCTGTCATGCCTTTTCTTGGAACTTCCAAAAGAAAATCAAGCGAAATAACACTCACTCCTTTAAAAGAGATGAAATATATGATAGTCCCAAGAAAAAAAAGCGTGGTTACCATACTTAGAAATAAAAGCAAAAAACCTAGGTTTTGTGAAATATGTCTCTTCTTCATAAGGCTACCCGTGCATTCCAAGTTTGATCCTAAAATTCCTGGAGATAAGTTCTGCGACCACATTAAAAAGAAACGTCATTAAAAATAGGATCAGCGCTATGGCAAATAAGGCATTATAGTGAAGGCTGCCCATTACAGCCTCCCCCATTTCCGCCGCAATTGTTGAAGTCATAGGCCTAACCGGCTCAAAAAAAGTTGTTGGAATTACTGCCGCTCCTCCCGATACCATCAATACTGTCATGGTTTCACCTATGGCCCTACTCATACCCAAAATAATTGCAGTCGATATCCCGGATCCCGCAGCGGGAATAACTACCTTAACAAGTGTTTTCCATCTGTTGGCTCCAAGCGCAAAAGATGCTTCACGAAAACTTCTCGGAACGCAATTAAGCGCATCTTCGGCGATACTACATACAGTTGGAGTAGCCATTATGCCAAGAACTAAACTTGCTGTAAAAGCGCATAATCCCGTAGAAAGATGGAGCGCCTTCTGCAGAAAGGGAGCCGCTATGACCATCCCAAAAAAACCATAGACAACCGATGGTATGCTTGCTAAAAGCTCAATAAGCGGCTTTAGTATCATTTTTTGCTTAATTCCCGCTAGCTCATTTAAATATAATGCGCTTCCAACCCCCAAAGGCACACACACAAAAAGCGCCCCACTTGTAACCCAGATAGATGCCCATATGATCGGTAAAATGCCGAACTCTGCATCTTCATGCGTAGGATACCAGGTCTTTCCAAAAAGAAAATCAGTCATTTTGACTGCCTTAAATAAAGGAAAGCTTTCTCGAAAAAGAAGGACCATTATACCTACCAAGAATAATAAAGATGCAAAAGCCAAACATGCAAATATCCACTCATATATCTTTTCTTTAATTTTAACTTTTTTCATAATTTTTAAATTTGAAAAGGGAGGGTGAAAATGATTGCTTCCCTCCCCCGGCAATCCTTATATATCAAAATATTGTCAATAGTGCTTTATTTTGCTAAACCGACATAACCTTCTTCATCTGCTATTTTCTGGCCTTCTTTACTCAAAATATAGTCAATGAATTCCTTTGCAAGGTTTTTTGGCTGACCGTTAGTATACATAAAAAGCGGCCTTGCAAGAGGGTATGTTCCGTTAAGAACAGTATCTTTTGAAGGAGAAATGCCATTTAGCGTTACAGACTTGACCGAACCTGACATAAAACCCAGCCCAACATAACCTATCGCTCCTGGGGTCTTTGATACAATTGAAGCAACGGCTTGATTAGAAGCCGCCAAGAGGGCATCCGGACGGACTTTCTCTTTGTCCATAGCTAATTCACCAAAGGCTTCAAATGTACCACTAGCGCTATCGCGCGATATGACAACTATCTTCTCGTTGACTCCGCCTATTTGAGACCAGTTCGAATATTTACCTGTATATATACCCTTTACTTGAGATTTGTCTAAAGCGCTTATTTTGTTTCCAGGGTTCACTATTACAGCAATACCATCCATAGCAACAACAAATGCCTTAGGGTCTTTCCCTTTTCTTATAGCTTCATCAAGCTCCTTTTCTTTCATGGATCTTGAGGCAGTAGCAATAGCGCATCCGCCATCTATTAAGGATGTGATACCAACTCCTGAACCACCGCCCTTTACTGATATATCGGCGTCTTTATTTTTATCCATAAACTCCTCTGCCGCTCTTTGCGCTATCGGCAGAACTGTTGTTGAACCTTCTACGATTATTTTTTCAGCATATGAAATCCCGCTAAACACGAGCGCAAACATCACTAGTATCAATACACTCTTTAACGACTTCATCTTATCCTCCATTAGTCTATTGCTATTTAAATTCCATTGTTCAGATAATACTAAAATTTAACTAGTATATCGCCCATGGCAAGTGAATGCGGTTTTTTGCTCATGGTTGTCTTTATCGGCTGAGACCAATAGTATCTTAGGCCCAGCTCTGTATTTTTGAATATCAGATAGGAAAGTCCCGTCACGCATCCCCTTCCATTAGTTCCTCCGCCAACCGATGTCCCGGTGGTAGTAAAACCATAAAAATCTGAATCGGGAAGAATATCGGGAATGCTATCCCTTCCTATATACCTCAATTCGGCATAATACTTCCAATTACCCACATCTTTCAGGCTTTTATTGCCTACATATGCGCCAGCTGTTGCGGCCATTTTACCGCCTGTTCCGGATTTAATAGCAGTATTTGTCATAACTTCCCCGTATAATCCATGAGGGACCTCAATATTGAATATCCTCTGATTATCAAGTCTTGCGATTACGCCAACATCAATGAACGGATATCTGATACCACCTATATAGGCAGCATTCACGCTTTTAGTAAAACGGGTATTCGTGCTTGTGCTTTCTGAGGGGCTTTTTGTCTGATAATGCGAAAAATCATAACAAGTCGCGGCAAGATTTAACGTAGTGCCCCAAGGTTGATAAAGATCTGACTTTAAACCTGCCTGCCACCCCCATAACATCGCATCGGCCTTTGTAGAAGACACCTCCATAACCCATAGCATCGCAGCATTTCCGTACAAAGTAGTTGCAGGTAAAAATCCATACTTCAAAGTCGGTGATTCATACTGAATAGCCATACCTTCGGGGCATATATCAGAATCCCAAACCATCTCGGTGGTTTCAAAAGGATTCTGGAATTTACCCATCCATAGTTTTGATTTATCCACATACTTCAAGGTGGGCTCTATTCTTATATAATACTGGTCAAATGTAACATATTTTTTCTGAAAGCTTCCGCTTAGAGTAATGTTTGTTGACCTTGCGTCTGTAGGATTATCGTTCTGGGCCGTTACGAGCCTTCCGCCGCCGTAGATCATATCATTAATTTTAGCCTCTATCCCGAGTCTAAGCCTTACCCTTTCTCTGAAACGGTTCTCAATTACCCCCTGGCCCCAGTCAACCTGATTCCTGAAACGCACATCTCCTTTTACCTTAAGCCTTTGAACCCATTCAGGCACACCATCCTTGGTCCCTTTCGCAAGCTCTTTTCTAGTCTCTTCTTTTGTCTCAACTGAAATCTGCTTTGCCTCACCGGCAGTCAAAACACCTTTATCGACAAGCTTATTCAATAAAATATCTACATCTGTAGCACCAGATACTCTTAACGGCGAAGCTAAGAAAATAAGCGCCGTTAATACTATCACACCCCTTATCTTTCTCATCTTATCCTCCATTCAATTTTCTATTACATTTCTATACTTAATACAATCCGCCATCATTAAAACAATAGGCGCCAAAAAAACTAACAGGCTCCAAATTGCTTTCACGGATCTCTTTCAAGCTTTTTTCAATATCGTTCAGCGCTTTTCCATAATAATCTTTATTGAATTCCCAAAGCGTATCAGACTCTAAGCTTCCTAATAATGAACTCAATCTTTCTTGCTGGGCCCTGATTCCCGAGATCAAAATATCGTTTTCAGTCATTCTGCACCTCCTTTCTACAACCCAGCTGAATGTACTAAAATTATTTTGGATGTTTTCATCAAAAAAATTTTAGTATATGCGATGGGGCTGGGCTCTTTGATAATTAAGCGCATCTATAAAAATTGTTCATGTTCTTCTTTTCTTCTTCAATAATTCTCTTAAGGTAACCATTAATTTTATTTAAAGCCCTGTTTATCTTTTTTTTCATATCGCTTTCTCCTTTTTTTTCTTAATCTATTTTTGCTTAGAGTATACAAATAATCTGTAAGAAATATATGAAGCCTGTGTTAAATCTGTGTAAAATGATATTTTTATGGTTTAAGCAGTTTGGGGGACGATTGGGGGGAATTATGTGGAAATAAAAAAGCCGGGATATATATTCGATATCCCGGCTTAAAATCTTATAAATATAGACTTAAATTATACCTTAATGCCTCTTTTTTTCAGTTCTTTAATTTTCTTGTCTGAGCATACCTTACATAAAAAAACAGGTTTTGCATCAGTCTTATCATAATTTTTGGCTTTGACAAGTCTCCTGAGCTCCGTAACGACACCGCAGTTATCGCATTTACCCGTCTCTTTTATATGCCATACCTCAAAAGCACGGCTCGTAAAAATAAACTTGTCGACCCAGAAAAATATCGCCCCTCCGATAAGGTTGGCTATCACTGTCTGCCAAATACCTGCTCCCAATTCATGTACAACAATATACAATATCGGTGTTGACAACTGCCATCTGAATAAATACGTTATAAACCTGACCACAGCTATTCCTTTCTTAATGTAAACCAAAAATTAGATCCTTTACCTTCTTCGCTTTCAACGCCTATTTTCCCGCCATGCAGTTCTACAATATGCTTTGCTATAGATAGCCCCAACCCCGTACCTCCCAATTCACGCGAACGGGCCTTGTCAACTCTATAGAATCTTTCAAAAATCCTTGATAGATGATCTCTTGAGATACCGATCCCTGTGTCACTAACGGAGATCTTATGCTCGTTATCATTTTCAGATGTTGCAATAGAAATCATTCCATTTATTTTATTGAATTTTATAGCATTGTCAATAAGATTTATCATTACCTCCGTTATTTTTTCAGAATCGGCTTTAATGATAGCTTCGGAAGTTAGATCAAATCTTACTTTGATGTTCTTTTTTTCTATGCATAATTTAAAAGATTCAACAACTTCTTTTATAATAGAATTTAATTCAACCTCTTTGATGTTCAGCCCGGCTGCCTTTGATTCAATCTTTGAAAGTTCGAGTATATTGCCTATTAGATTTTCCAATCGCACTGATTCTTTTTTTATAATTTCTAAAAAATTTCTATTATTCTTCGGATCATCCAATGCCCCATCCAAAAGAGTCTCCACAAAACCTTTTATCGATGTTAGCGGAGTTTTAAGTTCATGAGAAACGTTGGCTACGAAATCTTTTCTCATATTTTCAAATTTTTTGATCTCGGTAATATCATATAAAACTAAAAGCGCGCCTCTATTATTTTTATTTGAAACCAGGTCTTTTGTAATAATCTTAAGGATCCTGTTTTCCGGATAAAAAATATTGACTTCTTTTTCTATAAAAGATTTTTGCTTTGTCAATACATTGTCTATTGAATCAATTATCTCACTATTCCTTAAGCTCTCAAAATAGGGCCTTCCGAGAAAATCGCTTTTTTTAAAACCTAATATCTCACCAAATCTATCATTGGCAAACACTATCTTCTTTTCTGAATCTACCGCCAAAACTCCCTCAATGAGCGTTTCCAATATAGACGCATTATGCAGCTTTCCCATCTCGAGGCTTGAAATTTTATTTGAGACATTAATAGACAGCAAATTGATAGCTTTAAAAAGCGGATCTTTGCCATTTTTGCCTTTAATAAAAATACTTTTTGAATAATTTCCTTCTTCGAATGATTTGAGTGCTTTCGTCACTTTTTCATAGTCTCTTCTGACTAAAAATTCAATGGAGCACCCGGCTAAAAAACTCAAAAATAAGACTATTGCCCATAAAAAAAGAGGCAAAGCCCCGTTAAAATTACTTATTGTAAACAAAACCAATAAGGTCATTATTAAAATTATCAGCAAAAATTTGAACTTTATCAAGATCACTCCATCTCGAATCTGTAGCCAACATTTTTTATTGTTATTATCTTTTTACCTACATCCTTCAACTTTTTCCTCAGGCTGGCAACATGCACATCAACGGTCCTGGTTTCGAGTTCTATAGACTTATCAAGACCCCATACTGCATTCAAAAGAAAATCACTTGAAAGAGCCCTTCCTTTTGAATCGATAAGGACTTTCAAAAGCTCAAATTCTTTGGAAGTAAGTATCACATTTTTATCTTTGATCTTAACAATATATTTTGAAAAATCTATAAAGAGATCCCCTCTCTTAACCAAACCATTGTGAGTCTTTTTATCTTCAAACCTTCTCAGTATCGCCTTTACTCTGGCCATTAACTCCTTTGGGCTAAAAGGTTTTGTTACATAATCATCCGCTCCAAGCTCAAGGCCGATTATCTTGTCAGACTCTTCTGATTTGGCGGTAAGAATTATTATCGGGGATTTTGATAGGGAACTTTGATTTTTAAGATACTTGCAAACTTCGAGCCCATCGATCTTAGGCAGCATCAGATCTAAGATAATGAGGTCCGGGACTTCTTTCAGGGCAATCTTAATAGCAGAGTCTCCGTCAAAAGCTTTTATAACCTCATACCCTTCTTTTTCGAGATTATACTCAAGCATTTTTACAATATTTTTGTCGTCTTCTACTATTAATATTCTCTTGCTGCTCAATTTTTGTACCGCCTAGCGATTCTTTATTTTCCGTCAGGTGATGAAAAAATTATACCCTTGCTGTATATAGGCCTGCCGAGTTCGTTATCATAGACTGTATGCTCAAAATCATCATTCCAATAGAACGGGCCCTTAACGTGCCCATCCACGAAAAGCACCATTACCGGTATCTTAGGATAATCGGATTCGCCGCTGCCGCCATGCCCGGGTTTATTCATTGAGATACAGGCCTCGAGAAAAACTTTATTACGCGGTCTTGTTATTGTAGTTAAAGGCCTTGGCACCTGAACAACACTGCCATCCTGAGATCCGATTGAATAATTAAGTATGCTTGCGTTAGCTATATAAGATGTCCCCGCAAAATCAAAGAAAGTATAACCCATCCAATTCGGCGCCCTATCCGCAGGACAATGAAACAACTCTATATTCGGACTCGACTCATCATTTATGTTCAAATATTTATTCAATACGCGGTTTTTTGCATTAAACTCTTCCGTGTTGTTTACTCCTTTTTTTCCGCCATAAGAGAAATCCGTAGTCTCGCCTTTTTGAGGCAAATAGCCCCATTTAGGAAATAAATTCCCATGCTCTTCAAGATAAAGGCGCCATGCAATACCATGTTGCCTTAAATTGTTTAAACATTGTATGCTTATCGCTTCACCCTTCAACGAAGACAAAACCGGTATGAATAACAAAAAAATAAAGCCGATAATAAGAAGCGTCATTACCAGCTCAATAGCCGAAAACCCCTTAACGGAAAAAACAAGATAATCCGGTTCAGAGTTCTTGTTTTTTAATAGATATTTTTTTAAAACATGGGTCATATTTATATAATACTATAAAATTAAAAGTAGTCCAACAAAAAGTGATTTATTATTTTTTAATAAGTTTTCCCCTGCACGCTTTTACGCACACGCCGCATATAAACTGATCCGTGAATCTTCTTGCCCTGAAATCCTTCAATTTTTCAAAACATTTCATATAATCAAAATCTTCTTTATTTTCTTTAATGGACCCTGAAGGACAGGTCTCGATACATATCCTGCAACCTCCGCAACCTTTACCAGAAGGCTTATCGACTTTTAATGGTATATCGGTAAATACCGTTACAAGCCTTATACGCGAGCCAAATTTCTCAGTAACCAGAAGATTGTTCCTTCCTATCCAGCCAAGCCCTCCCAGATACGCTATTTCCCTGTGAGAAGCCATGCCAAACTGCTTTTCCCAATCGATGATTTGTGAGGCAGGTATCGGTAAAGCGCTGTACCCGTCTGATTCTATTTTACTTGCCACAATAAGCGCTATCTGATCGAGCATCTGATTTAATGCCCTGTAATGGTGAAAATACAACTTTGTAGGATGATCAACTATCTCCTCCAAAACCACCCCAGAAACCTTTACTGCCATGGTTATAGCATAAGGAAGTTTTTTTATAATATCCTTGTCCATATATATCGTGGATTTTATCTTACTGACTTCTGCCACACCAAAAAGTACTGCGCCATTAGCAAGCGCCAGTTTCTTTAGTTTGTTATAATTCTCAATTTTTCCCATTTTATAGTCTTTCTTTTCCCCTATACCCTATACCCTTAACCCTTAACGGTTTTTTAGATGCACCATCAATAAGCTTATAGCGGCGGGAGTGATCCCCGATATTCTCGAAGCCTGACCGAGGTTAAGCGGCTTTACAAAACTAAGTTTTTCCTTGATTTCACTGGATATCCCTTTAATGTTTTGATATTCGAAATCCGAGGGTATTTTAATTTTTTCCAGCTTATCAAAACTAGCTATCCTTGAAACTTCTCTTGATATATATCCAGAATATTTTACCTCAATCTCAAGCTGAAGCAACAAATCTTTTTCCAAATCTTTTTTATAAAACCCCAATCTCAGAAGATCATCAATATATACACCCGGCCTTTTAAGGAATTTGTCTACGCTTGTTGGATTATCAATAGGCGTGAAACCTTTTGACTTTAACAAATCATTGGTGTCTTTCTTTGGATATATAAATTCTTTTTTCAGATTCTTTAATTCTATGTCTATGATCTTCTTTTTCTCAAGCATATTTCCGTAATCTTTTTTTGAAACAAGGCCGATATTATAACCTTTCTCAGTTAATCTTAGGCCCACATTATCTTCCCTTAGGATAAGCCTGCTTTCAGCCCTTGAAGTGAACATCCTGTAAGGTTCATTGGTGCCTTTGGTAACAAGATCGTCGATGAGAACCCCGATATAAGCATCTGTCCGCTTTAAAATAAAAGGCTCCAAACCCTTAATTTTAAATGCCGCATTCACCCCTGCCATAAAGCCTAAACTTGCCGCTTCTTCGTAGCCGGTGGTCCCGTTTATCTGGCCGGCTAGATAAAGATTCTGAACTCTCTTTGTTTCAAGCGTCAAATATAACTCTCTTGGGTCAACTACATCATGCTCAATACCATATCCAGGAACTACTATTTTAGCATTTTCTAGGCCTTCTATGGAATGGATCAGATCTAGCTGGACATCCAGAGGCAGGCTTGTGGAGATACCATTTGGATAATACTGATCGGAATTTAAACCTTCAGGCTCCAAAAAAATCTGATGCCTTGTCCTGTCGGAGAATCTTACAACCTTATCTTCTATGGAAGGGCAGTATCTGACACCCTGTGATTTTATTATACCGCTATACAGAGGAGACCTGTCTAAATTCTTTTTAATGATCTCGTGCGTTTTAACATTTGTATAAGTTATATAACAAGGAACGTTTCTCCCTGAAGATTTTTTGTTCGATAGTGAGAAGGGCTTTGGGTCATCATCGCCGAATTGTTTTTTTAACTTAGTGAAATCTATTGAATCTTTATGGATCCTTGCGCATGTGCCTGTTTTAAAACGCAGAACCTTAAAACCTTGATGCCTTAAAGATTTTGACAAGCCTACCGCTGATTCATCACCCATTCTTCCCCCGGAATGGTGGTCAAGGCCGATATGTATAAGCCCGTTCAAAAATGTACCCGGAGTTATAATGACACACTTGCCGAAAATCTCCGAACCGTCCTTTAATATTATTCCTTTAACTTTGTCTTTTTCTATAATAATGTCGTCTACAAGTCCTTCTAATATCGAGAGATTATCCTGTGAAAAGAGCGTTTTCTTCATGTACTCTTCATACAAATCCCTGTCTACCTGGGCCCTCGAAGATCTTACTGCCGGGCCTTTGCTCTGATTTAATATCCTCATCTGTATAGAGGCATAGTCTGTAGCCTTAGCTATTTCTCCTCCCAAGGCATCAACCTCTTTTACCAGCTGCCCTTTAGCCAGGCCTCCTACGGCAGGATTACAGGAGAGGTATCCGATCCTATTCTTCCTTATCGTTACACCAAGGGTCTTAAGCCCTAAGCGCGCGCCTACTAACGCGGCTTCAGAACCGGCATGGCCTAAACCTACAACTATTATATCGTAATTTTTTTTCATAAGTTTTTTTGTATTTTCATTAGGATTTTAAAAAGAAGGGGCGTTAACGAGATACGCCGTACTTAATACGCCGTACAAAACTATTTCTTTAATTCGCTTGCCAGAATTATTGCTTCAGCGATTTCGCGCATAGACTTTCTGGAGTTCATACTGCTCTTTTGTATCTTGCGAAATGCCTCTTCCTCGCTAAGGCTCTGTTCCTTCATAAGAATACCCTTAGCTTTCTCGAGGAGTTTTCTACTAGCAAGCTCTTCCTGGATTATTTTGGACCTGACTATAAGGAGGGCGTTTTCTATAGCAACTGCCGCCTGATTGGCAACCGTTGTCAAAACATCTATTTCTGTCTGAGTAAACACGTGAGGCTCAGATGTATAATTATTAAGCACACCTATAACCTTGCCTTTATACACCAGCGGAACGGCTAAAAGGGACTTTAATCCTTCCTTCTTGGCGATATTTTTATATACATATTCGCTGCCTTGCTGTGTAACGTCCAGAATCGCTATCGGCTTATTGCTCTCAACTACCTTTCCGGCTATCCCTTCGCCGACCTTAAGCGGCGGCTTTTTTATATAAGCCTCGCTAACCGACTGAGTGGCCCTGATCGTGAGCTCTTTTTTATCTTCATCAAGAAGCATTAAAGAGCATATCTTCGAATTCATAACTTCAGCCGTAACGGTAACTATAAGCTTAAGTATATCCTCCAGATAAAGATCGGAAGTTATTGTATCGCTGACTTTTTTTAAGGCCTCAAGCTGTTTAGTATAAAAATTTTTGTCCTGCTGTGATTTTGATTCTTTTTTTACCATTTAAATTCCCTTTTGGAGAGGGTCGAATACTATACTGACGACCCCTTTTCTTATCATCATTACTGCGATCGCTGCCAATAGAAGACTGGCTACTTTTGAGAGGCCTTTCAAACCTCCGACGCCTAACAACTTGCTGATATTATTAGAAAAAATAAATATCACCCATACCAAAAATAAATTCAAGACTAGAGATATAATGGTAGGCAGATACCCGTAAGTCCCTAAGAGCATTATGATCGTTGTCAAAACCGCAGGACCCACTATTAGCGGCGTTCCTATGGGCACCACCCCCGTTGTCGATGTCGGTTTACGCCTTGACTTATCCGGCCAAAGAAGGTCCGATAATGATATAACTAATAGGACAGTCCCGCCAGCAACCTGAAAATCAGGTACCGTAACGCCAAGCGCTTTAAAAATAGCCTTCCCAACCAGCATAAATACAAAAGCTATTATACTGGCCGTCAGGACGGACTGCGAAATAAGCTTTTTTTTATCTATTTTTGAGAGGCTTTGGGTAAAAGACATGAATATTGGAAGAATACCAAGCGCATCAACCGCGACAAAGATAGGAATAAACGTCAATAAAAATACACTTATATCCATATTTTAGAAAATATTCAATTATAGAGTTTGTTGGTAGCTTTTTTAGATCAGGTCCATTACTCTTAAATAAAAAAAGCTATTAATATAGCTTATGTAATAGAACGAAAAAATATTATATTACGGAACTACCTGCGCAATGACACCTTGAAGTCATCTCCTTCTTTTTCAAGAACAACATGGCCTTCTCTGGCCAGCCAACCCACGCTCATAAGTATAACATCCTTAGGATGTTGCAACGTTGAGGCAATATTACTTAAGGTAGTCGGACCTTTTTCATCCAACAAATGCCATATATCCCCTGCAGCTATACCGATTCTAATTATCATATTGGGTTATCCTTAATTTTATACGATAGTATAGCATTGATTTCACATTTAATCAAGAAAAAATTAAATTCTTCCAGAATAAATTAAAAACCCATCTCATTAGATGGGCGCAGCTGATCAAGCTTGATTTAGAAATATGCAAGAAATTAGGATATAAAAGTTATATAATATATTGTAAGTACCTGGTAATTAAAAAGATAGATTAATACCTAAATTCTAGCAAATATGTCTTCTTTAAGCACTTCTTCTGTCGGCCCTGACATAACGACCCTGCCTTTATCGAGTACAAAAACTTTGGTCGTAAGCTGCCTGATAAAATCAAGATCATGTGAAGATATGATCTTAGTACTTGTTATTCCCTTCAAGAGTTCTATTAAAACGCGCCTCCCTTTTGGGTCCAAATTGCCCGTGGGTTCATCCATAATTAGAATCTCAGGGTTCATCGACAGAACCGTTGCTATGGATACCCTCTTTTTTTCGCCAATACTCAAATGATAAGCAGAGCGCTCCCCAGAATTATTCATTCCAACCTCTTTAAGGGCCAGGTCTACTCTCTGGCGTATCTCTTCATCGGGAAGCTTCATATTAACAGGGCCGAACGCCACATCATCAAAGATGGTAGGCATAAAAAGCTGGTCTTCCGGATCCTGGAATACAAGCCCGACTTTCTCGCGGATCTCTCTTAAATTATTTCCGCTTACATCGAGCCCAAAAACCTTCACAACATGCTTATTATGTAAAATCCCGTTTATATGCAATAGTAAAGTCGTTTTGCCTGCTCCGTTCGACCCTATAATGCCTACAGATTCATTTCTCTCAACAGTCATATTAATATCCCTAAGAGCCTCGGTACCATCGGGATAGTTAAAATAAAGATTTTTTATTTCTATTATATTATCAGCCATTTATCCTCCAGATATTTATAGCAGCTATTACTGCTATTAATAATACTCCAAAAATAAAATCGCTTTTAGAAAATCTCAAATCATCGATAAGTTTAACATGGCCGTCAAAACCCCGAGAAACCATTACCATATATATTCTTTCGGCTCTTTCGTATGTCCTCAAAAAAAGCGACCCCACAATATTACCCAAAACCCTCAGCCGCCTTATATGATCCAGCCGGGCATTTCTAGCATGCATAGCATTATTCATTTTCAAGGTTTCATCAACCAATACAAAAATATATCGATACATAAAAGATAATATCATAACAAAAATCAAAGGTAACCCCAGCCTTTCAAAACCCTTTAAGAGTTTTGAAAAAGGAGTGGTGCTGGAGAGAAGCACTAGAACCATTGATGACAAATAAGATTTAATTGCAACATTCCATACTATAAGCAGCCCTTCTTTTGTAATGTTAAGATCAAAAAAATATAAATTTACCGAACCTATTACCGTCCCATGTTTCATAAAAGGCATGAAGATTGTGACCAAAAAAACAAAAGGAAGGACTATCGCTGCGCGTTGCATAATATAAGTGATTTTTATTTTTGACAGGATAGTGATTATGAATATTACTACAAAATATAATAGGAAAACTGAATATTGAGTAGGATCCATAAGAACTATGGATAATACCATTAAAATCATTGAAAGGATTTTTGTGCGTGGGTCAAGATTATGTATTATTGAATGAAAATCACTGTACTTATCAATAAAAGAATGCTTCATGATTTAACCGATCCGTTCTGACTCTAAACTAGCGAATTTTATAAGATCAGGCCTGGACTGCAAAACAAGTTTAACAACTATGGCCGTTATAAACGCCTCTCCCAATCCTATTATAGTATAAACTCCGACTAAAAATGGCAGAATAAAATGAATGGGCGCAACACCTGAGATCGAAAGTACCAAAGCGCATCCTGCGCTTGCCAGTATTACGGACAACCATGCGGAAACAAAAGCTCCGACATAAATACCCCTGTCCCCTCCGACCATTTTTTTGACAATACAAAATATCGGGAAACCAAAAAGCGATGAAAGAATGCCCATATTAAAAATATTGGCACCCAAAGCCGTAAAACCCCCTTCTTGGAACAGAAGGCACTGTATCAAAGATACCGTTGCCATTACTAAAATACTTGCCCAAGGCCCTAAAAGTATCGCTGATAAAGCCCCGCCGATAAGATGGCCGCTTGCCCCTCCTATCAAAGGAAAATTCAAAAGTTGAGCGGCAAATATAAAAGAAGCAATTACTCCCAATAAAGGTATTTTTTTTTCGCCCAGGTTGTTCCTCACTCTTTCAAGACTCAAAACAACAAATGCAGCACTTAAAAAATCCAGGAGCAACCAAGTTCTTGTATCTAAAAAACCATCCGGTATATGCATTATCCGCCAATATAAAATTACTTTACAATATGTAAAAAGATAACTTTATCTTTTGCTTACTATCCCATAACCTCTTAAGGACCGCTGATACGAATGCTTATTATAAAACATTTTATGAAATTCTAAAAGCAAAATAAATAAATTCTTGAATTATATAAATGCAAAGATCTTTATTAAAATCTCCTCAAGATCAACAATGGCATTCTGGACTTCTTTGCTCATTTCGACATGGGTCAGAGTCAAATTAGGCTGTATAGCCAAAAGCGCGATATTTGCCTGAGTCTTCCTTGTAAGCGTATCAATGAATGTCCTTGTAATAAGAGCATTATCCACAAATTTATTAAAGGCCATTTCCCCGAACTGAGCCATCTTAACAGCTCCGGGACTCTCCTTAAAATCAAAGCAATCAATAATTAAAACCGCGTTTGGCCTAGCGTTTAGAATAGGGTCTATGAAATTATCGGCTCTCGTCCCGCCCTCAAATATTTCAGCAGATATTTTATTTCTCAGCCTTCTGGCGAGCTCTATCCCGGAGCTGTCATCTCCGCGCATCGAATTGCCTATCCCTAAAATAACCACCCTGCCTCTAAGAAAATCCTTAAGCTGGTTTTCCAGACCTAATTGGTCAGTTTTTTTCATAAATCTCTCAAATTTAAATAACTTAAGATCAAATTCAGTTTAATAGAATATTCCGGGGAAATTAAAAGCTCTTGGAATGTCCATCAAGGGGTAAATTAATATAGGCAGGCAATTAATCATTATTAATAAAAGCTTCTAGCCTAATTTTTTCTAATTTTTTTGAGAAATTTTTCTATTCTCAAAACTGCTTCCTTCAAATTTTCCATGCTTGAAGCATAAGAGATCCTTACATATCCCTCCTGCCCAAAAGCAACCCCTGGCACAACTGCAACACGCTCCTCATCAAGAAGCTTTTTTGCAAAAGTCAATGCATCTAATCCGGTATTTTCTATCGAAGGAAAAAGATAAAACGTGCCTTGCGGCATTTTGTTCTTTAACCCTATCTTATTAAGGCTTGCCGATATGAACCTTCTTCGCCTGTCGTACTCTAATTTCATAGCCCTTACATCATCATCGCCGTTCTCTAAGGCCTCTACAGCAGCCATCTGTGACATTATGGGAACGCACATTATAACGTACTGGTGGATCTTTGTCATAGTATCGATAACATCCTTTGGCCCGCAAGCATAACCAACCCGCCAACCGGTCATTGCATAAGACTTAGAGAATCCGTTAAGATATATGGTATTATTTTTGGCATTCTTAAGGCTGGGAAAAGCCGTGTGATCAAAATCATATGTAAGATCGCCGTATATTTCATCGCTTATAACAGCGATGTTCTTTTTTAAACAAACTTCATTTATTTTCTCAAGTTCCTTTTTGGTATAAGAAACCCCTGTAGGGTTCGTAGGATAATTCAGTATTATGCCTTTTGTCCTAGGGTTAGAGTGTTTAAGTATATCTTCCGGGTCCAGCTTGAAACCGTTCTTAGGGTTAGTAGCTACAAGGATCGCCTCGCCCTCTGCCAGGACCACAGTCGGTTCATAAGAAACATAGGATGGTACCGGTACCAGGATATTATCCCCGGGCTCTACCAAAGCTCTTATTGCCAGATCCATCCCTTCGCTGACGCCTACTGTGATCAAAATTTCCGTCTCCGGATCGTAGTTAAGATTATATTTTCTCTTTAAAAAATGCGATACCTCTTTCCTAAGCTCAATCAAGCCCTTGTTGGAGGTATAGGATGTATAGCCTTTTTCTATAGAACTTATAGCAAACTCTGATATTGACCATGGAGTGACAAAATCCGGCTCGCCAACGCCCAAAGATATTACATCTTCCATTCCAAGCACCAGGTCAAAAAATGCCCTTATGCCGGAAGGTTTAAGGTCTTTTGCTTTTTTCGATATTCTTATCATATTTCACTCTTCTAATAATGAATTTGAGGCTTTTGGTTTTTAGATTTTCCCTTAGAGCCATGCCCACCGGAAGCGGACCGGCCCGGAGCCATTTATCTTTTAAAACGAAATCTTCATTCTTTTGTCTTTTTCAGGTACCCTTAACATGTCGCCATCTTCTTTATATTTTTTTAATAAAAAATGCGTAACAGTGCTACGGACATTCTCTAAAGGCGAGAGCTTCTCAGAAACAAAATTTGAAACGGTATGTATGCTCTTTCCTTCTACGATCAAAAGCAGGTCATAACTGCCTGATAAAAGATAGCAGCTTATAACTTCGGGAAATTTATATATTCTCTCGGCTACCGATTCAAAACCAACATTCTTCTGGGGAGCTACTCTTACTTCTATAAGCGCGGTTACTTTTGGTTCATCAGCTTTTATCAGGTCTCTGTTTATTACTGCTTTATATCTTAAAATTACGCCATTTTTTTCATATTTAGTTATGGCATCCGCGACTTTTTTGGCATTTTTTTTGGTCATAGACGCGATCTGCTTAGGAGTAAGCTTTGCGTCTTTTTCTAAAAGCTCCAGTATCTCATCCATGTAAAATCCTCCGAATATAGTACAGCGTACATAGTACCGCGTACATCGTTAAAACTAAATAAACAAAAAACAACCTTCACTTGAATAATAATTCTATCAAGTATTACCTTAAAGGTCAATATGAATTTCTCGTGGTAATAACCCTAAAATAACATAGGCGCAGAAAGCCAACTTTACTGCGCCTATTAAATCATTTTAATAAAAACTTTGATTTTTTTATTTTTTAGGTTTTTTAGGTTTTTTTGGCCCGCATGATCCGCATCCCATTTGAATCACCCCCCTTTTTGTTCTTAAGCTGGTAAAGAATTAAAATATACCCTCGATCGTAGCTTTGCAAAAAGAGCATTTTGGACCTATTAGATTATTCTGCAGTATCGAATAGCCACTCCTCTCTATCAAAGTGTTTTTGCAACTATGGCAAATCGTATCTTCCCATCCCTGATGCGGCAAATTACCGACATATACATATTTAAGACCTTTATTTATCCCTATGAGCCTTGCTATTTCAAGTGCCTTTGTTGAAGTAGCAGGCAGATCCATCATATCATAATCGGGATGAAACCTTGAGATATGCCAGGGAATATCTCTTCCGCAGGAAAAAATAAAATCGGCAATCTCATTAAGCTCCGGCTCCGAATCATTCATCCCCGGAACAAGTAATGTGGTGATTTCAATCCACATACCGAGTTTTTTCATCAATTTTATGGAATCCAAGACCGGTTCAAGCCTCCCGCCGCAGACCTTTTTGTAGTATTCATCCCTAAAAGATTTCAGGTCAACGTTGGCAGCATCTATTATACCCTTTGACATCTCAAGCATTTCTCTTGTCATAAAGCCGTTTGTCACAAATATGTTATAAATCCCTTTTTCCTTTGCCTGCTTTGCAATTTCATATGCATATTCAAAAAAAATGGTGGGCTCTGTGTATGTGTAAGAAATGCTTCTGGTATGATATTCCTGGGCAAGCCTTATGATCTTCTCCGGCGTAACGTATTCGCCTGGTAATTCTCCGGTACCGTCTTTCGATGCCTGGGATATCTGCCAATTCTGGCAGAAGCTGCATCTAAAATTACATCCCATAGTTGCTATAGATAAACTTGAACTTCCAGGCAATAGATGAAAGATCGGTTTTTTTTCAATAGGGTCAACATTACAGGCGATCAGCTTTCCATATGAAAGAGAAAAAAGCGTTCCATTGATATTCTTTCTGACCCTGCATATGCCGAGTTTTCCATCGCCGATCTTGCAATGATGGCTGCATAAATAGCAATGTACTAGATTTGAATCAAGTTTTTCATAAAGCATGGCTTCTTTTAACATAAATTATCCCATAAAATCTATTAGCAATTAAGCGATTAGGCAACTTTGTAATTAGGTAAAGCAAACACTCAATAACTTAATCGCCCAATAACTTAATCACTTGGTTTTATTAAGCCAATAAAGAACATCCTTATCTGTCATTTCAGGAAAAGCGCCATAGTAGGAAGCAACGGCAAAAAACGATCCTTTTGAAATATGAAGTACTACGACCTCGTCTACGTTCTTTTTTATAAGTTCATATGCTTTTGAGTGCGCAACAGGAACGGCGGTTATGATTTCTCTAGCGCCTTTACTTCTTACAAATTTTACTGCGGCAAGCATTGTGTAGCCGGTGGCCAACCCATCATCTACAATAACAACTGTTCGGCTTTTTAACTGGGGGAAGTCTTTACCTTGTGCAAAAATCTGAGACCTTCGTAGAACCTCTTTATAGACATCGTCAATTATGTTATCTATCTCGGACTGCCCTAGCCCCACCCTCGAGATTAATTCCTGATTTAAGATCACCGTTCTATCCAGAGTCACGGCCCCAAAACCGGCTTCGGGGTCGCTTGGTATCGGCAATTTCCGAAGGGCTATGGCTTCCAGATTAGACCCCAATGTCTTTGCAACAAAATATCCTACCGGTATACCTCCCCGAGGTATGCCAAGCACTATAGGGCTCCCGAGAACTCTTGTAATTCGAGCGCTGAATTTGGATGCCAATTTTATTCCGGCATCAGACCTATTCTTAAAATATGCTTCATCGGACATTTTCGGCCACAATCAAAGTAAGATTATTTTATAAGCTTGCCCGTTTCAATTTTAGCATCCTCAATATCATACCCGTAGTATTTGATGCTCTTATCTATGTCTATTACAATTATAGTCGGGACACCTTTAACGCCATAAAGTGAGGCAACCGAGCTTTTTTCATCTAAAAGCACGGGGTAGACTACGGATTTCTTTTCAACAAAAGATGAAACCTTTGCTTTGCTTTCTCCGACTGATATGGCATACAAAGACAATTTATCCTTGAAGGCCTCATAAAAACTGTTTAATACGGGGACCTCTTCGTTGCATGACGGGCACCATGTAGTGAAAAAATTGAGAACTACTACTTGCTTTCCTAAATAATCATCCAGGTTTACCTGTATACCTGATAGATCGTTAAGCGTAAAGGCCTTACCGGCTTCATTAGCACCATTTGATATGCCGCAGGAGGTCAAAAACAATACGCCGATAACAAGCAAGAGCTTAATAAAATTATTTGTTTTCATGCCTTCTTCTCCCTAATTTTGTCTCTTTTTAAACAATCATATTGCAAGCATCCCGGCTTTAAAAATAAAATATTCACCCAGAAGTATCATAAAATACCCGAATAGTTTTTCCATTATTAAAGAAAACTTAGCGAATTTAGGAAGAGCTAAAAATTTACCGCCGGCTAAGCCGACAATAAATAAAATTGTTGAGATACCGAGGCCGAAGAAAAATAAAAGTAAAAATCCCATTAAAATATTCTGCTTGGACCCTACATACGCTAACATCGCTCCCAATACTGCGGATGTGCATGGAGCGGCTATGAGCCCCGAGGCAAACCCCATACTAAATGCGCCGAATAATCCGCTTTTTTTTCCTTGTGAAGCTTTGAATGAAGGTATCGATACGGTAAATATCCCCAGAAGCGACAACCCAAAAAAGATTATTATGTTTCCGACTACTAAATACGCTACCGGGTTTGACTGAATCTGGCCGAATAATTTACCGGTCAGAGAAGCTACCATACCCAATATTGAAAAGTTAAGCGCCAGTCCCAGGCAATAAAAAAGGAGCAGTAAAAACACTCTGCCCTTATTCTCTATGCTCTTTGAGCCTATATAACCGATAATAATAGGTATAATCGGATAGACACACGGAGTAAAACCGGTTATAACGCCGGCTACAAAAGAAATTAATACTGAAAATACCGAAGGATTATTAAGGCTAGTATTGAGAGCATCCAAGAGATCCATTTAGCTCTCCTTTCATATAGGAATAGTTTTAATGTGCTAATGATTATATGAGCGCTTTAACTTTGTCTTTTGCCTGAAAACCGATGACGGTTTCTTTAACTTTTCCGTTTTCAAAAATAACTGTGGTAGGTACGCCTGTTATACCGTATTCAACGGCCAAATCCGCATCCTGCGTCACATCAACATAAAAAAAATTATATTGATCGCCAAGTTCTTTGGCAAGCTCCTCAATTACCGGGGTCATCTTTCTGCAATGCGGGCAAAATTCGCTTTTAAACATTAGAACGGTCTTTTTCTTGCTTTCAAGAACTTTCTCTTTCATTGTATCTTTAGCAATTCTTTCAAGCATAAACACACTCCAATATCCTAAGGGCTGAAAAAAAATTCAGCCCTTATTTTTGATTTACTACTTTTTAATTTCTATGCAAGTCACCGGGCAATTGTCTGCGGCTTCCTGTACAGTTGCTTCTAATTGAGCTGGAACAGCATCTAAAATTGCTTTTGCCTTATCGCCGTCCATGGTGAAAACCTCCGGCGATATAGTGGTGCATAATCCGCATCCGATACAAACCGACTGGTCTACTACTGCTTTCATTTTATCCTCCTAAGTGAGCCCCAAGCTTTAGCTGGGGCGAACCACCCCAACGAGTGTGCTAAAATTATCTTAGCTTTAGCTAAGGGAATTTTGGCACATGTTTCCCTCTGCAATTCGAAGAATTGCGAGGACTTAGTCCCGGAAATTATTTTATAATTTCTCGGGGCGAGTTGGGATATATACATTATTGATTCCCGACGTCAGTCGGGATGAACTATCCCCACAAGCTACGAGTAAATTTTAGAAGCAAAGCGTATAAAATTTGCGAAGTGCTTTGCTGTGGGGATTACCATTATTCAATTATTCCCAGCCTTAGTTGAGCTGAACCATCCCAGGGAGTATATCAAAATTATTAACACAGAGTGTTGGAAATTTTGATATATATCACGAACTGGGGTCGTATTTATTAAATTGAGCGCTCTTCTTGAGTCGCTTTCGTTTTAGTTCAGTATAATATACTCTAAAAAATAGTAAAACTCAAATAATAATTAGACTACTTTCTCAAACTGGTCTTTTGGTGCTCCGCATTCAGGGCATACCCAGTCTTCCGGCAGTGATTCAAATTTGATCCCCGGCTTTATCCCGTTTGCCGGATCCCCTATGGCAGGATCATAGATATAACCACAAATAATACAACGCCATTTTTCCATCAACGCACCTCCATGTTTTTCTTTTACTAATATACCACACCGAAGTAATATTTCATAACTTATTACTGAACGTGACGACATTATGCTTTAGCATAGCTTGTTACCCCGCTTCGCCCCTAGAAATTGGGCTACAATTTCAGGGACTAAAGCCCTCGCAATTCTTCGAATTGCAGAGGGTATAATATCACAAAAATCTCTACCCCACAGGGAGTTAAAAGATTTTCTGGGAGTAATATTTTTGCGACACTGCGCGGGGTTAACATTATGCTGAAGCATAATGTTAAAAATTACACACACCGCTTGCGCAACCTCCTGAATATTCACTGGCGGCCTTAACGAAATAATCCTTTGGCAGTGTATCTGAAAAACTTAAAACCTGATCTTTCCTTGTTAAATACCTGTATACCGTAATACCTTTACAGCCGAGTTCATGGGCCCTTAGATAAATACGCCTCACGTCTTCGACTGTCGCTTCTTTCGGCAAATTTATAGTCTTTGATACGGAATTGTCCGTATATTTCTGGAACGCTGCCTGGATCCTCAAGTGATCCATAGGTTTAATATCAAAACTTGTTACAAATATTTTTTTGACTTTATCAGGTATACTTGGTATCTCCTTTAAAGAGCCATGCTCCGCAATTTTCATTAATATCTCTGATCTAAAAAAGTTGTTAGAGCGCGCGACCTTTTCAAATAAAGGATTATATTCTATCAACCGGGTCCCGTCCATAACATTTCTTACAAAACTTATCGCAAATATAGGCTCTATTCCGCTTGACGATCCGGAGATTATACTTATTGTTCCTGTCGGAGCTATGGTATTAACTGTAGCATTCCTGAGTTTGGAGAAACCTTTTTTCGGATAAATAGAGTTTTTAAAATTAGCAAAAGACCCTCTCTCTTTCGCTAATTCTACCGATGCCCTTAGAGATTCCTGGCGTATAAACTTCATGATTTTCTCTGCCAGAATAACCGCCTTATTTGAATTATAGGGAATATTCAAGGCTATAAGCATATCGGCAAACCCCATTACCCCTAAGCCTACTTTGCGATTTTTTTGAGTGATCTCTTTTATTTCGGGCAAAGGAAATTTATTGACCTCAATACAATTATCCAAAAATCTTATACCAAGATGCACCCTCTCTTTCAGCAATCCCCAGTCAAATCCATCCTTTTTCACAAGCTTAGAAAGATTGATAGATCCGAGATTGCAGCTTTCGTAGGGCAATAACGGGAGCTCGCCGCATGGATTTGTCGCTTCGATCTTTCCTAAGGCTGGGGTTGGGTTGTGGCGGTTTACCTCGTCAATAAATATTAGCCCCGGGTCTCCCGAATGCCAGGCAGCATTGACTATCATATCAAATAAATTTCTGGCGTTTATGGATCTTGTAACTTTATTTGTTCGCGGGTTAATAAGCTCAAAATGCCTGTTGAACCTTACCGCATCCATGAATTTATCAGTAATAGCAATGGAAAGATTAAAATTTTCAAACTCTTTGGGCAATATTTTTGCCTCAATGAAATCTATGATATCCGGATGATCGCATCTAAGGATACCCATGTTGGCTCCGCGCCTCCTGCCTCCCTGAATAATAACTCCCGTAGCGGCATTGAATATCTTCATAAAAGACACCGGCCCTGACGCAAGGCCGTTTGTAGAATGGACCAGGTCATTTTTCGGCCTTAGGTTTGAAAAAGAGAAGCCTGTTCCTCCGCCGGTCTGATGGATCTTTGCCATACTTTTAAGCGCAGTGAATATATCATCTATGGAATCGCCGACCGGAAGGACAAAGCAAGCCGATAATTGCCCCATTTTCGTTCCGGCATTCATAAGCGTTGGGGAATTCGGAAGGAATTCCAATTTCATAAGGGCATCCAGGAACTTGCCTTCATAAAAACTTTTTTTGGATCTTGATTTAAAATTTAATTCTGCTTTTGATATGGAATTTGCGACCCTTTCCAAAAGCTCTTTGGGGGTTTCGATAACTTTCTGAGAATTATCTTTTAGGAGATATCTTCTTTCGAGGACCCTGATAGTATTAATAGGAAGCTTGAGTTCGTCTTTAATTCCTGCGACAGTTTTTGAGAGCCTTAATTCCGCCCTGCGATTTCTATAAAGTATGTAGGCTCTCGCGATATCAGTATAATGAGACCACATAAGGGCCTCTTCTACTATATCCTGAATATTCTCCACCGATACCGATAAATCTTTCTTTAAGCGCCTCCTGATTATATCTAAAACCAGATTTGCAATCTTGCCAGATACAAAACCCGCTTCTTTTTCATCCTGCAAAACTTCAAATGCCGAGCGGAATACAGCGCTTTTAATTTTTTCAATATCAAAATCTACTATTGAGCTGTCCCTTTTTTTGACCCTGATGCGCTTATCCACTGTCAATATCCCCCCTCCTGGTCTTTCGGCTCAATCAATTTATTTGTAAGCAGGTACTTATAAGCTGACAAAGCTGCTTTGGCACCTTCGCCAGCGGCAATAATTATCTGTTTTTCAGGCACTGTCGTGACATCCCCTGCCGCAAATACTCCCTCCACCGATGTTTTACAATGATCATCTACCGCTATCTCATGCCATTTATTCAGCTCCAGAAACCCTTCTACAAATTCTGAGTTTGGAATAAGCCCTATCTCAATAAAAACACCGTCAACCGGCAGAACTTCGGACTCTTTAGTCTTAAGGGATTCTATTTTTATTTTTTCAAGCCTCTTATCCCCGATAAGCTCAATTACCTTAAAGGAAATTTTGGGTATAAATTTATTTGACTGGCTTACACTCTCAACCAATACCGAGTCCGCCTGCCACTTATCCGCATTATTTATCACATAAAACTTTTCTGCAATATTAATAAGATCGTTTGCCGCAGTAAAAGCGGAATTTCCCCCTCCTATTACAGCAACAGTCTTTCCTTTAAATAATGGCGCGTCGCAAATAGAGCAATAACTCACACCTTTCCCGACAAAGTCTTTCTCCTTGGGCACATTTAGCGGCCTCGAGCGCTTGCCTGTTGCTACGATAATGGTTCTTGATTTAAATTTCTTATTATCTTTTGATGTTATTTCAAAAATTTCTCCATCCTTTTTTATTGATTTTGCTTCATTATCAGTAACAACATCGACCGGAAATTGCTTTACCTGGTCTTCGAATTTTTTTGTTAGTTCATCGCCTGTAATAAGCTGATATCCTGAATAATTTTCTATCTCGGATGTCCATGCTACCTGGCCCCCGATATCCATACTCAATAAAAGTGTACTAAGCTGCTTGCGCGCTGAATAGATAGTAGCAGTTAATCCTGCAGGCCCAGCTCCTATTATCGCTATATCATAAACCACGGTCTCTTTTTCCATGATATCCCCTATTTACAAATTTTCGCCCTAAATATGTTGGTCCCGGTAGTCATATTCCTGGTATTGACATACATAAAACCCTTAAAAGGATGCAAATCCCCAACTAATGAATTGGCTGAATTATTATTTATATAAGAGTTACTTACAGGAGTCCATGTTATTCCATCGGGTGATGAATAAACTCTTCCGCCCCAATTATAAGTAGTGAGGTATAGTCTTCCCATATAGCTAGTAATATCACCTATGTATGGTTCATTATTCATTCCCTGGTAAGCCAGTTCCCAGTTTACACCATCTTTGGTCCTATAGATGTAGTTTGGCCCAAAAGCTTCAGCTGTGGTAGCATATAGATAACCACCAAATACTGTCATATGAGAAATACTGGATCTATTGGTACTGCCAAAGCCATCCCCTACTACTTTTTCCCATGTTGTTCCATCATTAGTTCTCCAAATCTGGGCTCCGGTTGTTGTTCTTCCGAAATACCCATAGTTATAGGTACCTATATAAAGATATCCCCTAAACACACATGATGCATCAGAATCCATATTTGCGTACTGTTTATTTGAAGAATCTTTACCAAAAGCAGGCTGCGACACATTTAACCAGCTAGTAGCTACACTTGAGTTCATAGGGTCACTTGACCTACGCATTGTAAACCACAAATTCCAGTCATTATAAAATGCTGCATAAGCATAGTTATTAAAAGCTATTATGTCTTTTGTCCACCAGTCTCTATTGCCAAGTCTTAAAGTAGTAAATGTATTGTCAGGATTAAGTTTGGTCAGATAGCATGTTCCGTACCAGTCATCAGATACAGCATAGAGGCCAGAGTTTAAGCCAAGATTTAGGTATTTTAGATCAAGAGTCCTGTACATGTAATAGCCATTCCCATATGGAGTCTTAAGCTCATAAACCCTTTTAAAGTTTATACCATCATATGATTTGAAGATAGCGGGATGGAGATTGGAGTTTGAAGTTGATACATAAAGGCTTCCATTAGCATCCATCATTTTCGCTTCATGGTTTTTGGGATCGCCGAAGCCATCAGTAACTATATTTTCCCAGCTTGTTTCTAAAACATCAGGAGGTACATCAGGCGGTATATAGTCTAGGTTATCAGTAAGTATCACTGAATCAAGCATTGTATCCATCTCCCAAAATACCATAGAAATAGTGTGTTTGCCGGAGGCAAGATGAATAATAACTCTATCGCTGTAATCATTATAATGCCTATTTATCCATTCAAATTTATATGAATCACTATTGTACCCGATGGTATGAACAGTTTCATCATCTATGCTGATATCCATAGCATAATTGGTATTATGGTCTAATCTTATTCTGAACCAGAAAGTATAATCCCCTTCTTCGCCTACAAAAAATGAGTGAGTGTTGGTACCACAGTGCTGGCTTGTGATGCACATCTTTGCCCAGGCAACGTTATTGGGATCAATAGATACAGTAGCAAGATTGTCCATATCTTCGGCTTCAAAAGAGATGTAACTATTACTTTTAGTAAGCGTAGTAGAAAATAAGACTTCTTGGGCATTACTTAAAGCAATTTCTTTAAAGAAACTTTCATATCCCCTTTTACTTACTTCTAATAAATATAACCCATCACTAATATCTGTACTCCAAACTTCAAATTTGCCATTTAAATCTGTTTGAGCAATAGATAAAATTTCAAGACCATCAAGATTTTTAATAATTATATCTACAAAATTTAATGGTTCATCCCCTATAGCAGTCTCATCAAAAATAGTACCTTTTAGTAAAAGATTGTTCACTTTGATTAAAATTCCGCTGCTTTCTCCTTTTGATGTTACTACTTTTAAAAAATCTGTTATAGCACCATGAGGAATTCTACAATTGATATTTGTATCAGACCATGTCTCAACAGGACACAATAACCCATTTTCAAATATAACTTTAGAATCATCTTGTAAATTGCCAAAATTAGTTCCTAGAATAATAAGAAGGTTATTCTGAACAACAATTTCCGGATTAACTGAAATAATTTCAGGGAGAGAATTATCTACATTAATCTCAAAATGAGCAGGCCCAGACCAGTTACCAGCTCCATCTTGCGCTATTATGTGAAAATAATAAGTACCTGTGCTAAGGTTTGAGTAGGCTTGCTCAGTAATATTTCCTTCTGAAATCAAATCTGGCATGGTGTTGGGTAGCTGATCAAGAATAAAAGAATACCCTATTATCCCACTTGGGTCAACAGCATCCCATTTAAAATTAACATTTCCTCCGACTATATTATTACTAGTTGGTAAAATCAAAATTGGGGATAAAGGCGGAGTTACATCCGTTTTATCTAAAATTGCCACATTACCGGCTTCATCTTCTGCTACTACCCTATAAATAGTGCTGGGGGGATATAGATCGCGAACTACAATATCTATATTATAAAACTTTAGACCTCCTGCATCTAAAACCCATGAAGTCCCATAAGGGCTAGATGTCATTTCTAAGGTATTTATACCTGAATAAGCGCCATTAGGGCCTTCAGGGTCATCCGCGGATATTTTATATATCTTACAAGTGCCTTGCACTTGCCCTGTATCTGGATTTATATAAGGAACAGGTCCTATTACACTCATAGAGATATTTGGGGAAATTTCTTCTATCTTAAAATTAATATTATAACCATAACCATTAATTTTACTTATTGGATAACAATTTGAAGAAGAAGTATATAGCCTCAATAAAAAAGGCCCCATAATACTTTCCTTACTCATTTGCTGAACTGAAAATTTTACTTCAAAATTTTGAGTTGAACCAGCCGGCATATTAACTGGTGTTTGAGGGCTAATTGAACTTACTGTTATTCCACTCGGCGGAAAAGCCCTTAAATATGCATTTTCAATAGGGCCTGTGCTCCCAGAAATATTCTCTGCTTCAAATATTATTGTATTATCAAATGAATTAGCGCCGATTTCATAAACAGGATTATTGGCATATGAATAAGAATTTATAGTAAATACTATTATAAAAAAATTTAATATTTTAAATATTTTTTTATACCACATTTGTTTTTTGTCTCTTCTAATTTTCAAAATATCAGTTTCATTGCGGTAATGTCCATTTTTCTTTATTTCTTTCCCACCACTTAACACATTCTTGCGGCTTGGCGTTGCTATTTACTTCACCATTAGATAAATATTCAAGAGCAGAGATTAAATCGCTATCACCTTTTTTAATTTTTTCAATAAAATTTGGTATCGCTACTATTCCAAGACCCTTCATGCGTTGAAATTTTTCATCAGCTTCTTTTTGTCTACCTTGTTTTTTTAAATCTTTCCAATCGCTATAAAGTTTTTCAAACTGTTTAGGGGTTTGAAATCGACCATAATGATACCAGTAAACATATGGGCTTTCTCCCTGCTTTAAATTGGGGAGATCAACATAAATAACTTTACGATTTTTTTCATCCCAATATGTGTCAAATTTTACTTTTGTAATATTTTGTAAGGCTACACTAAGCAACCAAGAATCCTCAGAGCCAGATTTCATCTTATCCACAATAAAAGGTACGGCTTTCGGCCCAAGATTAACAATTTCTTTAAATTCATTACATTCTGTTCGGGAAGAGGTAGTTGAAGAAATCATGATTTTAAATTGTGAAATATAATTTTTCCATGTTTTATATTTTTGTTCAAATTGTTCTTTAAAATTTTCTTCTCCCCAAACATTATTTATAAGATTTGCTATAGCAACAATTATGCACATAATAAATATTTTTTTCATTACATTCCTCCATCTATTTGAACTTATAATAACAAATTGGGTTTCCATAATCGCCATCGTTTAATTGATCCCACAAGTGTTCAATTTTGAACCATTCTCCGCATTTACTCTCAAAAATAGCCCATTTTCCCATACCACAATTACAATTCTTTTTTTTAGAAGCGTGAAAACCAGAATAATATACAACATCTGCATCAGCAAAGCTGGTAGCGGTTGGCAAATAGCCTTTTACATCATAAAATGCATCCATGTCGCTAATTTCTAAAATACCATTCTTGTTTCCATATGCCATATCAATCCCAACAATGGGATGATTTGGATCGCTAAAATTACTATAAATGTCATTATACCAAACATTTGTCTCGCCTACAGACCAGGCTATGCAATTATATAAAGTTGTAGCTTCTCCTGTTATACTCCATTCACAATTTTCTAATTTAGGCCAAGCATTTTTTGCAACAATTCTTTCGTCTGGCTTCGGCTGCCTCCCACAAGTTGCAGCAATTAGATTATAGTAAGCAACATCTGAGTAACTAAATTTTCCTTCGCTATCTTTATAAGTTACGCTAAGCTGAATTTTAGTATTATAATTTGAATTTCCTTCCACCCAAAGATTGTCTTTAGTATTTATAAAATCCGTTCTTTGTAAACTATCAGAAAGGTCCCAAAGCTTTTCGCGATAATCATAACCTATAATTTTATTATCTGCACCTTTATTTATGCTTTTCCATACTAACAAACTCCCCGATCTCGTTCTTAACGAAACCAGGCCAATTTTAGGAATGGGTTCTAAATTAATCACTAATTTTTTAAGATCGTTTTCATTTGCTATATAATCCGTTATATCTTTATCAGGAATTGGCATACCTGTATCCGGAATAACGCTGCCGTTGTCATTATCAATATTGCAATGAATATACGCTCCTGGCGTTAATTTTTTATCTGGAGATAGCTCTCCATCAAGATCAAAAATAGATAAATTTAAATTAAAAACTGTAAATTCCTGTTTTGGCGTGCAAAAAGTTATTCCTTGATTAGGGGTAGAATGGGAATTTGATGGCATAAAAAGACTTACCACCAGCATATTAATCAAAATTAAACAAAATATTTTACATCTATATATTGGCATAATTCTGGTTTTGACCCAATCAATAATCTTATTTTAAAACAAATATTACTTTTACTTGTTTCAAAATCACTCTCTTAAAAAAATCAAAAGTATTACCGCTGATATTAGCGCTAAACTCCCTCCCAATAAAAAAGCCACCTCAGCTCCTATATATTGCCAAATTAGCCCAAAGAAGAAACTGGCAAAAAATATGCTTATCCCTACGGCAGTATGGTATATCCCATAGGCAGTCCCTAATTTGGTTTTATCATTCACCAGGTCCGCGACATATGCCCTTCCCACTCCTTCGGTAAGCCCGAAAAATACTCCATAAAGCGCCATCAATACCCATATCCCAAATGCACTCTTCCAGAAAGCAAAACCCAAATATACGATCGCATACATGATGAACCCAAGCACCATAACATTGCGCCTGCCCATCTTATCCGAAAACACTCCTGCAGGAACTGCAGATACCGAGCTGACGCCGTTATAAAGCACCCATGTTAAAGGTATCATGTATACAGGCACGCCAAAATCCTGCGCCCTTAAAAATAAAAATGCGTTACTGGAATTTCCGAGGCTAAAAATCACCGTTACAAAAATAAATATCCCGAATTCCTTGGTAAATGCATTTTCAAATATAATCTTTTCATGAGGAGCCTTGCCGTCCTTTTTATCGCTTACAAATAAAACCAGTATCGCGACCGCGATCGCTGCAGGAATAAATGAAAGCAAAAATATCAATCTATAATTAGCGCTGAATAGATACAAAAGTCCAAAACACAATAACGGCCCGAATACTGCCCCTGCGTCATCCATAGCCCTTTGTAGGCCAAAAGCCTTCCCCCGTTCGCTCTTATCAATAGAATGGGCAACTATGGCATCCCTTGGCGGATTACGCAGCGCCTTGCCGGTCCTGTCAATGATCCTTACTATTAAAACTGCCAAACCGGAATTAGCAACGGCTAAAAAAGGTTTGGTTATGGTAGATAAGCTATAACCAAATATTACTATCTCTTTACGTTTATTTATCTTGTCTGATAACCACCCCGAAACCACTCTAAGTATGCTTCCTGCCCCCTCAGCTATGCCTTCAATAAGTCCGATTACCGACTTGGGCACGCCTAAAACAGAGGAAAGAAAAAGGGGCAATATCGGATATATCATTTCGCTTGATATATCCGTAAAGAAACTTACTAAACCCAGATTAAAAATATTTTTATGAAAACCGAATATCTTCTTTTCTTTTTTATCTTCCACTCGATTACTCTCTATATCTATTAATTATAGGCATTCTTCTGTCGCGCCCAAATGCCTTTGGGGTTATCTTTACTCCTGGCGGACCCTGCCTGCGTTTATACTCACTATTATCCACGAGGCTAATAACTTTTTTTACAAGTTCTTTGTCAAACCCTCTTCTCACGATTTTCTGAAACGGCACATCATCCTCGACATATAATTTCAATATCTTATCCAAAATATCATATGGCGGAAGGCTATCCGTATCTTTCTGGTTTGGCCTAAGCTCGGCCGTCGGCGCCTTTATCAGAACATTCGAAGGGATTACCACAGAAATTGCGTTTCTGTACTCTGAAAGCCTGTAAACTAAAGTCTTAGGAACATCCTTAAGAACAGCAAAACCTCCGGCAGTATCTCCGTACAACGTACAGTAACCGCAAGAGACCTCACTTTTGTTGCCTGTGGTAAGCACCATATACCCAAATTTATTTGAAATCGCCATAAGAACATTGCCGCGGATCCTTGCCTGCAGATTCTCCTCGGCAATATTTTTTGGCAGATCCTCAAAAGCGGTTTTTAGAAGCCCCAGATAATGATCGTAGATATCACCTATCGGGATCTCCATGAATTGTATCCCGAGATTATCGGCCAGCGCTTTGGCATCAACAAAACTTTCATTTGAAGTGATTTCCGTAGGCATAAAAACACCTATAACATTCTCTTTTCCCAGGGCATCTACTGAAATAGCCGCAGTTATACTGGAATCTATCCCGCCGCTTAGCCCAAGAATAACTTTTTTAAAATTATTCTTTTTTACATAATCGCGAAGCCCGACTAAAAGCGCTGAATAAATCTCGTTAAGCTCCCCGGGCTTTTTGGCAAACCTTTTTTCCAAAACAACTTTATCTGATTTAAATACGTGGTCTATAAGGACCAGATTTTTTGATCTATTGACTTTGCCGATCTCAAAAGGCATATCAATAATTATGAGGTCCTCTTTAAAGGCTTCACCTCTGGCAATAATTGAGCCTTTCGCGTCGACAAAGAGGGACTGGCCGTCAAAGACCAGTTCATCCTGCCCGCCCACAAGATTATTATAAGAGACTACGATCTTATTATTTTTTGCGACTTTTTTTACAATATCTTCCCTGAGGTTGATCTTACCGGCGTAATACGGAGAGGCATTGATATTCAAAAGAAGTTTTGCCTTAAGCTTATTGTATAACCCGAGAGTATCCTCGGAATGCCAGATATCCTCACAAATATTAACTCCGAAAATTAGCCCGTTTGCATTAAATGCCATCTCATCCATTTTACTCTGGGCAAAATACCTTTTTTCGTCAAATACCCCGTAATTAGGAAGAAGCATCTTGTTGTATGTACCTCTGATCTTCCCATTATGAAGGACTGCCGCGCTGTTAAATATTTTACCTTTGGAAGAATTCGCAAAACCGACAACAGCCACTATATCCCTGGTATACTTGGCGATATTTTTCAGCTCTTTGATGTTATCTTCTATAAATTGTTTTTTTAACAAAAGATCTTCGGGGGGATAGCCTGTTATGGATAATTCGGGGAAAGTGATAATGTCTACGTCTTTTTTTACGGCGCCGTCAATGGCATAAATTATTTTTTCGGCATTACCCCTAAGGTCTCCTACGGTAAAATTAACCTGCGCCATGGCAATTCTTGCAATAATTTTATTTTTCATATTTATATTTAGATTTTGCTTTAAGTTATTATTTTTAATCTATTGTTTATTGTCTTAAACTTGCAACTTGCGTCCTGTGACTTGAAACAAGCTGATAGCAGCTTCTTTAGTGTCCGCATTCCTCGCATTGGCTTTCAATAAACGAAAGTTCATCGATACATTCTCTTAAATCAAATTCCCTCTTGTCTTCATCTATAAAATACTGAGAAAACAAGATCCCGTACTTATCAACGACAAAAACTGATGCAACCAACTTTGATCTTTCGTCAATGTAAGTAAATTTTTCTATGTATCTCTTATTTACATCCGAAATAATGGGGAAAGGAATACCTAATAAATTTTTAATGCCTGAAAGCTCTTCTAAAATGGCATTTGAAATTGCCAATACTTCACAATTCAGGTTCCTGAGCTCATTGTAACTAGCTGCGAGATTTTTGAGGATCCCTAAACAAAATTTGCAGGAAGCCCCATGGAAAAAGAAGATAAGAAGATTTTTTTTCTGGTCATAATCCCAGAGACTGATCTCCTTTAGGCTGGTAGAGGGTAGAAAAAAGGCCGGAATTTTTTCTCTGAGAATTAATTTCGCTTCCATAGAAGCTCTCGCAAGTAGTTGTGTTATGATTTTCTTTTTATAGCTTCAATTAAATTGTCGAATGATTTCTGGAAAGCATCAAGGCCTTCAATTTGCAGTTCTTCACAAATTTTTGCAATATCAATGCCGAACTTTCCTAAATCATTCATTACTTTTTTTGCCACATCGGTATTGGCCTCTATTGCCTGCTTGACATTCCCATGGTCCAAAAAAGCCATAACCGTACTATGAGGTATGGTGTTGATCGAATACGGCCCGATAAGTTCTTCAACATATTTCACGTCCCTGTAGCTCGGGTTTTTTGTGCTCGTGGACGCCCAGAGGACTCTCTGCATTTTTGCCCCTCTTTCCTTTAAGGCATCAAAAGCCTTTAAAAGAAAAAGATTCTTATAGCTTTCATATATCAACTTCATATTTGAGACTGCGCTTTTGCCAACCAAAAAACGTAACTCGGAATTAACCTGAGGGTCTTTATTGGTTTTTAATAATTCGCCCAGCATCGCATCAATTTTTGAATCAATCCTGCTTACAAAGAGGCTGGCTACTGAGGCTACATTATAAACCGGCATGTCTTTTTTTAGCCTCTGCCTTATGCCCTCAATATAAGCATAAGCAACGTCCTCGTAATGGGACTTTGAAAAAAGAAGCGTAGCGTTAACGCTCACCCCGGCTGTCACAAGCTCTCTAATAGCCTCACAACCTCTTTTTGTACCCGGGATCTTGATCATAACGTTTGGCTTACCTATCTTCATAAGTATCTTTTTGGCATATTCAATGGTCTTTTTTGGATTATAGGCATATTCCGGCAAAACCTCTATAGAGACATAGCCGTCGAGATTATTGGAATTATTATATATATCTTTGAGTTTACTAGAGGCAAGCCCGACATCAAAAGTCGTCAATTCATCATAAATTTCCTGTGGCCCTAAACCTTTTTTTGAGAACTCTTTTATAGATTCATCATATACGTTTGAAGAACTTATAGCTTTTTCAAATATGGAAGGGTTTGTAGTAACGCCTCTGATGCCGTCCTCTAAAAGTTTATCAAAAGAACCATTTAAAAGCATGCTTTTCTCTATATTATCATACCAAGGGCTTTGTCCTTCTTGATAAAGTTTCGTTAAGGTTGTTACTTTGGTACTGGTTATCATAAATATCCTCCATATTTTTATTCAGGATATAAATACTTTGATACAAAAAACCTATTTAATACCTTTTAATGTTTCGACGGCTTTTTTTGGATCAGCCGATGAAAAAAAGTAGCTGGCTGTCACGAGTATATTGGCGCCGCTCTTTATTGCTTTTGGCGCCGTAAGGTCATTTATTCCGCCATCTACGGATATGTCTTTATTAAAGATTTTTTTAAGCTCTTCTATCTTAACTAAAGACCCTTCAATGAATTTTTGTCCGGCAAAGCCGGGGTTAACAGACATGATAAGTACTTCATCAATGAAACCCAGCGCATCAACTATGCATAAAGGGGTATCAGGATTAAGGGTCACCGCTGGTTTTGCGCCGAGGGCTTTAATTCTCTTTAAGTCTTTTATAAGTTTCTCAGCGTCTATAGAAGAAACAACTTTGGGAAATTTCATTTGGTCTTCACTACCGTTTATTCTCTTGCCGTAACATTCTACGTGGAGCGTAATAATATCCGATCCGGCCTTTACAAAATCCTCTATGTAAAACCAGGGGTTCTCTATCATTAAATGCGCATCTATACTGAGCTTTGTTTTAGCGCGGAGAGATTTTATTATTACAGGGCCTATTGTTATATTTGGAACAAAATGTCCGTCCATAACATCAATATGCAAACGGTCAATGCCTGCCAATTCGCACTTTCTCACTTCATCTTCAAGATTAGCAAAATCGGCTGAAAGTATGCTTGCGGCGATATTTATATTTGGATTCATTATTTTCCTCTAAAATCATACATTTTGGCGGGTTTTAGTAATATAATTATACCATATAATATATATTTAGCAAATAATATATGGAGCTTCCAGCTCCAAGCTTCCAGCTCCAAGCTTCTGGCTCCGGGCTCCAAGCTTAACAATTAGCAAACTGGATATTTTTTTGGCATTTTTAAAGCCAGAGGCAAGAAGCAATATTTTAATTATTCTCTACTATAAACGAAATACTGGCTGGATAGATCGACCATTCTCCGAATTTATCATTGATAAAATCCATATTTTTAAAGATGCGGCCCTTTTTTGCGTCATTTTCAAATAAATATGAATCAAGATGGGCATTTAAGCCCGAAACACTTAATCCAAGGGCTCTTATGGAAATTCTTTCTGGTAAGATCATTTTGAGTATCAAAAGCGCCCTTTCAAAAATAAGGCCGCCATCAGAAGTTGCCTCTTCAAACGACTTTTGTTTTGATAAAAACCCGAAATCAGGCTTTCTTATAAACAGATGAACTGTCTTTGCCTCCAAAGACTCGCGCCTAAGCCTGGTAGCGACCATCTCAGAAAGCATCCTTATCCAAGCTCTTATAACATTTAGTTCATAGATATTGTGAGGCAGCGTATATGAGTGGCCTATTGATTTTGGTTGACCCGTTCTCTCTCCCCAAAAACTTACCCAATCGGCATCCTCGCCTCTCGAGATATCATGTATCCATAAACCAACCTTGCCAAATCGATCATAATATAAATGTCTTTTATGCCTTGAAAGATCTGAAAATTTGAAAACATTGAGTTCATTGAGTTTTTTTTGAAGCGCTTTACCTATGCCTGGTATTTTTTGTATGGGCAGATCCCTGAGGGCGTCTTTTATATCTTTTTTCCACATAATGTATAAACCATCGGGTTTTTTAAGCTTAGAGGCAATTTTAGAAAATAATCTTGTTTCGGAAATACCGACTGAACCTGTTATCCCAAGTGAATTTTTTATCTCATCTTTTATGAGTATCCCTATCTTTTCATATGAGCCGAAACGCGTTTCAAGCCCCGTAATATCCAGATAAAATTCATCCACAGACGCCGCCTCGACATTCGGGCTATAATTTTTTAAAAGGCCAAATATAAAGTCGGAAGCATAAAGATATTTGGATGAATCTGCTACTACAAATTCTGCCCTCGGGCAAAGCCTGAAGGCTTCAACACAACTCATGCCGGATTCTATCCCGTATGCCTTGGCTTCATAAGAACAAGCAGTAACAACTGTCCTCTCTTTTTGTCCTCTTCCTCCTACAATAAGAGGCTTTCCCTTAAGCTTAGGATTACTCGCCTGCTCCACAGATGCAAAAAAAGCATCCATGTCAATATGAAGTATAACCTTATTCAAGGCTTTTTATCCTCCACAAAAATGATCTATTATCAAAATATATATGATAGATGTCATCCCCGGATGAAACGCTAAAATGATGCAAAACCGACTCGCCGTTTCTTTCTTTCCAGTAAAAATTAATTTTTTCTATGCCTACCTTACAACCTTTCAGTATAAAAAATCTGGGATCTATTGTTCCTTTTTTAAATACTGCCGCCACCTCTATAAAATCACCCTCAAGGCTATCCTCCCGGGGCATTTTCCTGTCCCATCTGGCATTCGAATTAAACATATCTTCTTATCACCATTAAAACCTTTCCTATAACAGACGAGTCATTATCCAAGAGAATAGGTTTATATCTTTTATTGGCCGGTTTAAAACAGATCCTTCCGGATTTATCTTTGGCAAAGTATTTGACCGTTGCCTCTTTCCCGATCATCCCTACGACAATATCGCCTATAGCCGCCTCGCTGGCCTTTTTCACAAGTACATAGTCTTGGTCAAATATACCGGCATCAATCATGCTATCGCCTTTAACGCGAAGCAAAAACTTATCCTTTTCGTCTTTTATCCATTCTCTATCAATAGAAAGATAACCTTCTATATTATCCTCTGCAAAAACTGGCTCTCCTGCAGCGACCTCGCCAACGATCGGGATACTCAGGGAGCCGGATTTTTTAAACCCAAGCACTTCTATAGATCGGGCTTTTTTTGTCTTTTTAATATAGCCCTTTTCTTTAAGAGCTTCGAGATGGTCCTGGACCGTCCCGACTGCTTTAAACTGAAAATGGTCCCTTATCTCTATAATTGTAGGCGGAGTACCATTTTTGGATACCACATCTTTTATGAATCGAAGTATATTATCCTGTTTTTTTGTAAGGACTTTCATATAATCCCCCTAATCCCTCCACCAAAGTGGCTGCGGAAGAATTGTTTTGCCGTACATACCAAAATTAATAACTAATAAAATAAAACCAACTTTACATCTAATTAGATATTACCATAAAAATTTATGGTATTCAAGCTAAAAAAAATAATTCTATCTATTGCGCTTAAAGATAAAACCCTATTCGGTATTATTGGTAATGCTAGAATAGGGCCTATCTTTAATAAATTCTATTCTCCGATTATCTTGACGAGGACTCTTTTCAGGCGCTGGCCGTCAAACTCGCCGTAAAATATTTGCTCCCATGGGCCAAAATCAAGTTTTCCCTTTGTAATAGCTGCTACGATCTCCCTGCCCATTACCTGTCTTTTAAGATGCGCATCGGCATTAAGGCTCTGGCCGGTAAGGTTGTGATCATACTGTGAAGTAGGTTCATGCGGGGCAAGTTTTTCCAGCCACTTATCATAATCCTTCAAAAGCCCCGGCTCATTATCGTTTATATAAACACTTGAAGTAATATGCATGGCATTAACCAAACATAGCCCTTCTTTTATCCCGCTCTTCTTTACTATCTCATCTATCTTAGGAGTGATATTAATGAATGCTTTTTTCGTCGTGGTATTAAAAACTATGTATTCCGTATGTGATTTCATATTAACCCTTTTTTAGTTATCAGCCCTGGGCTATCAGTCAAAAAAATTTAAAGTTTTGCTGAAAGCTGATAGCTGAAAGCTTAATTACTTTTTATTAACAAAATATTCTTTTACAAGTTTTTTCATCAATTCGTCTTTTTTAAAATAAAGCCTCTTTTGCGGCCTCTTTTTATGACGGCTTAAAGCAGTATGAGTAATAATAGGTAGCGCTACTGTCGAATCAATATAAGAGACCACAGCATCAGGAAGCCTCATTGGGTCTACTTTGCCCCAGGAAACTGCTTCGCTTGGCGTTGCCCCTGAAAGCCCTCCTGTGTCGGGCCGGGCATCGGTAACCTGAAAGAAATAGTCATGGCCGACCTCTTTAATCTTAAGAACTTCTTGTATCTGCGGCTCCGTCTGAAGCACAAAATTCTTAGGGCTGCCGCCGCCTATCAAAAGAACTCCTGATTTCCCCTTAGCCCTTTTTGCATCAAGTACAATAGATGTCGTCTCATTGACATCTATCGAAGGATTTATCATTAGTTTGTTGCCCTGCAGTTCAACTGCTGCGATATTCATCCCTATAGTCGAATCTCCGGGAGAACTGGTATATACCGGAACGCCATTCCTATAGGCTGCCGCGAGTATTGACACTCCCATATTTTTAGTCTTCTCTTCGAACTGGGCGGCATATTTACCTATTAGATGATGCAATTCGGATGTACCCATCTCTTTTTGGAATTCAGGCTTAGTAATTATTGAGTACAAGATTTTATCAGTAGACATAAGACAATCCGAATATCCAAGAAAGATATCATAGATCCTTACAATATCATTTTCTCTTAGATCTATGTCATCTGCCATATGAGATCCCGCATAAAGGGGGAAATTGAAAGCATAATGAAGATCGTGATAAAGGTTAGCCCCGGTTGAAACTATCCAATCCACAAAACCGGCATTTATCAGAGGGACCACTGAAGATGCCCCCAGGCCCGCCGGAGTAAGAGCGCCCGCTAAACTCATGCCCACAGTAACATCGGGCTTCAGCATTTTATCGATAAAAAGATTGCACCCTTCTTTGAGCCTGGCCCCGTTATAAGCCAAAAAAGTCTCTTCCATGAGATCGCTAAGTTTCTCTTTACCTGTAATAGGTTTAGGAAGGATCCTCTTACCGGATAAATATTTCTTTTTATTAGGACAATGATGTTTTTTGACCCAATCGGGCAATGCTGTGAGGTCTACTTTTTTCATTTTAGGATTTTTCATAAAATTAACATGCCTGCTTAATTAAATTTCGGATATATTATACTATTTATTTGCAAATTATAAAATAGAATTTTACCCCGGGTTACAAAGTAACGTATTTAGGAAAAATGCCCGTACGTTTTTTAGTATGGATCCCGGAAACCGGCTTCAATTTATTTAACGAATTTTTAACAAAAAAATTATCCTTAAAATTCTTCTTATAATTCGCAGGCATCGGCGCCAGATCTATTTTATCCTTTACCCCTGCGGCGTGGCCATCAAGAAAAAGGACATTAAACGAACCATTATGAGGAGGAGGTATTTTGGAATCCGCCACAGTCATCTCGGTTACCAGCCACTTAGTTCCCTTGGATTCCACGATATCAGAAAAACTGTTATTATACGAATCGTTCCATATATAGGTCAGTTTTTTCTTTTGGATCTCTAAGGGCATTGAAGGGCATAAAAACGCTTTTTTGTCATCTATGTACCGCCCAAGGACATTGTTCAGGCTATTTGGGTCGCTTTCGGGGTTCTCAGGATAAAACTTTATATTGGGAAGCCTTTCATAGTCACTCTCGTATAACTGCAAAGCAACGTAGATATTCCTGAGGTTTGAAATACAGTCTACGGCTCTTGCCTCTTTTTCAGCGGCCATATATACGCTTACAGGGATTGCCCCGACTAAAGACGCGACAATAAGCACTTCTATCATTGTGTAGCCCAGATTATTAAAAAAATATTTTTTCATAGGCATTTTATTCTTTTTCTGATCAGCTATTATTTTTATTAATATAATTTATCATTTCGCAAAGATGCCCGAAATTGCGTTTATTGAAATTCATTATTATCCTGGGAAGCTCGGTAAAATCGTTTGTTTCCAGCTCTTCCGGCAAAGGAGACGACCTTTCGATTTTTCCGCCGGTTAAAATATTCTTGAATTTTGAATTAATGTCCTTCAGGACTTTTTCATCCAGAGGCTTATTTAGCCGTATTACGGTAACATTTTTAAAATATCTCAGAGAATGGTATATTCTGTAGTAATTTGTAACTATATTAACTGCCTCTTTGACCGTAGAAGCCATTTCAAAAAGATGCAGGTCTTCCTCCAAAATATATTTTCTCTTAAGCAGCACCTTTACGAATTTCATCCACTCTTTCCAGTAATCGTCGCCTTTGGGCGCGACAAACACGACCGGCCTCGGCCTGCATTTGCCGGTCTGGAGGAGAGTGATCGTCTCAAAACCTTCATCATGGGTCCCGAAACCCCCGGGGAAAAGAACAGTTGCATCGGATTCTTTTATAAAAATTAGCTTTCTAGAAAAGAAATATTTGAAATTAATAAGCTTAAAATCATCTTTTATATAACGGTTTGGTATCTGCTCAAACGGCAGCCTGATATTTACCCCGAAGCTCATGTGATGCCCGGCACCTTTATTGGCAGCCTCCATAACTCCCGGGCCGCTTCCGGATATCACCATATAACCTTTTTTCACTATCTCTTTCGAAAACTCTTCAGCCATCTTAAAAGTCTTTGTATTCTCGGGTATTCTCGCGGAACCGAATATAGCTACTTTCCTGATATTACGGAATGGCGTAAATATCTTAAAAGCGTATCTCATCTCTTTAAGAGAATTATTGATCAGTTTAAGATCGCCTTTTTCGGTATTCTCCAAACCCAGCTTTGCCACGGTAGTAAATATCTCGTCCAGGAGTTCCTTATTCTGGCAACCCTTGCATAAACCCGAAAGCTCCCCTATCCTTAGATCTATATTCTCATTTCTGACTTTATACTCTTTTTTCATCATTATCCTCTTTCATAACAGATCAATTATACCACAAACCTGAATTTAATCTTATCAAAATGCCATTTTTTTATATTTATATAAAAAATTATGGATATCCATATAAGTGCGGCAAGCTCCGTGAACAGGTATGTCACTGCAGCGCCCATCATACCAAATCTAGGTATAAAAAACAGATTCATCATTACGCTGAAAATTGATACCACCATAACCTGTTTGAACACTTTTCTTTCAAAACCGGCTGCAATAAGCGAAGTGGAAAATGGTATATTGAAAAATACAAAAATAGACGCAATTGCCAGAATTTTTATCGGCAAGGATGCCGGGAGATAGCTTTTCCCGACCGCAAAAGAGACGATTTCACTTGAAAATATCAATAGCGGCACAAGCGTCAAAAATCCCAAGAATATAAGCGCCTTTAATAGATGAACTCTTGCACTGCTGAACTCTCTGTATTTTTTCCCGAATGAAGAAGCAAGTTTCGGTAAAGCAGCGTTGGATAAAAAAATTGCAAATATCACAACCCCCCCTATTATCTGCCTGGCAACAGTAAAGTATCCTACTTCCTGAGGAGACCTTACGAGACCCAAAAGTATTATATCAAAACCGTTATATAGCTGCGCGAATATTGAAATAGACCATATAACCAAAGAAGTAGTTAAATGTCCTTTGATCCTATTAAAATCTATCATCTTAACTTCAGGCCTGAATTTTAGTATGGCTAAAAAGATCAGCGCTATAGGAATATTTCCTATAACAAAAATAAGAGGCGTTATTAATAGTCCCTGAGGGGATTTGACATAAGTAAGGAGAAGGAGAAACTGCAAGACTGAGGTGGTTAGATAAGAGATAAAGACCATATGCATTTTTTCTTTACCCTGAAAGGCCCACTCAGTAGCAGAAGCTGCAATAAAAAGGATAAGTCCCGTTCCCAAATTCAAAAGTTTGGTTTCCCATTCAAATTTGCTTAAGAGTATCAAAAAGGCAAAAAGCCCGTATAAACATATCGCCACCAAAAACCTAAAAGAAACTATATCAGAAACATATTTATAGGTTCGCGCCTTGTGCTTAGCTATCTCTCTTATCCCGTAGGTCGAAAGCCCCAGATCAATAAAGTTCATAAGATACAGCACTATCGTAAAAGCATATGAAAAAAGCCCGTATGCCTTGACCGATAAGGTCCTGGCCAGATAAATAAAGATCAGGAATTGCAAAATAGAACGCACAGCATTGGCTGCAAAAAGCCAGATAAAATTCTTGGATAATTTCTTCAAGGGTTTACCCTTCTCATTTTGATAAATTATACCACAAAAAATCGCCCTAAGCCATAAACTATAAACCTTATAAAAATATAAATATGCTAACCTTAATGATTTGACATTCTTAACAATATGCTATATATTTATTTTATATATGAAAAAAATTGCTGATCAATTCTTGTGGGGAGCCGCAACCTCAAGCCATCAGGTAGAGGGAAATAATTATCTTAATGACTGGTGGCAATGGGAAGCGGCATTGAAGACTACGGATAAATCGTGCCTTGCATGTGACCAATACACAAGATTTCGCGAGGATTTCAAGATCGCCAAAGAACTCGGGCATAATGCCCATAGGCTCTCTTTGGAATGGAGCAGGCTCGAACCCGAGAAAGGCAAATGGAACGACAGCGCTTTTGACCATTACCGCGAGGTCTTAAAATCGCTTAACGAACTGGAAATCACACCGATAATAACCCTCAACCATTTTACCCTTCCTTTATGGTTAGCTAATGAAGGCGGCTGGTCACTTAGATATTCAAGGTTCTATTTTGAAAAATTCGCAAAAAAAGTAATCGAAAAACTCGGGGATCTTGGAACATACTGGATAACCATAAACGAACCCATGATATTGGCATTCTTAGGATATCTTGTCGGCTCATGGCCCCCCGGGCAGAATAACCTTCACAATATGCTTAATGCCATAGAAAACCAGATGCATGCGCATGTAAAAGCATACAAGATAATGCACCAGACCGCCAAATGGGTTCATAAAAAAGATATCTACGTCGGCATTGCGAAAGAAGTTGCCATGATAGGCGCATGCGACAAAGATATCAGGAATGCCATACCTGCTTTCTGGAGGCATCATTTTTATAACCATCTTTTTATCTGGTCCTGCATGCACGGATGGATCATATTCCCGGGATTCTACTTGGAAATGCTGCCTTTTGGAAATGCCCTGGATTTTATTGGACTGAATTATTACCGCAGATTTTCGATGAAATATACCGGGTTTGGCCCTTTAACGATTTTCGGAGATCAGTGCACCTGCCCGGAACACAACGAAAAAGCAAGGCGCAACTCCATGGGATGGGAAATATACCCTGACGGCCTTTACAAAATAATAAAAAGTTTCGCTAAATATAACCTGCCGATTCTTATAACAGAAAACGGCATACCTACCAATGATGAATCCGAAAGAAAGCAATTCATCAAAGAACACCTCGATCAGGTCCAAAAAGCCCGAAGGCGCGGGTACAATGTTGCCGGATATCTTCACTGGTCATTTATAGATAACTTTGAGTGGGCAGATGGATTTTGGCCGCACTTTGGGCTCGTGGGAGTTGATTATAACACACAGAATAGATTCATAAAAGAGAGTGCTTATTTCTATTCGGATTATATGAAAAATACAATTCTAAAAACTGAACCTAAGGCCTGACCTTCCTTCCATAGATACAAAAATTCACATCTCTATTCAAAAGATACCTTAGATACGATCGTCTCTGCTTCCATAAAAGAGCAAAACCATTATTTAAAAAAAACTTGCCGGCCCTATCGGAATTCGTCGAAAGACTGACGCCACTAATATTCTTACTATAAAGAAGGCCTACAAATGCCTCTATCAACCTTGAACCTGCGCCGTAGTCTCGATATTCATTCAATACATTTATATGTAAAGTAGCCGGATACTGTTTTGAAAAATCGGGAGTGAAAAATTCACCTTTAAAAAAACTCTTAATGCATTCAACGATGAATTTAAGATTTTTTCTATTATAAATCTCGCTTCTGAATAAGAATTTAATTAAAAGCCCCGGGAAGATCTTTAAAAGGAAAATCCTTCTTAACTTTCTAACATCGGTCGCTCCCATCAGGTAGCCTATGACCAAGCCATCCTTTTCAGCCACGAATGAACTCTCAGGCTCGAGATCCGTAAAATATAGTGTCATAAAATCCGCTAAAGTTATGCTGCTCTCAAAAAAGGCCTCGGATGATTCGCCAAAAAAAGCGGTTTTAAGAAAAATTTCCCGCACTCTGTCCCTATCTTCTTTTTTATACAGTCTCACTTGTATATCGCTCATGTTCATTCCAATTCTATTACACGCCAAACAACCTCATCAAGCGGCAAACCAGTTCCCTTTGTTTTTGCATACGTCAACAAATGATCAGGATTACCCAAAATCTTTAATGGCAGCACTATTATTGTTTCTTTGTCATTATTATATGTAAAGCAATCTTTATTGAATATCTTTTTTTTCTTATCTTTTATATGCAAACCAAATACATCCAATAGTACCGATATTTTCGGCATTTCAGAAAAACTTTTTCCTTTTTTATACCCGACTAAATATAACAAAACACCATAATCATGTTCGATCCTTTTGCGGATCAATAACTTGATATAAAAATTATCATTATCAAACCTGTAGGCCAGATTAGATATATCTTTTTTGGTAGCGTCTTGTTCGAGACTGGCGTCCCTTAGATACGTCCACGTTCCGCCTATAAGATCTTTTTTTATCTTAATGACCGGAAAATCTCCGAATAGTTCGCTTTTTCTGACAAAACTTTTGAGGAATTTGGCGCTGTAGGTCATTTGGGTTTTATAAAAATCTATTGCATTGCTCTTGGCTTTTATTTCATCTGGATCGAGCATGGCCTTTTGCCAGGTTATTCCGGAAATTTTATCCGGCGGCATAAGTTCGTAGTCGGGATACAACCCTCTTGGTTTAGGCCATCCTGCATAATGAATCAGGTATGGGAAAACCTGGTAATCAGGGACCTTACCCTCCAGATTCCAAAGCGCAACATGCAGAAAAAGATACAAACTCCTGTGGTCCTTATTTTTGTCGGCCGGATGCGAAACAAATATTTTTGTAGGCTTAAAATCAACTATTATTTTTTCAAGATCCTTTAAAACACTCTCCCCCTTATAAGGCGCTCCATATGACATCGCTTCATCGTATGAAACATTGGAAATCCTCGTAAAAATACTCTTAAAAGGCTTTGTGCCTTGCCAATAATCCATAAAGATCTCCATGGTCCAATAGTCAGGATACCCCAAGAAAACCACATCTTCTTTTTTTAAACCTATATTTGCCATGGCCCCTTGAGTCTCTTTTATACGGGATTGTCCGAGGCTTATAAATTGCTTTTTTCTGAATGGTATGGTTTTTTTTGAAAGTATGAACGATAACTCATTCTGTTCCCCGTTTGTAAAACACACCACCTTAACCCCTGCGCCGATCTTCAGTGCTTTCTTGATCACTCCGGCGGTGGCTATGGTCTCATCATCAGGATGCGGTGCAAGAATAAGAATCCTATCGGCTTTCGTAAAATCCGCCATTGTCTCTATGTTGTTGGCATTTGAGATCTTGGATATTCCAAGGATAATAATTAATACAAATAATACAACTAGTCTTCTTTTAACCATATAGCCTTTATTGTTTTTAAACTTATTGAAATAAAAATCCGAGCCATTTGTAAATGGCTCGGATATTGATCAAATAGTAGCGCGCAATTTGGGGTTCAAAAAGAACTATTCTATCGGTATAGTGATAACAGTGCCTGCTTTAAGCTTATCGGGATTTTTGATCCTATCTTTATTAAGCTCGTAAAGATATTTCCATCGGTTGCCATTCCCTAGTTCCTTTTCGGCTATCTTCCAGAGTGAATCATTCTTTTGGATCGTATATTCTTTGGTAGAAACCTTTACCGCACCTTCTACTTTTTCAGTCTCTTCTTTTATATATTTATTATCTTCGATCTTCTGGGCCTCTTCAGGTATATCGGGAGAAGGTATCATTACCTCTTCAACCTCTGCTACCATGAATTGCGCATTGCGGTCTTTCTGCATTCCGATGAGGTCTGTCACCGGCGCAACGGCATCCAGCTTCCCGCGGCTAACTATACGGATCCTTTTTTCATCAATACCGTTTTCAATCATGAATTGTTTTACCGATTCGCTGCGTTTTTCCCCAAGTTTCTGGTTATATTCCTCTGAGCCGCGTGTATCACAATTGCCGGTAATAAGTATATCTGCCTCTTCATTTTTATTAAGCGCCTTTATAGCGTCATTCAGGATCTTCCTTGCATCATCCCTTATTTCATCTTTGTTATAATCAAAATATATCTTAACATTCTTTATTATCTTTTTTATCAGTAACGAAGGCCTTAATTCCTGAGGCTTTGGGGCCGGTAGCTCTTCTTCCTTGTAATCATAAATTACCTTAAAAACAAAAACATTCCCCCCGTTACCCCAAACCGGGCCGCCTTTTTTACCCGGCTGAGTCGGCCACCACCAATAGCCTCCGGTCTTTTCGTCTCTTACAGGGCCCGGCTTTGCATCGGTAGGCCACCAGGAAAATTTCTTCTGCAGCTCCTCAATCTCCTGTTTTCTACGCTCAGCCTTCTCTTCTTTTGACAAAGCGTAAGAAGTGGCCGGCATAAAGGATAAAATTACAAAAACGACAACCATAACCTTAAAAATTTTTAATAAATCTCTCATTGCTAAACTCCTAAATTTATAGTCTCCGTATAAAAGGAAACCTAAACCCTGTACTACAATTTTTGTAGAGCGGGGATTTTATTGAAATGTGAACTTAAATACCTGCATTTGGTCTATATAGATAATATAATAAATTGGCTTAGCTGTCAATATACCACCAAAATAAATTAGTATCAAGTAATATGTTTTTTGATCTCTGAAAGAAGTTCATCCGGGTTATAGGGTTTTGCTACAAAAACATTCCCGCCTATATCATGGCCCTGCATCAATTCATCTTCTTTTGTAAATAAACATGTCAAAAACATGATAGGGATATTTTTAGTTTGCGGATCGGCCTTTAATTTTGAAGCAGCCTGCTCCCCGCTCATTTCCGGCATAAGAATATCCAACATTATCAAATCCGGCATCTCTTTCTTTGCCATTATTATGGCATCTTTTCCATTATCTGCTTTAATAACTGCATAGCCTTCTTTAGTTAATCTTTTCTCAAGGATAATCAAAAGGTCTTTCTCGTCATCTACGATCAGGATCTTTTTTTTCTCCATAAATACCCCTCCTTAATGGTCATAATACAGTTATATCCATTTAAGATCAGCTTAATGGCAAAGTAAAATAAATCTCAGTACCTTTCCCAAATTTAGATTCAGCCCATATCTTGCCGTTATGTCTTTCAATTATACTTTTTGAAATTGCAAGCCCCAAACCTGTGCCTCCGGTAACTCTCTCTTTCTCTCCGACCACCTGCTCAAAACTTTGAAATAATTTTGGCATAAGTTCTTCTTTTATCCCTATACCGGTATCCTCAATACCTATTAATAAAAACAGGTCCATAATTTTTGCAGATATCTTAATGTGCCCTTTTTCGGTAAATTTTATAGAGTTGAACACGATATTTGAAAGTACCTGGATAATTTTGTCTTTATCAAATCTTGCCTTAGGAATATCCTTTTCGACCTTCACAATGAGACTCAGGCCCTTTTCATTAGCTAAAGGCAGCATGGTTTTTTCAACTTCGCTTATAGCCTCAAATATATCATTTTCAAGTATATTAAAAGTAAATTTCCCTGCTTCAAGTTTCTGAAAATCAAGCACATCATTAATGAGCCTTGATAGCCTGTCGACATTTCTTTTTGCTATTTCAAGAAATTCGCCTTGTTCAGTATTGATCTTACCCGAAGAGCCATCCATAACAAGATTTATAGCCTCTTTTATTGCTGTAAGCGGGGTCCTCAGCTCATGCGATACGGTGGAAGTGAAATTGGTTTTCATATCCATTGCTATCCGCATCCTTCGCTCCGCTTCTTTTCGCTCATTTATATCGTAAAATGTCCCAATATAGCCGGTAAATTTACCATTAAGGTCATTAAAAGGCCTTCCAATATTAATCACCCAATGATAATTACCATCTCTATATTTAAGCCTGTGTTCCATTTCAAAAGATTCGTGTTTATCAAAACATTCTTTATATATTTTTTTCAGTTCCTCTATATCATCGGGATGCACGCTCTCCATCCATCCAGCGCCTAATTCCTGCGCTATAGATCTGCCTGTAAAAAATATCCAGGCATTATTGAAATAATTCATAAGGCCATCCGATGAAGATCTCCAAATAGGGTTGGGGAATCCCTCAAAAAGGGTAAGATAAAAATCCCTGGACTTCACTATCTCTTCATGAACCTTTTTTCGTTCAGTTATATCTTCTGAGACTTTTATATAATTCACTATAACGCCCTTGGAGTTTTTTAGAGGTGATATAGAAGCAGATTCCCAATAGAGCTCTCCATTTTTCTTTTTATTGTGGAATTCTCCCTTCCAATCACTCCCGCTTGAAATAGCGATCCAAAGCTCCTTATAAAACTCCTTTGACTGAACGCCTGATTTAAGAACTCTCGGATTTTTGCCTATTACCTCTTGACTTTTGTATCCCGTAAGCTGGGTAAATCTGGGATTCACATATTCGATATTTCCGTTTATATCGGTAATAACAACAGTGCTCGGACTCTGTTCGATAGCCTGAAAGAGCTTCTTTATCTCCTCTTCGTTTTTTTTGCGCTCAGTGATATCTATAAAACTTTCTATACCTCCGACTATATTACCCTTATCATCTCTCAGGACATCCGCATTCTTAAGAACCGTAAGAACTGTTCCGTCTTTTCTTTCCATCGTTGCTTCTACTCCAACAATGGCCCCCAAAAATTCTTTTTCAAAAAGTTTGCATGCCTCGTTACATGGAATTTTAGCAAATACGCCGCATTTATTGCCGATAATCTCCTCGGCCTTATAACCGGTGATCTCCGCAGCCTTATCATTCCAACTGGTAATGATGCAATCTTTATTGACCGTAAATATTGCGCTTGGAGTAACCTTGTAAAGAAGCTCGGCATATTCCTTGGCCTGTTTTAATGAGATATCCGCCTTTTTTCGTTCCGTAATATCTTCTACAAATACAAGGACCTTTTTTTCCTCTTTCTCCTCAAGGGGGATACCCGTCATATTCCTTATTGTAGTTTTCTTGCCAAAACTGGAGGTATACTCTATGCCTTCAGCATAAAAAGATTTACCTTTAAATGCCGACTTTATTTTTTCAGCTATACCTTTTTCTTTATAACCTTCGAGGTCAAATATATTCAATTTCATGAACTCGTCATAAGTATCTTGGCTAATGGCCAGCATCGCCTCATTCACATACTCAATAGCACCCCTCTCGTTCACAACATAAACCCCGTAAGGAGCTTTATCAAGTATATTACTTTTCATCAAATAGAGCTTTCTAATTTCCTCTTGGGCCCTCTTTTGGCCAGTAATATCCCTGGCGATCGAAGAAGCCCCGACAGCTTTGCCGTCCTTATCAAGGATCGGGGAAATAGTCAAGGATACATTTATCTCTTTCCCATCCTTTCTCAATCTGGTTGTCTCAAAATGCTCAATGGACTTTCCGCTTCTGATTGCCTCCATAATGGTTCCGAAATCAAGCATCTTGTTTTTGGGAATAATAAGAGATAAGTGTTTTCCCTTGGCCTCGGACTCTTTATATCCATATATTTTTTCGGCGCCCTTATTCCAGCTGGTAATGATACCTTCCAATGTTTTCCCTACTATAGCATCATCGCTTGATTCAACTATTGAAGCAAGTCTCTTTAACTCTTCGCTGACAGAGGTCAGTTTAGTAATATCATTGCCTATACACAAAATACCGATAATGTTTTTGTTTTCATCATAAATAGCCTTATTGGTCCATACGATCCTGACTCTCTTGCCGTTCTTTAGTACATTTTCATTTTCATTGATTATGTATTCTTCGGGTGCGCTCGTGATCCGTTTAATCATCTTGTCCAGATTCTTTCCAAACTCGTCAGATTCCGGGACAATCGTGCCGACAACATTTTTGCCTATTATCTCACTTTCTCTGAACCCAAAAAACTTCTCGGCAAATTCATTGAAAAAAGTCACGTTACCTTTATTATCCATCTTTAGAATGATGCTGTTGGCGTTTTGGACCAACTCGCGATATTTTGCCTCGCTTGATCTTAGCGCCTCTTCACTGTGCTTTCTTTCGTCCATCTCATTCTTTAATAGATCCAGAGATATGGTTTTATTCTTAAGATTCTCCGTCATCTGATCAAATGCCCTGGAAAGATCCCCCATCTCGTCGTTGCTATCGATCCCTATTTTGTAATTAAGATCGCCTTTGCCGACTATTTCAACGGCATTTTTAAGCGCACGTACGGGCTTAGTAACTATTTTGGAAATAAGCAAGCTGATTATATATGCCACAAAGATTATAAAGAGCACAACTCCTATAAATATCGACCTTAGCTTGATCAGGGATTCAAACGCCTCGCTAACGTCCATTTCCCCCAAAAGAGACCATCCTGTTAAGGGGATTAACGAGTTAGTGCCTATGACCATAACATTCCTATAATCCGGAAAAATAACCAATTTTTCTCTGAAGTCTTTCGAGCCGTTCAAACCGATAAGGCTGTTTCTGAAATTAACTGTATCTACTTTGAATTTTAGGATCATATCATCTATAAATCTGGAGGGGCTTATAAGATAGCCGGCTTTATTGACCAGATAAACTTCGCCGGTTTTGCCCAAACCTGTTCTATCCAGAGTGATTTCAACAAACTTGTCCATTTTGATCTTTGCAACCAATGCACCGATAATTTCACCTTTAGTGTCAGTCTGAATATAAGTTGCAATATCTATGCAGTAGGTCTTGTTATCGCTGGCTAAATACACGTCTTTGATATATAAACCCTTAGTCAAGATAAGTCCATCTAAATAATTTTTATTCTCTTTGCCGATATTTTCGGCATACCAGCTAGCTATCACTTTACCGTCACTGTTCAGGACCATCAGATCCCAAAAAACCTCGTACTCCTTCTCTTTTTTAAGATCACCTAAAAAGATATTTAGAGCTTCAAACCCGGGCTCATTATCGGTCAATATCTCTTCAAGTTCGTTTAAGCTCGCTAAAAGCTTAATATCAAAAATATAATTTTGGACAATTTGTGAGATATGGTTTGATTTAAGGCTAGTGATCGTATTTAGGTAATTGAAAATTTCTTTTTCGGTATGGGCTTTTGCTACAAAATAGAATATCATTGTAGCAATAGTTACTATCAGCGTAACAGCTGCAAAAAAAGATAAACTGATTTTATTGGAGATCTTCATATTTTATGAATTTTACCTTCTTAGGGTATTCATATATCGCCAAGATCTTGTGCGAAGTTTATGCTAATGTAAAAGATAGCCTTTAATAACATAACTTTTAATTATAATAATATTACCACAAATTTTCTTTGATTGAAACAAATATTGAATAAAATTAGAGTAGGCTTATGTCGATATCAGGATTATTCTTTATGGTATTATGCACGGGGCAATTTTTTATAAAATCGAGTAAAGATTTTTTCCTTTTTTCATCAAGGCCCTGGCCTCTCAGTTTCACCAGGGCACTTATGTGCTGAAAACGGATCGGCGGCTCTTTAGTAAACTCAGCTTCAAGATGAACGCTAAAGCCCTCTAAGGGCAATCTTGCTCCCTCAAAATATTTTCTTATATAAACCCCTATACAACTACCCAGACTTGCCAATAATACATCCATAGGCGACATTGCCGAGCCCTTGGAATCTATGTTTATTTCGAAATTATTCGCCTTTGCGCTGAATTTATACTCGCCCTTATTTTCTATATCAACTGTGTACATAGTTACCCCTTTGATACCCCTTTCTATTTTGATTTATAATGACTAACTCCACTAATTGCTCCCAATATAAATTATAAGAGGGAACTATCAAAGGTGAATGTGTTAAAATTATCAAGTAATTTTTAAGGACATAGTCCTGGAAATTGTTTCACAATTTCTCAGGGTGAACCGGGATCTCTTTCATAAAATCTCTATGGTTTTCATTAAATCTTCCCAGAATTTTTTTCTTTTTTCGGAATTCGGTTCAGAGAGCGCAGGAAATTCCAGAAATGGTACTTTGATATTATCTTTCCCCAATTCCTCGCTTATTATCTCCGCCATTATCCCCTTCAATAAAGATTCACCCGGTTCAGGGCTATCCACAGGGTTGGGTGATTCGGTCTGATATTTATTGATCTTATGTTTTCCCCAATTGACTCCGCAGGTAGGGCTATTCTCCAGCCCGATAAAACAAGTAAGCCTATAATTATTCTTAATAAATTCCCTTACCATAAGCATAGGGATCTTTAATAGCTCCTTGCAATGGTCACGAAAAAAAATATTGTCATACTGCTGCCTACCCTGGGGATTCCTCATTAAACCCATAGCGGTTGTTTCAGGACAAGGATATTGTATTATCCCGACTTTATGATCTAATAGATAATTCATCAATTCTTTTGATAAGGGAAAGTTTTGCCCGAGGATATGAACCCTGCAATAGGGATTTACAAGGCACTGTGCGATAAGCACGATCTTTTTATCTTTTTTGCTCATACATCGCTACCCCATGATTATAATAGGTATATATTAAACCTAAAAATAAAAAAAGGCAACTCCTAACATAGCCATCGGCTCTAAGCTTGCAGTTTTCAGCTAAACACCCTTGAAGACTCTATTAACACTTATAAACCAAGGATTAATTGGTTTCTAAAATCAATTGCTAACTTGTAGTTTTTTGTTTTTACTATGAGCTATGAACTATGAGCTAAAGAACTACGTCATCTCCTCAACCGGCATTACAAACGCCTTTATGCCTTCATGCCCCAGTTTCTCTCTGAATTCTTTCACCGAAGCAAGGATCTTGGATTTATCCTTATCATCGCATACAATATAAAGAATATTATTCAACCCGGGCCATACATCGCTCCCGAGGTGCGTCCCGGAAGAACTGCCCTTGCCGAACGCCTTGACGATCTTAGTATAATTGCCGAGAGAAAGAGAATCTACCATCTCCATCACCTCAATATCCATAGCCTCATTGTACGCAACCATCACCATTTTCATAATAGCCTCTTGTTATTCTTTTTGTTTTTATCTATTAATTGCAAACTGCCAACCCTCAGCTACAGACTCTGGGAGCTTAAAAATATTTACCGTCTTTTACTCTTCGTGCTTTTGCTATGAGCTATCAGCTATGAGCTAATCTCTTATCTATTTCTTTGCTTTCTTAACCTTCGCTTCAAATATGGAATAAAGTGTCGGTACATAAAGTAACGTTATCATAGTTGAAACCGAAAGCCCTCCGAACATTGTTATACCCAAAGGCTGCCAGACCTCTGACCCTTCTCCTCTTGAAAAAGCCAAAGGCAATAACCCGACGATAGCGCAGATAGTTGTCATAAGAACCGGCCTTAGCCTGTGTTTACCGGCGCTTACTATAGATTCATTTATAGACAATCCCCTGGCTCTTAAAAGTATAATGTAGCTGACCAACACTATCGCGTTTTTGACAACAATTCCCATTAGCATTATTATGCCTAAAAAACTTACTACACTTAAAGTTGTACCCGTCAAAATAAAACTCAGGATTACTCCGATAAATGTAAATGGGATAGCAAACATAATTATGAACGGGTCCAAAAGCGATTCAAACTGCGCTGCCATTACCAAGTATACCAGCACTACGCTCAAGATCAGTAAAAGCAAAAGATCTACAAACGCCTTTTTTTGTTCTTCAGCTTCGCCGCCAAAATCTATCATAATATCTGACGGTATCGCAAGCTTATTGTATTCTCTCTTTATATCCTCAATAACCTTGCCCATCGAACGTTTGTATATGTTGCATTCCACTCTTACGACTCTCTCACGGTTTTTTCTTTCAATCTCCAGCGGGCCTTTTATTTCAACAATTTTAGCAATATTACTAAGTTTGATCGGCTCTTTTTTTGAAAGTGACATCACCATCAAGTTTTCTATATCCTCTATTTTTACCCTTCCGCTCTCTTCGAGCCTTACATATATATCATACGTATCGCCTTTTTCACGATATTTTGTCGCGCTAGTTCCCTGAATATACGTTTTAAGAGTGTTTGCTATTGTACTCATATTAAGCCCGAGGCTCGCGGCTTTTTCCCGATTTATTTCTATTCTTAATTCCGGCCTATCCATCTCTCTCGATATGGTTATATCGACGGTCCCGGGGACCTTCTCAACAATACTTTTAATTTTAGCAGCAATCGCATCTGTCTCTTCAAAGGAATTACCTACTATCTCTATCTGGACTGCTTTTCCGCTGGATCCGCTTATAAGCCGGCCAATCGGATTCCCGGTAGAAATATCTGCCTTCAAAACCCCCGGCATATTATTAACCTTATTTCTTATCAGCTGGCCTACTTCCTTGACGGAAATATTGCGCTTATCTTTTGGAATAAGTTTAAGCCCACCTTGAATTATATTTGACCCGGATGCATTCCCCATTGCCCTTCCAATACCGCTAACCTCTCCGCTCCTGACATAGTAAAATTCAGTCTGGGGTACATCCTCTATGAATATCTTCTCGATTCTTTCGGCAATCTTATCTGTCTCTTCGAGTCTTGTCCCAAGGGGAAGCTGAACATTCAGCCTTACATCTCCGATATCTTCTTCCGGTATGAATTCAGATCCTACAAAAACAGTTAATAACAAACTAAAAACTAGTACACCTAAAAATCCAAAGATAACCAGCTTCTTATGCCCCAAACACCAGTTGAGGGCTTTTCCATAGGCCTCTTCCCATGACTTAAATATATTTTCAGAAAAATCATAGAATCTTTGAAGCGTCTTCACCTTGGTTATCTGCGCAGCTTGCTGTGTACTGTATTTAAGCCATTTTGAACAAAGCATCGGAGTAAATGTGGTAGCTGTAAATAAAGATCCTAATAAAGTTACCGTTATGATTATCGCGAGTTCCCCAAAAATGATCCCTACTGATGAACCGGTTATTAATAGCATGGGGAGAAAAACTACTATAGTCGTAAGCGTGGATGCGCTAATAGCTAAGAACATTTCCTGAGTTCCGAATATGGCTGCTTCATTGGGGCGGTACCCTCTTTCCAGACGCCTAAATATATTATCCACAACGACTATAGCATCATCTACTACAAGCCCGGTTGCGATAGCTAAAGATGAAAGGCTTATTGTGTTAATGGTCCTCCCGTTTAAGAATAGATAAATAAAAGCTATTAAAAGCGAAAAGGGAATACTTAGCGCAACTATAAAACTCGGCAAAAATTGCCTTAGAAAAAACCAAACAACTATTACAACAAGCACTATTCCCATCCAAACCGATTCCTTAAGGGAATTTAAAGAAGTAATGATGTCTTTTGAGGTATCAAATATTGATACCATCTTTACGTCTTTCGGCAGTACCTTGACCAAATCTGACAATTTTTTCTTTACTCTTCCGGCAACCTCAACGGTATTAGTATCCGTCTGTTTCTGGATCATCATCATTAGCCCGGCTTTATTATTGATCCTTACGGCAGATGTCTCTTCCTTAAAACTGTCTTCGATTCTTGCAACATCCTTAAGATAAATTACCTTGCCGTTCCTGGCCCCTAAAATAACCGTATCCATCTCCTCAGGAGCTGTAAATTCCCCCGGCAACCTTACTAGATAATCGGTCAGGCCTGTCTTTAAACTTCCGACTGGCTGGGTAATATTTTCGGATTTCAGGACATTCTGAATATCAAGAATAGAAAAACCGTATCCTTCCAGTTTGTCCCGATCTATCCAGACATTGATCTGCCTTTGAAGGCCCCCTATAAGCTCCACAGTCCCGACACCCGGTAATTGTCTTAAGGGGTCTCCTACCCTTTTATCTATCAAATTATATAGATCAGGATAGGTCTGGTCAGCGGTTATGCCTAAAAATAATATAGGGATATTTGAAGTATTGAATTTCCATATATATGGATTATCCATTTCATCAGGGATATCCGGGAGGAACCTTTTGGCGAGGTCTATCCTGTCCCTTATCTCATTTGTCGAAGCATCGAGATTTGTGCCCCAGCTGAATTTAAGGCTTATTACTGAAATACCTTCCATAGAACGAGACGTTATTTTTTCAAGCCCGGGAGTTGTAGCAAGCTGATTTTCAAGAGGCTCAGTAATTTTTACCTCTACATCTTCGGGGCTGGCCCCGGGGTAGACAGAGATAACCGATATTACAGGCGGCTCTATCTTAGGCATGCTATCTATGCCAATACGCGTGAGGCTGTAGATGGCCAGAATAACTATCGCCAGAAAAATAGTCAGATTTGTAATCGGCCTTTTAACTCCAAATTCCGGTAAACTCATATGCCCTAAGACCTCCTCTTAATAAGATCCTAAATATTTTTGCTTATCAATTGATTTAACGACAGCAAAATTATTAAGCAGTTTGGCTATTAGCTTTATTTTGATCAGCCTGCGGCTTATTTAGTTTCATCTATTTCACAATTGACATGGGCCCCTTCATAAAGCCTCTGCTGCCCTATTATCGCCACTACGTCATTTTCTTTGATGCCTTCTTTAACTTCATAATACGGCCCATGATGAATACCGAGCTTGACATTCCTTAGGACGGCAACATTCCCTTCTATAACATAAACGTACTGATTGGGCTCTCTACCCATGATTGCTTCCTTAAGTAATATCGGCACATTTTTATGGTCTTCGACAATAAGGCTCACTTTTGCAAACATCCCGGAGCGAAGCCTGTGATCCTTATTATCTATTGTTATTTCGATCGGGGCGGTTCTTGTATCCAGATCGCATACCGGGCTCATCTTGGTAACGGAACCTTTAAAGGTTTCGCCGGGATATGCATCGACTCTAATATTTGCCTCTTCGCCGATTCTGATCTTTGGGATATTTATTTCCGGTATATCCAAATTTATGTAGACCGTATCCATATCTACGACCATTGCTACCGGCATCTGCGTATTGACATTTGTACCTATATCTACGTATATCCTTCCGATCACTCCTTTAATAGGGCTCTCAACGGGCGCTTTTTCAAACTTAAATCCTACCTCATCCCGATCTATATAAGCTATCACATCGTCTTTATTGACTTCGGCGCCGTCTTCTTTTAGCTTTTCTATTATTTTGCCGCCGACTTTTGGATATACCATAACTTCGGCTTTTGCTTTAATATTATCGACATAATCAAGAGTCTCTTTAAAATCCTGCAATTTTATTTTCATACACTTAACAGGAATGATATCCGCTTCTTTTTGGACCTCTTTTTTACCGCAACCTTCTACTGAGAACAGAAAACAGAGAATAGAAAATAGAAATAACAATAAAAATAATTTTCTCTGAAATTTAATATCTGTTCTCTGGCTTCTCTTTTCTGTTTTCTCTTTAATGGTTTTCATCTTTCCTCCAGCTTAATATCATTTTTTATAAGGGTAATGCCTTCGCTCTTTTCCAGTTCAAAAAGTGCTGAATTATAATCTATAAGAGCAACATTATAACCCAATTCGCTAGCCGCAAGCCTGTCCTGATAATCGATCATATCATGCGTAGAGACCTGGCCTGCCGCATACCGTTCTTTTTGAGCTTCATAATTTTCTTTTTCTTTCTCCATAAAACGTTCCGATGCATCTACCTGTTGCTTTTGGGTATTAACCTGACGGACCTTGTCTCTTATTTCGAGTATTATCTTCTGCTCTAAGTCCCTAAAGGCAATGAGCGACTGGATCTTCTCCTGATTCTTCTTATCCATATTTGCCCTTTCTTCCCCGCCAAAGGGAAGCGTCACCTTCACCCCGATAGCCCAGTCTTTATGCTTGGTACTGATATCGTCGATTGTATTGGCATAAGTGTCTGCCAAACCATTTAAACCGAGGCTTCCTACAAAATCAACCGTAGGAAGAAGGTCATTCTTTGCCGTAAGTATTCTGACATCTTTATTTTTTAATTCAAGCTTAGCCACTTTATAATCGGGCCTGTTTGAAAATGCTTCTTTAAGGCTCCCCAAAAGTTCGGTCTTATAGATTTTAAACTCCAGCTTGTCCAATAATTCGATCCTGGCATTCCATACTGCAGGATCATTAACAAGATTTGTTATAAGCTTAAGATCATCTTCGGCTTTTTTTAGATTACTCTCGGCAGCTATAACCAGCTTTTCCTTGCTTATAGAATCTGCCTCTGTCTCCAATAGATCCACCGAACTCACAAGCCCCTTGGCATATCTAAGTTTATTTATGTCATAAAGGTCCTTTGCTCTTTCCCATGTGGATACTGCAAGCGCATAATTTTTAAGATGATATATATAACTATAGTAAGCTATCTTCGTATTTGTAATTATAGTCATCACGGTATCTTTAAAGCTTTCGTCCGATTGTTTCTTTGTATTACGAGCTATGGTGATGTCCGCCTTATTCACCGCTATCCCAAAACCCCTGAAAAGAGGCTGAGTTATTGTTACCTGAGGCTGGGAAGAATAATAGGGATTTATCACCTCAAAAGTCGATACGTTATTATTTCTGTTTTTGCTGTTAAAAAAATCAACTTCATACTTAGTGCCGGTAACAAGCTTTCCATCCAGGCCAACGTTAAAAGTATTTGTACGGCTTTTTGCGTGAGGAGGAGTAAAAAAGCTTGAATATATGGAAGTAGATGTCTTATCGTGAATATTAAACTCCCCTGTCAATTCAGGTTCAAATCTTGACCAGGCGATCTTGACATCATCATTTCTTAACCTTGGCTCAATGCGCTTAATTTGTATATCAGAATTATTTTTGAGGGCATATGTCATGCAATCGACCAATCCGATTTTCAGCACTCTATCCTGAATTCCTGTCGCAATAAAGATATTTTTTTCTATCTCCTTATCCAACATTTTTTCGTCTGTAGGTTTTTCCCAGGCATACAAAATGTTGTTAGCGCTGATTATTATAAACATACCTAATAAACACAAAATTAATTTGTTCATTATCTTTCACCTGCTCCTTCATAAAAAACCTCAAAAATCAAATCTCCCAGATCCGTATCGATCTCTTTGGTTTTCGCTAAACCCATCAGCTTTGGCATGATAATAGACCTTACCATTGCCGATAGCATAAAAGAAAGTTTTCTGGTATCCATATTTTTCTTAATAGATCCTTCTTTCTGCCCTTCTTTTATGATACCTTCAACATTCTCTAAAATATTAAAATAAAGGCTTACGGCTTTATTGGAAAGCCTGTCTTTTATTGTCCATCGCGATGTGTTTCTTTCGGTAAAATAGATCTTGAAGAAATTTTCATTTTCATTGAAATATTTTATTTCTGTCAAAATAAAGATCTTGAGTTTCTCGATCGCGTTTTTGCCTTCTGCCAGTTCTTTTTTTATCCTAAGATGCAGGTCCTCAGTTTTCTTTTCAATAAGGGTCAAATAGAGCTCTTCTTTGTCTTTAAAGTAGATATATATCGTTCCTACGGCATACTGGGCGGCTTTAGCAATATCGGAAATGGTAGTATCATGAAAACCTTTTGTTGCAAAAACGTGTTCAGCAGCGTCCAATATGTCGCCTTTACGGATATTTCTGTCTCTCTCTTTTCTTGTTACGGCGTGCATAAGATCCCCCACAAATGAAATGTACATTCAAAAAATGAATTTATATTCATAATGTAAATATACCATTCATTTTAAAGTTTGTCAAGGGCATTCTAAATAGATGGAGGATTTTCTTTACGGAGATTTTTGAGGGATAAATTAATTTGGTCCTTAGCTACTTACTTTTGCCGCGTATCTTAATGCCGTTTTTTCTTAGTGCATCCGTCTTCTCTTTTGAGCATGCCATGCAGAAAAATTTTGGCGGGCAATTTCTTTTGTCATAATTTGGTGCTAAGGCCAGCCTCCATAGGCTCTCTTCTTTGCCGCAGTTATCACATCTGCCGCTGTCTTTGAAATGCCATAATTCCACGGCATAACTGGTAAATATGAACTTATCCACCCAAAAGAATATCGCCCCGCCTATAAGATTCGCCACAACTGTAGCCCATAGGCCAGCTCCCATGTTTTTGACTACTAGCCATAAAATCGGGGTGCTGAGCTGCCAACGTACTAGATATAGTAAAAATCTTTTCATACGGCCTTTCTTAAAATAAATATCGGATTCAAGAATCTATCTTGTTGCAGACCTACCTTGAAGTTATTACATTTCTTACTTTTTCTTAAGCATAAGTTTTGCTACCATCCATCCCAATCCAAAAACTATTAAAGTACCCATAACCCCGGCTAAAGATGTCGCTAATTTTCCATCTTTAACTCCGGGAAATGAATAGTCGGGTATATAGGACTTTATAACTGGCTCTACTTCGCTTTTATTAATAAACCCCTTGTCTTCCGCTACTTTCTCCAAACCATCCGGCCAATTGGAAGCAAACGGAGATAATGTCAAGGCTACAAATATAGCTATTCCCAGGCCTATTAGAATATCTTTTTTAGCCACCCTATCCCTCCTTACTATATATAAGGTCTGGCCTGACCCTCAAAAGAAGACTGAGTACGGATCCTGTAATAACCGCCTCGCCTATTCCTATAAGGGCATGTATACCTACCATTGAAGGCATCACAATTATAAGCGGCGAGGTCCCTGAAAGAACAAGTTCGAGAGCGCATGCGAAAGAAGTTATTACTACAGATAACCAGGCCGCTACTACTGCGGCTACTACTATGCCTCTATCGGCAGGGATTATTTTACGTAAACCAAAATATATCAGATACCCTCCGACAGTACCCAAGATAGACATATTAAAAATATTTGCCCCAAGCGCAGTTAAACCGCCGTCTTGAAATACAAAACATTGGACAACCAAGACCACCGCCAGAACTATCGCTCCTCCATAGGGGCCAACTAACGTTGCCGCCAAAACCCCTCCTAATAAATGCCCGGATGTGCCGCCTATTACCGGAAAATTGATCATTTGAGCAGCGAAAATAAATGCCGACATCACCCCCATAAGCGGGATCATTTTGTCTTTTAAAAGGACACTGGCTTTTTTGATACAAAAACCTATCGAACCTATGGAGACAACCCACAGAGCACTCCAAATATTTGTCGTAAGAAATCCGTCCGGTATATGCATCTTGTCACCTCATCTAAAAAGTATAAATAAATGTTGCTACTACTGAATCGTTGGCATCGGTATTGGTCCCCGTGAGAACCCTTTGATAAGAAATAAGAGTTTGAATTTTGCTGTTTGACCATCCGATACCCGTACCCAGATTTAGATATTTCACTCCGGATGATTCAATTTTCGTACCGTCTTCACGCCTGTCGCCCTGCAAAAACCCGTTTAATTCCAGCATAAGGTTAAAACCTTTCGGCAAAAAATATTCCAATCCTGCATCATAATTCAAATATTGCCCATATTCTGTTTTTACTGAATCAACTCTTGTCGTAATGGGTATATTATAGATGGCATCAAAATGCAGGACAAAGGGCTTAAGCCTCTTTGTTAGATTAAAACCATACCCCTGTTCAAATGAACCGCCCCCGCTGATCGCACCATTAAGATCCGTTCCCAGGTCGCCCTCTTTAGCATGCTGGTACTTGCCGGTAGGATACTTTATCTGATTCATAAGAGTCACTGTAGGGACCCATCCATTTTCTTCCACTAAACAATAGCGCAAAAATGAGTAGCTATCCCCGAAGCCTGCTGCATTCGCATTATCCCCTTCGACCCTAACATAGTTCTGGTTATATACAAATTGTCCGTCTATTTCAAGTTTATCGGTCAGGCCATATTGAAAAAATAACATTTCCTGATACTGGTATTTTTTACTGTTCTCACCCAGGCTATCCTGATGTCCGTCTGAATCAAAAACACCTCTCGTATAATTGTAGAAAAAATACGGCTGAATAGCTAACTTGTTCTTCCCGCAAAGTGGGGCCGTCCAGGTAGTTATAGGGCCTGCCGCATAAGGCTCCCAACCATCTCTATCTTTATCAATAGCTTCATAAGCAAAAATATCTTTAGAATTAAATAAAAAAACGAGCATAGCTAAAATCAAATAAACTCTCTTACTTATTCTCATAAAAATTATCCTATTTAGAAAAATTATTAAGCTATGTTTTTCCCTGTACTGGACATACTGAGAGTCGCGTGTTTAACTCCTTTAATAGAACCAAGGCTATCTTTAAGATTTTCTATTACCTTTGGTCTTCCCTTAACTGCGATTATCTCAAGACAATTATAATGATCCAAGTGGATATGCTGGGCGGAAATTATAACCTCGTGAAAATCATGCTGGGTTTCGACCAATTTCTGGACAAGTTCCCTTCTGTGATGGTCATATATAAGAGTGATCGCTCCCGCCGTTTCTTTCCCCTGTTCCCACTCTTCTTTAATAAGGGCTTCCCTTATCAGGTCCCTTATTGCTTCAGAACGATTGGTATAATTCCTTTTTTTGGCATAGACTTCGAATTTATCAAAAATCTCTTTTTCAAAGGATACTCCGAACCGTATAAGTCTTGGCATAAATAAATCTCCTATAGTGTTACTTTTTTAATAATAATAACACACATTCTATTAATGTCAATAAAAATTTGATTAATTTAATTGACACTTATTGGTATTTATTGTACCCTATCTTTAGGGAGCAAAGCACGAAAAATGGGCACTTTCAGGTAAAAATGATATCTTAGCAACTTATTATTAAGTTGCTCTTTTTTTTGAAAACCGATGGTAAAAGATCCAAAAAATAATAAAAAAAATATCGGATTAGATGCGTACAGCTTGCTTTTAAATAAAAGCTACCGCGAGGTGATCGAATTCACCCAGGATTTTATTTTTATTGTAAATAAACAAGGCTTGGTAGAATACGTAAACAAATTTGCCGCTAATTCCTTATCACTTGCTCCCGGCCGGATAATAGGAAAAAGCCTGAAAGACCTCTTCCCTCCCCAAACCTATAAACACCAGATATCGAATATTAGAAAAATTTTTGAATCAGGAGTACCGAGTTCTTTTGAAAATATCGTTTCCCTTAAAGGCAAAAACGTCTGGTTAGATACAAGACTCGCCCCTATAACAGGGCCCGATGGAAAAATCAAGTCTGTGATAGGGATCTCGAGGAATACCACCGAACGCAAAGCAGTTGAAGAAGCTTTTAAGGATAACCAGCGTATGCTTTACACTCTCATGAGCAACCTCCCCGGAATGGTCTATCGCTGCAGGAATGATAAAAAGTATACTATGAGTTTCTGCTCTCAAGGATGCATCAATCTTACCGGCTACGAACCAAATGATTTCCTTAATAACAACAAGATCTCTTATTCAGATATTATCCATCCCGAAGACAGGCTCTTTGTCTGGAATCAGATACAGAAATCCCTCAAAGAAAAAAAACCTTTCAGATTGAATTACCGCATAAATACCGCTAACGGCCAGGAAAAATGGGTCTGGGAACAAGGAAGGGGCGTATTTTCACCGGAAGGCGAGTTTGTTACGCTGGAAGGTTTTATTACTGACACTACCGAACGCAACAAAGCGGAGGTTAAATTTGCGTTATTAAATAATGAGCTTCTTAAGGCAAATAAACGTCTAAAACAACTGGTACTAAGAGACTCCCATACCGGGCTTTATAACCACCGGTATCTAAATGAAGTGATGGAATCAGAATTTGCCCGCTCCAAAAGATATAAAACCCCCTTTTCAGTTATAATGCTCGACATAGATTATTTCAAATCTATTAATGACGTATACGGCCATCAATTCGGAGACCTGATACTTAAACAGTTCGCAAGGCAGCTCAAAAAATCCGTAAGGCGCTATGATACTGTGGTCAGGTTCGGAGGCGAGGAATTTATTGTTATCTCTCCGGGACTTGAAAGGGACAAATCAACCATATTAGCCCAGAGGCTTTTAGACACTGTAAATCTCTACACTTTCGGCAACAGAAGACATTCCGTAAAATTAAAGATCAGTGTTGCTGTAGCTTCTTATCCGGAAAACAAAGTTTCAAAAGCAAGTAATCTTATCACATTTGCCGACCACATACTAGGCAAAGCCAAGGAGCACGGAGGAAATGTAGTCTTCTCTTCAATCGATATGAAGAAAAAAAGGCTCCCTGACCTAAGAACTTCCAAAGAAAGCCGTAATGATATAGATTACCTTAGAGAAAAACTGGAAAAATTAACCAGGCGCGCCAATCAAAGCCTCATAGAGGCAATATTCGCATTTGCAAAAACAATAGAGCTGAAGGACCACTACACGGGAGAGCATGTTGAAAGGACCGTCAGGTATGCTACAGAAGTCGCCAGAGAATTAAAATTATCCGGCGAAGAAGTTGAGAAGATAAAGCAGGCCGCTATACTTCATGACCTTGGCAAGATCGGGATAAGCGAAAAAATCCTTCTAAAAAAATTTAAGCTTACCGGCGAAGAATACAATAAGTTGAAAAAACATCCTCAGATAGGCGTCGATATTATAAGACCCATACATTTTCTCAATGATATTATTCCCCTCATCCTATACCATCACGAACGCTGGGACGGCAAAGGGTACCCCGACGGGCTACATGGCAAGAACATTCCTTTAGGGGCTAGGATTATAGCAATAGCCGACGTATATCAAGCACTTATATCAGACAGGCCTTACAGAAAAGCCTACCCAAAAGACGATGTATTGAAAATCATTAAAAGCGGGTCCGGAACGCAATTTGACCCTGCGGTTGTAAGAGCCCTTCTAAAGATACTTAAAAGAGATAAAAACTGACCTTAGTTTCTAATATTTCCCTATAAATTCCAACCATTGCCCGTTCAGATCATCAAGATTTTTTATTGTTGGGTAATACCCATTATAAAGAGCCTTAGTGATGTCTTTTTTTTTAACGGTAAGATTTTTAGAAAACACCATGAATTTAGCCCCGCCGAATTTAGTAATAAAAAAATCGACTAAGGATGCAGATTCTGCGTAAAAAAGCAGATTTTGCTGATGGTTTTTTGGATAAGACTTTAAATTTATAACCTCTTTAAGCGGGATAAGCGAATTGTCTTTTAAGGCTGCCTTTACTGTCCTTTTATAATGGAAGTTTCCTTCTTCAAAAGTAGCCATTCCCTCATCTAACCATAAAGGCATATCTACATCGACCCTCAATCCGGCGACCATCTCCTTGAATATTAAATGTGTCAACTCGTGCATCAAGACGTTTGTTTCCAGATTCGTTTCCAGAAAAGAATATATACTGGCTTCTTCCCTTGCTGACCTTTTTACGGCTATACCTCCAGTATTATCAGTATTATACCCGTCATTGCCAGTACCTTTTATATAGTCCTCATAATTTTTAAAAATAAAAATGGACGGCTTTTTTTTAAGCATGCCTCCGTAACGGATATCCGAAAGAAATTTTTTGTAGTACTTTTCTAAAGCATCAGCGATCCTATCGGCATCTGCTTGAGTGGGCGCCCATACTTCAAAATTCATGGTACTTTTATGGCCTTTTAAGCCTTGGAATTCATTCCGGTTTGGGTAGGAATTATTGCTTAATAAAAATAAAAAAACAAGGAAAAAAAATATTGAGGTTTTTTTGTTAATTCGAGGGAATTTACTCGGTGATATTTTCAATTTTTTCTCTTCTCAGTTCTCCGGTAGCGCCTATCTCAACAATCTCTTCTATCTTTATCTTGAATATAACGGTTTTCTCGGAGAATTGCACTTCGTAATTCTCAAATTCTTTATTATTGCGGACCGCCTCTACTACCCTGATGCTTGTGAACGATGCCTCTTTCTGGGTGCCTTCCTTTATCAGCTTCTTATACAGAGGGCCTTTTTCTATGATCTTTACTGATCCATTTATCTGGTAACCGTTTAAGGATCCGGTATGCATAAAGCTTAGCGAGGCGCGCGGATTCTCCTTAAGATTTTTGTATGTAGATCCGGCAATATAGTCGATTATATAAATATAGCCTCCTTCGGCTTTAAATAAAAATTTGGGAGCCGCATTTGGCTTGCCGTTAATACTGGCAGTTGCTATAGCGATAAATTCTCTTCTTTTTAATAACTCTAAAATTTTCTCTTTTATCATTTATTAATCACATTCTTTTAAGGCTAAAAATTATTCCAATTCATCGAGAAGAAGCGAAGCCTTGTTATTGGATACTTCGATAAATCCTTTACCTTTTGACTCGATTTCACGGGTTTTACCTGAAGAGTCCTTTATGGTAATTTTGCCCGGGACAATTTCGGAGATTATAGGCGAGTGATGAGAAAGGATCCCAAAATATCCTGCCTTACCCGGGACTGTGACCAAAAGAACCTTCCCTTCGTAAAAGGTCTTCTCATGCGTAATTATAGAAAAATCAAAAAGCGTCTCTTCCATATTATTCCTTGAGCGCCTTTCCCTTTTCAATTGCATCTTCGATGGTACCTACCATCAGGAATGCCTGCTCTGGCAGATCATCCAATTCTCCGTTAAGGATCATATTAAAACCCTTTATAGTGTCTTCGAGTTTCACGTATTTTCCTTTTATCCCTGTAAAATTCTCGGCAACAAAAAATGGCTGAGAGAAAAATTTCTGTATCTTTCTGGCCCTGGCTACGATCAGCTTGTCAGAATCGGATAATTCATCTATGCCCAGTATTGAAATAATATCCTTAAGATCTTTATATCTCTGCAGGATCTTCTGAACATTAAGCGCCGTATCATAATGATCATACCCTAAGATCCTGGGATCGAGTATCCTGGAGGTTGAATCCAAAGGATCTACCGCCGGATATATACCTAACTCGGATATCTGTCTCGATAATACTACCTTAGCATCGAGATGAGTAAAAATGGTCACGATCGCCGGGTCCGTCAGGTCGTCCGCCGGAACATAAACTGCCTGCACTGATGTAATAGCGCCGTTCCTTGTGGATGCAATTCTTTCTTCGAGCTGCGCTATTTCGGTAGCAAGGTTCGGCTGGTATCCAACAGCTGAAGGCATTCTTCCGAGTAGCGTAGAAACCTCTGAACCTGCCTGAATATACCTATAGACATTATCTATAAAAAGTAAAACGTCTTTTCGTTCCTTGTCCCTGAAGTATTCCGCCATTGTCAGCGCTGAAAGCCCCACCCTAAGCCTTGCCCCGGGCGGTTCATTCATCTGGCCAAAGACAAGCGCAGTCTTTTCGGCAACTTTTGACTCATTGAGCTCTATCCAAAGCTCATTACCTTCTCTTGTGCGCTCACCTATCCCTCCAAATACAGATACTCCACCATGTTCATGCGCAATACTCCGAATAAGCTCCATCACTATAACAGTCTTACCCACTCCTGCGCCGCCGAATAACCCGACCTTTCCGCCTCTTGGGAACGGGGCAAGCAGGTCTATTACCTTAAGGCCGGTCTCAAGCATCGATGATATAGGAAGCTGGTCCTTGAATGTCGGTGAATCACGATGAATAGGAAGCCTGTTATTCGGATCCGTAACCGGCCCTTTCCCGTCAATAGGTTCACCGAGAACATTGAATATCCTGCCCAAAGTCTGGGGTCCGACGGGTACCGTTATCGGAGAGCCCATATCTTTTGCCTTCATACCCCTTACCAATCCGTCAGTGGGCCCCAAAACTACACAGCGAACCGTGTTATTACCGATGATCTGGGCGACTTCAAGGTTCAGATTGATCGCTTTTTCAGGTACCTCAATTTTGACAGCATTAAATAACTTGGGTACCTCCTGCTCTGGAAATCTTATATCTACCGTAGGGCCTATTATCTGTATTATCTCGCCAACTGCCATATTATTTTCCTTTCAAAATTTATATTATCCTCTAAGCGCTTCAGCGGACGATACTATCTCTAAGATCTCTTTTGTAACGTTTGCCTGCCTAACCTTATTCCTCGTAAGAATAAGATTCTCAAGCAGCTCTTTTGCATTATCAGTAGCCTCTCCCATTGCAACAACTCTTGCGGAGTGCTCAGATGCAAACGAGGTCAATAAAGAAAATTTGATTTTTGAATAAATATACTCATACAAAAGCTTATTGAGCATAGAATCGGGATCCGGCTCAAATATATAGTTTTTTTCAAGCCTTGCATCTGATTCAAGGTTCAAGAATTTTTTAACTTCAGGGATCCTCCGTGATGCGGAGTGGTATACGGTATATGCAATATAAACTTCATCGCAATCGCCTTTCAAAAATTGCCACATAAGGTCATTTGTGATCTTATCGCAGGCTTCTTTGGAAAATTTACCCTGAAGAAGTGAAGATAAATTCTTAACTTCAAAACCTGCTTTTCTGAAATAACTGAACCCCTTCCTTCCAACGGTAAAAAGCATTATCTTTTCACGGCCCTGTTTATTAATAAAACCTTCTGCCGCATTTATCACACCCGAGTTATAAGCCCCGGCAAGCCCTGTATCGGCAGTGATAACGCAAAGGGCTATCTTTTTAACATCTTTTGCTTTACGGAAAAAAAGATTAGACTTTATGTCGCACGAAGGGATCAGGCTATTAAATATTGAGTCAAGCTTTGTAAAATAATTATTGAACCTAAAGAGCATATTCTCTATTTTTTTTAGCTTTGAGACAGATACCATCTCCATGGCGTTTGTAAGTTTTTTTGTGCTTTCAACGCTTCGTATCCGGTTCTTAATCTGCCTTAACGATAATATCTGTAGCATTCTAAAAGCTCTTTACCTTAAGAGTATCCTTAAATTCCATGGCGGCCTTCTCGAACTTTTTAAGCAGGTCCTCGCTGAATTCTTTTCTTTCGCCAAGCTCTTTTTCTATCTCGGGGAATTTTTTATCCATAAAACCAAAGAAATCCTTTTCAAATTTTACGATATGGGACGGTTCAACATCGTCCAACAAACCTTTTGCAACGAGGTTTATTATCATTACCTCTTTACTGAGCGTAAGAGGGTTATACTGATCCTGTTTCAAAACCTCTACCATTCTCTCGCCGCGGTTTAACTGTGAAAGAGTGGCCTTATCTATCTCTGAACCAAATTTTGTAAAAGCCAGGAGCTCCCTATACTGCGCTAAGTCGATCCTGATCTTTCCTGATATCTGCCTCATGGCCTTTGCCTGCGCCTTGCCTCCTACCCTCGATACCGACAAACCCACGTTGATCGCAGGGCGAATACCGGCATAAAAAAGATCCGCTTCAAGGTATATCTGGCCATCGGTGATCGAAATAACGTTGGTCGGTATATAACTGGATATATCTCCTGCCTGAGTCTCTACAATAGGAAGAGCTGTCAGCGACCCTCCTCCTAATTCATCCGTAAGTTTCGCGGCCCTTTCCAATAATCTCGAATGGAGATAAAATATATCCCCAGGATAAGCCTCTCTGCCGGGGGGGCGTCTTAATAAAAGCGAAAGCTGCCTGTATGCCTGGGCATGCTTTGAAAGGTCGTCATATACAACCAGAACATGTTTGCCCGAATACAAAAATTCCTCTCCTATGGCACAACCGGCGTATGGAGCTAAATACTGCTGCGACGCTGAAGCCCTTGAAGATGCACTTACGATTGTCGTGTACTTCATCGCGCCGTATCTTTCCAGAGTCTCTGCCACTGCGACGACATTGGAGATCTTCTGGCCTATGGCAACATAGATACAATAGACATCTTTATCTTTTTGGTTGATTATCGTATCTAAGGCAATAGCAGTTTTACCCGTCTGTCTGTCGCCTATTATAAGCTCCCTTTGGCCGCGGCCAATTGGTATCATAGAGTCTATTGCTTTTATCCCGGTCTGGAGAGGTTCTTTGACGGGTTGTCTGGCAACAACATTCGGGGCTGATGATTCAAGGGGTCTAAATTTATCCGTATCTATAGGGCCTTTGCCGTCGATAGGATTCCCCAGGGCGTTTACAACCCTCCCGATTAAAGCCTCACCTACGGGAATACGCACGATCTTGCCGGTCCTTTTTACGGTATCGCCCTCTTTAATATTCTTATCTGGATTGTCAGGGCCGAATATTACAGCGCCCACGTTATCTTCTTCGAGATTAAAAACCATGCCCATTACGTTGCCGCCGTCTTCAAAAGTAATAAGCTCTCCCATCATCGCATCATCAAGCCCGTAGATCCTGGCTATGGCATCTCCTACCTGGATAACACTGCCAACGGATTCCAAGTGTATGCTGGTCTCGTATTTTTCGAGCTCTTTTTTTAGGATCGACGATATCTCTTCCGGTCTTATATCCATAATTTAATTCACCCTTACTTTTAAAAGCCTTGTTCTTAGGTCATCTAAGCGCTTTTTTACAGAACCATCTATAATCCTATTACCAATGATCACCTTTATGCCTCCAAGAAGCGTAGAATCAAGTTCAATATAGAGATGAAGCTTAGTATTAAATTTATCTTCCAGTCCTTTTTTGATCCTTACGAGGAAATCCGTATCCATAGGAAAGCTGGTCTTAACAATAGCTTCTTTGACGTTCCCCCGCCCGTAATTTACCCTGACATAATCGGCTATATCGGCTAAATACTGGATCCTATTTTTATCTATGAGGAATTTTAAAAAATTGCGGGTCTTGGGCAGAAGAGAATCTTTGAACACCAGATCAATAAATTCACATTTCTGGGAATAATTAATTTTTTTACTCAAAAAAAAGCTTTTTAGATCGGCATTCTCCCTCAATATTGACTTTACATTCTTAATTTCGCTTATAGCAACATCAATATTGCCCGCCTCTTTCATATACGCCAAATAAGCCTCAGCATATCTTTTTATCAGAGCTTTCTCTTTCATATACACTTATTCCGATGCTGTTGAATTTTATTTTTTCTCTTCAATGCCATTAAGTTTATTCAAAAAGTCCTCGGCCATCTTTTTATCAGCCTTTTCGGTAAGCTTCTCTTCTATGATATTCTCGCTGACGCTGATGGCAAGATTTACAATATTCTCTTTCAGCTCTTCCTTCGCCTGGGATACCTCATATTGTATCTGGGCCCTGGCGCTTTCAATTATCCTGGCCGATTCAACTTGCGCCTTCTTTTTTATGTCTTCCGCGACGATCCTGCTTTCATGTACTGCTTCAAGAATAATTCTTTTTGATTCATCGCTTATTTTGGTTATCTTATCCTGATAGTCGATCCGCATATCCTCAAGGCCCTTTTTGGTCTCTTGGATCTGGTTAAATTCCGAAGCGATCTTTTCTCTCCTGGCATCAAGAAAACCCAAGATCTTCTTCCAGGCAAACGCCCTCAAGAGAAAAAATAAAATCAGAAAACATATTATCTGCGCAACAATTTCGTTTGCACTCAGTAATTTTAATAGTTCCATATTATTTTCTTATAGTTTGCCTGCGTAAATAAAAGCATATACGAGAACGTATATCGTAATAGCTTCAATAAAAGCACAACCTATGGTCATATTGATAAGGATCTTATTTGACGCATCCGGCTGCCTTCCCATCGCTTCCATAGCTGAACCTACCGCTCTTCCCAATCCGATACCTGAACCCATGGCTGCCAATCCCAGCCCTATGGGTAAACCAATCGCTAATCCCATTTTCCAGTCCATTTTATGTCCTCCTCCGGTTATTATAGTTTTTATGTTTTTTTCTACTTTTTTATCATCTGTAGCTTTTTAATATTCGTCCATCGGTTTTACTATGAGCTATGAGCCATGAGCTTTTTTAGCTCTTCCAATATCCTACAACGCCTTCGCACTTTTATTTGGCTTATTTACATGCTCTTCTTCCGGTTCCATCACTAAAGTCCGCCTGCGGCGAGACTAAGGCCATCTTTGCTACGCGCCTTTTACTGCCTTTTCTTTAGGCCCTATGTGTTCTTCTTCCGGTTCCATCACTAAAGCAAAATATACGGTCGCAAGTATAGTAAAAACGACCGCCTGAATTACCGCCGTTAAAAGAGCTATCAGCATATTAAAAAACAGTATCGGCAGCCCCGGTAATCCAAAACGCGCCAATACCGCCAAAAGGAGATCGTCTCCCCAAATATTGCTCCTTAACCTGAGCGACAAACTTAAGGGCCTTATAAGCTCTGCTATCAGATGCAGAAAAAACATCATTAAAGGCATGATGATAGAAAACGCCATTATGCCCCTTGGTTTCCCTGCAAGATGGTCAAAATACCCAAAAAATCCAAGTTCTTTAAAAGCCGTATACTGCACATACACAAACACACATAAAGACAAGGCAAGCGTTGTCGACCAGCTTGTAGTAGAAGCTTTGATAAACGGGATAAGTCCTGATAGGTTCATACATAAAATATATATGAATATCGTCCCGATAAAAGGTGTAAATTTTCTTCCCTTGGGCCCGAGTATGCCGCAAACAAAATCATCCAATCCTCCAACTACAAATTCCACAAAATTCTGAAGCTTACCCGGGACCATTTTTAATTTACGGCTTGCAAGATATGCAACCAAGGATATAATAAAAATTATTATAAGCGAAAAAACTATATTTTCCCACGTAGATACATACTCAAAAAAAACATTGTCGTGGAACTTCTCTCCTAAGATCTTAAGAATATCTGGTAGCTCAGGTTGCGCTACGCCAGTAGTTTCGGACATATCTTAATCACTCCTATTGATAAAAAAACCGCCGGGATACCTATAAGAATGCTTGCCAGCGGGAAAAACTTTGAAATCAGAATATAAAACCCTGCTATATAGAGTACCGGGAATTTAATAAGAAGTATGAATTTGAGTTTATTCGGCGATGACTTTAGAAGCGCTATCTTGAAGATCTTTATCATCATTAAAACATTGACCAGCATCCATAAAGCCCCCACCATAAAACCGGACGCCCAAAGATAATCTTTGGCTACCAATAATACCGGCGAAACTGCCAGGATTATTATAATTGTGAAAATAAGCAATCTTCTTTCGATATTCTCAGTCATTTTTCTCAACCTTAAAAGCGTATCGGATTATTCTGTATGTTTCAAAAACTCCCGAAACAAACCCGATTACCATCAATATATACAAAACAATTTCCGCGAAATGGAATTTATTTACCAGATAATCCCCTATTATATATCCTAGAAGCGGTCCAGTAAATAAAATTATTGGGACATATAAAAGTAGCCCCGCGAGCTTTGCCAGTTTATATGCTTCTTTTTTTTCCATCGCGGCCCCTCCATAAACTAAAACGGCGTACTTCCCCCTTATTAGATCAAAGAGTAAGGACGCCTTTATCCCACATTAACCTCTTTTTTGGAGGTCAGTAGCATCTTCCCCTACTTATATTTCATATTGTATATACCTATATTTTATCATTGAACGTTATTTTGTCAATCAATTATAACTCTTAGATCAAATTTTATCCCTGAATTGTTTTGATATCCTTTCGAATCTTGTTTCATATATCAGATTATAAAGATTGGCCCTATTCGGGAAAAGCTCTTTTATAAGTTCCCTTAAATTAGCCTTCTCTATTTCAATATCAATATCAGGAAAATCCGGGTCAAGAATATAAGATACGATCCTTTCGGACAATATCTTTATTCTTAGCAGATTATTCTCCTCCCTGCATACTTCAGAATTCTCTAATATCTTGGATAAATAACTAAGCTCGCTTATCACCTGCTCGTCCAGCTCTCTTCCGCACCGGCATGTGAATTTTTGGCCGTCTTTCAGAAGAAAATCCTCATACTCATTGTCACAGTAAGGGCATCTGATGATCATATTTCCCCTCATAGCGATAGATCTTCGATTAACGCCTAATACCAATTTTTGAGATTTCAGCCTAAAACCTCAAAAACGCCCCTATCTTATATTTACTGAATTTTTCTTTTTCTTCCTTAATACTAAACACTTCCGAACCCTGCAAAAAAGCCTCATCGGTTATTTCGTCCTCGAGATACTGCTCCTTTTCAAGTACCTTGCCGCAATAGTCGCATTTCTTCCCCTCGGATCCCGCCAGGGTTATATAATGCCTATCAGGACAAGTATATCCCGAAACATGGAAATCATCCGACACTACCAACTCTTTTATATTGCCGTTCATAAGGGCTTCGTTAACTTCGCTTAGGCCTATTACAGCCTTTTTGCCGATATTATTTATTAGCTCATTTATCTTATTGTTTTCCTCGATCTTTCTGGATAAGCTTAGAGCTATACAGATCTGGTCCTGTATCAATTTATTTGGATCGTCTACGCTAGCAACAAATTCACATTTTATCCTCTCCAGGAGATATGAATGAAGATACTGCTTGATAGCACCTAGCTCATTCTGATGCGAACCGAGTATGAGCTTATCAAACCCATGATGTTTAAAATTATTAAATACAATATCAGAAACCTCTTTCAGGTGTTTATGGAATGTATCAATGATCTTATTTGAAACCCCTCTAATAAGAGAATTAAAATTTGGAAGCACATACTCATGAAAAACGCTCTCCTCTTCATGAAGCACACCGAGGTAATAAGAAAACAGCCTTGCCCTCCGCCTATCAAAGACCAATACCGCATAGCGTTCAAACTGATTGAGCATTGAAACAAGCGGGGCCGTGTAAAAACATTTATTCAGGACGGCTCTTTCTTTAAGCTTAAACGGTACTTTTATTATTTTAAAAAAATTTGGCGAAGCAAATATGGAGATCGTCTTTGATTTATCATGAGTAACGCCGGCGATTATTTCTTCCTTCTTACTTTCCAGCTCACCGATAGCTTTTTTCAGATCCCTTTTATTGCTTATCTCAGCTTCTTTTTTGATAGTGTCGATAAAACTATTTAGCCTGGTTAAAAAATCCTGCGCTCTTTCATTAAAGTTTGAATAAATATAAATGCTCACTGCCCCGTCAGCGTTTCTATGCTGGATTATGTCCGTAATTTCTTTATAACCTATAAACATACCGATCCTCCAAAAAAAAGCTCTTATCCTTCTCCGCTGCCGCTTTCTTGGCGCGGAGTAAAAATAAAAAACCCAAAAGTTTTGCTTTTGGGTTAATTATAATTATATTTATATTTAATAAAAAGAGCTGTTTTCTACTTTTTATTGACTTTTATCCGACAACAACTAAAGCTTTCCTATATCTTCATACCAAAGTTCCGGATTCTTCAGAATAAAATCTCTCATCATTGTTTTGCATTCCTCAAGGTCCAGGTCTATTACCTCCACGCCGCGGGAAATCATGAATTCTTTTGCACCGGCAAATGTCTCCGACTCTCCCGCTACGACCTTTTTAATACCAAACTGCACAACTGCTCCGGCACATAAAAAACACGGCATCAGCGTAGAATAAAGTATGGTTCCTTTATACGAACCGACCCTTCCTCCGTTCTCCAGGCAATCTATCTCGGCATGCATTATTGGATTATTTTTCTGCACCCGCCTATTGTGCCCTCTTGCGATGATCACTCCGTCTTTCACAAGGACCGAACCTATCGGAATACCGTTTTCGCTTAAACCAATTTTTGCTTCTTGAATTGCGGCCTCAATAAACTTATCCATTCAGGTCCTCTTATTAGTAAGGCTTGTTAAAACTTCTCTTTGGGCCTCTTGAAAAACCATGTCTGGGCCTTTTATCCCTGGAATCAGACCCAAAAATAAATTTTGTCCTGATATCCTTAGGGCCTCTATGGCTATTAAATTCACCCCTGTCTGAATGCGCGCTGATTTTTTCACCGCCTTCTCTGCGGCTTTCATTGCCTTCATAACTGTAGCTTCTAAATGAGCTATGGCGCTTCTTTTGCCCAAACCCGCTTCTCTCTTTTGAATAATTATCCCTCGGGCCTCTATTATCCCTGCCGGCGCTTCCAAATCTCTCGGGACGGGTATTCGGTCCGCCTTCGTTAAATTTTGATCTCTCAAGTCCTCTATCGGCCTCAAAGGATCTGTTTCTATTGGAGCTAAAATCTTTTTTGGGATAGCGGTCACCGCCTTCTCTTACAAAATTATCACTTGGGCGGAATTCTTTTGAATAGCGATCGTGGAATTTCGGTTTGCTGTATTCTTTGTTCCGATCAAAACTCCTGCCATCTTTGCTTTGCGAACTAAACGTCCTTTCGTTCCCGGTGTCTCTCGCATGCTTTCTATCGCCGAATTTCCTCGGGCCGCTATCGCGACGGTTGCCAAATTTGCCCCTTTGCTGGCCAAATCCCCTTTGTCCTCTCTTAAATTTTCTTCCCCCGCCATGCGAAGGTATAAAATCTTCTTTGGGAATTTCAGGATGACTTGAAACTGTTATACTCGTCCTGATAAGCCTCTCTATAGACTTTACTTCCATGCCTTCTTCGGGAGTAGCAAATGATATTGCATGCCCTTTGTGTCCGGCTCTTGCAGTTCGACCTATGCGGTGCACATAATTTTCTATATCTTCCGGAAGATCATAATTTAGTACTAATTCTATCCCGCTAACATCAATACCGCGCGCGGCTATGTCAGTAGCAACTAAAATTCTATACTTTCCGGCTTTAAAACCATCCAAAGCCTGCCTGCGCTGGCTAAGACTCCTTTCAGAGTGTATCTCCGCGGCACTCTGACCAAAATCCCTTAAGGACCTGGCGATCTTTCTGGCGCCATTTCGTGTCCTTGAAAATAAAAGTACGGAACCATGATACTGCTCTAATATCTTCTTTAACAACAGATCTTTTTTGTCACGTTTAACTATAAAAACTTCCTGTGAAATTTTATCGGCTGTTGTTCCTGAGGGCGCGACCTCGACGCTTAGAGGAAGCTTCATATGGCTGGATGCGATTTTTACTATCTCCTCGGGCATCGTAGCAGAAAAAAGCATTGTCTGCCTTTCCTTTGGGATAGCTTTCAGGATCCTCTCTATCTGAGGGGCAAAACCCATATCAAGCATCCTGTCTGCTTCATCCAGAACCAATACTTTAACATCATTAAGTGAGATAGTCCTGCGTTCCAAATGGTCTATAAGCCTGCCCGGTGTTGCAATGACAATTCTCGGATTTCTCCTTATAGCTCCTATCTGCATATTCATAGAAGCCCCTCCTATAAGAACTACACTTCTAAGGCCAAATAGATGCTGGATCTTTCTAAATGTCTCCTCTACCTGCAAAGCGAGCTCTCTCGTCGGAACAAGTACCAACCCGCCGCCGCTCTTTTGGGCCAAGGCCTGGACCATAGGAATAGCAAACGCAAGTGTCTTGCCGGTCCCGGTCTGGGCAATACCTATAATATCTTTTCCCTCAACAGCACTAGGGATAGCCTTATGCTGGATAGGGGTAGGAGTAGTGAATTTCATTTTGTTTAATGCTTCAAGAATCTTTGGAGCTATACCTAAACCGTAAAAATTTAGGCCATCGGCCGGTGGATTGGGCATATTTGGTGCCGGATTAACGGTTTCGTGTGTCATAAAATTATTTTACCTTTTTAGTTTGTAGTGATTTGGTTTAATTGTTTGGTTTAGAAATGAATTACTAGTTTGTCTCTATCTTTTCTATAAAAAGTTCCTTGCCAATTTCGGTAGGCGCTCCTTCGGTCTGGCAGATAGGACAATTGAAAGATTTTTTTTCTTTTAAGAAATTCTTGCCGCATTTAGGGCATCTTAGTTCGGGCTTTATATAATTAATAAAAAGCTCTGCGCCTTCTAAGATAGTTCCGTCTGAGAGATTCTCAAAATAGAGCTTTACCGAGCTCTCCTCAAGGCCCTTTAGCTCCCCTATTGTAAGAAAGATTTTTGTTACTTTTGATGCATTCTTTCTTTTGGCAAGAATTATGGCATCATTACATATCTTTTCAACTATATGATGCTCATGCATTTTTGAAAGTTTCCTTCTCGTTTTCCACAAAAGGCTTGGAATAGCCTTTTTTAAGAGTCAGAACTTTTTTGGGGCAAACTTCCGTGCAGTAACCGCAGCTGATGCATCTTCCACGGTCGATCACCCAGGTCTTATCGTTGCGGTTTACAACAAGTGCGCCGGTCGGGCACTTTCTTTGGCACATAGAACAATATATGCACCCTTTTATATCTATTTCAATATGACCGCGCGAACCATTATAGCCTTCCCTTTTACTTAAAGGGTAAAGCCTCGTCGACGGTTTATTAAAAAGACTTGTTAATACTAATTTTGTCATCTTTAAAAAAGACATTTTATTATTACCTCTCTGTACAGCTTATACAAGGATCTATAGTAAGGACCAGAACAGGCACATCGGCTAATTGCGATCCTTTTATGGCCTTAACGATCGGCGGAATATTCGTAAAGGTCGGGGTCCTTACCCGCATCCTCTTTAAAAATCTTGTTCCATCAGCCTTAAGATAATATATAACTTCACCTCTCGGTTGTTCAGTACGCATAAAAAATTCGCCGTTCGGGGTGCCCGTCACTTTCATATCAATCGGCCCGCCGGGAATTTTTGATACGGCCTCATTAATAATATCTATGGACTGATAGATCTCTTTTATCCTTACAACGCATCTCGAGTAACTATCGCCTGCTTGTTCAACAATAGGTGCTACTTTTATATCGTCATAAGCTGCATACCCAAGCGTCCTCATATCAATACTAACGCCGCTTCCTCTAAGTGTCGGCCCAACAGCTCCAAGTTGATATGCCTCTTCTTTTGTAAGCACGCCCACTCCCACCATACGATGCTTAACAGTAGAATCTTCGATAAAAACATCGCCTATCTGCTTGGCCTCTTTTCTTACATTTTCCAAAGTCTTCACAATCCTGGAAAGTGTTTCGTTATCGATATCGCGCCTAACGCCGCCTACTTTGCATGAACCAAAAATTACCCTGCCGCCTGTCGTCTCTTCAATAATATCAAGTACCGTCTCGCGGATCTTCCACGCACCCATAAATAAACTCTCAAACCCAAATGCATCAGCCATAAGGCCCATCCACAATAAATGGCTATGTATCCTTGAAAGCTCCGACCATATAACCCTCAGGTACTGGGCTCGTCTTGGCACTTCCAGATTCATTATCTGCTCTATTCCCAGGCTATATGTCAAACCGTGGATAAAACTGCATATACCGCAGATCCTTTCGGCCACCAATACAAAATCAATAAAATCTTTCTTTTCAATAAGCCTCTCTAACCCTCTATGGATATAACCGATCCTCGGTATAACATCCACCACGAGCTCATCTTCAACAACAAGGTCAAGATGGATAGGCTCAGGTAAAACCGGATGCTGCGGGCCAAAAGGTATAACTGTACGTTTAGTCATTTTTATTTATTTTCCTTCGGTTCATTACTGCCAGTGCTGACATTAAAAGGGTTTTTTTGAGAAATTAGATAAAAATTACCCTTATAATCTATATTGATATCCTTTATCTTTATCCCAAATAGGTCGTGTATCTCATTCTCATATAAAAATGCGGTCCAGTAAACTCCGGTAACGCTCGGAACCTCCGTATCAAGCGAATCTATAATAAGCCTGAGCGTTGTAAACTCATAGTCCTTATCGAAGCTGTAGCTAAGCTCAAATTTATCCGTCTTTGCCGCGCATATCTGGACCAGCCTGCAGCCTTTTTCAGAAAATTTTTTTACTTCATTGACTAAATTGGCTGTTGTTACATTTATAAGTTGCTGTTTTTCGTACATCTATAATATTCCTTATGTGTAATGTATTGAACCTTTTGAGGTTTTTTCCATGTAAACCCACTCAACAAGTGGCGTAAATGGTTCTTTTTTAAATATTTTATAGTCGCGCATTTCATAGAAATATATATTTCTTTTACTCTTATGCCCCGTAAAAATTTCATACCTATTGGCGTCTTTAAAGCTTGTTTCGATCTCGTTCATCAATTTAGTCCCGATACCATAATTCTGAAATGTCGGATGAGTGATAAGTCTTTTTATATAGCATGTTCCGCCCTTTAAATTGCCCCTTACTGCCCCAATGATCTTGCCGTCGCAAACAGCTTTAAAAAAAGTATTGGACTTAAAATCATTCCTAATATCGTCTATGGTTTGAGTAAGAGCTGGGAGGCTAAAATCATTGTAGATCTCCGCTTCACTTCTGTAGCAAATTTTTTGCAGAGCCAGTATCTCCTCAGCATCAGAAGGTTCTGCCTGGGTTATTACGAGATCCCTCACCTGTTTGATAACGGACCTTCTGTTGCGGTCTTTTGCATCAAGCACTTTAAGCGCTTCCACGACACCGTCTATTATCGACTCAGGCCTTGCTGCGCATCCGGGGACAAACACATCCACAGGTATTACCTTGTCTACGCCTCCCTGGACATTATAACATTCATTGAATATGCCTCCTGAACAGGCGCATATGCCTAAAGCTACTACTATCTTTGGATCAGGCATCTGGTGATACAGGTTCTGAATTACCCGTCTATTCTGCTCATTTACGGATCCTGTTATCAAGAGGACATCGGCGTGTTTCGGATTGCCTGTATTTATTATCCCGAAGCGCTCTACGTCATATAAAGGCGTCAGGCACGCAAGTACTTCGATGTCGCATCCGTTACAGCTGGACCCGTCAAAATGTATTAACCATGGAGATTTTTTTAAATATGCCATTTTATTTTACCTGAAAAATGAAAGTACGACTACGTTTCCCATTCCCAAAACTAACGCTACTAACCAAAGACTTTTTACGACCAACTGCCATTTTACCCTTGCAAAGGTATTGTCTATTAAAATCACAAGAAAAAACGATACAAGCGTTACCCCGATCGCCATTAACGCATGATTTGCAAAAAATAGATAAATAAAACCTAATACAAAAACCGTTTCATACCAATGAGCTATCTCTACCATAGCTAAGCTAGGGCCCGAAAATTCCGTAGTAATACCTTTGACAAGCTCCTGGTGGCCGTGATGAGATGTGGAAATATCATAAGGAGATTTCCTGAATTTTAAAGGCAACAAAAATAAAAATCCCAGGAATATCCCGGGTAAAAACCTTGCCATAGGATAAGAATAGCTAAATATATCGGAAACGCTGAATGATTTTGTGACCATATACATCCCAACGGCCGCTATAATTATCATCGGTTCGTAAGATATCATCTGTAAGAGCTCTCTTTCAGCCCCTATAAATGAATAAGGCGAGCTTGCCTTATACCCGGCAAGAACAAAAAATATCCCGGCCAGAGTAAAAGCAAATATCACCAATAAAATATCCCCTCCGGTGAAAAAGAGCGATCCCGTGAAAACCACAAACAATAGATAGAAGAAAATATAAAAGGTCTGAGATCTCCTGACAACAAGATTCTCCTTACTAAAAAGTTTTATTACATCAAAAAACGGCTGCAAGACCGGCGGGCCGACTCTTGACTGCATACGAGCGCTTATTATCCTGTCTACGCCGGCCAATATCCCTCCGACAATAGGCGCTCCCAATAAATAAATCACTAATATCATGAATATTTTCATATCACCGCCGTCAAAAACATAATAGCAATAAAGATGCTCGTTATGACTAACCCCGCCGGCAAGAGCTTCTCCTCGCCAAAATAATCATTCAGGTAATAGTTCTTCATAGAGATCTCTTGAGACTGGTTTAAAGAGTTATTGAATGTAATATGCGTTTCACTATTCACCCCGCATAGATACGGGTCAACACATATTATCCTTTTCCCATAATTAAAAAAGCTTAGGGGAAATAACATCACAAGCCCAAGCATAATAAACATTATTATAATATTGCCTTTTGACATGCCAACCGCTTTTCCGTATACCTGAAGCACATAAGGCTCTATCATAATAGCGGAAACCAGAGGAAAAAGAAGGCACATAAATACTGTAAAAAACGATAAAACTATTAGAGGGTTCAATTCTGTTTTTTGCAGATTTTCTTCAAGGCCGACTTTCGGATTTATTACCATGATAAGCTTGCCCATCCACTTAACCCAGAAAAATAATGTCGCAGCGCTTCCAAATACTACTATTATCGCCAACATCGGGTTTGCATCTACAAGCGCTTTTAAAACCGCCCATTTGCTTATAAGCATACCAAATGGCGCTAAGAACATACCTGCCATTCCTATAAGCATCATCACGGCGATCTTCGGCATGCTTATTATAAGTCCTTCCATATCCTCTATATTCCTGCTCCCTATCTTATGCTCTACGACTCCTACACATAAGAAAAGCAGCCCTTTTGCAATGGCATGGAATATTATAAGAAGTATCCCCGCCCACATAGCTTCATAGGTCCCTATTCCTGCACAAAGCACTACCAACCCCAGATTTGCTATTGTAGAATACGCCAAAACCTTCTTGGCATTATTCTGCGATATGGCTATAAAAGATGTTATTAAAAATGTTACTCCGCCCAAAAGCGCTACCGCCAGACCTACTCCCGTATTCTGATATATGGGCGCAAACCTAAGAAGTATATAAACCCCTGCTTTAACCATCGTGCTTGAATGTAAAAGTGCCGATACCGGCGTAGGCGCAACCATCGCCCCAAGTAGCCATGAAGAAAATGGCAACTGCGCGGCTTTTGTAAAACCTGCCAGGGCAATCAAGGCCGCAGGTAACATGACTAATCCTTTACCAGATAAAAGCACCTGGTCCAGCTCTATTGTGTGGGCAACCTTGGCTAAATAAATTATTCCTAGTATAAAACCAAGTCCCCCGAAAAGATTTATCCTAAGGGCTCTAAGGGCGTTGTCTCTTGACTCTTTATTCTCGGCGTAACCGATGAGGAAAAACGATGAAAGTGTAGTGATCTCCCAAAAAAAGTATAACCATAAAAGATTATTGGAAAAAACTACCCCGAACATTGCCGACAAAAACATGAATATAACAAAAAAGAAAAAGGGCCTCTTATCCCGAAGCCCTTTATGATGATGGTGAAAATCAGCCATATAGCCTAAAGAAAACACCGCTATAAGGCTCCCTACTATACCTATTATAAGCGCCATGATAACCGAGAACTTATCAAAGAAAAGGTTATTGGCTACTTCTATATGAATACCTGAGAAAAATTCCAGGTAAAATACCGCTAAAAGCTGCAAAGCAGACAGGAAAACTACCGTAAAGTCCTTGAACCTTAATCCTATATATAATATCAGAGCCCCTAGGCCAAGCTCCATATAAAGAATAAGCTTATCAACAAAATGACTCTTGAAGGCAAAATAAACCGAATTCTTCCCAAGGCTTTCTATTAGGAGCATTATGGTCCCAAGGCCTATTACAAAAGAGGCTACCTTGACCAGCTTATCTCTAAGGGAATCATTCTTTACCCATAAAAAGGCTATGGCGACCAGAACCGGGAAGATCAATAAAAATGGTATTACAAAACCTGACATCTTTTTCCTTTAGGGTCCCCTGCAATCCAAGGGGTTGCGGGGATTGTATCCCGGAAATCTTTTAGATTTCTCGGGGCAAATTTTTATTGCTCATTAAAAGCAGAGCATACAAAATTTGGGTTAAAATAAAAAAGTCTTCTAGTATATTAACCAGAAGACATGTTATTGTGAATATTATACATTAATATAAAAATAAGTCAACATATTTTATTTAACTCTTGTTTTCTTCGACAACCACGGGCTTAAAAAAGCGCTTCATAATAAGCTTGTACGCTATAAATATTAGTAACCCTAAAGCTAAAAAAACTATTGTAAGCTTGGTATATTTTACAAGAGCGGCGCCAAATATGGATAATAAAAGGATCCTTGGAATTACTCCTAAAAGAGTAAAGCATATGAAAGGAATAAATGGTAATCTTATAATACCAGAAGCTATTGAAAAAACCTTGAAAGGCACTACCGGTATTACTCTCCCTATAAGGACGCTGACCGGCCCATACTTTTTGGCAAATTCCTCAGCCTTCAGCAAATACTCTGGTTTTATTAAAATAAATCTTCCATACTTAAGAATAAGAGGCATAGCTCCATATCTGCCTATAAAATACCCCACCATTGCTCCAAGAGTAGCGCCAAGAGATCCAAAAATCGTTATTGAGTGAATCGGGATCTTTAGCATCCCGGCACCTATTATTATAACTTCGGATGGTATCGGAACAATGCTTGACTCTAAGAACATTCCCAGAAACACCCCAAAATCCCCCATCCCGGAGATTATGCCCATTATTTCGTTTTCCATCATCTTCTCGAACATATTATTACCCTTATTTTCATAAACCAACATGAATATACAATATATACATGTATAAGTCAAATCTTATCTGGAAATAGGGACGGTTCTGATTTTCTTGATTATACTTATTCCCTATTCTAATTCTTTCTTAGGCCTACCTACATTTGACCTTGTATTTTTGACATCAAAATGTTTTTCCATAGACCTTATAAAATTCTCTGTTCCCAGGAACAGCTGATTAAAAGTTTTTTCCGTTATTCCAAGCTTATTATCAAGTATTAGATTCCTGTATAGCTCTTGCCTTTTGATATCTTTATCGGATAAATCTTTATATAAGGGATTAGGATCCAAAAGATTGTCTTTTTGACCATAGGCATAATAGTTGTAACTTGAATGCTCATAAAGATGCGGTGACTTTACAATCTTCGCTTTTACAGGATTACGCTCTATGTAAAGGCCACAGGCAATAAGATATTCATCTTTAGAGATAAGAAAACTTTTAAAACGGTCCTGCCAAAAATGCCCCGCATATTTATATTTCTTTTTATAATGGCCATAGTATGCAAGATTTATCCTTTTCATAAACTTCGAAAGATCTGTTTTTGGATTCGTTTCAATAATAAGATGGATATGGTTGGTCATGAGGCAATAGTGATAAAGCCTAAAAGGATGTTCTTCTTTTAGTTTTTTGAAGAGTGATTTATATACACTAAAGTCTTCAGAAGAATTAAATATGTTTTGTTTATTATTTCCTCTTGTTAATATATGAAACACACCTTCGTCGGTATATATGCGAGCTAATCGAGGCATAAAAAATCTCCTTAAAGTTATTTCTCTTGCTTTCCTTAAGGAGATTATAGTTTATTAAACTAAAATGTCAAGAAATAAGAACCGTCCCTATTTTTCTACGATTTTTTCCAAAAATATTCAATTTTTTTTGTAATTTCAACAGGTGTCTCCAATTCTATAACATCTTGGCCAAAGGTTATATTATTAAAAATCAAAATACAAGAAAACATTATACTATAAACATTTTTAACTGCTAATAACTTCATCTTATTTCTCCTTTGTTATTTCTAATAAAGAGGATTATCAGTTGGAGTTAGCGATAGTATAGGCTTTTCTAACTTAGACTTAACCATATCTGCTTGATCAAGGCATGGCCAAAGCACTTCTTCATCTAATCCATCAGCAGAATCTTTTAAATTTGCTAGTTTATCATGCCTACAAAGAAATAAGAACCGTCCCTATTTTCCTAATTAATAAAAATATTAACATAAGAAATATTTTTTTCATATAAGATCAATTCTTATCTTTTTCCATTCTTTTCTTAACATCAGAGATAAAGGATTCTTGAGTTGATAATTTAATTTCTTTTGAGGCGGCATACATAAAAATTAGTTCGCTTGCTGGAAAAATATTACCAAAACCATGCTCTGATTTTTTCCCTTCTTTTACGTCTTTTTCAATTAAATTTATATATACAGGCAACAACCCAACTATTGATTGAAGTTTTTTTACATCTTTTACATTTGTATCTTTTGCATTTTCATCAACCAAATCTTTTATTTTTTCTGAAATAGACTTAGCTTTCTCTATATTAGGATCCACCCAAAGAAAATATCCAAAACTTGCTAAATTTCCTGGAATCCAATTTGGATTTTCATTTAAAGTTTTTTCGATTAAATTCTTGCAATAAATATTATCTTTTTTCTGCCAAGCTTTTGTCAACTCATTTACAAAGTTATCTATTTTATTTCCCTCATTTTTTTGAGATTCTGTATTACTTAATGTGACAGCTTTTTTATTTCGCGTTTTCAAAAAGTCTTCTTTACTTTTTAATTCCCCGTAAACAAACCATTCTGATTTTATAAGATTGCCATTTTTGTCATAAATCTTTTTCTCACCATGCGGCTTTCCAGTCTTATAATCCCAAGTTACTACTTGTTTAAGCTTTCCATTCTCATAATAATCTCGGCTCTCTGCCAAGCCACCACCAATATCAAAAAGACCCTTACTCTTTTCTTGGCCATTAACATAAGAAATTAATAAAAAAATTAACGCTCCTATTATAATAAATATTTTTTTCATAGTTATGCCTCCGTTTAATTTTATAATGATTAAGGTGTTGTTTTAAATATATAAAAGAAAATCTATACCCTTGATTTATTTTAATATTTCTAATAGAATATGTTAATAATAAAAATATCCATTATATGAAAAAAATCTCAAAACATAGGGCAATTTTTTTAAATTCAGCTTTTTCGATTTTTCTGGGTTTAATTGTAACATTTAACACGTTGTTTATAGTTAAAACACAAAAAATTAAATGGGAACATTCGCCTTACCAATATGACGAAATAAGGTCACTTAGAGGTTTTCCTTTTCCATTTTTGATTCAAAGTGATATAAAAATAGGAGTTAATGGTATCTGGTTTAATTTTATATTCGATTGGCTTATATGGGCAATATTTTTTGTAGCATTAAAACAGATTATTTATTTAAAGAAACAAAAAATACTACCTAAGGACTAGAGCTTGCTTCTTTTGATAACTCTAACAAAGCCTTTGAATTCTTACCCTCATTTGAAATTAAACCATCTTCTTCCATAGCTTCAATCAAATCCTTAACAAGGGGCGATGTTGGCACAGCATTTTCGCTATATCTTCTTCTAATATTTTTTTGCTCCTCTTCTGATTTTTTTTGTAAATCATCAATCATAAGAGGTAAAGCTTTAGACCAATATATATAATGAGTTTTAAAGTTAGGAGTATCGATTTTGGAAGCAATCTTGTTTAACTTTTCAAATGTGTTGGTCATAAGCTCTACGTCACTTTTGACTATAGCCTTATCCATTTGTAAAATAAGACCTACCAAATCATAGGGATTTTTCTGTAATCGAGCTTCGCCTTCTTTAAAAGCTTTATCTGGGTTTCTTTCTTTCCAAAATCTGTCAAGCTTCTTGGAAAATCTCTGCTCATCGTTTTCTTCGCATTTTGTTTCAAATGATGTTATAAAAATCAAACCTGTCAAAAATAGAAGTATGATCTTTTTCATTATGGGTCCTCCATATTTAAAAAGCCGGGATGATTTAGGCCCAAGCTATTTGAGCAAAGTTCATTAAGAGGCCAAAGCCTCTGGGTTTTTTCATTATCTTTAGTTTCTTTATGAATAATTTTAACTTTATCCTGCATAGTACTTACATAGTCCACTCCATTAGCAATATCCCATCCTGTTTTTACGCTAACTTCTCCGCTCTTGTCATCACTAGTTCCGCTTACTCTGCTTAGATCAACTAGTTCCCATGGGATATTTATTTTACCAGTTGTATAGCCATACATATAATTGCTAAATTTTGAAACTCGTACTGGCACACCAAACCAAGTTCCTACACCCCCCATTTCTTGATTGTCTACGTTATTAAATCTATGACAAGTAAAAATATCTTTATTGCGAGGAATACCTGAATAGTCTCCATTACCACCTATCCAAAACCAAATAACGCTTCTGTAAAGTTTTTCTGCAAGCGTATATTTTGTATTAACTTTTTCTGCAAAAATATCGGCTTTTCTCATATCATTTTCAATTGTCCATTTAACCTCAGCGCCAGCATAAGGCAACAAAATATTTACTCCACTATCCTGGAAACCTGGCCCTAACGATACTTTGACCTTATGAACTCCGCCTCTCAAATCTGATAGGGTAGCCTTATCTATTATACCAGAATTCTCTGAAACTAAAGAACCGGATTCAGGTATGGATTCTTTTGACCATTGTATATTTGTGTAACCAGGTATATTAAATAAATTACCATAGGGATTTATAGCTTCTATATCAATAGCAAAATATTGGACATTATAATTCTCATCAACAACATCTTTAAAAAATACTACTAAAGCTTGCCCATCTGTATTAGGGTCTCCGAAATCTGTTTTAAAACCATCAAATAACTGCGGACTATTAGATGCAGAATCACTGCTTGCGATAATTTTGTCGATACTAAATACTCTTAAATCCATATGTACATTAGCTTCCCTTAAAGACGGCCCCCAAATATCGGGAAAGTAAAGCCAGGTATGATTATACCAGGGATCTAAATAATTACAAAATTCATCCCAGCTATTAAATGAATACTGATCGGCATTTTCATTTTGAAGTTTAGCAACAAAAGTAGTTGGTTCATTAAAATTAATCTTATCTTTGGGTATTTCTATAGTACTATAGCTCTCAGTACTTGTCGAAAAAACTGTATTAGACGTATCGGTCCATTTATCAGCATTATCTGCTTTATATATATCTATGGTTCCAAAAGGATATTTAGGAGGCAAAAGCACATCAGGAAGCTCAATATTATCCGATACAGAAACTCTCAAATAAAAAGCTTCCTCTTTGCTGCCATCTATTTTATTAGTAAA
>CAYWPX010000008.1:0-71283 GCA_964460615.1 uncultured Planctomycetia bacterium
GTAATCTCTAGGACATCTTTTGACATTCTTCCTCCTTTTAAACAAGTTTTCTAAACTTTTGGCTCATTCATAAAGTATCATTACTAGTAAGTATATTTTAGCACATCTTTCTAAAACTGTAAATTTTTCTTAAAATAAATTTGGCCTGAAAACGGGATATTACTAAAGCGAATACTTTTGTCTAAAGGCATAACCCAGAAAACTCTCAAAAGTCCCGATGCCTTATATTATATACCAAAAACTCTTAATGTTGAAATATAAATAATAGTATTATATAATCAAATTCATAATAAAATTATGAGAAAACGTACGATACTAATAAGAAATATCATTATAGTGCTGATTTTGGGCTTAACATCAATAAGCCTATATCTCAGTTTTTTCTACCTGCCACAAAAAGGCCGCTCAATAATCGTAGACGCCTTAAGTAACGAGACAAAAAGAGCTGTCACTATAGGCAATATCTATTATAACCCTTTCAAAGGCGGAGTAGTATTAAAAAATCTATCTATCTATGAATTCAACGCACCCCATAAAGACGAACTAATAAATGTAAAAGAAGCTTCCTTCAGCCCAATAATAATACCAAGCCTTAAAAAAATAACTATTGTCATCCCTTCGCTAAATATTAAGAGCCCTGCTATTAATGTCCGGTTAGACGAAACTTCAAAGATGAACCTGATGGACCCCCCTCTATTCAATATTCAGGACATGAAAAACCAGAAAATCAGGCTTGTTATATATAAACTTAAAATCAGTAACGGAACAATACTATTTGAGGACAGGACCAAAGATCCTATATACAAAAAAATAGCAAAAGATATTTCTGCTGATGTCTCTCTCTCGATCCCTTCGGCATTTAAGATCAGATCGAGTTTCACCTTAAACTCTGCCTTTGAACCCAAATTCAATTTAACCGTAAAGTATCTGATCAAAGAAAAACTGCTTGAGTCTAAGCTGAAATTTACAAGACTTTCTATTTGCGATTACGAACCATACTACCTTGGAAAATTACCGATCGAAATTAATAACACCATAATTAGCTCTGACCTTAATCTTAGTCTGGACAAATCAAAACTTCTCCATATTAAAGGTAAGTCTATGGTCGATAATTGCGATATCCTGAAAGATAAAGCCAGGATCACCGGTAATTCGGAGATCGGTTATGAATTAAAGGCATATCTTGGAGAGCTTAATAATGCTAACTTCAGGATCCATTCAAGCCTAAAAAATGTCTCTATATCTAACCTCGATTATCCGCCTGATATATATTCTCTGGCAGGAGATATTGAAATAGATAATAAATCCCTTTTAGTTAAAGGGATTGAATTTAAGATAATGGATAACAAATTCAACCTAAAAGGGTCCCTTAAGGATTTCAAAAATCCGATACTTGACTTCGAAGGCAGAACCGACCATTTCAATCTGACAAATTTATGGCCCCTCTTACCTCAAGCAGAAAAAAACAAATTTGAAAAAATCAAATTGGGGGGTTTTGGTGATATTAAATTCAGATTTTCAGGCAGCCCAAAAAACCTTAGCCTGGCCAAATTTTTAGTGAACGTTAACCTAAAAAATGCATCTATCGATAATTTCTATAACTCGGTGAGTATCGATGGCCTGGAAGGCACCGTCGAATCAAATGAATCGGCTATAACTACAAAAAAACTTTCAGGGAAAATAATGAAAAGCCCGTTTGACCTGGAAGGAAACCTGACTAATTATAAAAATCCTAATTTAAAGATATCGGGAAAAATTGATAAATTCAACTTGTCTGGAATTAAGCAAATACTAAACCAGGATTTTTCCAAGACATTGAAAGATTATGAATTTTCCGGCCTTTCTGACGTCAATTTCAAGTTCCAGGGATCGGTAAAAGACCCTAAGGCCGGCAAATTTTTAGTCACCGGAACCTTGAAAGAAGCTTCCATAACCGGCTTAAAATATCCCGGCAACCTCAGCCTATTAAACGGCTCTTATGAAATAAATGAATCCGGCATCCGGATCCCGAGGCTTAAGGGCAACCTTCTTGATAATCCGTTTGTTGCCAATATTAATTTTGAGGATTTTAGTAACCCTTCTCTTCATATCGACGCAAAAATACCTGATTTTGATCTTAAGGACACCAAAAAAATATTACCGGATAAGCTTAAAAAAGCATTTAATTCTATTGAACTATCGGGACTATCCAGCCTGGACATAAAATTCGATAAATTGCTTAATGACGACTTAAGCTCCGACTTGGAAGCTTCTATAGGCCTTAGAAAAGCCTTACTTAAAAACCAGGCTCTTGATCTGGAGCTAAAAGACGTTGAGGGCGATGTAAATCTGAAAAATAATGAATTGGCTCTGGATAAAATCTCTTTTATATGGGCTGATAACCCGTATACGCTAAACTTAAGATTGTTCGATTTCTCTGAACCAATAATAAATTTTTATCTCAGCGGGAAAGATCTTAGTATTAAATCAAGCCTGACATCCACATCCGGAGGCAATAGCCACCTTGAGGAAACAATACTAAAATTCAAGTCATCGCATATGGTTATCATGGGGGATATCCAAAATATAAGATCAAACCCCGATATAAACCTGTATATAAAAGGCAATGTACATGCTGAAGATACCGGTATCTTTTCACCTAAGATCCAAAACTTTTTGGACAAAACTAAGCTCAAAGGAAATATCGAGATAGATTCCATAGTAAGCGGCCCTGTAAAAAATACTTTAATGTTAGAGATCGGGCTTAAGGCTTCGAGCGATAATATATCCGTCTATGGACTGAACGGCCGAAATTTTTATATGAACCTTAGGATGAAAAATAAGGTCCTTGAAATACCTCACCTTTCTTTGAACCCATACGACGGGGTACTTTTGACAGTATTTGCGCTGGACCTTTCAAACCCCCTAAAACCATATACCATTGACTTAAAAATTGACGGTGTAAATGTAAACAAACTCGTAGCTGACACTACGCTAAAAGAGAAAAAAATATCCGGCGACCTCTCATCAAAGTTTGCTGTTGCCGGGAATCTTTTAGATCTTGATTCGATAAGAGGAAGCGGCTGGATCCATATCAAGAACGGGTATCTTTGGGAAATACCTGTTGTTAGAGGCATAGGCCAGGCGCTTTTATTAAGAGGGTTTGAAAAGGTAATTTTTGATGAAGCCGGAGGTGATTTCACCATAGAACATAAATTCCTGGAAACCAACAACCTTAAACTATGGTCAAACCAGGTAGTTCTGACCGGCGAAGGAAGCCTTGATTTCAGCGGGAACATCGATTTGGACGTATCTACCAGCATAATGGAGGGAATAATCGATGAAGAACAGGATGATTTTAAACAACTTACAAAAGACCTTTTAAGAGAGGCCGGCCAAATCGTGGGAAATATGAAGATCACCGGCCCCATATCAAAGCCGGATATAAAAATCAAGCCTATGGTCGGCAAATATTTCAAGGACAAATTCAGGGAATTTATTAAAGGTGTTTTAGAATAAGAGGTTTTATTTTTTCCAAAGCATTAAAGCGGTGGCTCATCGTATGCTTTATCTTCTCTCCAAGTTGGGCAAAAGTTTTATTATATTTAGGGATAATAAATAATGGGTCATAGCCAAACCCGCGCGAACCTGCCATCTCAAACCCGATCAACCCCTTACATTTACCTATAGCGGTGCCCAAAACCTTGCCATCTTTAGCAAGGGCCACGCATGCGACATATTGTGCCGATCTTTTTTTTAATGGAATATTTTTCAGAGATTTAAGAAGTTTCAGGTTATTGTCCATATCTGATTTATCCGGCCCTGCAAAACGCGCAGATCTTACACCCGGCTTTTTATTAAGCGCATCTACCTCCAGGCCGGAATCCTCCGCTAAAGTCAACAATCCGGTAAAAAGCGAATATTCTATGGCTTTTTTCTTTGCATTATCACAAAATGTCGATCCATTCTCAACGACATCAGGAGAGCGCTTAAAATCATTTAAAGTAAGAAGTTTTATATTGAGGCCATTCAGAAGTTCTTTTAATTCTTTTCTTTTTTTTAGATTCTTTGTAGCTAAAACTAGGTTTTTCATATATAAGTCTCAGGTTTCAGGTTGCAGGTCTGCCTGCAAAGCGGACGAGGCTACAGGTTAAATAAAGAATTTTATTACTTAAAACCTGCGACTTGCGACCTGCAACAATAATTTATTTTTAAATCTTTCCTACTGCTTTTTTCTGAATATTTATAAGCTCTCTGATCCCTTTTTTTGCAAGAACTATCAACTTATGCATATCAGCTTCACCAAATGGATCTCCTTCAGCTGTACCCTGAACTTCAACAAATTTCCCGGAACCGGTCATGACGATATTCATATCCACTTCTGCGTTGGAATCTTCTTCATAATCAAGATCCAGGCGTTTCTCCCCGTCTACGATCCCCACGCTCACCGCTGCAATAAAATCTTTTATAGGGATAATATCAATAATACCTTCTTTTTTCATTTTATTCAGGGCCTGACATAAAGCTATAAAACTTCCTGTAATAGAAGCGCATCTGGTCCCGCCATCTGCTTGTATAACATCGCAATCTATCCAGATAGTCCTCTCTCCGAGTTTTTCAAGATCAGTAACAGCCCTTAAGGATCTCCCGACAAGCCGCTGTATCTCATGAGTCCTTCCTGAAATTTTCCCCTTAATAGACTCCCTCGAAACACGGGTTTTGCAGGACCTGGGTATCATGGCATATTCAGCGCTTACCCATCCTTTGCCGCTTCCTTTTAAAAAGGGCGGAACCCCTTCTTCCAGGCTGGCTGTACATATAACCTTGGTATTGCCGACTTCAATAAGACAAGACCCCTCGGCAAATTTAATGAAATCCTTTTTTAAATCTATTTTTCTTAATGAATCCGTAGCTCTCCTATCTTTTCTCATAAATATCATTCCCTTTCGAATCTATAGCTACTATGACCGGAAAGTCTTTGACCCATATGCGATAGACAGCTTCAGGCCCCAGGTCTTTATATAAAATAATTTCTCTTTTAATGATTTTTTTTGCCAGATACGCACCCGCTCCCGCAGGGGCGACAAAATAAAGCGCTTTATTCTTTCTGATAGATTCTTTGACAGTTCTTCCCCGCCTGCCTTTCCCGATCATCCCCAAAAGCCCGGAGTCGATCAGGACCGGTGAAAATGCATCCATCCTAAAGCTGGTGGTAGGGCCGCAAGAACCTATTGAACCGTCTTTACGGGCCGGGGTCGGCCCGGCAAAATAAATAATTTCATTTTTCAGGTTAATAGGAAATGAGCCTTTTTTCTTGAATTCATCCACTAAACGTTTATGGGCGGCGTCTCTGGCCATTAATAGCGGGCCTGATACGATTATCTCCTCACCGGCTACAAGCTTTGAGGTTAGATCCTTATTTAGCGGCAGAAACAGCTTTTTCATCTATTTTAATCCTTTTCTCCAATACATCCAGAGTTTCTTTGGTGACCTCTATATGCTTCGGATCAAACAGCTTGATCTGTTCAATCTCTTCTTTTGCAGGAACAAAATTTTTCTCTTCAATATATATATTGGCCAAATAAAGATGCGCTTCCACAAATTTATGTTCCATGTCCACAACTTTCAGGAAATATTTTTTTGCCTCATCAGGCTTCTTAAGGTCCGAATAATTTATTACCCCGAGCATATGGAAAGAGAGCATATTTTCCGGATCAAGTTTTGATGACTTTTCAAATTCAGCTATAGATTTATCAAGCCATGTCTTGTCATACCCGGTAAGCTCATAGGCCCTTTTGTATTCCATACCTAAAAAGAACCGCGCAACGCTGTCTAGGGGGTCCAAGGACACCGATTTTTCCAATTCGGTGATAGCTTTTAATACGGTATTGTCAAAAGCGGTTTTTTTGTCTTCATCGGAAGCATCGAGATTTTTGATCAGCCAGGTCTCAAACTGCGCATGATAAACTATGCCAAGCTTTGCATGAAGCGTCGGGTTTTCGGGTTCATACCTGAGAGCCCTTATATAGGAATTCTCAGCGCCTTTAAAATTGGATTCTTTTTGAAGGCTGTCAGCATTATCCGCAAATTTTTTTGCTTCCGGCGACATCTCCTTATTTTCCGCATCAAAAGAATATGCTAAGCCTGGCAATAATAATAAAATCGGGAGAATTAATATCAAAAAATTTTTAAACATGGTTTTATACTTTACTCCTAACTCCCAACTCCTGAAATCTATCCAAGGATAGATTTCGCTCCCGACTAAATTACTTTCACTGCACTTCTAAGCGCGTGACAGCTTATATTAACTGCTACCGGGCACCCGGCTATGTGCGTTGGGAAACTCAGGGCTTTTACACCCAATACCGTTACCTTACCACTTAGACCCATTACACCGATATTTAGCTTATTAGCCCTGGCCATTATGTTTTTCTCTAACGAGGCGAGATGTTTTTTGGGATTTTTTTGAGTGAGTTTTCCTAAAAGAGCTTTCTTTGATAGATAAACCGCTTTATCGAGTGTTCCTCCGAGCCCGATCCCGATCACGTAAGGAGGGCAGGCGTCAGGGCCGGCATTTTTGACTACCTGCAAAACAAAATCCTCAATATCATTAGCTTTAACCGTCGGTAAAAATAAAGAAACTGATGATTTGTTTTCGCTTCCAAACCCTTTTGGTAAAACTGTGATCTTCACTTTGTCGCCCGGCACAATATCAAAGTGGATTATGGCTGGAGTGTTAGTCTTTGTGTTAACCCTTAGGATCGGATCGTTTACCACAGATTTTCTTAAAAACCCTTTCTTATAGCCTTCCCTTACCCCCTCATTTATCGCATTCACCAAAGACCCGCCTTTAAAATGGATATCCTGTCCGGCCTCAACGAAAATAACCGCCATCCCGGTGTCCTGACACACCGGTACAGAATCCAATTTGGCGATCTTGGCATTTTCTATCAATACCCCGAGCATCCTTTTGGCGCCGGGTTTTCTTTCGGATTTATAGGCCTTGATCAAAGCGCGAATCACATCCATCCTCAGATGGGTGTTAGCTTTAACGGAAAGTTCCGCCACTGCATCTTTAATTATTTTAACATCAAGATCTCTCATAATTTAGATCCGCCAAATATAATTTTTTAATAGTTCGCTAAGATTTCCCCCTTCAAAAATAAAAGGATAAACCACAGCATGCATAAAGGTCATAATAAAAAGCATACCTATGACCCCCAGTGCAACCATATACTCTTTATTCTTAATGGAATTAGCCCATGAAAACTTTTCCTCATCTTTTGATCTGAAATTCTTTAAGCTCGGAATAAACCGCGGGACATCCTTGAGATATTTTTCGTATGGCTTGCCGAAAACTTGTAGAAGCTCTTTTTCTTCTCTTTCGACGGTCTTTGCATACATTACGGTAAATACAAAAAAGAAGATCATAAAAAGAAAGAACTGGTTCGACATTCCCCAAAACCCAAGGCCGATAAAAACCGACCCCAAATATAAAGGATTCCGCACATACTTATAGGGACCGGAGATAGTCAATTTTCTTCTTTTTCTAAGATGGCCTGAAGCCCAGAGCCGTATTAAAACACCTATTATAATAAGTAAAATGCCTATCACTGAAAACTTGATATCGCTTAATAAAATCAGCGCTAAAGCTCCGACCCTTGCAGAGTATATCCTCCACTTGCTTGGCCTAAATTTATCTTTCAGTTTGGTTAAATTCATTAAAAATTATCCTTTCCTTGGTATTCGGCAAAGACAGTGGTCTTTATGCCGCCGCGCGCATTGAATTCACCCGTAATTTTAACCCATTTTGGTTTGGAAGCTTTAACAAAATCATCCAGCATTTTATTAATAACATGTTCATTAAAAATACCGACGTCTCTATAATAAATAGTATAAAATTTGAGAGATTTTAATTCTATGCAGTATTTATTAGGGGAATACTCGATACTGATATCCGCAAAATCAGGCAACCCTGTCTTAGGACAAATGCAGGTAAATTCAGGGATATCTATCTTAATGATATAGTCCCTATCCTGAAACTTATTCTCCCACACGTCGATACGCGGGGTTTTAAGCGACCTTATATGGTTCTGAAGCTTTTCATAACTTGACATTTTTTTCATACCTATCTAACTCCTAAAATTTTATGCATCTGAGGTATCACCCTGACATCGGATATGCTTTTTTGCGCAATTCTTTGGAACTCACACAGCCTTTTTTTGTCAATACCCACAAGATACCTATTATTAACCAGATTTCCTTCGGGCTGAATAACAAGGACTATATTTTTATTAACGGCCTTTACAATCTTGAGCGCCTTTATAAAATCACTCTTCAAAGATTCAGCCGTAACTACAATTTTAACAAAAACTTCCTTTTTGGAAGAAACCTTCAGGAATTCTTTATGCTCATTCCAAAAAGCTCTTGTTTTGGTAGCCGAGGGAAGCTTAATATCCATAGCTATTATGTCAACAAAGCGTTCTATTTTCTTTAGATCTTCGGGCAAAGTACCGTTTGTTTCCAGATATATTCTAAACTTTTTTTTCAAACGTGGCAATAATTTTTCTAAATATTCTGCCCGAAGTAACGGCTCGCCACCCGTCAAAGATATCGAATGATGCGGGCCAAATGATTTATCCGTATCCAAAATCTTTCTAACTAACTCTTCAACGCTTAATTTAAACATTTTTTTTCTGGATGACTCTGTATCACAATAAGAACAACTAATATTACACCCGGCAAACCTGACAAAAATTTGCCTCACCCCCAGGTATATGCCTTCGCCCTGTATCGATGAAAATATCTCAAAGAATTCTGCTTTCATTTATTCTATCCCGCGCCCTAATAATAAGTTCAATTAAGCGGATCCTTTATCCCGGCTTCGCTAAACCCCTTCTCTCTTAATAAACACGAATCGCATTTGCGGCAAGGCGATTTCCCTCCCGAATAACATGACCAGGTCATCCCAAAGGGAACATTCAATTTTATACCCATTCTCACGATGTCAGCCTTAGATAAGTCTATTAAAGGAGTAAGTATCCTGATATTCTTTTTTAAGCCCATTTTTGTCCCCAGGGATAGCGCCCTTGCCATGGCTTTAAAAAACTTCGGCCTGCAATCCGGATACCCGCTGTAATCAAGGGCATTTGCGCCGATGAATATTGCATCAGCCTCTATGGATTCGGCAAAACCCATGGCTATACTCAAAAAAATTATGTTTCTGGCAGGTACATAGGTTATCGGGATCTCTTTAGGAATATTTTTGATATTCCTATTTTTAGGAAGAGCGATCGCCTTATTCAAAAGAGCGGAGTTCTTCCACGGAAAATCAACCTTGACCAGTGTAAAGGGAATATTCAGTTTTCTGGCTATGAGTTTTGCTTTTTTCAGTTCTACCTTATGCCTCTGGGAATAATCGAAATTCAGGGCAAAGACCTTATACCCCAGTGATTTTGCATAATAACACGTAACGGTTGAATCCAGCCCCCCGGACAGGAGGACTACGGCTGATTTATTTTTTTTCATGGCTTATTCAAAAAATGTTGCGCTCGAAGTGTCTGTCTCCCAGACCTTTACTCTAGTGACAGGGATCTTTGCTTTTTTGAGATTTATATAAATAAATTCGGCGATATTCTCTGAGGTGGGATTAGCCTTCTTAAAATATGGCACATCATTCAGATATGCATGATCCAATGGCTCAGTGATCTCCTTAAGTATAGCTTTAAGGACCTTAAAATCTATGACCATACCCAATTTATCAAGGGATTTAGTGGAGATAGTTGCTTCTATCTTCCAGTTGTGGCCGTGCAACTTCTCGCACTTTCCTTCATAACGCCTAAGACTGTGTGCAGCGCTAAATTCAGCATTTACTGTGACCTCATACATTGTGCACCTTCCTTATAGACTCAAGTTTATAACCCAAAAACTTTTTCCCTAAAGCCGCAAATTTAACCGGTTCATCGCTGACAAAAAATTTAATTTTCGACTTTTCGTGCCCGTTCCTTTTTAGAATATTATTCTCCAAAAGCAGCTCTCTAACGTCTTTAGCTACTTCACAGGCCGAATCAACCAGATTAACGCGTTTGCCCATCACCTCTTTAACAACATCTTTTAACAAGGGATAGTGAGTACAGCCAAGTATAAGCGTATCGATCTTTTTGGTTTTCATCTCAATAAGATACTGCTCCGCGATCCTGTAAGTTATATCGCTATCAAGCATACCTTCTTCCACAAGAGGAACAAAAAGCGGGCAGGACTTGGAAAAAACCCTAATTTTTTGATTGATCCTTTTTATCTCTTTTTCATAAGCATTGCTGGAAATAGTGGCACGGGTACCGATAACCCCTATCATATTATTTTGGGTAAGTCTTGCCGCGCCAAAAGCCCCCGGCTGGATTACCCCGACTATCGGAACCTTAAAAAATCTTTTCAGGGCTTCAAGGCTTAGGCTTGAGGCGGTATTGCAGGCAACAACTATCATTTTGACATTATAATTCAGAAGAAAATGCACATTCTCAATCGAAAACCTGGTGATAGTAGCTTTCGACTTTGTCCCATACGGAACCCTTGCGGTATCGCCAAAATAAATTATATCTTCATGAGGTAGCAGCTTTTTTATTTCTTTTACTACTGTTAATCCGCCTACGCCTGAATCAAATATTCCTATCGGCCTATTCATCTTTGATCCTTTTTGATAATTTTCCTATGAGCTATGAGCCAAGAACTATGAGCCCTGCCTTCGCCCGCCTAACGGCGTGGCAGGGCAGGCAGGTAATCAATTCGTAAACCCATTGGTCCTGTCATACTCTTTTTTATAATTTAAAATCCCCTGTGCTATGGCCTGGGCAATTTTATCGCGGTATTCTTCATCCTTAAACCTTGCAGCCTCTTTTGGGTTAGAAAGAAACCCGACTTCTATCAAAACTGCAGGCATCTTGGCACCCTTTAACACAAAAAATCTTGCGCATTTAACGCCTCTATTTGGCGTAGAAAGAAGCTTGGGCGCAACACTGCAGATCGACTTAGCCAGCTCTATAGACTCGGTTCTGTTTTCAGTAAGCACTAGGTCCCAAAGAGTTGCATCGAGATCCCTTGTATGGCTATCTACCGATGCCTCCTCAAATTGTAGCGCCTCATTTTCACTTGTCTCAAGGGCCCTGGCATTATCATCGAGCGCTTCCGACAGATAATATACTTCAAAACCGTTCAAATGCCTTGCCGCAGACGCATTTGCGTGAACACTAACAAAAAAATCTGCTTTAACTTTATTGGCGATCTCAGCGCGCTCGGACAAAGGAACGAATTCATCCTTATCTCTGGTCATAATGACCTCTATGCCCGCGCCTCTAAGCTTATTTGCTAATCTCCGAGCAATATCCAAAGTAACACTTCTTTCCTTAAGGCCTCCGCGGCTTATAGCTCCGGGATCTTTTCCTCCATGTCCTGCATCAATGACAATCTTTCTTATCTTGAATCCATCACCGGAAGATTCCTTTTCAACGTACTCGGTTTTCTTTTCTTCCTTAACGATAACAGGCTGGGCCAATTGGATATCATCGCTCTTATTAATGGATTCCTTGAATATCCTGGATAATTTACCGGAAAAACCTATCGGGACCAACACAACACCATTTTCAGAGACCATAACAGGGTCACTAAGGCGCTCAAAATTATTTTTCACGAAGATCTTCGAGCTGCCGACCTTCAAAACCATTTCAATCCCGTTTTTTTCTAAAATAACCACTCTACCGATCCCATCCCACTGCCATTCAAGGCCAAAAGCATCGGCAACAGAGATCAAAGGAACATACTCCACCCCTCTGATCCTTTCAATTCTCGCATCAACATTTTTTTCGAAACCGTGGATTGTGATCGCAGAGGCAGGAGCACATAGAGTCAATATTAAAGCCGATATTAATAATACTTTTTTCATCAGGTTATTGGCTGGGTTGGGAAAAAACGGTTAATTAGTTATTAATTTGCTAATATTCTGAAAAAATTCTTAAGGCGTCCATTTTGCTAAAGCTAACCATTTGCTTAAAATATACTTACCTAAATAGCATCTCTTTTAATTTTCTTCGGCCAGTTGTCGATTTATAAAATTTTTCCTTTTGCCTAGCATCCTTAACTTTTTTGAATTCTTCGGAATGAATTATATTATACGGACGATATGGTCGTGATGCTTTAACTCAACCTGCATTATGCAACTCCAGGCGTTTATTGACATCGTCGGCAACGCCTGTATACATCCGTGTTTTTGCTTCATTGAGCAAAATATAAACATAATGCATATCTGTTCCCGTATGGCGGATCCGCCTCTTTGCTTTCAGCAAAGGCGAGATCTCGCCATTTTTCGCTACTGTCGATTCTTTTTAGGCGGACCCGTCAAAAAAATTTTTGACGAGGTCTCGCCATAATTTTTGAGTAGCAAAAATTATGGCGGAGAGGCAGGGATTTGAACCCTGGAAGGCACTTTAGGCACCTTAGCGGTTTAGCAAACCGCCGCACTAGACCACTATGCGACCTCTCCCTGAAAATTTCGTAGAAATTTTCGTTCCGCAGTCTACGCAGCAAATTTTGCTTAACTTTTAATAAGCAAAATTGCAAGTGTTTAGACAAGGAACAAATTGAAATTTTTTTTGTGCAAACGCTCTGAATTTTGGCGAGAAAAATATCGAGTAGCACCTTTAGGTGATACGAGGGATTTTTCCGACGATTTAAATTCAGAGCAATTATAAAATTTTCGTTCCGCAGTCTATCTCAACAAATTTCGTAGAAATTTTAATTAGTCTATGAGAAAAAAGCATTTCTGGATTCCCGCCTAATTCTTGCTGGAATGACAGATTATTAAGTTTAAACTCTTTTGTCATACCCGCATTGCTCTTGGCGGGTATCCATTTACTTTCGTTTGCTTTCTGGATTCCCGCCTAATGCTTGCGGGAATGACAGATTTTTGTTACTTTTATAAGGCCCGAAATCTTGTATCAGGGGTCCATTCATATAAAATGCAAGAAACCTTTTAAATTCTTAATTTCAATACTTTTGATGCAAAATACATCCTTCAATTTAACAAATACCACTTGAAGTCTAACTCTTTTTAAAGCTTGAACCACCAAGCAATCTCTTTGCTTTAAAAAACTCTTTTAATATAAGCCCTGACTCTATGGCTAAAATTCCCTTTGTAAGCTCGATCTTATGATTAAGTGTTTTATGATTAATCACATCCATCACCGAGCCGCATGCCCCAGTTTTTGGATCATCGGCCCCATAAACCAATCTTTTGATCCTTGCCAAAACCATCGCTCCGGCGCACATAGGACAAGGCTCTATTGTAACATATAATGAGCAACCTTCAAGTCTTTCATTTCTTAGATAGTCCGCTGCCTGTGTAATGGCGATCATCTCAGCATGCGCGGTCGGATCTTTCAATTTGACTATTTCGTTGTGAGACCTGGCTATGATCCTATTTTTATGAACAATTACAGCGCCAACCGGGACCTCGTCCTCATCAAACGCTTTCTGCGCCTCTTTAAGGGCCTCAAGCATAAAATATTCATCTGTATTAATAATATTCATCTATTCACTAAAAGTGGTGTGCCCGGCCCGATTCGAACGGGCGACCAACTGGTTCGTAGCCAGCTACTCTATCCAACTGAGCTACGGGCACATCAGGAATCACTGCTAAGCCGTAGCGTCCCGTCTCGCCGATCTTTTTGGCGGAAGCTACGGGCACATTAAATTCGAACATCGTCATTCGTACATCGCAAATAATATAAAAACTACTCTTCAATATCGATCTTAATACCACCAACAATTGCGGCAAAAACATTATATAAAACCGCTAATACCATATAAATAATTCCACCGGCAATTGCATATATAATACCGGATACTACTCCGGCTAAAATACCCCCTGTCAACTTACTCATTACCGGCACACTTGAAAGAGCAGGAAGATTGACATAACTCATAATCAGCCCCGAAAAAAGGCCGAAAACAAGCCCTAAAACCAGAAAAAGGCTTCCAAAAAATTTAAAAGTACTCAATACGCCGATTCTCTTTATGACCACTGTTCTCATTATCTAACCTCCTGTCGTAATCAATAATAAATCATTAAAAGCAATCCTGACTTTTTTATGGCATAAATTTTACCATAATTTTTGACTTTGGACAACATTATTAATATATACTTTTGTCTAAATTTCCATAATAATTAAACAATGTTCAGAGGATTGGTATAATTACTTATTGGCAGGATGAAAATTAAAAAGGACTGGTTGAATAATTCTATAATGAATATCTTAGCAATTTACCTTTGACTATCTACTTTTCATTAAAATCTTCTATAAGCCGCCTAAAGTCGCTGGGGCCGTTCTTAAGGACCTGGCTACAGATAAATATAAGAATAGAAAACTGCCAGGTATCGGCCGGGCCGGTTATAAGGCCAGTTTCAACATTTTCAGTCTGTTGAAATTTATCCAGATAAAACTTAAGCGATTTTGAGAGTTTCTCTTCGCGGACCTCAAGTGAATGCGTTTTATTATTAAATTTTAGTGAAGGGAACTTGATCCCCCTGACAAGGAGAAAATTGGTAAAGATATTCTCATCCATACCCATCTCCTCTTCAAAATCAAATCCTTCAAACTGCGGCAAATCAGGAAGTAGTATCAGAGACGGCTTTTCTATGACCACAGAGCCTTCCCTTATAACCGTATCCTTAGAACTAAGCCTGGATTTAGCCAAAAATATATAAGATAAATTAGTATCAGAGGTAGCCGATAAAGGCATAACCCTTGGCCTAACAATCTCTGTGTGCTTTAGAGCTTTTTCCCATGATTCCTGAATATTCATATCTTTTCCTTTAAGAGTGATAGATTTTACCAAAAAAAATTAAATTGTCAAGACAAGTTCCTTTAATAAGATCTATTGCAATTTATATTACAAGTACTTAATCGGGCCTTATTTTGAACTTTGATCAATTTTTACTCAGTGATACCTTTTTTGTTCTATCGGCTCCGGTGGCGTCAAATTCGCTATTATATAGAAACGGCCCGCCTACGTGGCCGTCTACAAAAAGCACCATAATAGGAGTAGTGTTATTGGATGTGGGGCCCTTGCCTCCATGGCCCGGGCGGATATTGGGGTGGTCAAATTCAACCGCAACCTTGTTTTTTTCATACGTAACATCTGAATAAGCGGTCGGCAAACCGGAGGCATTAAAAAATAAACCCTGATTCAAAAAATATGAATTACCATAGTAATTAAAAAACGAAGTATTACCGGTAGCCGCTAAACCTGTCGCGTCGTCAGGACAGTGGAATACCTCAAAACCTGCGCTTGACTCATCATCCGGATTATCTGGGTTTATTACGTCGAGATACCTGTTTAAGGGCCTGTTTTTTGCCGCATATAGAGCGCCATTATTTATACTTCCGTGCTTTCCGCCAAAATACCAACCTAAAGCAGATGTTTGGGAAGGGGGGTTTGTATATAGGGGAAAAACGTAGTTATTGTCCTCTAAATATAGATGCCAGGCCACGCCATGCTGCCTAAGATTATTCAGGCAGAGAACTCTTCTGCCCTGTTCCCTCACCTTGCCGATTACCGGCACCAAAGACCCGAAAACCACTCCCAGGATAACAATGATCACCAGCATCTCCAAAAGAGTGAATGCTTTAGCGGGTTTTGAATGATCTTTATAACCTTTTAGAACCAATTCACCACCTATTTTTAATATATTATACCATTAATTTTAGGACTATTCTAATAAATTATTTTCTGAGCAAGCTATTTAAATTATGGATAAGCTCTTTGACCTTATCAAAGATAACGGCATCATCTCTCTTATACATAGGAAATATACTGTTATTATGCTTTAGCGGATCTTCGGTTTTATCAAAACCTGCCAGTCTGTAATACTCCGTGCCCGGTATAGGAGAATACTCCTCAGGATAGATCCTTAGTCTAAGGTCTGATACAAATTCTATAGATCCCTTCATAGACTCGAATGTTTCGCCGGGCAACCCCAGTAAAAGGTTTACTCCGATATCTTTAGACTCGTATCCGGCATCCAAAAGGAATTTTACACTATTTAAAAAAACATCATTACTGACTTTAAACCCGGTGTTTTGTTGTCTCTCGGCATTACTCGTCTCAAGAGCAAGACGTGGATTTATAAAATTGGCTTTTTTCATCAGTATTGCCAGGTTTTTCGTCATGAACCTCGCATGAAGGCCGTTCGGTGTAAAAAAATTAACCTTAATTTTTTTCCTTATTATCCCTTCCAATATTTTTATAATATGGTTTTCGGCATTATACAAAAGCGCGTCGTCATAAAACGCAAAATTCACAACTTTAAGCGATTTGCTAAAATACTCTATCTCATCTATTACGAACTCATAATTCTGTTGGCTGAAACCTTTATCCAGAAGATACCACCCGCAATAACTGCATCTAAATGGGCACCCTGTTGAAGTCTTTAGGGTAATATAAGAGAGTTTCGGATATAGTTCATATAAAGGGATTAGGGGGTCCCTGGTAGCTTTATCTATATCAAAATCAATTTTGAGAAGGGTTTGGGTCAGTTTCAGTATCTCTTTTATATCGCCCCCTTTATACACAACATCAGCATTGCTCAATTTTTGGGCATGCTCATGGCAAAGCGTTGCATAAACACCCCCTAGAACAAGCGGCGCATTTGGAAATTTATTTTTTACCACTCTTATCGCTTCAATTACTCCCGGATACCAATACGTCATGCCTGAAGTAACAAAAATTATATCCGGCTTCGGAGTTTCATTAAGTAATTTGTCAAATAATTCCGGCGGATAGCCATATCTTTTATAATAGCGTTTTATGCCCTGGTAAATACCGGGCTTATCGACAATTTCTGAATAATAGTTGCCGCATCCATAAGGAGAGCTTTTTGGAAGTTTTTCTTTAAGTAACCTTGCGAGACTAGGGTTAAGCCTATCAAGACAATCTATAAGACTTATCTTAAACCCGAGCTTTTTTAAACGGCTTGCTATATTTAAAAGGCCAAGCGGCTTAGACCAGAGGTCATAAGCCGCAAAATCATAAATCCAGGGGTTTACGAGTAGTGCCCGCATAATAATTTATTATAAACTTCCTTTAAGGGTTTGCTCCTCCAGATCTTCGATCTCTTTTTTTAGCATAAGAGGAAGGCCTAATATATTAACATCCATAAACCCTCTGATAATTAAAGACTGCGCCTCTTCTTTTGTAAAACCTCTCGATGACAGATATTCTATCTCATCATTACTGATCTTGCCGATAGCCGCTTCGTGCGACATATCCACTTCACGATAATCTGTTTCCAATTCCGGTATTGCGTGTACAATCACTTTTTCAGATAAGACTAAACCCCTGCATTCTAAATGCGCTTTGACATTTTCTGCTTCTGCCTTCAGATGGCCCCTTGAGATCATCTTCCCTCCGAGACTCACGGCCCTGGCGATTATCTCGGCCTGGGTATCGGGGGATTTGAATATAACCCGGGAACCTATATCATGCAATGAATCCGGGTACGAAAGAACCAGGGAATTAAAACTTGCCCTTGCCTTTTGGCCCATTAAAACCGCTGTCGGATACATAGTAATATCCCTTACCGGTTTAAGGCAAACATAATTGGAGATAAATGTTGCTCCTTCTTCGACTAACGCAATGCCGATAGGCTTAACCGAAACATCCTCTTTCCAGCTATGTATCATCGTAAAATTTAAATAACCGCCTTTTTTTATAAAAAATTCCGAGATCCCAAGATGAAAACCTTCGCTAGCCGCCTTTGCCGCCGAACATCCGGTTATCAGATATACCTTGGCGCCCTCCTCGATAATAACCAGGTTATGAACTTTCTGTTTAAAGCCCTGGGTCTTTAAAAATAGGCATGCCTGGATGGGAAGCTCAAGGGTTTTACCTTTTTTTACCCTGATAAAATATCCTCCGGAGGTATCTTGGGGGAATTCTCTATCCATATATTTAAATGCTTTACCAAAATACTCTTTGGCCTCCGGATAATTCTTGACCGCATCGTCAGTATTCAATATATCCACAGCGTCGGACAGGCTCCTTGAAAACCGTAGGTTTGTATCCTGCTGCAAAAAGCTGCCGCTTCGGGTCTTTTCAGATATATCCATCCCGCTGGAAGCAATAATCTCCGCGTCATTTGGATCTACCAATTTATTTAAGTCGTCTTGGGGCATTGGCACACCTTGCACTTTTCGTAACCGGACTCTCTTATGGTATCAAACATCTCTTTCGGATCCCCTACACACCAGAATTTTCCATCCATCATCATACAACCGCGCCCGGCCTTTATATAATCAAGAATATAACCGGTATGTGTAATGATAAGAGCTGATTTATCTTTTTGATTGAGATATTCCTGCAACACTTTTCCCATTATGGATATATTTTCAAGGTCCACCCCTGATTCAGGCTCATCCAGCAAAAGAAGATCCGGGTTTTGGAGCATCAACTGGAAAAGTTCTGAGCGTTTCATTTCCCCTCCGGAAAAATCCATGTTAACATCACGGTCTAGATGATTGCTTAAAGATAACTTGCCTGCCAGATCATCGATCTTTTTGGTGTCTTCGTTCAAGAACCTAGCTAATTGGATCAGTTTTACCCCTCTTATCCTCGGTGGGTGCTGATACATGATCCCAAGACCAAGCTCGACTCTTTTTTCAACTGTCAGATCATTTATTTGTTTACCTTTCAGGCTTATCACACCGCTTTTAATATTATAATTAGAAAAGCCCATGATAGTTTTTATTAAAGTAGATTTTCCGCTCCCGTTTGGGCCGAAAAGAACCATGACCTCGCCTTTTTTTATCTCAAGGCTTATGTCTTTGAGAATATCTCTCCCTGAAACGCTTGCAGACAAATTGTCGATCTTTAGCATATTCTAAAAACCTTCCCAATGAATGATCTTTTCAAGAGCCCTTTTTGTATCTATTACCTTAAAGGCATCTGATCTGGCCGGGTATCCAAGAGGCACTATACTTACTAACCTATATTCCTTCGGAACATTTAAAATTCTCTTTATATCATCAGTATACGGCTTTTTGTCTCCGGCCACCCAGCATGCTCCGATGCCTAAAGATTGCGCAGCCAAAAGAATATTCTCGGTAGCCGCGCTTCCGTCTTCAAGATAATATTTTGTATCGGCGCAAAACACAATTATACAGGCCGCGGCGTTTGATATAAATCTGCCGTTATCTGTAGCGTCGGATAAACTCTTAAGAATGTCTTTATCGGTAATCACAATAAATTCCCAGGGATCTACCGCCCTGGCGCTTGGGGCAAACCTGCCCGCATCCACGATTTTAATAAGGTCGCTTTTAGCGATACTCTTATCAAGATATTCACGGACACATCTACGGGTTTTTATGAAATCTATGATATTCATACAACAATGTATCTCCTCTGTTATTAAAAAAATCTATATGATTCGATCGTTCTGGCTGATGCAACAAATTGTTTTGTTGGGCTTGAGGATAATAGAGGCTGATCTAATAGTACGGATCTGTTCTGACAGCAATCGGCTTCACTCATAAAATTCTATCTATACTGATATCTTCCGATTCATTTTTGAAATCCAAAGACACGACATTCTGCATAGAAAGCGCTTCTTTTAACTCCCTGTCCTTAACCAAACCCATCTCTTTAAGTACCTCGCCAAGCATCAAACCTCTTTTCCAATGGATCTTCAAAGCTTCGTCAAGCTGCTCAGGTAAAATCGATTTTCTATCCAGAAGTATCTGCCCAAGAGGCTTATACCTATTAAGCCTATTTACCTCTTTTTTTACATGCTGAGGCGATAAAAGCCCTTCTGATGAAGCGTTTCTTCTATCGGGCATGAATTTACTTCCCGGCATCGATTTAAGGTACCTCTTTATCTCAGCGACTTTTTCGTTTATCTCTATCATATTCAAAGGATCATCGGGGCTGAGTTTACTGACAATAGCGATGGAAACACTCATCAAAGGGATCTTTTTTATCTGGTGCGTCCTGTCCCTGGCCACGACAAAACCATTCTGCCTGTCAACAAGAGAATAATGGAAAGGGATGATGCTATCAAAAGTCTTGATAAAATTTTCTGCTATCGCTTTAAACTTATCAGGCGTTGTAAGAAAAACAAAATCATCCCCGCCGATATGGCCCAGAAAATCATTCTTATTTCCGAATTTTTTTATTACGGAGTAAAGCATATAAGCTGTCTGAATAATTACTTTATCGCCGTTCAAATATCCGTAAACATCATTAAAATATTTGAAGCTGTCAATATCGACATAACCAAAACTAAAAGGCTCATTCTTTTTTATACGTTCTTTTAGAACCTCCTCTATCACCCTGCCTCCTGGAAGCCCTGTAAGGGAACTGGCATAAAAATTAAGCTGTGATCTTTTTATTGCCATCTCAACCCTGACCCTAAGGTCCAGCGGGTCGGGAGGCTTAATGAGGTAATCATCAACTCCGTATTTAAGATTAAGGAGCTGATTTCTTAATTGTCTCTTATTTATAAGGGTGATTATAGGGATAAAATTTGTTGTGAAGTCATCTTTAAGGATATGGCAGATCTCCAGTTGTGATTTTTTAACGGAGTGGACATCGGCCACTATTACATCGGGAGAAATTTTCTTTATATAAGATATATCGATAGCGATATTATCAAGAAGGAATACTTCATACCCCCATCCGTCAAAACAGAAATTTAGGACTTCTCTGATTTTTTTATCTGAGGAGATTATAAGTATTTTTTTGGTATCTTCCATTGGCCACCTTTATAGATAATAGCATACCTTCTATATTGCAGTTAGTCAATATTGCCGATCTAAAAATATCAGACCGAACAGGACTTATCTATTAAAAACACGATCTCGCTTAATTCATCAAGAACAATATCCGCGCCTTTAAGATATGCCTTAGGGAGCCCTGTTGTAAGCCCTATGCAGCACATACCCGCCTTTTTTGCAGACTCAATGCCAAAAGGCGCATTCTCTACCACAAGGCACTCCGAAGGCTTGACCTTTAATAACTTAGATGCCTTCCAATAAGGCTCAGGATGAGGTTTGCCAAGCTTAACCTGATCTCCTGCGACAATCTCGTCAAAAAGGATCAGTATGTTTTTCGGTAAGATCTTCTTGACGTCTCTTATCGGAGTGCCGGTAACCAGGCCTATCAGGTAACCTCTGGACTTTAAACACCTGATTATCCCTTTTACTCCCTGAAAAACGAATCTTTTGAAATATTGCTTAAATATCTTCTGTCTGTATTTAAATATCTCCCTGAAGATCTTTTTTGAGGGGGCTTTCCCGGATTTTTCGAATAGACTTTTTAAAGTCTTATCCCATCTCTCTCCTTCTTTAGAGTAGACATCGAAACAGCTTACCCTCACACCATACGGCCTCAAGGCTTCATACCAGGCAATAAAATGGTACGGCATAGAGTCTATAATAACCCCGTCCATATCAAATATTATGGCCTTCGGCTTAAAATTAAGTTTTTTCATGGATATTTTTATCTTTTGTTAAAAGAGATTTTGAAAACTCCAATAGATCTTCTATGGATTTTTTTGTATTTGGCACAAAACAACCTGCAACATCGAAATGCCCTCCTCCTCCGAAATGCTCAGCAACAATTGCAATATTGATCTTGTGCTTGGATCTAAGGCTTACTCTCAGGATCTTCTTGCTTTTTTCTCTGAACAATATCGCCATCTCAACATCTTTTATAGCACGCATACGGTCACAAACAGCATCCACATCCTCGTCTTTGCCTTTTACGTTCCCAAAATCCCTGCGCCTAACAATAGACCAGACAAGCTTGCCTCTCTTCAAGAACTTGCACCTTGAAAGGCAAAGCCCGGTAAGAATAGTTGCCTCTTTTTTTTCAGACCAAAAAACCGCATCAACAAGTTTATAATAATCCACCCCTAAAGCCATTAATTTAGCGCATATATCAAAAGTAAGCGGGCTTACCTTCGGCAGGCTGAAAGAATTTGTCTCCACAACAATGGAGGTAAGAAGATTCTGCGCAATATCTTTACACAACGGCACTTCAAGCTCGTTTAATAACCTATAAACCAGCTCTCCGGCCGCCGCGGCATCTACATCATTAAATAAAAGGTCTCCGAAAGACTGCCTGAAAAGATGGTGGTCTATCTCGAGAATAGTTTTTGCTTTCTCAAAGATCTCAAAGGCCTTGCCCAGCATCTTCTTGTTTCCGCAATCAACAGAAATCGCTAAGTCTACTGTTTTATCTGTAGACTTCCTGATCTTTGAAGCTCCCGGAAGCAACCTGTACCTTTTCGGCACTCCATCGGTGCTTATCATATAAACCGTTTTGCCCAACTTTTTTAATCCAAGCCCCAAAGACAGGAGAGATCCTATTGAATCTCCATCGGGATTTATATGCCCTGCAACGACAATTGATCTAGACTCTAAAATTTTTGATTTTATCAGATCTAAATTTTTTGCCATTACACCACCCTATTAGTTAGTTTGCCTACCCCGCTAATATCTACTTCCACAAGGTCATTTTTTTTCATCGGTCCCACCCCGAAGGGCGTACCGGTAGACACAATATCTCCGGGCAAAAGCGTCATTATCCCTGAAATAAAAGCTACTAATTCATATGCGCTAAAGATAAAATTTCTCGTGGAGGAGTTTTGTTTCAGATTATTATTTAAATAAGTTTTTATGTTTAGATTATTGGGGTCTGCTTCATTTTCAATAAATGGCCCTACCGGGCAGAAAGTGTCAAAGGATTTGGACCTGGTCCACTGAATATCCTGAGACTGAAGATCCCTTGCCGTAACATCATTTAAACAGGTTGAACCTAATATGTAATCTTTTACAAATCTTGTTGAAATATCTTTGCATCTCTTTTTTATTACCAGCGCAAGTTCCCCTTCATAGTCAAGCCTCTTTACTCCGTTCGGATAAATAATATTTTCTTTGTGTGCTACCAGGGATGTTGCCGGCTTAAGAAATATTATCGGATGTTTGGGGATTTTCATATTAAGTTCCCTCGCATGGTCAATATAATTTAACCCTGCCAGGACGATCTTCGAGGGGCAGGATGGTGCCAATATCCGCACTTTTTTAAGTGCGATTTTCTTATTTGAACGTTTAATGGACCCGAACGGCGTCTCATTGAGAATGTTTACGTCTTCACCTTGAAGGACTCCCCAGCGTTCCTTTTCTTTATAAAAAAATCTCAATATTTTCATAATTAGGCGATTATTTTCAAAACTTCCTTTATCGGCATACCGGCTATTATCCCGAGTTTTTTGGCATTGGTGGTAGAATCTGCGACACTTGACTTAAGAACATCTTTTATTGTTGAAACACCCGTAACCTTTACGGCAACATCGCCGAATTTCTCCGCCGAATCCATATTTATATATCCGCACATGATGTAGCCATTCCTGCCTTTTATAAGAACAAAACTTTTGGATTGAAGTTTTGTCGCAAAGGCTTTGACGGCTTTCTTTCCGACTCTTATTACGCTAAATTTCATTTATCTTATCTTCTTTCTGCTCATAAAACGCCTTGTAGATAAATTTATTCGCATTTCTTTTGGCGGCCAAAAGATAACCATTCTCGCCTTCCATCCTGGATATTTTACGCCTGGCTTCGGTGAGGAATCCTTTATAGCTTATAAGGACCGCGCCGTCGGATGGCCTTATGACCTCATAGTCAACGACCAATGTTGCCGAGCTTTTGGGTTCAACAGTATCAGCAATAGCGCTTGTCGCTCCGATCATTAGCGGCATTGCTTTTTTTATAAAAGCGAATTTCCTTATCTTGGAGACTATGATCACATCTGCATCGCTTTTAGTATCAACCACGTCAAATGTAGTTTTTTTTCTCTCTAAAAACGCTTCCTTTAGGAGTTTTTTGAAGACATCGACTTTTACCTCGTCACTGCCCGATTCATTCTTAACGTCCTCTAAATATACCTTTATCACATGAGCATCTTTAAACATATCATAAAGATTCTTGTCAAGAGCCCAGCCAGAACCGGCAAAAAACATCACCATAAGAAAAACCGCTATTCTCCTCATTGAAGCCTCCCATAAGTTATCCCATATAGTGGGATCGTTTTCATTACCGCAAAAAAAATGAAGACCTTACCTGAAATTATAATGCTTCCTGACCGGTTCTTTAATTTCCCAGGTACAAGAAAGATCCTTCGGGAACATTACAAAGTCGCCTTTGCCAAATTCATAAAGTGCTCCGTCTTTTGCCTTCACGCTCACTCTCCCGGAAAGAAAATAGCACTCTTCTATGTCGTCATAATGCCAGTCGAATTTTGAAATTTCTTTTTCCCAAATAGGCCAACCGAAAACGCCCATTTCATCCAATTCGTTTTTAGATAATTTTTTTATCTCAATTTTCATAGCTCCCCCCAGCTCTCTTTACCTATTTTAACTAGAATTTAAACGCTCCTCCGACAAAAAGGGCCTTTTCACTGTCAGAAAAGAAGGTCTTTAAAAAAATCTCTCCGGACAGACCCAGAAGCTTTCTTGACAATTCTACCCCGAGATTTGAATCTTTATCAGTCCTATTTTTAAAAGTCACGGATAGCTTCAGGTCTTTTGTAAGTTTATAATCAGCCCCTATCAATAAGGCGTTTCTTAGGCCGGATCCATATTCAACTTCAAAGAACAATCCTAATTTTTTATCGAAGACCCATTTCCCGAAAATCTTCATAGTCTGTTTCTTTGGGATAACGCCTATCCCTATATCAAATTCCAATCTTCCGTCTGAAGCCCTCTTATCTTTCGGCAGGACTATATTAGAAACCTTGGCCTCGAACTCAAAACCCGAATCCGAAGCCCTGTCAATAACATAGGCGATCCTGTATTTGTCTATTATATCCCAAAATCCTTTAAATTTAACCTCATTTCTTATCTTTTCGCTTCTTTTAAGCGTTTTTTTGTAATAGACATAGCTGATCTCATTAAATTTATTTATCTGCCAGGCTGTATTAAATGTTAAAGTATCCTCTTTACCGCTGACTCTGGCAACATTAAACGAAAGCCTATTATGAGGATCCCGTTTCCATATCCCGGATATTTTGATCAGATAAATTTTTCCGCCTGTAATATCCTTGGTTGAAACTCCAAAAGTAATTAGAGACCCTGAAACGCTTATAATATCACCTTTTATTGCAAGCGCATTACCTTCAACCTGGTTATTCCATTTATCCAGAGTAAAAACCAGATCATGGTTATCATTTAAAGCCCACGATCCGGAAAATTTGACCTCCTCAGGGGTGTCGATACCCTCAGACTTTTTTATATGAAAATATAAAGAGTTTTTCTCATCCGGATAAAAATATCCGTCATAAACCTGCCTGAATTTCCTGACCCCGTATCCATCAGGACTTTTTACCACTAGCCGGTTATGCGGGTCGACCTCATAAATTACTTTTTCTTTATTTTTCTTCATTTAGACATTCTCTGGTCGCTATAAGATCAGCTCCTGTACCTAAAAAATCATTGACTATCACATCCCCTTCCTTTACCGGTGATGAAATGATCAATTTTTTTACTTCCCTCATTGCTTCAAAAATCTTCGGCTTAGGGATCGGCTTATCGGTGCGCACAGGTATCATCCTCAAAGCCAGGTTCTTTGCCAAAACAATGGAAGTGAACACTCTGGACGGATTTTCAATTTCACTGGTTGCATATTTTTCCCCTTTAGGGCAATTATTACCGCTCACTTTTATTGCGCGGCAATTTTCCACATCCACCTCTAAATTGCACCCAACCGGGCACTCTATGCAGGTAAGTTTTTTTATCATTTTTGTGTTTCTATCTTTTTTTATTTTTCGTCTCTCGTCCTTCGCACATCTACTATGAGCTAAGAACTATGAGCTATGAGCTTTTTATGTACTCCGCCGCCATTCTCCCGGCGGCAATACTATCTTTGGTAACAGAATCTACAACATCGTAAACCTTGAAACAATTCCCCGAGGTAAAAATCCCGGGGATCGATGTCCCGTTAAGAATATGCGATACCGGGGAATTTGTGATTTTATTTATTAGGGCGCCTGCCATCTCAATAAGCTCATTTTCAGGTATTAATCCCACTGAAACCAGGACCGTATCGCAATTTATCCGGAAACTTGAGTTTGGTATCTCTTTGCCGGATTCATCAAGTTTAACAATCTCAACTTCGCTGACCCTATCTTCTCCGAAAATCCTTGATATTTTATGATTTAAATACATGGGTATCTCAAAATCTTCGATGCACTGGACAACATTCCTAAGAAGCCCGCTTGGCTTAGGCCGTATCTCGACAACCGCCTTAACGTCCGCCCCTTCCAGCTTAAACCGCCTGGCCATAATTAATCCTATATCCCCTGAACCGACTATGACTACGGATTTTCCGGGTATAAGGCCTTCGATATTTATAAGTTTCTGAGCGAGGCCGGCTGAAAATATTCCCGATGGCCTGGTGCCGGGAATATGCGCCATCTCCCTGGTTCTTTCCCTGCAACCCGTTGCCATAATTACAGCCTTTGCCTTCACCTCTTTTAACTCACCCGGCTTCAAAAATGTCACGATTTTATTTTTGGTCAGCTTTATAACAAAAGATCTAAGGCTTACCTCGATCTGAGGAATGCTTTTAATTTTTTTAATAAACCTATCGGCGTATTCGGGGCCCGTCAGCACCTCCTTAAAAAACCCTAAGCCAAATCCGGTGTGTATACACTGGTTAAGGATGCCTCCGAGATATTGGTCTCTTTCTAAAAGCAATATATGTTCTATGCCATTTTCATAGGCTGATATCGCCGCCGCCATTCCAGCAGGCCCTCCGCCAACCACTACAAGATCTTTTTTAAGCATTACCTCTGTCCTCTTTGACTATTTCGGAACCTTCTCCCCTCTTAGTGATATTCAACGGCAAAACATCCTTCTCTTCTTTCAGTATCTTCATTATCCTTGTCGTACAAAAACTGCCGTGGCATCTGCCGCTCTGAGCGCGGGTCCTGAATTTGATACCATCCATTGTTACTGCGCCTTTTTTTATAGCATCTTTTATCTCTCTAGCGGAGACAAGCTCGCACCTGCAGACCACATCGCCGTAAGCCGGATCGTGCTTTATAAGTTTTTTTGTATTTTTTAAAGGTATGTTAAAAAGATGAATATCTTTTACCCTTTTTTTCTTAAAATTAAATTTCTTATCCAATTTTAGTCCTATGGATCTCAGGATATTTTTTACATATATTGCAATGGCAGGAGCGGCTGTCAGCCCCGGCGATTGGATACCGGCAACATTTATGAATCCGGACGATTTATCTTCGTGCCTGATTATAAAATCATCTCCTGATACAGGCCTCAGTCCTGCAAAATACGCTATGATATCGGATTCATCTACCGACGGGACAAGGCGCCTGACCCCCTCCAAAACCTTATTAAGGCCCTCTCTAGTCGTTGTCAGGTCTCTTTTGGAGCCGACATCCTCGGCAGTGGGGCCGATCATTGGATTGCCGTCGGAAGTTTTTATCATCAATACCCCTTTTGAAGTTTTTGTAGGAAGGGGAAATATCAGATGTTTGGTTATATATTCCTTTTTTTTATCCAGTATGAACTCTTCGCCTTTTCTGGGCGTTATGGTAAAATCATCCACTCCGACCATCCTCGAGACTTCATCAGCAAAAAGCCCGGATGCATTTACAAGAAACCTGGAGGTAAACTGCCCTTTGGATGAATGTATCTCAAAATTCACCCCGGTTTTAACGATCTTCTCGACCTTTGTAAGAGTGAATACTTCGACGCCATTTTGTATTGCATTCTCACTCATATCATAAACCCATCTGTAGGGGCTTATGATGCCTGCTGTGGGGGCATACAAGGCCGCGGTAATATTTTTATTCAAATTTGGCTCGTGTCTGGATATCCAGGGTTTATCCACTATCTTTAACCCCGGAACTTTAAGTTTTTGGCCGTTCTTTTTTATCTCTAAAAGCTTCCTGATATCCTCATCGTTAAAGGCCACTATAAGCTCGCCCACTTCTCTATATTCCACGCCAAGTTCCCTGGACAAAATTTTTGTGAGCCTGTTCCCTTCAACGCATAATTTTGATTTTAAAAGAGCGGGGTCATTCTGGGTCCCGGGATGAATAATACCGCTGTTGGATTTGGATACGCCGAAAGCCAACTCAATTTCTTTTTCCAGGACCGCAAGGTTGAGTTTGTATTTTGATAACTCCCTGGCGATAGAGATCCCGACAACACCGCCGCCGATAATTATACAATCATAAATTTTCATATAATTTTAATGATTTTTTTCTGTTAACACTTTTTTAACGGCATTCTTCCAGCCGCTATAATACTCTTTTGATAATAGATTACTCATCTTCGGATAAAATATTTTATCAACTTGCCGGAATTTTTTGATATGTGCCGTACTCTTCCAAAATTTCACTCCCAACCCCGCTAAATATGCCGCACCCAAAGAAGTTGTCTCGATTATTTTCGGCCTCGTGATCTTAATTCTCAAAATATCTGACTGAAACTGGCATAAAAAATTGTTACTTACCGCTCCGCCGTCTACTTTAAGATTTTTTATAGAAAGTTTTGAGTCTTTTTTCATTGCCTCAATAACATCGCGCGTTTGGTAACACATGGCCTCAAGCGCGGCTCTCGCAAAATGCGCCACGGTTGTCCCTCTTGTTATCCCGAATATCCCTCCCCGGGCAAATGGGTCCCAGTACGGCGCCCCAAGGCCTACCAATGCCGGAACGAAATATACCCCTTCATTACTTTTAAGAGATAAGGCAAGATCTTCGGAATCAGATGCCTTTTTGATCATTTTAAGCCCGTCCCTAAGCCACTGGATCGCCGATCCGGCCACAAAAATGGACCCTTCAAGAGCATAGACCGGTTCGCCGTTTTTGCCGCACCCAAGCGTAGCAATAAGCCCGTAATCTGATGCAACGCGCTTTGATCCGGTATTGAGCAATATGAAGCTGCCGGTGCCGTAAGTATTTTTCATATCGCCTTTTTCAAAACATCCCTGCCCGAAAAGAGCAGCCTGCTGATCCCCGGCAATGCCGGAAATAGGGACCCCTTCCTGAAGGTTCCCGATTTTGATAGTTTTCCCGAAAACTCCCGAAGATTTCTTGACGTCAGGAAGGATGGGCCTGGGAATATTAAAGACCTTTAGAATTTTGTCATCCCATTTTTTTGTGTCAATATTAAAAAGCATGGTCCTTGAAGCATTAGTATAATCGGTAGCATGCACCTTGCCTCCGGTAAGCTTCCACAATATCCAGGTATCGGTAGTTCCGAAAAGCAGTTTTCCTTTTTTTGCTTTATCTAAAGCCCCGGGAACATTTTTTAACACCCATTCTATCTTTGTACTTGAAAAATAAGCGTCGATTGGGAGCCCGGTTCTTTTTCTTATCAAACCGGCTAATCCGTTCTTCCTTTTAAGCTGTTGGCATCTTGAGGCGGTTCTCCTGCATTGCCATACGATTGCATTATATACAGGCTTACCTGTGATCTTATCCCAGATAACCGTGGTCTCTCTTTGATTGGTAATCCCTATGGCGGATATTCGATAACTCCCTAAACCTTTTAAAACTTTCTGGATAGAATTATCGACGCTTCTCCAGATCTCCTCGGGATCATGTTCAACCCAGCCGGGTTTCGGGAAATACTGTTTAAACTCCTCATAAGCCGCTTTGACCTTTCGACCCTTTATATCATAAAGCACTGCACGGCTGCCCGTAGTCCCCTGGTCAATGGATAAAATATATTTCATAAAAACTCCATTACTGTATTATTCTTTGTTTGATCCATTCAAACATATCTCTAAACACCTTGTCTCTGTCTCTATCTACCGATAAAGAATGGTACATATCAGGATATTCAATAAGCACTTTATCTTTAACAAGTAATTTGTTAAAAAATTTCTTTGAAACCCCCGCATCCATGATCTTATCGCTCCCTGCCAAAAATACAGCCAAAGGAAGGTTTATAGGTATAATTTTTTTATAAACTCTTAATAAAATCTGTGCTACGGCCGTCTCAAACAATAGCCTGGCGGAAGCTACCCGGTGTTCACCCTTATCGCATTCCATATATTTCTGGTATTCTATGTCCCGAGAACACATGTCCGATTTAAAAGGCATGGTTATCTGTTTTTTTGGCAGAATAAGCGACAGCACGAATATTTTTATATAATCAAAAATTGAAAATTTTAATTTATTCTTTAAAGCAGGCGAAAGGAGAATAAGCCCGTCCGGCAGATTTGCCTCAATATTAGTAAATAAAGTTGCTATGAGCGCCCCGGCGCTTTCGCCTATAAGGAAAATTTTTTTATCCGGATTTCCGCTCCTGGCGATCTCAAAAAGCCTTTTAATATCCTCTAAGTAAATATCAAACGAATCTATGTGGCCCTTAAGACCTTCTGTAAAACCAAAACCTTTAAGCTCAATGGCAAAACTCGATATGCCTTCTTTCAGAAAAAAATCCGCCAAAAAGCCCCACCTTCCGCTATGCGCCCCATATCCATGCACCAGGATCAGAATTGCTTTTTGGCCAGGGGCGATCCATGATCTGTAGAGTATGCCCGATTCAGTATCGGTAATTAATGACTGCATAGGTTTTTCTTTCCAGAAAATAATGATCCGACCGGCTTAAATAACCGAAAAGCCTGGAAAATATTTTCCAGGCTCTGAGACAAAAAATAGACGGAGTTTTTCTGATAAATTTATCATTCTTCAATTAAGTTATTTCCTTTTATATAGCCCCACAAGCTCTGCCTCGCCGAGTATATGCCCGCCCATGGCCTTCAAAAGTTCGGACTTTTTCATCCCGGGCCTCATATTCAGCATTCTGTCAACAGCATAAACCTTAAAAAAATACCTATGGGTTCCAGAAGGAGGGCACGGCCCGCCATAAGAATTCCTTCTAAAATCATTAAATCCCTCCGTGCCCGGAACGCTGTTCTCTAGAATTTTAGAAGTAACAGGTATATCATAAAGAACCCAATGGATCCACGTACCCATCGGCGCATCAGGGTCCTCAACAATAATGGCAAGGCTTTTTGTACCGTTCGGCAGGCCTTCAATTAAAAGCGTCGGGTTGATGTCATCCCCGTCACAGGTAAATCTGGAAGGCAGTACACCGTTATTCTCAAAATCAGGAGAACTGATTTTCATTGCAACACCCCCTGTGTTCAAATCATTCGCCTTAGCAAAATCAATAGCCAAGAAAAAAAATAAGATCGTTAAATTAATAATTAGTTTTGTCATCTTAAGCTCATCATCAAACTGCGAAATAAGAACTAAAAAAACATTTTTTTCTTTTTTTTGTAAGGGGCCTTCTCGCCAGTAACCGTTTCTAACTCTTTAAGCTTCAGGGATAATTTCTTGTGCAGCTCCTGGTTCTTGATAAATAGCGATTTCACTTCATTGATATCGTGTTTCTTTAAAGCCCTGGTTCTAGACTTATCGAGCTCGCTGATCTCTTTTTCTATTTGTTCTATTTCTTTTTTGATATCATCCTGCGATCTCAGAGGCCCATTTACATTTTTTGGGTGGCCCTTTTCATCTTGAGCAAAAGCCTCATTGGAGGCGGCGTCTTTAGGACGGTTTTCCTGACAAAATCCGCATTCTAAAAAAAGGCTTAGAACAAAAATAAAAAGAATAAATATCTTCATAATATTTTTCATACCCCTGTCCCTTTGATAAATCATACTATTCGGTTGTTACCTGCGATGCTTCCTGGCTTGTTTTATCCATAAGCTCTTTACGCCTTTCAAATAGCTTTTTATGCAAGTCCTGAATTTTTGGTGTCAGGGCCTGGGCACCGTCTATATCGTGATTTCTCATAAGTTCTCTATGCTGTTTCTGCAATGTTTCTAACTCCTCTTCGGTTTTTCTGATATCTTCCTGGATATCCACTGCTGTCTCAGGCTGTGCTTCGATACCTTGCTCCGAAACCGTTTCTTCCGGAGAAGAAGCTTGATTTTCACCGCCGGTGACGATCTCTGTCCCGGGAATTTGAGCATCAGGCGCTTGTGTATCCTCGGCAAAAGAAAATGCAGATAAAATTATACTAAAAACCACTGAAACCAATAGAACTAATATTTTTTTCATTTTTCCTCCTAAATTTTTGGAAAAAATTTGTTCTAAGCCACATTGGCTGAGAGCGAATTTTGCTTTTTAAAATTCGTCCCGAGTCCGCCATAGGCGAGACGAGGGGCTATTTTAAAAATTTGTTCTAAGCCACATTGGCTGAGAGCGAATTTTGCTTTTTGAAATTTCCTGAATAAAATTTATAAACTCTAATTCAAAATCTTTACAGCTACCACCCGCCTCCTCCGCCGCCTCCTCCTCCGCCTCCCGAACCGCCTCCGCTTCCCCCGGAAGAAGACCCCGGAGGAGTCGATGAACTCGATATGGCGTTTGAAAATGAGCTACTTAGATTGTTTGCAAAATTAAGCGTGCTGAACGCCGCCATATTTGAGCTATTATACCAGACCGGCCTATATGCCCTTCCATCAACATTAGCTTTCTCAAGCGTCTCGGAAAATCTTTCCGACCATTTCTGCTCCACATCCAAAGCCAGAGCATACGGCAAATATTTCTCGAATAATTCCGGGGTTTGGGCGGGAGGGTTAAGTATATTAAGCCTGTCTTTCTCTGCAACATTTAAATACATCTTAAATCCCTCGATCTTATCCATTATATTTCTGCCTTCAAAGGTCGGGGCTTTTAACAATTGGTAAAATATCGCGTTAATTAAAACTATCGAAATAAATATAACAACCATCAGCGGCGAAGTGGCACTTGATAAAGCATAAAGCCCGAAAACTTCAAATATAACGAATGGGATTGAAAAAAGACTGAAAAATACTGCCATTCCAAGCATAGCGATTTTATTCTGTCCGCCGAACAAAAATTCTCTCCAGGCCCCAAAGCTCATAGCTAGTAAGAATATAACCCCGAATGACCATCCGGAAAGCCAAATATACATAAAGATAGCCGCACCGGCTGATTCTGATGATTCAAAAAAACCTCCGATAAACAGCACTAAAAACGAAAGCGCAGCTCCGACGATAAAATACTGGCTATTGGTATAAAAATATATCTTTTCAAATTTTATTTTAAGCCAATTCTTTAGGCTAGTTATGGCACTCTTGATCTCTTTATGATTCGTATTGATAAGCTCTATCTTTGAGCTCCTGCCCAGAAGTTTATGCGCTATATCTCTTTCTTCATGGCTCAGTACCGACTCATCGGCACTACCCCTAAGAAGCGTATAAACTCCACCATCTTCATTGATTTTCAAAAATCCTTTTACTGCCATATTTATGATAGTCGCTGCGAACGCCTTATTATCAAAACCCATTTTAACAACAAAACGTATCGATGCAGGGGTCATCATGTTAGGCGGATTAAAAAGCGGTATTATAGTCCCTTTTTTAGGGTCCTTACCTACCATGGACCACATCGTTAAATAATAACCAAAAATTATTACCAGCCCCACAGCCCCCGTAATAGTCAGCTTATTATCCAGGAAGAAATACCTTATTTTATCTTCCTTAGTTGGTTCTTTAAAATATCCTTTAGGAAAGGTGACTATTATGCTAAGGCCTTCGTAGGAATTCAGCCCTTTAGATGTACTGAAACTGGCCTCTCCTGAATCATAAATAAATGAAGTAAAATTCTTCTCTCGTGATCCCTGTGGCCCAGTATAGCCGTCAAGGGTCACTTTATTAATAAGCTCTTTGGGTCCGAGCTTATTAATAAGCTCATCCGGGATCGTAACCCGGCAAGAAGCATTATCAATATCAAAAACCCACCCGTTGCCCGTTACATTCCAGAACAGTTCGTCATGGTCCTTAAAAAAACCCATCTGCCGGTCAGTAATATAAGAGATAGTGTATGTATATTCGCCCGGCGATAACAAAATATCTTTGTTGCCTATATAGATGCGCTTGCCGTTACTAAGATTTGAAACTCTATAATTTTCAGAAACTCCGTTCTTTTGCACGCCAAGGATACGGAATCCTACAACATAATTATTCCCGAAATTATCTTTATATTTTGTCGGAAAATCCCTATAGATGCCGTGCTTGATCTTATTATTAGCTGACTTGACCTTGATCGTCTCTGTCACAGTCATTGCGGAATCTTTATCCAATCGGATATCGCTATGGAAAGAGATGATCTTTTCTGAAGCGCCGGCTGAAAGGGTCAGGCATAAATCCACGATACAAAAAAATAAAACTGCTACAACGTATCTGATCCTAACGCCATTAGTCTTAGGCAATCTTTACCTCCGGGACCGCTCTTTCGGTAGCAAATTCTATCTCAAAAAATTCTCTGGTTTTAAAGCCAAACATCATGGCAACCAAATTACTGGGGAAAGACTCGACTCTTATATTATAATCCCTTACCGTCCCGTTATAATATCGCCTCGAAAGTTGGATCTGGTCTTCGACCTCGGTAAGATTTTTCACTAGATCCAAAAAATTCTGGCTGGACTTAAGGTCAGGATAGTTCTCGGCGACTGCGAACAGGTTTTTTATCGTCCCTGAAAGTTTGTTCTCTGCATCTATTTTTTCTTTAAGTGATGCGGCATTTACAGCCTGAGTACGCAAAGCCGTAACTTCTTCCATTACATTCTTTTCAAACTGCATATATCCTTTTACTGAAGCAACAATGTTCGGTATAAGATCGTATCTTCTTTTAAGCTGGACATCTATCCCGCTCCACGCCTCATTTATAAGGTTTCTATCTCGAATAAATAGATTATAAGTTATACCAAAAAAACCCAGGACAACACCTAAAATAACTATTAATATCAGCATTTCACCTTTCTCTTAAGTCTTTAAATAAGTAATTACTATTTCAATTGGCTTTTTATGAGCTATCAGCTAATAACTATGAGCTAATTTCCTCTTATTTCCCTATCGGCAATATACCTTTGATCTGATCGATCGCTTTATTAGCGGTGTCTCCCGCGGCTTTACCGACATTACCAACCGCTTCCTGGGCGGCCTTACCGGCCTCATTCAAATTACCGGCGTCTAAAGCCTTCTGTCCTTCGCCAAGTATCTTTGTAGCGGCTTGGCTGACATTCTTGGTCGCAGACTCTAGAATTTTCGATGCATCGGGCATCAATGGGCCCAAATCAAAATTCGCCAGATTAGCTATAATGGTATTTTGAAGAGCTTTGACGATGATTATGCTGCTGAGCGCATAAGGGTCAGTGATGTTTTCAAAATGTTCATCAATATTAATATTAAAATCTCTTACCCTTGGGCTAGTGCCCATAGAATAGTCTTTATACGAAACCTTGCTTATCTTCAGATCAAAAGAGTCGATCCGGATGTCGGGCATCTTGGCACCGGGCGCAGTAGTTGTTTTCACGCCCTCTTTTTTTGCCTGTTGGGATCTTACGGTATTTAATGAATTAAGATTTAGTTCGCCTTTGGAATTTTTGACTACATTCATTTCTTTCAGATTGAGGCGCATCTTCTCTATGTGGATTTTGCCTGCAAGAATCGCACCGAGATCATAGTCGATAAATAGCTCCGGCATATCGAGCATTACTTTTTCCGGGTATCCTGCGGGGTTATAGAGTTTGAGGTTTTTTACATCGATGAGAGTATTGAAAACTCCGATATTTATTTTTTCAATACCAAGTTCGAGACCGGTCATCGCTTTTACAACACTGGTAAGCGCGGTCTTTACAATAATATTCCTACCAACGTAGAACAAAAAGAGTACTGCGATGATAATAATGACGATTTTAACAAATATACTCTTCATGGCACCTGCCTCCTTTTTTTAACACAGTTTTACCTATAGGTATTTTGAAAAAATGAGTTCAGATTATGTACATATATATTATAACCTAAATTTGATTTTTTTGCGTTTTTTTCTATAATTTTTTTTACATCAAGCCAGTACCCGGAATATTTGGCCACATCTTTTGATAGCTCAATATATTTTGTTTTAAGCCCCGGTCTTATTATGCCGATAGCCTCGATGATCTCTTTTATATTACCAAGATTGAAATTCAAAGTTTCAAATTCTATTCTTTTAGCTATTTTGATGATACCGAACACTCTTTCGATATCCGAAACATATGGAAGTATGGGCGAAAAATACGGAATAACGTTTATGCCGTTTTCTAAGAGTGTTTCTATGCATTGGAACCTGGCGCTAAACGCAGGGCTTTTGGGTTCCAGGATATTTTTGAACTCATCGCTAAAATCATTTATTGTAAAATATATGCTCTCGCAGTAGCCCCCTTTGAGTAGCGGCATATAATCTAGGGCTAAGGTAGATCTGGTAAGGATATTATAATAGACCTTATGTTTATTCAGGATTTCGAGTATCTGCCAAGTCAGCCTGTAATTCTTTTCCGATGTCTGGAAGCAATCAGTGGTCGACCCTATAAGCACTCTTTTAGGTATTTTTTTTGAAAGCTCTTTTTCCAAAAGGAGAGGTGCATTGACCCTCGCATCAACATATTCGCCCCAAATCCTCGGATCGGAGGAATTAACTTTAGTAAATCTGGAATAGCAGTACAGGCACCCGAACTGGCATCCTTTGTACGGATTTATTACAAATTCCCCCAGATCTATCGAAGTAGGGTTAAGGACTCTGGTCATTTTAACATCTTTAATTTCCATATATCACTTTTCCACCAGATTCATTAAAAATGATTTTGTATATTTAAATCCGGATTTTTTTATGGCATCAATGAAATCTATAGTCCTGTCCAAAGCATTTTTGGATACTCTATAGTCAGCCTCTTTGGATAATTCTGTGCCCTCATAATACAAAAATGGGTTTACCTGCTCGATCTTAGATATAAGATCTTTATTTTTAATGACAAATTCAAGGCTTTCGTAATAATCCTCCTTGCTTTCTCCCGGAAACCCCATGATCATGCTGACCCCAAAAGACAGCTTATTTGATTTAAGCTTAGTAAAAAAATCGATCGCCTCCTTAGAGGTGTAACCTTTTTTCATATATCTAAGGGTCCGATCGCTACCTGACTCCAGGCCTACAAAGAGATGATAACATCCGCTTTTTTTAATTTTTTCGAATAAATTTTCAGGCATATCAGGCCTTATGGCGATCTGGGCTTCCCATTTGATCGATCCAAAATTATTTATTATCTCCAGGCACAAGTCCTGAAGCAGCCTGAGATCGCCGTTGATCAAAGAATCCTGGAAAATAAAATATTCTATGCCCTTATCCTTGAAATTCCTTATAGTATCTATCAATAGCCATGTCGGGTAACTCCTGTACTTTTTATACAATAACCTTTCGGAACAAAAAGCGCATTTTTTTATACATCCGCGCGAAAAAAGAAGAGCGACTGCGTTTTTTTTGGGATAATCATTAGGGTTGAAGTCATCATAAATAGGAACTGAGAGATTATTCGGATCCTCCTCTCCTTCAAATATAGCAGCTTCCTCTACTGTAAAGGGGTTTTTCAGGTATCTTAATAACGGCTTTTCACCTTCGCCTGCAATAATAAAATCGGCTTCGTTCTTGAATTTACGGCAAAGGTCATCCTTCAGAATGAAATACTGCCTTGTGATCTCAGGCCCGCCAAAAACTATCTTGATGCCCGGTTTTTCTTTTTTTAAATATCCGGCTACCTGAAGCGTAAAATTAAAATTGCTTTTATAGCAGGAGAACCCTACCGCATCATATGAAATAAGCTCTTTGAGCATAAGCTCATAATCTTTAGCGAACTCACGCCTGATAAGATCCCAAATCTTAGTTTCAAGGCTGATGTTAGAGCTTTTTGCCCACTCTTTTTTTAGATCGGCTCCGGCAAGTTTGAAAAAATAGTTATTATAATCAAGCGTCTTAACTATTATATCATTCTTCTCTAAATAACCTTTTAGATAAGCCAGGCTCACGGGGGGAAGATTAGGCCAGAATAGAGGCATGATCGTTAGAGCTGTATTATTTGATAAGATGTTTTTATCGGTCATTTTTATTATACTTACTCCTAGCCTTTAAATTATATCAAATCACGCCCCATATTGTGTACTAATAATTTAATTGATTTAAGAATATACCTAGTGCTAATATAAAGGTGAGGGGAGAAATAATATGAACTTACTGGTTCTGACTTTTTTTTGTATTAGTCTATTATTATTGGGTTATTTTATTTACGGATATTTTTTAAAAAAGATCCTGAAACTGGATCCAAATATCAAAACTCCTAGTCATACCCTTAGAGACGGATTAGATTATGAACCCGCCGGTAAACATTATTTACTTGGCCAGCATCTGTCGGCAATAGCTGCCGCCGGGCCTATAGTCGGGCCTATTCTGGCAGGAATGTGGTTTGGATGGCTTCCCACGATAATATGGATAATAATCGGAGGGATATTTGTCGGAGGAGTACATGATTTTACCGCCCTTGTAGCATCTATCCGTCACAAAGGTATGTCAATAGCGGAAGTCATAAGAGAAAACATGTCAAAAAAGGCATTTGTGATCTTTTTGCTTTTTTTGTGGTTTTCTATCATTTATATTATTACCGCTTTTACAGATATAACTGCTAGCACTTTTGTTGATAAGGTAAGAGGCCCGGAAGTAGCATCAAGCTCCATGATGTACCTTACGCTTGCTCTTATAATGGGCATACTATTAAGGAAGTTCAGATTCCCACTTTTCATAACTACGCTTATTTTCTTGCCGCTGGTATTTGTTTGTATTAACCTCGGGCCCGTATTCCCTCTCCACCTTCCCCCGTTCTTTGGTTTGGACCAAAGAACTTCTTGGGATCTGGTTCTTTTGGGTTATTGTTTTTTTGCTTCAATAATCCCGGTATGGCTTTTACTGCAACCAAGAGGATACCTGGGAGGATTTTTTCTGGCGTTCACAGCAGGGGTCAGTTTTTTAGGGTTAGTGATAGGTAATTTTATCCAGCACTACACCATTCAATACCCTGCTTTTATAGGATGGGCAAATCCTCAGGGCCTTCCTCTCTTGCCGTTACTTTTTACAACTGTCGCTTGCGGCGCATGTTCGGGGTTTCATGCTATTGTCTCTTCCGGAACGACTTCTAAACAGATAGACAAAGAAACCGATGCCAAACTCGTTGGATACGGCGGAATGCTATTGGAAAGTTTTGTCGCTATAATAGCCCTCGGAACACTTTTAATATTAACAACTAATGAAGCAAATAAACTTCAGGACCCTAACCAGATATACGCTAACGGTATCGCAACATTTTTGGGAAATCTTGGGATCAAGAAAGAATTCGCTTTAAATTTTGCGCTTCTTGCTTTCGCGACATTTGTTTATGATACGCTTGATGTAGCAACCCGCTTAGGTAGATACATTTTTCAGGAGCTTACAGGTGTTAAAGGCAAGCGCGGTGCTTATATAGCTACATTCGCTACATTAATACTCCCTGTAACTTTTATAGTACTTCCGGCGGTTATGTTTATGTCTTGCCACAAAGGCCTGGACAATAACGCAGTTCCCACCTGGAAAATTTTCTGGACGATATTCGGCTCCAGCAATCAACTTCTGGCAGCTCTGGTGCTTCTTGGAATAAGCGTCTGGTTATTCAAGAAAAAGATAAACTCTTTATTTACTCTGATACCATCCATATTCATGATAATTGTAGCGGTGCTATCTCTGGTTATTATCTTAAAACCCTGGTTATTAAAAATCTTGGGCGGAAATATCTTTATTGAGCCTATGGCAATTACGGGGATAATACTTTTAATACTTGCGGTTCTTTTAATAGCTGAGGTAATAAAGGTATTCAAACAAAAAAGTTGAATACCTTAAATAAAGATATTCAACTTTTTGTAATTTTTGTTTATGGTTTTTGCTTTTGGTATAGGCTCATGCCCCCTTCGCCATAAGGCAACCAGTCTAAGCTATACCTTCGGGACTCTGAGCATTGCATCATCGACGTCTTTCTGGGAATATTCAAAATCCTCCAATTTACCTGCCAGATAATTATCATATGCCGCCATATCAAGATACCCGTGCCCGCTTAGATTAAATAAAATTACCTTCTCTTCTCCGGCTTCTCTTGCTTTAATGGCTTCATCAATAGCGCATCTAATTGCATGCGAAGATTCTGGCGCCGGCACTAAGCCTTCGGCCTTGGCAAATTGAAGAGCAGCTTCAAAAACAGGATTCTGTTTATAGGAAACAGCTTCGATTAGATTCTGGTCCTTTAAGAGGCTTATTATAGGCGACATCCCATGATACCTGAGGCCTCCGGCATGGATACCTGCAGGAATAAAATCATGCCCAAGAGTATGCATCTTTAATAGCGGCGTCATCTTGGCAACATCGCCAAAATCATAAGTATATTTACCTTTTGTAAGAGTTGGGCAGGCTGATGGCTCTACTGCAATAAATTTCATCTTTTTACCGTTTAATTTATCAGGAATAAATGGAAATGCAATGCCTGCAAAATTACTTCCTCCGCCGACACATCCGATTACAATATCAGGAAAGTCACCAACCGAAGCAAACTGTTTTTTGGCCTCTTCACCTATAACCGTCTGATGCAATAATACATGGTTCAATACACTCCCTAAGGCATATTTAGTATTACCGCCGCTTTTAACAGCCTGCTCGATAGCTTCGCTTATGGCAATGCCAAGGCTTCCCGGAGTATTGGGATGATCTTTGAGAACATTAATACCGGCCTCTGTCAATTCACTGGGACTTGCAATAACCTTTGCTCCCCAGAGATTCATGGCGGATTTTCTGTAGGGCTTCTGCTGGTAACTTACCTTGACCATATATACCGTGCATCCTAGACCAAAGAAATTACAGGCAAGCGACAACGCCATACCCCACTGCCCTGCGCCGGTCTCAGTAGAAAGATTTTTAACTCCTTCTATCTTATTATAATAGGCTTGCGCAATAGAGGTATTTAGCTTATGACTGCCAACCGGAGATGCTCCTTCATATTTATAATAGATCCTTGCAGGTGTGTCTAAAACAGCCTCCAAACGCCTGGCCCTATAAAGCGGTGTAGGCCTCCAGAGCCTGTAGATATCCATAACCTCATCGGGAATTCTGATAAGCCTTTCTGTAGAGACTTCCTGCTCTATAAGGCCCACAGGGAAAATAGGACGAAGATCATCGAGACTGATAGGTTTTTTTGTCCCCGGATGTAATGGCGGAGGTAAAGGCACCGGAAGGTCATGCAGAACATTATACCAGCACTGCGGCATATCTTTTTCTTCTAAAAGAATCTTTGTCCTATCCATAATATATTAAACCCCTCCATTTTATTAAGTACTTCGTCGTTCGCACTTCGTACATCGTTACTAACGATGTACGAAATACGATATTCTATTTTTAATATAACATTTTGTCGTGCTTTATTCAATATTTTTTCTTTAAATGGAATTTATTGAGGACTTGACTTGATGATCAATAGACATATCTTAAAGATAACTATAAAAAGGGGTTTGAAATAAAAAAATTGGAATGCCGGCTCGAGAGAGGATAAAACAGCCTTTTAATTAGAAAATATAAAGGGGGTAAAATAATAGTGGCGAAGATGCCCTGGCTTAGACTTAGGATTATTTTATAAGGTCTTCTATAAAATCATAGACCCTATTGGTCTTTGTGATAAAGGCCACACCCACATCAAAGAAACCATTTTCGTTATTTTCTATTCTTACGACTTTCCCAAGAATCTTATTCTTTACAACTAGCGCTCTATTTTCTATCTCCTGGCATACTCTTGCGGTCCTGCAATCAAGGTCCAACACAAGAATACTTGAAATAGTCGGAGCTTTTCTAGTAGTAAAGCTTATTCCTGAGGCGCTAAGATTCTTTGAAACGGCTTCTATGAGGTTTGAAACGGGGTTTTTTTCTCTGGCGGTATCAATTTCGTTATAACGGACAGGACTTTCATATTCATACCTTAAAAACTCTCTTCTATCTCTTCCAACATATCCTTCGGTCATATTTTCCCCTCCTTTTTTCTCCCAACCAATAGTATACCTGTTAAAATAATAAAACGCAAGCTGATAATTATCTAAATTCATTATTTAGATCAGGGTTAATTCACATACATTCTTTATCGCTCACAGTAACTTCTTCAACTATCCTAAAATTATTTATGAAACTACTATCGCCAGTCAAGTGCGTAACTTTAAACTGGCCCTCGTGAGAGCCATTGGCGATCTTTTTGGCCCGGAATTTTTCAAAATCCCCCGGACTTATCACCTTCAGAACCGGGCTTTCCAATAACCCCTGCATTCTTATATCATGATATTCTACATTTTCTTTATAAAGGCCTTTTTCGATTGATAATAAGAACTTTTTCTTTTTTGCCAAAGGCACATTACCTGTAAACTCCACTAAAAACATATACCGCGGGATTTTTCTCAACTCGCTGATGGCAGAAAAAAATCTTACTGAAAGTTTATTTTCATCGAGCGCTTTATTAACAGCCTCCACTACCTGGGACTCATACAATTTTTCGCCGGTTAAAGAGATCGCGTTAGTACCTTTTTGGATAAATGATATCATGGGAGTCTTATTATAAAACCCCTCCACCCTTACAATATCATCGATATTATACCTGTAGAGCCCCGATGCCGATGTTATGATAATATAATAGTCTTTGCCGGCTCTAAGCTCATTGGCCAGATAAGTCCTCTTATTTTTTTTATTTATATATTCCTTTGGTATGAATTCGTAAAAGTTTGTCTCTATCGCAAGGATACCTCCCTTCTCCTCGTCACTTATGGGTATAGAGCTGCTTGCTTCAGTAGACAGGCATCCAAGATCCCTGATGGAGATATTCCCAAAGAACTTTGGAAAATCTTTCAAGTATATCTTCACAGTTCCGCCTTTCCAGCATTCAATAAGCTCTAAGTTCGGCCAGAAATATTTAGGCAGAAGTTCCAGTTTTTTCCTCAAAATATTTTTCAAAAAATCAGCTCTTTTGGGATTAGGCTTAAGCTTCTTTTCGATCTTCTTTCTTATTGCCTCATCGATCATAAGATTAGGATCGAGGGATCCTTCACGGATATCCTTAATAATCCTCTCTTTAAACTTATCTATCTTTTGGCATAAGAGAATTAAAGTGGTAGGATTCAGAGTAGCGATGGTCGTAATATTCTCCTCCATGGCAATCCTCAGGATACAATAATATTTGGATTCGTAATCCTTTATCTCAAAAACTTCATAAGGAATAGCGTAAAGATTTTTGACGATACCGGGGATCTTTTTATATTCATGCCCACTCTCTGCCCCATAAGGAAGCCCTGATTCGGTAAATCCGTCCAGCTCCTGGCTTATAACGGCAAGGACTTTGCCGTCCAGAACTTTCGGGTGGCTCTCCGATATATAATGAACCCAAAGTTCTAATAATCTGTTTTTCTTTGACTCGGAGAATTTGGTGACCGGAATAAATTTGGGCAGACTTGTAGTGCCGCTTGTTGTTCCAAAAAAAATAACCTTGTCTTTTGTTAGAATATTCTTCTCGCCTTTCATCATTCTTTTGATATAAGGCCTTATGGATTCGAAATCTACAAGAGGCACAATACTCTTAAAATGTCTGATCGATCTTATTTTCGAAAAATTATATTTTTTGCCGTATTCAGTATCTTTTTGCCTCTTTAAATATTCAAAAAGCACTTTTTTTTGGCAGGCTAAGGGGTTGAGCGTAGACTTTTCGAAGGATTTTGCCCTGGGTTTCAGAAATTTGAGCGCATAATATGCTAAATTCATCCTGATATTCCTTATTTAATTATACTTACCAGTTTTCCGGCCGCCTCGTCATAACTACCTACAAATGTCACAAGATCAACGCAGTAAGAATTGGGTTTAACTAATTTGCTTAATATAGGCTCAAGCCTCAAACTCTCCAATACTCCCTTCCAATAATCCCCGATCGCGATAATCGGCTTGGGCTTGATAAAATTTTTGTTTATATGCTCTAAGACCGCTGCCAATTCCAGAAGCGTCCCCGTCCCTCCCGGTAAAATAATAAATCCGTCTGCATTACGCATCATTATATCTATTCTTTCGAATATATCCTCAGTCCTTATCTCTTCATCGATAAACTCATTTGCGCTCTTATAGGGTAGATCATCGAATTTATAATAGGTAACGCCTATTGTCTTTGCTCCCCCGAGCTTTGCGCCTTTGGAAACATCTTCCATTGTCCCGCCAAAACCTCCGGACATAATATCAAAGCCGTTCTCGCCTAAAATTTTCCCTAAGCTTATTATATCATCCCGTTCTTTTTGGGAGAGCTTTTTGTAGCTTCCAAATACACATATGATCTTTTTCTTCATAGAATACCTTTATACCGTCCCGCCCTCTATTTTTTTGACAATACATTTAACTCCAAAGCCCATTCTCTTCTATCAATTAAAAACTTTCCAAAAAAGGGATCACCATTCCTTGAAAATAAATATCACAGCTCCTATTATAAAAATAAATCCTACCAGGTAATTCCACTTAAAATTTTCTTTCAGATAAAATATCGAGAAAACCGAGAAAACCACAAGCGTAATTACCTCCTGAATGGTTTTAAGCTGGGCCGTCGAAAATTGATATGAGCCGATCCTGTTTGCAGGCACCTGAAAACAATATTCAAGGAGCGCTATCATCCAGCTGATTACTATTGCTATTAATAATGGTGACTTTTTGTATTTAAGATGCCCATACCACGCAAAAGTCATAAAAATATTGGATATGGTTAAAAGCACTACTGTGGCCATTTTTTCTTTTTAACTCCTTTTTTTGCTATTAATTATATTTTTTCACACTAACTATCTCAATAAATAAAACAAATCCGGGCGGATATCATACGACAAATTATTATTCTTCCTGCAGAAGGTCAATAATAATATTTCTATAAAAATCCGGGGCGCTGTCTTTTATATTGTCCCGGCTAACAAAAACCGGAACACCGGCTTTATTAAGTATCACATAAGAAGGAAAAGTATAGGTACTAAGTATAATGCCTTTTCTATGGAACTTCTGATAAAACTTCTCTTCGGGATCGAACAAAACCAGGTTCCCTTTATTCTTAGTTGCCAAATAACCCCTTATCTTGTCAAGGTCGCTACTCAAACTTATTGAAATAAAAATAACTCCATACTGTTCAAATTCTTTTATCAGCCCCGATTCTCTCTCGTAAGCCTTATTGGCGTTCGGACAGGGAACATCTTCTGGAAAGAAAAAATCAATGAAAACCACACTCCCCCGGTAATCCGATATGTTCACATACCTGTTATCGATCGTCGGAAGCCCAAAATCGACCGGTTTATTTTTTTTGTAGAGAGCCGGCCTCATTAAAGACATCACGCCGAACACAATAGCGAACACTACAACCCCTAAATACAAATTCCTTCTTAATTTAAGATATAGCGAATCTTCTTCATCGTAAAACATATTGATCCTAAAATTAGTTATTATATGCCCAGAAGCTCTGAGGCATTTTTATAAAATATCTTTTCCTTTAGGCTATCCGGTATGTCAAGGCTATTGATAAAATCAATATCCCCGGCCTGATCGCACAAAGGAAAATCCGTCCCGAACAGAAGCCTGTCGCTTCTGTGATTTAAGAGCATCTCTTTTACTTTTTCTTTGGGCAAAAAGTGCAGAAAATATGCCGTATCCATATATATATCTTTGCCGATCAAATGTTCGACAGTCTCATGCCAAAGTTTAAACCCGCCGAAATGCGCAGCTATGAGCTTGAGCTTTGGGAACTCTTTTTTAACCCTTGCCACTCTTGATGGCGACGATCTTACGAGCATTGTACCGGAGAGTTCTTCGCCGCAATGAAAAAGCAAAGGAAGCCCCAGCTTCTCTATTTCAAAATATATTGGGAAAAGCCTTTCCTCATCTATATAAAAATTCTGGAATTCAGGCTGCAGCTTTATCCCATCTCCTGATTTTTTTATCCTGAGAAGCTCTTTTTCCCAATCGCTGTAGTCTGGATGCAAGGCGCAAAAAACCTTAAACCTATTATCACGTATACCGAATAACCAATCGTTTATACCAGAAACCTGTTCGGGTTTGGTAGCAACTCCGCATATTACGCTTACATCTATGCGGTTTTTTTCCATAAAAAAAAGCAACGACTCAACTGTAGGTTCAGCCGCCATTTTTATATTGAAGAGACCTTCCAGGTTGGATCGTGCCTTACGAGAGACCTTATCCGGCCAAGCATGTGTATGAGTGTCTATGATCATCTAAAACTCGTAAAGATCGTCGCCTTCAAGAACATTGAAGCCTTCTTTTGCCAGAACTTCTTTTATAACCATAGGTTCTTTTACCTCGACACAAAAAACCGCCTGCTTTTTTGACTCTATTACAAAACCGTACGCATCGAGAATATTTATATTATTTTTCATCAGTATATCAGCGAGCTTCAAAAAACTCCCGGGCCTGTCATCTATAAGGATCGCGAGGATCTCTTTTAAGGCGCAGGCAAAGCCTTGATCAGAAAGCGCCAGATACGCCTCATCGGGATTGCTTACAATAAGCTTCATAAGGCCGAATTCTCCGCGGTCCTGCAGGGTCATGGTCCTGACATTGATATTTTTACTAGCCAGAACCTCTGCGACGGATTTGAGCCTTCCGGGCCTATTCTCTAAAAAAACATTTACCTCTTTTGCCATAAATTACCCTCCGAATGAGTATACCTGCGTTTTTTGCATAAACTGTCAGATCACAGTTTCGGCCTTAAATCTACTACCCTTTGCGCTTTGCCTTCATAAACCGGCAAACTTCCGGGCTCGTGTAACTCTACTATTGGCTTAATAACAATTATTGAATGGAGCTCATTTTTGATCTTTGCCTTAAGGTTATCAAGCTGGGACATGTCGCCCTTAAAAAGTTTTGAATATATCTCGACCTTAATGATCATTTTATCCAAGGCACCGTCTTTTTCAAGATATACCTGATAATTTGTGCCTACCTCAGGTATCTTCATTATGACACTCTCTATCTGGGACGGAAAAACGTTGACGCCGTTAATGATCAGCATGTCATCCGAACGCCCGATTATCCTCGAAAGCCTTCTATGGGTCCTGCCGCACTTGCACTCGCCTTCATATATATATGCCAAGTCTCTGGTTCTATAGCGAAGCAAGGGTGTAGCCGATCTTCTAAGAGTAGTAAAGACTATCTCGCCGACTTTGCCGTCGGAAAGATTCTCCCCGGTTTTTGGGTCAATGATCTCCATGATATAAGCATCTTCCCAGGTATGCATACCATCTTTATAAACGCATTCAAAACTGACGCCCGGCCCGTTCATTTCGCTTAAGCCATATGAGTTGTAGGCATCTATATTATACAGCTCTTCAATTTTTTTTCTTGTGCTCTCGGAATATGGCTCTGCTCCAAGAAATGCCTTTCTAAGCTTCAAGTCCGCCAAAGTCACGTCTGAATCGGCAAATTTTGAATGTACATGCATGGCATAACTGGGTGTTGCATGAATAATCGTTGTGCCAAAATCCTTCATCATCTGTATCTGGCGCTTTGTGTTACCGCTCCCCGAAGGGATAACCGTCATTCCTATCCTTTCAGCGCCATAATGAAAACCGAGCCCTCCGGTAAAAAGGCCGTAATTTGTCATATTCTGGAAAATATCTTTTTTTGTGGCTCCGGTGGCAATAATGCACCTGGCCAATAGTTCAGTCCAGTTTTCTATATCGCTTTTTGTGTGATATATTACGGTAGGGGTCCCTGTAGTGCCGCTTGAGGTATGGATCCTTACTACCTCATTCTGGTCAACCGACAAGATCCCCCTCGGATAAGACTCCCTCAGGTCATCTTTTGTAGTAAAAGGTATTTTTTTGAGGTCATCGAGAGAATTTATATCGCCCGAAGAATGAATGCTGTATTTATTGAGACGTTTTTTATAGAATACCGTATCAAGCGCGCTCGATACGGTTTTTTTTAAATTTTCCAGCTGAAGTTTTTTAAGTACGCTTCTATCTATCGTCTCAATACCTTTGTCAAAATAATTTACTTCCATTATCTTAGCCTATAATTTGACGATATTATCTTTTTTTAATATTTTGATCTTATGCTTTGTAAGAACATCCAAGGCCTTGTCGGTATTTTCGAATCTAAAGACCATAAGAGCTTTTTTTGAGAACTTTTCAACAAACCCGTACATATATTCAACATTTATATTATTCTTTGTAAGTATCCCCAATATCTTTGAAAGCCCTCCTGGCTTATCTTCGACCTCCAGAGCGACTATCTCGGTAAAATTGGCGACGAATCCGTTTGCTTTCAATAAGTTCAAAGCTTCCTGAGGTTTATCGACGACCATTCTTAATACGCCGAAGTCCTGACTCTCGGCAACGGTAAGAGCTCTGATATCGATCTTATTTTTCCCAAGGATGTCCGTAACATCATAAAGCCTGCCTTTTCTATTCTCCAAAAATACAGAAATCTGATTGATCTTCATCTTCATCCTCCCTAAGCTTATAATGTTCTCCTGTCGATGATCCTCTTTGCCTTGCCTTCGCTCCTTGTGATTGTTTTTGGCTCAACAAGTTTTACCTGGGCGCCTATGCCAAGCACAGATTCGATCTCACGCCTAATCTTGTCCTCAAGGGTTTTTAATTTTTTGAGCTCATCGGAAAACATCTTCTCTTCAACCTCTACCAGTATCTCAAGTTCATCCAGATTATTTGCTTTTCTATCCACGATCAGCTGATAATGCGGCTGGGTACCTTCAATACCCAGAAGCACATGTTCTATCTGTGAAGGAAATACATTTATCCCGCGGATTATAAGCATGTCGTCGGTCCTGCCTTTTATCTTACTGATCCTCGGAGAGGTCCTGCCGCACTTACATTTTTCATAAGTGATGCTTACGATATCCCTTGTTCTGTAACGAAGAAGCGGTATACCGCGCTTGGTGAGAGTGGTCACTACCAGCTCTCCCTCCGTCCCTTCCTTTACCTCTTGCCCTGTTTTTGAATTTATAACTTCAGGGTAAAAAACATCGGAAAAAATATGCAGGCCTTTTTTATGGTGGCACTCCTGGGCTACCCCTGGGCCGATAATTTCGGACAGACCATATACGTCTGTAGCAAGCATATCCCATTTAGCCTCGATCTCTTTTCTCATAGATTCACTCCAGGGCTCAGCGCCGAAAATACCGATCTCCCAGCTGGATTCTTTTGGATCAAGGCCCATCTCCTTAGCCTCTTCAACCATAAATAGCGCATAGCTCGGCGTACAGGCTAAGATCCTTGGCTTAAAATCATTCATTAGCTTAAGCTGTCTTTTTGTCTGGCCGCTTGAAGCAGGTATCACCGTGAGCCCCATCTCCAAAGATCCGTAGTGAAATCCAAGTCCTCCCGTAAAAAGCCCGTAACCATAGGCGATCTGTATCATATCCCCGGGCACTGCCCCGGCGCAGCAAAGAGCCCTCGCTATAACCTCTCCCCATAGTTTAAGATCATCTTTAGTATAACCAACAACCGTAGGATTCCCTGTAGTACCGCTGGAGACATGGATCTCAGAAAGTTTTTTAGTGGGAGCGGAAAAAAGCTTAAAAGGATAATTGTCCCTCAGGTCCTCTTTTGTAGTGAACGGGAGTTTTTTGATATCATCGATGCCCTTGATATCTTTTGGCGATACCCCGAAACTATCGAGCTTTCCTTTATATATCGGGGAATTTTTGTAGACATAGCCGGTAATCTCTTTAAGATTTTCTGACTGGATCTCTTTAAGGCTTTTCAATGACATGCATTCTATCTTTTCATTCCAGATCATTTAAACCACCTCTTTTTAATTAATCTTTTACTGAGTTTCGTCCCTCAATAAAAATTTTCTTATTTTCTTCGGGGTTCTTTTTGCCAAGGACCTTATCTATGGCAAGTAACCAGCAACTTTCCTTTATATCAAGATGTTTTGAAAGAGCCCCCAATAAAAAAATATTTTGATATTTTTTATCTTTTATCAGATCATGGGATATTTCAAGATAGTTGATAAGATCTATGCCTTTTTCCTTAAGAAAGCTCCTGAGACGGAAATGTTCGTCCAGATGAAAAGAGACCAGTATGTCCGCTTCTCCTTTAGGGATTATGGGAGAATATACCACTTTGCCGAATCTCAAGTGCGACTCGACAGACCCGCCTCTCTGGGCCATGCCATGAACTTCTGATTTTTTTACATGGTTGCCGTCGATAAGGGCAGCCCATCCGGTAATTTCGCTTGCCGACAAAACCCCTTGTCCTCCAATGCCGCAAAATAAAATATTTGTAACCTTATTCATCCTTATCTCCGCTAACAAGCGCTTTAAATGTACATGCATCCACACAAAGATTACATCCTGTGCAGAGTGATTTATTTATCCTCAAAAAATCAATATCGTTTTTCTCGATAGCAGGACAGTTTATACTGAAACATTTCTGGCATTTCTTGCACAAGCTTTTTATATAAAGAGGGTTGTTGTTTTTCTGCCTATTAATCAGCCTGCATGGATATCTGGATATAATAACCGAAAGCTTATCTTCTTTCATCCTCTTCTTTATGAGATCTTCAAAGCCCTCCAGGTTATAAGGAGTTATAACGTCTACATTATCCGCTCCGCATGCTTTCGAGATATCCTCTAAAATCAGCTTTTTTGTCGGCTCGCATTTGATGGTCAGGCCCATCGCCGGATGCGGCTGATTGCCTGTCATGGCTGTAGTGGAATTATCGAGTATGATCAGGACCCCTTTTCCCTTATTGTAACTAAGATTTATTAGTCCCGTTATCCCGGAATGAATAAATGTAGAATCTCCGATAACACCTACAACATTCCTTCCGAGTGTTTTGGTAAAGCCTTCTAGAAATGTCACGCTGCTGCCCATGCATAAACATGTATGCAGGCTCGCTAAAGGAGGAAGCGCGCCAAGAGTATAGCAACCTATATCCCCTGTAACATTTACTTTAAGTTTATTCAGTACCAAAAATGCCGCCCTGTGCGGGCACCCGGCACAAAGCACCGGTTTTCTTGAAGAAGAAGCCTCTTCAGCCTTATCTTTGCCTTTCACGATCGATGGAATATATTCAGGCCTCAACTCCCCTACCCTAAATGAGGGTTTTTTGGCTTTAAATTTTACTCCGAGCATCATCAATTCTTCTTCCAAAAACGGTTCCAGCTCCTCCAACACAACCAATTCTTTAACCTTCTTACTGAATTCTTTTGCCAATTGGGCCGGAAAAGGATATGTCATACCGAGCTTAAGTATAGAGGCATCGGGAAACATCTCTTTTGCATAAAGATATGAAACACTGCTTGCAATAAACCCGAGTTTTTTGCTGTTAAGTTCGACTCTGTTAAGCGCAATTTTTTCAGAAAGTTTTTTCAGTTCGACCAGTTTTTGCTCTAATGCCAGATGTTTTGTATAAGCATTTTTCGGAACCATTACATATTTCGGGATATCAATCTTATATTCTTTTTTTGGTATATCGATCCTGGGGCCCAGGGTAACATTCTCTTTAGTATGAGAGACCCTTGTAGTAAGCCGCATCATTACCGGCGTATCGAATTTTTCGCTAATATCAAAGGCGAACTTTACAAATTCTTTGGCTTCAGAAGGACTTGCCGGCTCCAAAAGCGGAAGTTTGGCAATCTTGGCGATTAAACGGTTATCCTGTTCATTCTGAGAAGAATGTATACCGGGATCGTCACACGATACCACTATGAACCCCCCGCCGACACCTGTATAAGCTGATGTCATCAACGGGTCCATCGCCACATTTATTCCGACGTGCTTTGCCGAAAATAGCGACCTTGATCCGGCTATAGAAGCACCGAGCGCCACTTCATATGCCACTTTTTCATTTACCGACCACTGGGAATCCACCTCTTTGAATTTAGAGATGCACTCCAGTATCTCTGTAGCGGGAGTCCCGGGATACGAAGCGGCAAATCTTAAGCCCTCTTCATAAGCCCCATGCGCTAAAGCCTCATCACCTGATAAAAACGCAACATCCTTTAACTTGGATTCTTTGATCATAGTTATTAATATTTTATCGATACCTCTGTTCTTAAAAATAACATTTCCTGGTCATTCACAAAAAAGTTGCCCGGTTTAATATACTCGATCAAAAAATAAGCTGAGATATTCTTGGTAAAAGAATAATCTATCTTTGCCTGCGGCAAGAAACCTATGTTTTTGCCGGTGCCTGAAAAAACCGCCGTTCCTAAAACATCTTCGTTCGCCCCGAGATAATTTGCAAAAAGCCCGATCTTCATATTTTTCATAGGGCTCAGGCAAAGCTCTGTCCTCCATATGTTCAGGTTAGTCCAATAATAGCTTACGCCTGTCATGCCTCCCATTGTAATACCATAAAGTTCTGAATACCAAGGAAATCTGGAAAAAAGAGGGTCCCAATTTTCGTTTGTACTGCTATTGGTATCATCTCCTGATAGATATATATATCCCTGGCTTATTTTAGGTTGTAAGATTATATCCTTAAAATCTACATCAACAAACCCATAACCGCCAAAACCCAGCCTGTCATCATTCCCATAAGTTCCGAATTGCGTCGCATACTGCCCCCTGAAAGTTACGGGGTCGAATGTATATTTACCATAAGCTCCGATAGTGTTAATATTGGAACTCTGTGACTGGTAGCCGGCGCCATCCTGGGCGTCCTCTCTTTTAAAGATATAATATTCTTCAAGGTTAAGCCCGTCAAGAGGCTTATTCTTAAGATATACGGCATAACCTTCTTCGTTTGTAACGTTAAGAGACTGCGGCAGCTTGGAGCCGGATGGGTTCGCAGCCTGAGTGAATTCAAGCCTATTGATCACCGGCAAAAATTCCTCGCTCCTGGGGTCATTTATATATAAAAGGTCCATAGAATTCTTGTCATCAAGGTACCACGAGGCTTTGGCTGCGTTAAAATAAAAAGTCCTTGAACCGTCCTGCGGTGTACCGTCAGCAAATAAGAAATTTTCGCCGTATATATTAACAAGGTCCTGCCTGCCGAATCTTATATCTACCGGCATGGTCCATAGCCTTTTAACATCCAGGTAAAGATTATCAAAAACAACTTCGTTTATATCATAGTGATACCCTTTTTTGAGCGGGTATTTGTCCGGGACAACCCCTGATCTTCCTGCAAAATATGTGTAAGCCTTATTTTCGTTGGTCATCTTTGCATAGAGCATGATATCCTTTTCAATGGTCAAAGACCCCCATAAAGAAGTTTTGATCCTGAAAAAATTCCTGTTATCTTCGGCATCACTACTTACATCCGACAGATCCTTCCAAAACTCATGGCGAAGCCTAAGGGCTACACCGCCATGCGGTTCTATTATTGCAAGAGCATCCTGGCAACATAAGCCCAATAATACCAAAACTACGAAAATGATTTTTTTCATATATATCTTTCTAAGTTTTCAGGTTTTTATTTAAAAGCCTTTTCCAGGTGTGCCTTTGAGGGGGATTTAGTAAATAGGCTTACGATGGGCACAACAAAAAACGGGACTATCATTGCTACCGATGAAGCCATAGGAGATTTATCCTGGCCCCATAAAAAAAATAATCCTATCGCGGTCAACGCTCCTGAGATCATACCCGCCTTAACAGCAATACGGGTAGTCCTCTTCCAGAACAATCCATATATATATGGCGCCATAAAAGCTCCTGCAACTACTCCCCAGGATAACGCCATAAGCGTAATGATAATAGCAAATTCATATCTCGCGATAAAATAAGACAGGATTATAAATAGAGCCGACAAAAACCTCATCATAAATAGCGATGACTCTTTGGATATTCTTGGGTTAATGTGGCCTTTATACATATCTATTGTAACCGCCGAAGCCGATACAAGTATCAGACTTGAAAGTGTCGACATTGATGCCGCTAAAATTAATAATAATATAACTGCCATAAGGATCTCGGGCAACTGGGTTGTAATAAGATCCGGGATCATCATGTCGAAAGCCGCTTTACCATCCGCCATTATAGGTTTGTCATAAAATACATGGAGCATGGATCCCGTAAAATATGCCGCAAATGTTATTATCACTGCAAATATTGTTGTAACAATAGCGGCTTTATTTATCACCCTCTCATCTTTTATAGCATAAAACTTCTGGACCATCTGAGGCATACCCCATACTCCGAATGAAGTCATAAAAACCAAAGATGCCAATAAAAGCATATTAGGCTGTTTCTCAACAGGGACATGCTGAGGATACTTCTCTATTATTGTAGATATAACGTTTGTTATCCCCCCTCCGTTATTTACCAATACCGCTACCATTATGATTGCGCCGAATAACATTATTATGCCTTGAATAAAATCTGTCAGGGTAATGGCAAAATATCCTCCCAGTATCAGATAAATACCTGTAATACCTATCATTATTAGTAACGCCATATCATAGGGAATGTGGAAATTTGCTTCAAATAAGTGCCCAAGGCCCTTAAATACCGACGCTGAATAAGGCAGTAGAAATATAAATATTATTGCGGATGCGATGGATTTTATATACTTTCCTTCGAATCTTTCATGCAAAAATTCCGGCATGGTCATAGCTTCGAGGTTCTTTGTCATCCTCCTGGTCCTCTTAGCCAGAACTATCCATGCCAGTAGCGACCCTATGAATGCATTACCCGCCGCAATCCACAGGCCTTTAAGACCGAAACCCCACCCGATCTTCCCGGCAAAACCGATAAATATAACTGCGGAAAAATATGTAGTCCCATATGCAAAAGCCGAGACCCACGGGCCTATCGTCCTCCCTCCGAGAAAAAAATCATTCAGGTTGGAGGTTTTCTTCATTCCCCAAACACCAACAAGGACCATTGCCACCAAATACAACATCAATAGCACTATTGATATCATCCATACCCTCCCGTATGTTTTGATATATTGTACTATACGCTTAATATTGAATCAAATAATAATTCCTAAGCTTTTAAATATTCCTGCCAGATTAGTTCCAAAGCATCTTTTGCGCCCAAATCGAGCTTGATGTAAACAAGGTCGGAGATTTCAGTCTCGGAAGGATTTATCTCAATAGTTGGTTTACCCGATGCATTGCCGATTATAATCGGTTCCTGTATATACGGAAAAACGCTGGTTGTCCCTATGGTAAAATAAAGGTCAAACCCCTTATCCAATTCCCTTCTTAAAATTTGCATTTCCCTATACGGAAGCATTTCCCCGAAAAATACGACTTTTGGCCTTGCTATCGAGCTGCATTCAGGGCAGACCGGGGGTATCTTGATACTTGAATAGTCTTTTAGGTCAAGTTGCCATAAACATTTTTTACAATAGATACTGTGCATTCGCCCATGTATCTCAATAAGGTTTTTGGACCCTGCATCCCGATGAAAACCATCTATATTCTGCGTTAAAACCCAAACACGCTCAAAACGCTTTTCAATCTCGGCAATAATCTCATGGGCGCGGTTATGTTTAGCATTCCGGCAATTCTTTTCGATCTGGGTAAGATATTTCCAGGTAATTTCAGGATGTGTTTCCAAGGTATCCCCAGAGAGAGCCTCCTCAATAGGCATACCTTCATCGGTAGACTTGTCATTATAAAGGCCTCCTATTCCCCTATAGGTAGGAAGCCCTGAATCGGCGGAAATACCGGCTCCGGTAATAAAAAGAATTGACTTAGATCTTTTTAAGAGACTTGCGATCTTTTTTATCTTAGCTTTCGTATCCATATCTTATCCGCACATAGATGAGAACGGGCAGTTATCGCAATAGCTTTCCGGGGTATCGCAAGTTTCAAAATTGATCTTAGGGTCCCAGAGCTCTGAGATCACGAAGTCCAGCGAATCAAAGCATAAATTCATCTTATCCTGGTAGCTATCCGATCCATCGTCAATAAAATATATCAGGTCCGCGCTCTTAATATCGTATAAAGCAGCGTTTATGTTATGATCGGGAAAATCCCTTTTTACAAAATAACAGTATATCGGAAGCTGAAAAGAATGAATGGTTTCAAATATCAAATTTCGGTTTAAGGTATTGTTTTCGAGTTTCTTTAAATCCTTGGGGAATTTGGACGTACTCCCGGTCTTATAATCAATAACCAGAATATCTTTTTCGTTCACAAGGTCTATCCTGTCAGCGCGCCATGTAAATTTGAGGGTCTTATCGTTCAATCTCATTATCTCTTTGGTGCGTTTCTCCTCCATAAAAAGTATTTTTTCCGGGTTTCTCTTTTTTTCTGACTTCAAAAATTTATCAAGGGCGCTTTTAAGGATATCTTTGACCATAAACGCTTCCTCGCCCATTCTCTTCTCTAAGCTATTTTTGAACAATTCCTCAAATTCCCTGTAAAACGACTCTACGAACTTAGAGTCCAAAAGGGGACGCTTGCCCTTAAAACAAGAAAATGTATTTTCCAATAGCTCATGGACGAAATTGCCGATATCCTTATTTTCGGCTTCATCAAGTAGATTCTCTTTTTCCCTCAGCCTAAGCACATACTGATAATAAAATTTCAAAGGACATGACAGGTATGTATCTATGCTTGAGGAGGAATATTCCAGGTCATTTTTGAGATAGTCTATTATCTTCTGGTTCTTCTTGATAGTTTCTTTGGGAATGATAACGCCTGAAATATCAAACTTAGCCCTTGAAGCCTGAATGATACCCGGCCTCTTATTGAGCTTTTCTTCCTGCCAGATGATCTCTTCGAGGAGCCTCGATCTCTCTTTATCAGGGTTATCATCATATATTAGATATGCGTTCTTCGCCCCCTTAATGAGGCGCATAAAATAATATCTCTGTATATCTTCATCCTGATTCAGCCGGTTTATACCGATAGCTTCCAGAAGGGCTTTTGGAATAAGCGGTTCACTGCCCGATACATTCGGTATGACGCCTTCGTTCAGGTCCATTATTATAACATTATCAAATTGGAGGCTTCGGGTTTCAAAGAGGCCCATTATCTGGATACCTTTTAAGGGGTCTCCTTTGAACGAGATCATTTCTGAATCCAGCTTGCTAAGAAAAATCCTGAATATATCAACCTTTGCAAATCCTTCTTCAGCGAATTCGGCCACTTTAAGCTCATTGATGATCTCAAAAATCCTCTCAACTATCTTAAGGTCAAGATAGTGCTTCTCCACGAGGCCCTTCTCCAAAACAACTTGGCAGAAATCATTGAGGATAGCGATAAATTCATTGAAATTCTTTATCTTTTCCCATTTTTTAAATCCTATCTCATGTATCTCTTCCAATATACGCCTTATATCGTCTTTACTTTTCGGGCTTTGGGCTTTTTCTAAAGCTTCAGAGATTATTTCACTTATTTCATCAATATTTCCCAGATCATCAAGATCGAGAAAAATCGCCCCGCTTAGAGCAGATTTCTCAATACCTTTAAAGAGCTCCTCTAGCTTATGCACCAAAACTCTCGTAGTCATGCCTTCGCCGGCTAAACTCAGGTTCTTCATCAAAGGATGCAGGATAACCCTTAAATAATCTTTTGTATAATATAAATTATCTTTTTTTGTCTCCTGGGCGGTAAAGATGTGTTTTAAAAGCGCATAAAATGAGCTTCTCTTCAGCGGATATCCGATAGAGACGTTTAAAGCCTCTACCAGGCCCGATACCTCGGAAATCAGAGGTATGAATGTATCGGGATCAGGGAGCATTATAAGGGTCTTGTCCAATGATCTATTTTCGGCGATGACCTTTTCTTTTAAAATCTTGCCGGCCAAGCCCACCTGAGACATCCTGTCAAAACCTTTAAAAAGTTCAAATTGATATTTTTGACTGTCTTTTTGCCCGGGCGCAATTTTTGACCCGAATATTTTTGAAAGTTTTTCAAAGACCGGCCAACCGGATTCATCTCTTTGAAAAATAAGTACCGCCTTGCCGGAATCATAAAGAGATTTCAATATATGTTCTTCGGTCTTATGCAAAGAATAAAAGTCGCAGAAAAAGATCTTGTCAAACTCTTCAAAACTAACCTCGCGAACCACCTTCGAAGCTTCGGCATAAATAAGCCCCCTTGAATACAGCGATCTATCTTTCAGTTTGCCGTGATAGATATCCCTGATCTTAAAGATATCTTTAAGAAGCGCAAAAATATTATCCGGTATATTGATTTTATCGCTATCCTCAATACCGGGGATTTCAGGGCCGATGCTCTCAAGATCAAGCTCATTGATAAAATTGGCTATCTCCCTCGCCCACGATAAAAATTCGCAAAATCCCTCTCTTCTCTTCAATAGATGCTTAAAATTATCCAGAATGATATTATAGATCATGTAGGAAGCATTAAGTTCTTCTATTAATTTGGGGGGATAATTTTTAGAAACCGTATAAGAGACAAATTCATCTATGCTAAAGAATTTCGGCGGGTAAAAGCTTGCTCCAAGGAGTTTTGAGAGCTCCTTTTTCAAAAATAGCGACGGCCTCTTGCCCCCAAAAACTATGGCAACCTTAGATAGATCGTTACCCGCCTTAAGATAATCCTCCTTAAGTAGGCCTGCAAGTTTAGCGATCGTATCTTCGGTAAAATTATATGTTATAAGTCTTTCCATCTATATCATCTCTATGATTCTATCTTCAATAAAAATCAGGTACCCTTCAACCTTTTTGCCGGGGCACAGATCCTTTATTATTGTTTTATACTCATCTATCTGTTCTTTTTGGCTGGGACGGGGATCATTTTTTGTCTTATAATCCACGATCAGGACTTCTTTGGGTTTAATGATCAGGCGGTCTATCCTTTTTGTATCTCCGTATTTATTCACAACCTCTTTCTCCAAAAATACCTCTCCCTCATCGGGATAGAAAAACTTTTTCAGTTTATCATCCATAATCAAATCCTCGATAAGCTTTTTATGACTTGATAGGTCGCGAACGAATGGGAATACAGCCTCTATCCTATTAAAGGCATTATTTAAAGCATCCTTTAAACCTATCTTATTCAGGTCTCCGATCATAGACAGCCCTTCGTGTAAAATATTGCCTTTAAGACGGGCTTCGGGATTCTTTACATCATCGCGTTTGGCCAGTTCATCTTTAATATATTCGATCCATTCTTTAAATTTCGGGGGCGGGATCAATACTGATGGATCCGTTTTTACCGGTAAGTTTTCGGATTTACAGGGATTTCCTCGTTCCTTCTGATCTTCAGGGATCAGGAATCTGGCTATATTGGAACATTTATTTTTGCCATGCGGGATAAAAACATATAGCTCTTTTTTTGCTCTTGTAAAAGCAACATAAGTTGAATTAAGTTCATCAATGAACGCTTTTTTAAATTCATTCTTATAAGCCGCCCTGATCGGACCTGAAAGCCTGGCGTATTTTGAGTCAAGCCTAAGGAGCGAAAGAAAATCTTCATTTGCCTCTATCACATAAGATACCTTTCCTTTTTTGCCTGTAGCACCAAGGTCTCCTATGTCTATATCCAGGAACGGGGCTATCACGACATCAAACCCAAGCCCCTTTGCCTTATGAACGGTCATCACCTTGATAGCGTCGGTATCCGATGAATTTACAAACAGCTTCTTATCTTCAAGCTCATCAAAATACTCAAGGAAATCCGCCAAAGACGGGAATTTGTCCTCCAGAGATTTGACAAGCCCTATGAAATGCATAAAAAATCCCTGATAAGGCGCAAAATTACCCAGGATCCCAAACCTGGTGAAGATATCTATCACTATCTCGTATATACCTACAAATCCCACCGCTTTATACAATGAATCAAAATAGCCTGACCAGATCTGAGGATATCTTCTCTGAAATTCCCTGAAGATTGTAAAATTCTTCTCTAAAGAAAATCTTTTATTCTGGCTGAATAAAAATTCTGATATCTCATCGCTTTTTAGGCCTGTTGCCTTAAGGAATATTTCGCTTAGGATAAACGATGAAAAAGAAATATTGTCCAAAGGCGAATCAAGGAACTTTAATAATGATATTATATCGCCTATAAATCTGTTATTTTTTATATTAAGGGTCTTATCCGATTCTACCGGGACCTTATGCTCTATAAGCCAGCTGCTTACTAAGCCCACCTCATCATTGCCGCGGCATAATACCGCTATATCCCCGAGCTTGAAAACTTTTCTCTTTCTCAATCCGTCGATCAGAGTGATCAATTCGAATTTGATCTTTTCGGCTCTGTCCGGTTTATTCTCCCCTTCTATTGATTTTACATTTACATATCCGCACTTACCGGGATCATTTTGTTGCTTAAGAGGCTTCTGATGTGAATTCAAAAAAATGCTTAAAATATCGCTTTTCTCATCTATATTGAACTGCTTTAATTCATCCTGTGACCCGCTCTCGGACAGAAATCTTTCAAGGTTCTCCATAGAAAATACGGCATTATTGAACTCGACTATCTCTTTAAGGCTTCGCCGGTTCAAAGGAAGGTTCTCTACAATAGCATTATTTTTGTGGTCATTTTTGATCTTATCGAATAACCGTGAATCTCCCCCTCTAAAACGGTATATAGCCTGCTTTCTGTCCCCGACATAAAAGAGGCTTCCGCCGCCAGTTATAGCGCTTTTAACCAGGCTTGAGATATTCTTCCACTGAAGATCGCTCGTATCCTGAAACTCATCGATAAGGAAGTGCTTTATTTTATCGCCCAGCCTTAAACTTATCTCTTTATAGGAAATATCGCTTTTTGATATTAAGCTGGCGGCTTTATTGTTAAGTTCATTCAAGAAAAGGACCTCATCCTTTGATGCCTTATCCAATAGTATTGATATCACCACATTAAATATATCTATATAGCAGTTAAAGATCGATCTCGACTCAAGCTCAGCTAAAAAAGAAATTTTCTTTTTAATATCAGCCCATAATTTTTGGACATCGGGGCTCGCTACACCATTTTTATTTAAAGGTATCTCATCTTTTAGCAAGCTTTTTGAATCGCTGATAATTTTAAAATCGATGATCCGGTTATCGCCGGTTACGATCTTGGTGATAGCATTTTTAAAATGCCCGTTTGCGTTTTCCGGCATCAATTCGGATAATTTAACGAATAGGCCGAAGAGTTTTCTTTTTTCTTCATAAAGATCTGTCTCTTTAAGGTTGTATTTTTTAAATTCTCCTCCATAAACGTCAAGATGCCCGAGCATAGAGGCCAAGAGATCAAGTATATCGCCTTTTGAGAGCCATTTGGTTTTATGTTCAAGGTACAAATATTGGTCCAAAAATTTATCAAAAAGCGCCCTTATATCCGGATTGCGGAATGCTATATCAATAGCATCATCAAGGCTATAAGCTAGGTACTCCGCCCTCTCATCAAGGACCTTGAGCTTTGCAGAAAGCCCTAACCCAAAAGAACATGACGAAATAATCGAATTCACAAAACTATCTATTGTCTGAACCCTAAAATTGCTGTAGTTTGATATGATATAATCAAGCGCAGCCTCTGCTTTAAGGCCGGAGATCTTTTTGGCCATCCCAAGCTCTTCGAGCAGTTTTTTCTCATCATCCTCAGCGCTAAACCCTCCCAAAGCAAGCAAGCGCAATAAGTCCAATATCCTCTCTTTCATTTCACGGGCGGCTTTTTTAGTAAAGGTAATTGCCAGAATCTCTTCGATATCTCTGAATGAGGAATCACTGCTAAGTATAAGCTTGAGGTAGCGTTTGGCCAAAGCATATGTCTTGCCGGAACCTGCAGAGGCCTCAGTAATGAAAATAGAGGTATTTTGGGATTTATTAAAGGCGGTGATCATGAGTACATTTTACCATAAAATTTTCATATCAAACCAAAAAAATCAGTAATAATAGGGGACGGTTCTCTCTAAAATTCTCCGACGAGAGTTTTTGGAGAGAACCGTCCCCTACCTACTTTAGATCTCCTGGTCATAGAATTTGTATGTATCTAAAGCGACTTTGGAAATGAATTTCTTGGAAGCAAGGCTGGTGCTTGGATGTTTTGTAAGGACGCATATGAGGAAGTTACCTCTATTTGTGTAGACAATGCCTACATCATGACAGACATTTCTCTCTAGGCCCGTCTTGTGCGCTACTATAGTATCAGTGGGAAGTTTTGCGGGAATTCTATCATTAAATTTCTGCTGAGACAACAAATCCAAACACTGCTTTGACGCTTTGTCGCTGATAAATTGTCTGGTATAAATTGCCTGGAGAATAAAAGCCATGTCCTTTGGAGTAGTATAATTTTCGATCCCCATTTTTCTGTATTTGAAGTCCATCATCTTTCTCGATAAATTGGTTTTTTCGAGGCCCATCTTCTTAAAATAATCGTTCAGATAATCAAAACCGAGTTTCCCGATAAGTATATTTGTGGCGGTATTGTCACTCTGGGTCACCATATACTCAATCACATCGCCAACTGTCATAGTAGTCCCTTCGGGCATGTTCTTCAATACACCGGAACCGGGGGTCTTTAGAGAATTCTTGAGAATTAGCGTCTCGTTTAGATTTAATCTTTTTTCTTCACTCGCCTTAAGGCTTGCCGCCATAATAGGAACCTTTACAAGGCTTGCTGAAGGGAAAAGTTTATTTTCATTAAATGAGATCTTCCAGCCCGTTTGAAGATCTATTATTACAACGCCTGCCTGGCCCTTGTAACTGACCAGGTCTCTTTTGATCTTTCTCTGAAGAGATTTCCAGGCTTCTTTTCTCCTCTCCAGGGCGATTCGCGCATTTTTTGTCTTTTCCAGATATTTAGACAAGGAATATCCGCCAAAAGAAATCCCCAATATCACAAAAAATGCCAAAATTAATATAAATAGCTTTTGTTTCATCATACTCCCTTTAATTGAATTTTAAATAAACTGTATCCGCCGCTTCTAACTCATAAGAGCCAAAAATCATAGACTGGTTAATGGGTATATACCTTATATATCAAATTTACACTAATATCGGCAATGTTTCAAATCATTAAATTTTAGATTATATCAAACTAAAATTATTTAGCAATAAAAAACTGCATAAAAAATAATATAAACACTATTTATAGCTATAAAAAAATTCTAAGCTAACTTTTCTTCAGCGCTTTTATCCTTTCAAGGACCGGAGGATGGCTATAATCTAAAAAAACCTTAACCGGATGCGGGGTGAGATTGGACAGATTATCGACCGAGAGCTTTTTTAATGCCAAGACAAAAGCTTCGGGGTTATTGTAGGTGTCTTTGGCAAACTTATCAGCTTCATATTCATGTTTCCTTGAAAAAATATTAGCTACAATATCAAAAATAAAATTAATAGGGCTATATAAAAAAGCAAAGAAAAATAAACTGCCGTAGATCGACAGGTTCTCCATCCTGAACGCTTCAAAGAGCCCCTTATTATTTATAAAAAATGAGAGGATAAAAAACATAAAACCGGAAGTTAATATTGACATCAAGATGTGCTTAATAAAATGCTTCATCTTGTAATGGCCTATCTCGTGCGCTAAGACCGATACAAGCTCCTCTCTTGTATGCTTTTCAATAAGGGTATCATATAAGGCGATCCTTCTGAACCTTCCGAAACCGATGAAAAACGCATTCGATTTGGCGGATCTTTTCGAGGCATCCATCTTAAATATACCGCTCAACTTAAAATTCTGGGATCTTGCATAATCTTCAATGGCATGCTTCAGGCTGCCTTCTTCGATAGGAATAAATTTATTGAACAAAGGCAATATCACGATAGGCGCAATAAATGCAAGGAACAGCTCGAATATCACTACCCCGGCCCAGGAATATAGCCATGCCAAACTGCCCGTCTTTTCAAAAAACCATAGTACTGCCGCTAATATTGCTCCACCGATCAATATCCCCAAAAAAATTTCTTTGATCTTATCCAGGATGAATGTTTTTACGGTCGTCCTGTTAAATCCGTATTTTTCCTCCAGGTAGAATGTCTTATAGAGGGAAAAAGGTATACCTATTATCTCCATTCCAAAAAATAAAATACCGGCAAATATCAATCCTCTCATTATGGAGTTAACCGCCAGAGAACGCGCAATAGTATCGCAGAAATTGAATCCTCCGATCATTATAAAGATCAGAAAAAATACTGTGAAGAAACCGTCCTTAAACAAAGAAAACCTTGTATTATCCGCAAGATAAGCCTGGGACTTCTTATAAGTTTCAGTATTATAGAAACCCTCAAATTCGTTCGGCAGTTTAGGGGAGGCGCTTTTTATGTTAAGCGTTTCGACTAAAAAGCTCAATAGATATTCTGCTACCAATATGATAATAATCACCAGAAGATATATATTCATATTTTTAAGGGCCTACAGGTTGATCTGATATAAGGTCTTCCAGACCGGTTTTAATGACTGATAAGCTTTTATTGAGATCAGCCAATTCATTTTTTAGGTTCTTTATCTCATTGTTTAGGGCTTCGGATCTTGAAGATTCAATGCTAAACTTATTTTTAATATCTGAGCCAAGGCCCTCGAATCTTTTATTCATCTCTTCGATCGAAACGGCGGACGACTTCCCGAGTTTATCAAGATCGTCAATTTTTTGCTTAGCCAAACCGATTTCTTCGCTTAATTTTAGCTCGATACTTCTTGTATACTCTTCCAGCTTTTTATTTGCTTCGTTTAACAAAATAAAATTTTCTTCGAGCTTTTTTTTCGATTCTTCTATCTGGATATTAAAACTTTGCATGGCCTTAGAAAATCTTTCCATCTCGATCTTATGCTCCTGATGAAGGATGAAATCCTCTTTCTCTTTCTTTGTCATGCTTTCAGTGGTAAGAGCGGCCTCGATGGATTTTTTCCCCCGTATCTCATTCATGATAGATTCTCTGATGGCCTTTTTGCCCTCCTCCTGCCTAAGTCCCAAGACACCGAGAATGATCAGATTTATGATAACCAACATCAATAAAATAAAATTTTTTCTCATTATAAAACATCCTGCGCATTGTAAAACGGGTTAACCGGATATCCGGCAAAGAACCGCGATATCTAATATCAATTTATTTTTTAGCCTTTAGCAGCCTTTCTTTTAAGGGCCTTTTCCATCCTCATGCAGGCCTCTTTAGGGGTTTTACCTTCGGTCAGATTATTACAGCATATAGCAGCAAAGCCTTTTCTATTTTTTATCTTGAACACCTTCACATCACATTTCCCTATTTTCATATTCCGCCCCTTTCTTTTTTTATATTATACCTCAAAAAATCATAAATAAATAATTTCTTCTCTAATTTTTTATGGTATAATCGGTTCATGCTGAAAAAATACTTTAGATATTTAAGAAAAAGCTCCCAAAACCTGTACGAAAAAGACATTTTAACGCTTCTTGAGCCTAATGCCGGCGCCAAATTACTCGATATCGGTTCAAGTGACGGCGCGTGGACAAAAAAGATCGCTGATAGAGTCAGGACCAAGGATATCTATGCTGTCGAGATAGTTCCGGAACTTGCCAAAAAAGCCGAAGCCCTGGGCATTAAGGTAAGCCTGGGGGATATTTCGCAAAAGTTCCCGTTTAGTGACAATTATTTTGACTGCGTACACGCAAACCAGGTCATAGAGCATCTCTATAAAACCGAACACTTTGTCGAAGAGATAAAACGAGTCCTAAAAAAAGGCGGTTATGCAATTATTGCCACTGAAAATCTAGCCAGCTGGCACAATATATTCTCTCTTCTATTCGGATGGATGCCTATGTCATCTGCCAATTACTCTAAAATAAAATATAATGTTGGGAACCCTCTGGCGCTTCATAATAACGAGGATACTACCTACCCCGAATCCTTTCAGCATATAAGGGTTTTGTCCATAAGGGGGCTTCTGGATCTCTTTAAACTGCACGGATTCAGACTGGAAAAGATCAAGGGCGCAGGTTACTACCCGCTTCCGGCAAAATTTGCCAGACTTGATGTCACGCACGCAGCATTTCTTACCGCAAAATTCAGAAAGCTCTAACTACAATAAAATGGGTGATCGCAACGCATTTATCTATGACTTAAGAGCCAAAGGAGGGTTTTTGTATTTTGGATTAATCCTTAAAAGGTATATGGCAGCTTGATTTCATGCCATGCTTTTTGTAATACTCCTGATGGTACTCTTCTGCCTTATAAAATTCTGTTGCCGGCACGATCTCAGTAACGACCGGTTTTTTTAATCTCCCCGATCTTTCAAGATCGTCTTTGGAAGCCTTTGCAAGTTTTTCCTGTTCATTTGTATAATAAAAGATCACGGACCTGTACTGCGATCCCACATCAGGCCCCTGCCTATCTAATGTAGTAGGATCGTGCGTAGCCCAGAAAATCGTAAGCAACTTATCGTAAGAAATTATTTTCGGGTCGTACTCTATCACCACTGTCTCAACATGCCCGGTCTTATCTGTGCACACCTCTTCATAGGTAGGATTTTTTGTCTTGCCTCCCATATAGCCGACTGTAGTTGAAATAACTCCCTTGATGCCGGAATAAACATCCTCTGAACCCCAGAAACATCCTTCACCGAAAGCGGCTTTTTCATAAGTAGCTTTAGATCCTTTCTTTCCGAAAAGCACAAGAAATTTTCCATAGCCCTCTTTTTCCATATCCTCCAGAGGTATAAATCTGAGAGAGGCAGAATTAATACAATACCTCTGCCCTGACGGCTTTGGGCCGTCGTTAAATAAATGCCCTAAGTGCGAATTTCCCTTTTTGGACCTGACCTCTACTCTTTCCATCCCTAAGGACCTGTCAATTTTTTGATTGATAATGCCCTCGCTTATAGGCTTGGTAAAACTCGGCCATCCTGTCTTTGAGTCGAACTTATCAAGAGAACTGAATAGAGGTTCTCCGGTAACGATATCCACATAAATGCCTTCCGATTTGTTGTCCCAGTATTCATTCTTAAAAGGCGTCTCTGTACCGTTCTCTTTTACCACTTTATATTGTTCGGGAGTAAGGATCTTTCTTAGTTCTTCGTCGCTTGGAGGTAAGGAGCATTGCTCGTGAGATTCATTATTATTGAGATCTTTTTCATTTTTCATGGAGGCCTCCTCGCCGCTAGCTTGTGTATGGCTATTAAAAAAGAAGATGGGCAATAAAAGCACGATTATAACAAGATAGAGTTTAAGAACGGATTTCATAGATCACCCCTTGTGTACCATATCCCAAATGGCTGAATAGAAACTCTTAAATATATCATGCGCGCCGACTACTCCTACCATCTTGCCTTCGGAAACTACCGGCAAAGTATGCATGGATCTCGATACCATTACATCTATCATTTCGCTTAAGGTGGTATCTTCATTTACAGTCACCACATCATGTGTCATCGCAAAATTCACTGTGGGATTGCAGCAGGCAGTCTTTCCCTTTTCAACCACAACGCCGGACCTGATCATATTTATCACCGCAAATAGATCGGTTTTTGTGACAACCCCTGCTATCTTACCGGAGCCATTTTCCAACACAGGCATTCCGCTGATCCTTTTTTCTATCATTATCTTTGAGAGATCCGCAAGATTGACATCTTTGTCAGTTGTAATGACAGATCTCGTCATAATATCGCTCGCTTTGATCGACTTGAGCCTGGCTTCCAGGTTTTCAACATTAACTTCCATCGGGGCCATTATATACCTCCTTAATTTTATCTGCCGGGTGACATTACCCAATAATCGGTATTTTTATCAGCTTTCAATAGATAAAGCCTTCTATTTATATTGGGCTCTTTATCAAAAAGCCTGTTATAAAAATCATCAAAAAATTCCGGAGACTCCAGATAATACCCGTGCCTGAAACTTGCCTGGTTTATGGGAGTAACATCAATGACGGTAATCTTGTCGGGATCCAGGGATTTCAGATACAAGAGATCTTTTGTCTCTTCAAGTTGCGCGGGATCTCCTCCTTTTTGCCTCCCAAGCCTCTTTTCCCTATTCACTAATACGCTCATCAAAAGAGCCTCATCATCACTTGAAACATAGGTTGTAAGTTTTTTTGACAAAGTTGACAGCTGGTTTTTGAATTTTTCATCGAATTCGTCATTTCCGACATCAGGCGCGGCAAGTATCACATGAGCGATTTCCAGATCCTGGTCTCTGAGGTCCGGATATTCATGCATCTCGTCAAATGCGTCGCAGACAACCTGGCAGCCAAGGCTCGCGCTTTCTATCCACAGATTAACGGGTTTAACATCTCTTATGATTTTACCGAGTAAATTTCCTAAATATGGCCCGGATAATTTTGCAACATTGGAAGCCTTTTTATATTCTCTTATGCCCATACTTTTATCCCCCGGCCAATCAAAAAGCAGCACCGGAGTGTTGGCATCAAGGGAATACATCGAATAGCTAGCCATCAACGAATTATTCTCAAAACTGTTGTTATACCCGAAAACCATTACTAAAAGCGAATTATGGGGGGACTTGTCTACATCAAGCTTAAGTTCCTTATAAAAATCAATTTCATCAAGCACAATATTATCCTTGATCTTCATCAGGCCTGATTTCTCAATTGCAAGAGGCAACATCGTCCCAACGCCAAGCGCCGGGTCTATCATAACCTTCAAAATACCATATGACATCTTATCGCTCATCTGCGAACCGAATTTATCATCCTGCCCGTTAATGGAAGACATTTGGCGGTTAGTAGCATAATAGAGACTCACTACTCTGAAGCGGCCAGCCTTATCATAGGGAACCCTTTTGTAGAGGCTTTGGATATATGGTGATTTTTCCTGAGGTACCGAGGCGCATCCCGAAAGAAGCAGGACGATAAAAGCTATGAATAAAATATTAAGAAAATTGAGCTTCATCTTCTTATTGTTACTATCCATCTATCCGATCCTTTCTTAACCCGGCCGAAAATTTTTAATTCTATTTAATATCTTTTTTTAACCCCTTACATAAAAATTCCATAGCCTTATGGGCAATAATAAGCCCGAATATAGCCGTTAAAGTCGGAAGGCTTCCCAATTTCTTCCTGGATCTACCCCTCATATAGCTATCTTCTAAGGGTGAATTTTCCGGCTCTTCGAAACCCAGATTCGGTTTTTCTTCGGACCAAACAGAAAAAATTCCGCGTTTTATGCCTAATTTACGAAGCCTCTTCCTTAGCTTCTGCGCCAAAGGGCAGTTTGTGCTGTCAAAAAGATCCCCGGATCTTATCAAAAACGGATCCAGTCTGGTAGCGGCCCCCATAGATGAAATTACAGGGATACCTTTTCTATAACAGGCATCCAATAGCTGGACTTTTGGATTAAGAGAATCTATAGCATCTATAACAAGATTCGGCGAATCATCAAGTATCCCATCCAATGTCTCCTGGGCGGCAAAGATCTCAAGGGCCTCAACTTTGGCCTTAGGATTTATGCTTAAGATCCTTTCTTTGACTAACTCTGCTTTAGACCTGCCGAGAGTACAGTGAGTCGCCAACAGGTGCCTGTTTAAATTGGTCGGCTTTATTTTGTCAAAATCAACGATCCTGAATTTCCCGACACCTGCTCTGGCTAAACCTTCAACCGCATAGCTCCCCACAGCCCCAAGGCCTATGACTACAACAAAGCTTTTATGCAGAACTTTTAGTTTAGCTTTTCCCAGCAATAGTTCTATGCAAAAAAATTGTTCCATTTTCCCAGATGATCTTTCTGAATTGCTCTTCATTGATTTTTTTTATTTCCGCCGCGGTTTTATAAAGCCTTGAAATTATCCTGAAATATTCCTCTGAAATTGCGCTGCTATTAGAAAAATAAGGAAAATCCGTTTCAAGAAGCAGCCGCTCGTTCGGAACAATACGAAATACTTCCAAAAGCCTCTGGGATCTCCCCTCAAGATATTTTAACGGAAACGATATATAGCCGTTTAATTTCAGAAGTTCTTTCACGACCTCTTCCGAGCTATTAAAAGCATGGGCCATAAAAGTAAGATCTTTTTGGTCATATCTTTTAAGTGTTTCGACCATCTCTCCCCAGGCGTCGATACAATGGATGGTTACGGGCTTTTTAAAGAGGGCTGCGATTTCAAGCTGTCTATCAAAAACTGTCTTCGCCTTTTCAAAATCTATCTCTTTTTTTAATCGGTCCAGGCCTATCTCACCAATGCCTGAATTTGGGTCTTGGATAAATTTTGTTAGCTCTGTATCCCAACCTGGCTTGATCTTTTCTATAAACCACGGATGGACTCCGAAAAAAGGGACTACATTATCGTTATTTAAAGCAAGATCCCTGACAATCTGCCAATCGTCTGGCGATGTAGCATTACAAAAGAATCTACCTACCTTTTCGGAAGGTAGCCCTGATAAAATAGAATTTTTATATTTATATTCTTTCACATCTTGCAGGTGTATATGCGCATCTTGAAGCATGATTGTCAGCTTTCATCGAACTGATAATAAAAATATCAGAGTCACGGTTAAAAAAATTAATGTTTTTTTGGAAGGTTGTTTTAGAAGGCAACTAAGAAGAGCGCATCGCGTGCTCCCCTTAAAGCCATAACTTGTAAGTGCTTTATTCATCAGGCAAGACTTTATATGTAAAGGTTATTTATGGATTTTAGATACTGTTTATTCTATCTTTAAATCCAGTTTATGGGTTCTCTGCTTGGCAAGATCCCATACATATTCATAAAGATGCAAACCTTTGGAACAGGCGATTATCTCTCCGTTTCCCACGCCTATCTCTTCAGCCATATACTGCTTAACGAGCTCCAGGCCTCCTAGATTAGAAGGGAAACCTCCCCACAAATCCCACGACCTGAAATATAAAAAGAAATGAAGTTTGCCGTAGCGGACTCTGGTATCTATAAGCCTAAGGCACGGCGGATCCACTAATTTGAGGTCCGAAGGCATCCCTATCTCCATGACTGCCTGATTGGTCCCGTAGTTACCGGATTTATAGATCTTTATAACCTCCTCGATCTGATTGCAGTCAAGAGGTATTTCCTTGATCATTTTAGCGCCGCCGACTTCAAGCTCAACTTTTGCCTTGGGGTCCACAAGCCGCTCGCCGTAAGTATAATCCTCAGTATTTGTCTTACAGCCTGTCACCAAATACTGCAGATACTGGTGGATATACTCCATGCTTGTCGGCGCAGGGATACCTGAACCTTCGGGAAGAAGCGGAATGATCTGATGTTGGGGGTTCTTTACCCTTATAGTTACAAAATCAAACTCTAAGCGTTTCATGCCCTCATAACTTCCGCGGTCGATCTTATAAACATGCCCGTTTTCCAAAATTTCAGATAAGCATTGGAACCATGCATCATCAAGGTCAAATGCTTCAACATAAACAGGTTTTAATCCTTCGTCTAATTTGTCTTTTACCATGGCTTTCCTTTTTTGGTATATTCTAATATGGCGCTACTTAAACTTCAAGAAAAATATTTAAAATGAAACTCCGATTTCTTAGCGCGAAACTGCCAA
>CAYWPX010000008.1:71383-102319 GCA_964460615.1 uncultured Planctomycetia bacterium
AGCTCGTCTTCCTTACTGCCTCTATCAGCTTCGTAGTCCTGGTCCGGAGGCGCTTGGCCTCTGTCAGCCTGTATATCCTCATCCTGGCTGGCCTCATAGTCAGCGGTAGATTCTTCCATTGCCTCTTCCCGGTCGCCTCCCTCCAGCGCCAAAGACAAATTAACTCCAAAGGCTACTGTCATCAGAAAAAATATTACCAAAAAACAATTTTTAAATGTTTTCATATTTTACTCCTTAAATATAATTTAAGAATTAATAGGGAGAGTAAATTGAAATATACTTCCTTTACCGGCTTCAGATTCAACCCAGATCCTGCCTTTATGCTCTTCGACGATCTCCTTGCAGATAGCCAAACCAAGCCCTGAGCCTTCGGTGTGTTTTGCTATTGGTGAATCCAACCGGCTATAGCTATGGAAGAGCTTTGGGATATCATCCTTATCTATGCCCATACCTGTATCGCTAACTGACACCTGGACAAAATCTCCGGTTTTTCTTGTGGTTATTTTTATCATGCCTGAATCTGTGAATTTTATGGCGTTACTTATAAGATTTATCAGGACATTAGCGATTTTTTCTTTATCAAATTTAATTATGGGGATATCGTTATTCAGGTCAAGATCTATCTTAAGCCCCTTTTTTAAAGCTACAATAACCATGTCTTTTTTGGTTTCCTGAATGACTTCGTTGATATTATTATCCTCCATATCAAACTTGATGCCTTTAGAGCCGAGTTTTTGGAATTCAAGTATGCTGTTCACTAAATGCTCTAACCTATTGGCATTGCTTTTAACAATAGCCAAAAGTTGTTTCTGCCCGTCATTTATAGGGCCGGCAAACCCATCGAGGACCATATCCACGCCCTCCTTGATCGGGCCCAGGGGCGTTCTTAAGTCATGGGATACTGCGGAAGTAAAATTTGATTTCATATTCATCGTCTTAATCAATTCTTCCTCTGCTTTTCTCCTATAATCCAGAAATCCGAGTATCATATAATAGGAAAAAAAACTTAGAAAAATTGCTATTGCATACACGATACAACTTATCAAAAGCTTCCTATTGCGCTCTAAAAAGGCAAATTTTCCCGGCTGGGTCAACACCACGCCCCAACCATAACCGTCTACAGGCTCATAGGCGGCAACTCTCCATTCTTTTTCAACACTATTATAATTAAACTTGTAATTACTTTTGCCGGCCAGGACCTCTTTTACAATATCAACTTCGGAAAAACTCCTTATTTCTCCTTCAAGGTCAAATAGGGGGTGAAAAACCAGGTTTCCTTTTTTATCCACAATATAAATGATCGCCCCCTGCCCCAGATCTATACCCTTACAACACCAGTCCGATATCTTATCTATCTTGATCTGCATGATCAAAATACCGAGTATTTTATTTTTCTCTATAAGCTCATTCTGGTCAGACAATTCTCTGCCTGTGCTTTTTACTGGAACAGCAACCGCTATAATATTATGCCGGGGCTCAAGAACCCTTTTATAGACATTAGAGACATATGGCTTCCAGTCTTTGGCCACGCCTTTGTACCAATCCTGATCGGCCATACTTGTACCCGCTACGCCCGGTAGCGTCGGCATATCAGACCTAATAATGCCATCTGTATCACTAATGTAAAGCCATTCAATAAAAGGAAAGCTGTCCATAAAACCATCCATCACATGGATAGCCCCGATCCAATCCTTTTTTGCCACTCCCTCTACTACCCTGGGCCTCGTGGCCATAGAGATACCCAGATCCACCACTGAATCAAGCTTTGACTTAATTATGGCAGATGAAAGTTTTACATTGGATATTTTTTGCACAAAAACTATCTCTGTTGCTTCGCTATAAATTTTGGAGAAATTGTACACGGAAAGGAAAATAATAGGCGAGATAAGGATAAAACCTAAGATGACCCGGGCAAGCGTCGTTTTGGCGTATTTAATCAAAAAATTGCTTATAAAAGCAAGAAACTTGTTTTCCATCGGAATGCGCCTTTAAATAAGCTTGCTATTCTATGCTGATTATACTCCGAAAATACTTTTTAAACAATGAATTTTTTTTTCTTACACATAATAGATCGCTAAACCGCTTGACATTTTTTCGGTTTAGACAGCAGATACACTCCATATACTAAAAAGAAAGACAATAATATTAATATTGAAAAAGTATAAAATAAACCGATTTTAACAGAAAGCACATTATATGTCCCCACTAAACCAAAAATAATAAAAATAACAGCCGAAAACCATTTGATAGTTTTTTCCGGTATATGTTTCCTGAGAACAACCCCAACTATTATCCCGATAGCATCCGATACGACCATGGCAAGAGTAGTCCCCATAAGAACGCTTAGCATGTTCCTGTATTCTATGGCAAGGCTTATAGTAGCTAGCTGCGTCTTATCCCCCATCTCCGCCAGAAAAAATGCTATCCCGACCGTTAATATGGGCCCGAATTTACTCTCTTTTTTGTCTTCCCCTTCAAGGTGATCCCCCCTCAAGGTCCATAAACCGAATATTATAAAGGAGAGCGCAGCAGCAAGTGAGATGATTTCCATCGGAACCACTACCGTTAAAAAATGTCCGGTCAGTACCGCCAATGAATGATTTAAAAATGTTGCCAGAAATACCGCTATAAGGACTTTGTACGGGCTGAACCTTGTGGCAAAGGCCATGGCAAGTAACTGGGTCTTATCTCCCATCTCCGCCAAAAGAACAAAAATAAAAGACGCTATAAATGCTGTCACATTATCCTTTGTTATTCAAATAATCAGATACAGAATTAACTACCTCTTTGTAAGTGACCACGCCGACTATCCTTTTATGCCCATCCACTACCGGCACCCACTCACAATTGTTTGTTGCCATATAGTTTATGGTTTTTTCTAAGGTATCATGGGTATTTAAATAATAAAAATCTTTGCTGATAATCTCTAAGATAGGTTTTTTTGAATACGCGCTCAAAAAAGATTCTTTTGAAATATTTTCCCAATCCTTTTTTGTAATTACGCCTTTTACAAGATTGAGCTCTTCCACTACGGGCAGATAATCGACCTTATGCCTTAGGCGAAAATCCATGGCATCGTCAACGGTAGCCTTGGCATCAAGAAGAAACGCATTTTTTGCCATGAACTGATGAACAAATACGTAGTTCATGCCTTTTCTTTTATAATATGTATTTGTAAAGATGGCTATAAGCCCGAATATGGCTATAACAGCAAAAAGTATCACTCCCCCGTATATAAAGAGTGAATTAACGAATACTTTTTCATTGGGGTTCGCAAACAAAATTGCGGTTTCTCTCGAAGATTCGGGAAGCGAACTTAAAAAAAATAGCGGGTATATTGCCAGATTTTTTATGTTTGAAAGCATGTCTCCCTCACTTTTGACCTATTTTATCCTAATATAAATATTAATGCAATCCGGATATAATTTAATAAGCCAAATTTTCTTCCCATAAATATTACTTTGACAACTATTGGTCAAAAAATTATTTCTTAATAACCTTAAAGCTTTGAAAACTTTTGAGGCTTTTGGATGTATCATATACCTGCCTAAGGCTCCAGGTATATACAGCCCCTTCTTCAAATATGGAGGCAGGAAGCCTGATGCTGTATTGATCCGGCGCAACCTGTTTTTTTAGAATAAGGGTGTTTTCGTACATATTATAGCCTTTGTATAACCTGAAATCATAATATTCCCTAAAGCCGCCTCCCTTTTCATGCGGACTCCATTTGAATTCAAGCTCTTCCTTGCCTGTCATATCAACAGTCTCTTTCACGGGAGATAAGAGCCTGGGCTGGGGCACGGCATCATATGAACCCCTCATCGTCCCCATTCCCTGCACCTCGCCAAAAGCAAAAGTTGTTATACATAAGAATGCCGTTATTCCAAAGACTGCTTTTTTCATGTGCGTTTTCATATAGCCTCTCCGATATTTTGCAGTATTTTTTCCATCTTATAATCATCAAGAAAAAAACCATCGCCTATATCCGTAAACAGCGCTCCGATATTCCGGAAACCCATTTTTTCATAGGCCCTAATAGAATCCATATTATTTTTGTTAACGGTAAGCGTTATCTTATTTAGATTGTTTTTTTTGGCAAAATCTTCGATAAATTGCATGGCAGTTTTTCCATAACCTTTGGAACGCTCCTTTGATATCACATAAAACTTGCTCAAGAAGAGCTCTTTTTGTTCAGGCTTCGGTATTAAAGATAGATAGCCTATGAACCCGTCGTTACCTTTTTTTATTAGATAATATTTATAATTATCCAGCTTGATCTGTTTTGATATCGCCTCAAGAGACTGGAACCTATCAAGCATGTATAAAACCTGGGCTTTCCCTATAATCGGGGTATAGTGCTCTATCCAAATTGATCCGGCTAAAGAAACCACCGCGCTTGCTAAATTGTCATCGGTAACTTCGATTATGATTATCTTATTTATAGGCTTATAATCCATGCGATCCTTTTAAAAAAAACAAAGCGTCCCAATTTACTTTTTGTAAAGAAGTATGATTTATTAAAATAGTGTCTATTTCTTACATATCTTACAAAAATTATCATGCAGGCATTTCACCAGATTCTTTATGACGGCATATATTACCATTAATAATACTATCTGCAAAAAAAGCTTCAGATCCATGATGCCCTCCTTTTTTTGTTAACCTTTTTTTGGCCTCCCATAATCAAGCTCACTCATAAGATACTTAGGAGGCTCGGCTTTAAGGGTAAGCCTTCTTTTGTTAAAGGGGTGATCAAAAGATATCGAATAGGCATGAAGCGCTAAATATTTAAAACGGTCATCTACGCAAAGGCCGTATTTTTTGTCTCCTATCACAGGATGGCCGATATCGGCAAGGTGCACCCTTATCTGGTTTTTTCTGCCTGTAACCAGATCTAGTTCTAAAAGGGTTTTCCCGTTCTTCTCCTTAAGGACCTTATAAATAGTTGTAGACAGCCTGCCGATCGACCTGTCAGACGTCGAATAAACTACTTTGGCCTTATTCTCCGCCAGGTAACAAGTTATAGTATCTTCTTTTTTTTCCAATATGCCGTGCACAACCGCCAGATATCTCTTCTCGGTATTTTTCCAGTTATTCTGCAGAAAAATTTTGGCCCGTTCGTTCTTGGCAAAGACTATAATGCCGGAGGTATCTCTATCAAGCCTGTGAACGATAAATATACGATTGGGGGATTTGGAATAACCCTTACGAACATAGTCTGTAAGGATATAATAGGCGGTCTTCTCTTTCTCTTTATCGCTTGCCATTGTAAGAAGACCCGGCGGCTTGTCGATAACTATCAGATCACGGTCTTCATAAATGATTTTTATGCCCTTAAGATATTTTTTTGGCATTTTAGCCTCTTACGCAACATGACCTGCAATATATCCAATTTAGGTAATATTATTACATTCAAATTTTTAAATTAAACAGGTCCTTCTTTTCAAATAATATTAATCATCTATCGAGCCGGTGCCGTTTGCATCTAAAAAAATAGCACAGCCAAAAATATAAATAGAGGTAAAAGAAAACACGATGACCACAGCATATAATTAAAAAAAGACGGCATTTTAATTTTATTGTGCTCGGCAATTGACCTTACCATGAAATTGGGCCCATTTCCTATATATGTGTTGGCCCCCATAAAGACCGCCCCGCAGGAAATTGCCGCAAGAACTTTATGGCCGGCAGGATCAACGGATAATTCATATAGTCCTGAGCCTATAAGATGAAAAGCGCCTTTGGCAAGGCTCGTAAAAGTAAGATATGTCGGAGCATTATCCAAAAAACTTGATAACATACCGGTAAGCCAAAAAAACTGCCAAGGCTCGGTTATTCCCAATCTATTCCCCTGCACCTCCAGTATGATTAAAGCGGGGATCATGGCCGCAAATATCCCGGCGAATATTACGGCGACTTCTACGATCGGATGAAAATGAAAATTATTACGCTCATGGATGTAGCTTGGGGTAAGCCTGTAAGAAAGTACTGCGAGTACTATAAAAGCGAATATCTGGAATATCTTGGAGATTGCCACGCCGAATGATTCGCCCAAAATATCACTGCCTTTTAAATTGTGAAGCACATAGCCGGCAAAGAGACTGGTAGCTACAACAAAAAATAAATAGATAAAATTGCGCCGGCCGTTAATTCCGAATTTTTCAGAAAGCACGGTTTTTTCATGCAAAACAAGCTCACGAGTGGCCTTTGGCTCTATTTTAAAAAAATATCTGTCCAGAAAATAATAGACCACTAAAAGAAAACCATTGATATAAAGAAATTGCGGCAGCAACCTTAATGTCCATCCAAATTTCACTCCGTTAAGAAACCCCAAAAATAACGGCGGGTCCCCCAGCGGCGTAAGTATGCCGGAACAATTAGAAACAATAAAAATAAAAAACACAATGGTATGCACTTTATAATGCCGGTTTTGATTTGATCTGATAAGAGGCCTTATCAGTAACATGCTTGCGCCGGTAGTACCGATGAAATTGGCCAATATTGCACCTATTGCCAAAAAACATGTATTGATAAAGGGTGTGTCTTTAAAATTCCCTCTTATATATATGCCGCCTGAGATTATAAAGAGCGCTCCCAGAAGGGCTATAAAAGCCCCATAGTCAAGAAATGTTATTGCAAGTATCTGCCAGTCGCGAAATAAAAAAAATATTACTACCGGCACCGAAAAAATAATGGAAACTAACGCCTTATTCCTGTTTTTTTGCCAAAAATCCGGGAATCTGAGAGGCAGGATGGCAATACTGAATAATAGAAGAAAAAATGGCGCGCCAAATAGCGCCGAAAGCGGAAGCGAAAGTTGTGCAAAAAAATTATAAATCTCGTGTAATTCGTTATGCATAAGGTTTTGGTCTTAAGCTTGTTAATAAGGTTTGTTTTTCTTTAGCTATGAGCCCTGCCTGCCTGCCTGCCGGCAGGCAGGCAGGTATGAGCTATGAGCTAATTTCTTTCTAATTATATCACAAGAAGCTGGTTTTAATAAAAACTATTAGGGGTAACTAATAATTAAAAAGATCCTTTAACAAATAACATTTCCCCGACGCTTTATTCAGAGCGTTTAAGATCTTATTCTGGACATTTCTGGTTAAGCGCCTCCCCTTCATGGCTCTCGAAACCATCTTATGAGTGATCTGTTCGGCAGAATTACTCACAAGGTCATTTGGCTTAAACTTATGTAGATCCATAAGTTTTGCCAATGGCTGCTCTCCCAAGTCTCTTTTGATATCTTTATCCATATTGGCCTTTTCTAAAATTGTTACGAATTTTGTTTTTTACATAATTATTCATTTCACTTGTGACTTGTGGCATGTGACCTGTAACTTTTTCTAGATTTTAAATAAACATCAAGCTCCCTCCGTCAAAGAGATCCAACCCGTCCATATTTATGTATATGGCTTTATGTTTATGAAAAAAACGGTCTATCTCAATAAAATCAGGATGCTTTCTTATATCGCCTAAAAAAATTACTCTGCCGTCAGGCAACACCCCCATAGCGCCTCCCAGAAAACCGTATTTTTCATCAGGCAACACTACATTGCCGCAAGAAACCTCGAGAACATCGAGAGTTTTTTCTTTTGCTATTTTTACTAAGCCGGCATCTGAAGTTATAAAAGCATTTTTTGTGACCATTGCGATAGAACACCTGGCATAGCCCTGATTCACATTCACAAATTCTATATCCTGGCCTTCAATAAGATCCAATATCGCCTTATCGGTGATTTTTTTCAAATGAAATATATATTTTCCTACAATACAGGCATTAAGAGACGCCGTATCGGGATAAACCCCGTGAGGTATGCTTTCAGATATGACTGTCTGGACGCCTGTTTTCTCTATCGCTCTTAGAATGTCCTTAGGCAAAGACCTGGACACGACCATGACCTTTGGGTTAAGCTGAAAAATAAAAATATCCGGATGGGCTGATATAGAATCGTATACATCCGCTGATTTTGGAAGCGGGATCCTGGACAGGCCCGGAAAGAGCTTATCAATATATTCTATATAAGCCCGGGGTATAGCGGAACTATGGATGAGATGCATTTTATAATCGTCCTATTAATTTCTGTTTTCCATTACTATACTCTAGCCTAAGAGACTCCTCGGGGACCTTATCTGAGCCGAAGAATAACTTTGGCTTTTTTAAGATCCGTTCAAAGTATTCTGCATTTTCTCTTTTATGGCCTATGACGCTTGCCCCGTTTTTTGGATTAAAAATTATTTTACTTATCAAATTGGGGGTTTTTTCTTTTTTTAAAAATTTTTTTATCATATCTTTATACAGATACGACTCCACTTTTTGGCCAAAAGCTTCGTGAAACGGCCCTGCCAAAATTTCTTTCCCCGTGATCAAGCCTTCGGAAGGATGAAGGCCGCATCTTAACACCCTGACATTGTTCTTTCTGAATATCTCAACCAATTTCGCCGAACGTTTTATCGCATCATTCTCACTCAAAGCCTTATACAGGCCTTTCTCAGCCAATTTTGCCAAAGCGGTGCCTTTAATGACTACGACTGGATAGATCCTTACCTCACGAGCTCCCATAAGTATTGACTTAAGAGCAGAATCTGTCTCTTTTTTTAAAGAACTTTTGGGCAATCCCACCATAATCTGGTGCCCCAGAGTAAAGCCGCATTTAATGATCAACTCCGAGGCTTTTTCGATATCATGAAAAGTATGCCCTCTATGGGAAGCGTTTAAAACGCTATTGTCCATAGATTGGACCCCCAATTCTACTGAGTTGACATTATATTCTTTAAGCAGCGACAAAACTTCTATATCGATATAATCGGGCCTCGTTGAAATCCGGATACCGGAGATCAATTTCTTTTTAATGAATGGCTTGATAGCCTCCAGATACGCCCTAATTTTTTTGGTAGAGAGCCCCGTAAAACTACCGCCAAAAAATGCCGCTTCTATTGCAGTGTTTTTTTTCGGAATAGTTTTAAGATACTTCTTAATGGTAAAAGGAATTTTTGATGGCGGAAAGGAGCCGGATCTACCTGAAATCTTTTTCTGAGAACAAAAGATACAGGTAAAGGGACAACCCTGATGCGGAATAAAAAAAGGGATCGTATAATGCTTTTTCATTTAAGGCTGGATCGCTTACCTTTTATCATGGTTACCTTTGACCTTAAAATGTTATTCATCTTGCTATCTTCTGTCGCTAAATCTTTCCTAAACTCCTCTTTTATCATAATCATAAGATCGATTTTTCGCTTAAGGCCAGTTTCCAGTATTTTTATTTCGGTATCGAATCTTTCCTTATTCACATTTCCTATGACAACAAAATGAGCCTCCTCAATAAGATCAGGCCTATGGCCGCCTCCGGCCAAAAAAGCAAGTTCGATCTCGGGATAATTAAGTACGATATCTTTCAAAAACCCCTCCAACCCCGCTGCCTTAAATACAAATTTTTTCAGCTCATTAAAAAGCGGGTAACTTAAATTAACGGAATAAAATTTTTCTTTTCCGTTCTTGACTGAAGAATAAAGCCCTTCTTTTTCCAGCCTTTTAAGCTCTTTGGACAGGTTGCCGGCATCTTCATTTATAGCTCTCGCTAATTCCCTGAGATAAAAAGTCTCATCAAAGTGAAGTATCGTATACGTAACAAGCCTGTGCTTAAGATTGGAATTAAATAATACAGTCATAAAATCCTTCCGCGGGGCAAATTTTACAAGAGAATGTTTAAACAATAATACTTATTATTATGCTTCAGGCCACAAGCTTTATGCCAATGCTTTTTGTGAAATATATGGCCTGCAGCATGAGGCATGCGGCTTTTATTTTATCTCATATACTTCGCTACATAGACAAGCGCTTTTTTATTCGGGCCGTGATGTTCTTTTAAGGGGTATCCCACAGGCACTACTGCCATAAATTCCCCTTTCGCCTCGCCCAGAAATTCCCTTACCTCGTCTTTAATAAGATAAAGCACTCCAAGCCACACAGTCCCAAGCCCCAGGCTTGTCGCCGCTATCAAAAGATTCTCAACTGCCGCGGCAGAACTCTGGATCTCCATGGTCCTGAAAAAATCTTTTCCCATGTCCTGATTTATCTTAAATAAATGCGAACCGTGTTCTATGAGAGCGCCCGTATTTACAACTGCTATTACAAGTGGTGCGTTTTTGATACTTCTCGAGGACATCCTCAGGATCGAAGAAGCCGGTTTTTCAAAACGCGCTGAATGCTCAACTACCAGATCTGACAAAGCTTCTTTTTTTGCCCCTTGCAACACAATGAACCTCCACGCCTGCTGGTTATGGGCGGAAGGAGCCTGATTGGCGGCATCGAGGATTTTGCGTATAAGATTTTCATCTATGGGCGTATCCTGGAACATCCTGATGCTTCTTCGGTGGGAGATGGACTGCAGGGTTCTATTTGTAATGGATCTATGCATATATAGGTCCTCTTAGGTTATAATTTATAGTAATCAGTTTAATACCTGCTTAGCTCAACAAATAGTTTAATTGCTTTATCTTTCACCACAACAATAACCTTATAACCAATCTCTACATAACCTGTATCGGATGTCAGAATTGAATTATCATCAAAAACTACCTTTATACTAATACTCCCTGCCTGCAGTCCGGCGATCTCGGCAACGCCCATATTATCTTTTTTTATATTCTTAATATTCGCCGAATTTTCGCCATAATTCATCTCAACAGATCTGATATTTCTATCTGCAATATTTAAAACATAGATCGCTATATTATTATTGTTTTTTCTGGCGATAAAAACTATCAGGCAAGCTAAAATTATTATAAAAAAACAACCTAAATATTTTTTCATTACCCAAACTCCTTAAAAGATATTTTACCACAGCCATAAAGAAGAGCATAACCATTTTTCTTTTAATAAAACAATAAGCTGTTATCTAAATTTTTTTAACTAAGTATGTGGAAAGAAATCAATAAAAAGAAGAAACTGCACATTGCCGGTACCGATAATCATGTTATTATCGATTACAAAAAGGAGGGTTCCATGAAGAAAGTCGTTTTAATATTTGTAGTGGCATTTTTCGCCATAGCAGCAATGCAGTTAAATGCATTTGCGGACAGATGCCCGATGGATAAATGTAAAATGATGAGCAAAAATGAATCGAAGTGGTGCAAGATGGACCTGGATAAGATGTTCATGATGAAGGCGCAATTTATCCTCGCCAACGCAACGGATATCGCGCTAAACGACGACCAGATAGAAAAGATCAATAATCTTAAATATATGGCCAAAAAGAAACTTATCCAGCAGGATGCGGATATCAAATCCTATTTTCTGGATGCCATGCAGGAACTTGCAAAGCCGGATATTGACGTAGCTGTGCTCAATTCAATAGTAGACAAAAAATACGCCGTAAAGATCCAGAAAGCCAAAGACCTTGTAAGCGAATATGCTGAACTTAAGAAAATCCTTACAAAAGATCAGGCAAAGAAACTGAAAGAAATCTGGACTAAGGGCATGACCTGCGATACGAAAGATGACAAGATGGGTTCAATGGGTGAAAAGCCTATGATGGGCAAAATGGATACTGACGACGATTCTGGGTATTAAAATTAATAATAAGAGGGGACGGTTCTCTCCAAAAAATCTCGTCGGAAGATTTTAGAGAGAACCGTCCCCTATCTATTTACGTGGATTTTCAGGGGCAATACTCATAACGCTTGTCGAAATATTCTTTATATAACTTAATTCTTGTGTCCTCATCATTTCCTAATTCCATTAAAAGAGGATTGGGCGTTATTAAACCACTAGTTTTATTAAGATAAGAGTTATGGCTAGAGTATATATATTTAGATGGGTCATTGACAATACCAGCTCTTACAGGATTATACTCGATATATATGCCACATGCGAGAAGATACCTGTCTTTTTGGATCAAAAAACTTTTGTATCTATCTTGCCAAAAGTGACCTGAATAACCATACTTTCTTTTAAAATATTGAAAATAGGAAAGATTTAGCGATTTCATAAATACCGAGAGATTGCTTTTACGGCAGGTTTCAAGTATGATGTGTACGTGATTAGGCATAAGGCAATAATGATATATTATTATCTTATGTTTTATTTTAAGCTGTCCTAGAACAAAAAGATATCTTTTGTAGTCGGAATCTGCATTAAATACCCTCATTTTGTTATTCCCACGGGTAATTATATGAAAAATTCCACTCTCCGGAACTACCCTTGCGGATCTTGGCATTTTTTATCCTTATTAAAATTTAATTTAACAAATAACCCAATTCTTGTCAACAAGAAATAAAGGGGACGGTTCTCTCCAAAAAGTCTCGTCGGAAGATTTTAGAGAGAACCGTCCCCTGTTTTGGATTTAGCTTATGCTCTCTGCGCTGTACCTGGCTATTAGCCCGGTCTTTAATGCATGGCGGTATACTCTTACAAAAAACCAATAAGATAATATTATGTAGGCTATGGCCAAACCTCCTCCCAACAAAAGGCCGGTTCCTGACATTTTGCCGCCCGAGACGATCCCTCTTAAGCCCTCAAAAACATACGAAGGAGGCAATATCTTCGATACCAACTGCATCCAATCCGGCAGTACCGACACAGGATAAAGCACTCCTGCAAACGGAGAGATGAGCGCCGGAATAGGCCAGATAAACCACTCTGATGCCGGGCCAAAGCGAAGCACCAAAGCGCTTCCGAAAATACCCAAAGATATTCCATAAAGAAAGAGCACCAGAATAAACGGTATCACCATAAGGCCGTAAATGATAATATAGAAATTGAAAAATATCGTAGCGACAAAAAGCATTACTGAAAGGCCGATGATACTGGTCAGGATACTTGATAGCACAAGCCCTCCGACATATTCTGAAATTAATAGAGGCGTTGCAAAGATATTTAAGAAATTCCTCGACCAGACATCCTCAAAGAATGCCATCGTCACTCCCTGCATGATGCGAATAAGAAAATCCCACAAAATAACCGCCCCCAAAAGAACCGGTACAAAATTAAATCCGGAACCGGATACATTGTTAAGATATTTGGTAAGAAACCCCCACAAAACCATATCCACCGCTATCCAGGCAAATAAAGGAAATACACGCGAAAAACTTCCCCGAATAAGATAATACTGCCTTAAAACTATAGCATATATGCGACTAAAAGATACCATCAGCCGATCTCCAGAGTTAAGGGCTCACGCGCAACGGTAACAAAAAGGTCCTCCAGGGTTTTTTTGCCATGCTCTTTCGGCAAAGTTTTCGGATCACCCTGAAGCAAGATCTTGCCGTGCGAAAGAAAAAGGACCCTATCACAGACCTCTTCTACCTCGTACATATTGTGTGACGTCCAGAGTACCCCCTCTTCACTTTTCGCGACAAAATCCCTGATCTTAGAGCGTAGATCGCGTGCAGTAGCCGGGTCCAATGATGCTGTCGGCTCATCAAGTAAAAGAAGATGCGGAGAATTTAGTAGCGCTTTGGCAAGGCTTACCCTGGTCTGCTCGCCCGAAGAAAGCACTCCGCATTTTTTATCACGAAAAAGCCTGAGGTCAAACTTGTCGAGCAGCTCTTCGATCCTCGTTTTAACATCTTCTACCCCGTGAAGGCGGGCGAATACATTCAGATTTTGAAGAACAGTAAGATTCCCGGGTAAAGGCGCATATTGGGCGGCAAAATTGGTTTTTTTAATTGCTTCTGAGCGGTTTAGCTTTAGATCTATGCCTTCTATATGTATAGTCCCCTCATCCGGCTCCAGGACCCCAAGGATCATATTTATAGTCGTGGTCTTTCCTGCACCATTAGGGCCAAGAAGCCCGACGATCTCATTTTTATTTATACTGAATGAAATGCCGTCCACAGCAACAAGATCTCTCCCGTATGCCTTTCGTAAGGAATTTATTGATAAAACTTTTTCCATGGGGCAGGTTTCCGATTTTAATAATATTTACTTTGAGATAATTATAACACAACTAAAGGATTTTATAGGATTGATTTTTAAGAGAATATCACTAAAACCTAAAGGGGAAAAAAGTCAACAAAAAGGGGATAGTTATCATTCACCTTAAACACAAATAATTGTATAATCATCCAAAGTAACTTACAGAAAAACCGATTTTAAAAAAACCACACTTATTAATCATAAATTCCTTATACATCTCTGACAATAAATAAGTGTGGTTTTTTATTTTTAGTAAATGACGGCCGGGATAAAAAATATGGCTTATTTGCCCTTACTTATCTTCTGGGCTATTTCGAAGAGAATGCCGCCGGATCTTTCGCGCTTGGGGAAAAAATGTTTTCTGGCTGAAACAATAACATCAACCTTGTTATCTTCAAGTTTATCGATTTTTATGGCAACGGAGCAATTATTTATATCGCCTTTAATAATGCCTTTGATCTTATTTTCACTGATATTTTTACCAAACTCGCGCGCCACTTCCAGGCTCGCTTTGTAGGCCTCATCATAACTGACGTCAAATGTGGCTTTATAACTATCCTTCCCTATCAAAACTACCGCGGCCCCCGCAGGCAACATTATAGTCCATCCGCCTATCGCTCCGGCCAAGACAGCCACACCCATGATCTTGATGCCTTTAATAGTAGTGCGGCCTAAAATTTCCGAGAAAACCTTTGCGGCTACGTCGTCGGCCGTTGGGAAACCGGCATAAGTAGCATCTTTGATATTGACATTAAATGTCTCAACAACAGGTAATTTCCCTTTGGAATAATCCTTAAACACCACACTCTCGGCAGTGAGCACAATTTTGTCTGTCACAAGCGGGATCTCTTCGGAAGACTCTTTAAAAAAGGCTATTTCATCGACGTTTGTCCTTCCGTCCCTATTTTTTATTACACCCATAGATTTTACATAGATGTATACTTTTGTAAAATGAAGTTTTTTATCTATCATTATTGAACGGGGATTGAATTCGGCTGTAATTTTGGGGATATAAATAAGTATTTCGTCCTTAGGGAATCCTTCGGGGTTATGCATCCTGAAATCGCTAATATCCAAGATTCCCTTATTATAATCCAGCTTAATATCATTTATCCTTACCTCCACCCCCAACGACTGACTAAAGATCCGCTCGATGATAATTTTGTGTTTGTAGATCATTACTCCGATGATAATTCCTATCACAATAGCCGCAAATAACAATAAGGATATGGCCCATATAGATATTTTTTTTAGGATCGGCATTTTATTTTTATGTTTGGATCTGGTTTTATTAGGCATTGGTAAAGCAGCATCCTATTTAGCCAGTACTTGTTCGTCACTCATACAAAAAAAGCCGTTTAAGGTCCCAAAAAAAGAAATAACCGGAAGTTAATATTCGATCTTATCTATTCAGTAGAAAGTTTATATATGTCCCCGCAAGAAACACTCCGATCAAAACAATGGCATAAACGCTTATTTTGAACCTGGTTTTATTCTTCGGCTTCAGGATCATCCCGGCGGCCACAACCAGCGTCATAAGTATAACTAAAAAAGCAGTAAAAATATGTTTTTGGGACAGCACTTCAAAAATCGGGGCTTTCTGATACAGCGCATCATTTACCGTTATGATAACTATGTTAAAAAGATTGGATCCCACCATATTGGCTACCGCAAGCTCTTTGGCGCCCAAACGGATCGCGGCAACTGAAACGGTTATTTCAGGCAAGGTAGTCGCAAACCCAAGAAACAGATTTCCTACAAAATTCTGGTTTAAGTTTAAGAATCTGGACAGATCATCGCCGATATAAGCCAGCCATATACCTGCCCCTGCAATAATAGAAGCCGCCAGCGCGTAACGAAAAGAAGCGGTTTTCAGGGAAATATGGCCATACTTAAATATACTAGCCTCCTCCCTTACGGTCTCTTTTAAAATTTGGCGTTTTTCGTATTGGAAAATTATTCTTGTTGAGATAAAGTACATTATGAGGATAGCAATGCTCGCTATACTGATATTGGCTATTGAAATTTGAGGAAACCCCGGGCTTAAAAAAATCCCTATAGCAGCAATTAAAAGCGAAAACAGACTAAGGATTGCTGTCAATAACTGCCCCGATGAAACCGAACTCAATAAGGGAGTCCCTTTATTAAAAAAATCAAGCAATGCTATATTGACAAGATTGTAGGAATTAGCGCCAAAAAGATTACCAACAGTCAGATCCGGCGCATTGACAAAAACAGTACTTCCTACGCCGGTAAATAATTCAGGAAGGCTTGTAGCAACAGATACGAGTATAACTCCGATCCATAGCCCGCTTAGGCCGGTCTTTTCCGCAATAGCATCCCCATATTTGGCTACACGTTTACCGCAGTAGAAAATTATTGCTGCCGATATAATAAATTCTATTAAAATAATGATCACATTAAACTCCCCCGGAACAATACTCTACAAATAGAAAATAAACCCGCACAATAAGAGGTTTTAGCATTATTTCTTGGAAATCAAAGCTTCGGCAAGTTTTCTTCGACGAAGTTTTCTGACAGTAACTGAAATATTGTCGAAATCCAGAACTTCTCCCCCCTCAATATCCTTACCAAGCTTTCCGGCAACCCATTCTGCAATAGTCGGTACACGCTCGGTCTCATTTCCCAGCGCAAGATCAATATTAAGCGTAGAGGCAACGACTTTCATCGAAACCGACCCTCCCATTATCCAGCCCGACCCGCAGGGATGAACATATGTAGGAAGACGGTCAAACTCATCTTCAATTTCACCGACAAGCTCTTCGATAATATCCTCAAGCGTGATCATCCCGAGGACCTTCTCTTCTTTGGATATTACTATGGCAATGTGGACCTTTTCATGCATCATTTCCGAGAGGGCCAAAGAAAGCGGCGTCTCAGCAGCAAGTTTTTTGATAGGACGCGTAATTCCCTGGATAGAAGGATTACTAGGACCCATCTTTAACGCATTTACAATATCCTTAAAATTCAAATACCCGATAATTGTCTGAGGCTCTCCGGATATCTGTGACACCGGAAAACGCGTATGCATATCCAGATGCGCTTTAATAAAAGCATCCGTTAAGTTGTCAGTAACGCTGATCATAGAAATATATTCGGTATCAAGCATTATATCCGTAACCTTTATCTGCGATAACTGTGCTGCGGAAAGGACTATCTTTTCTTCTTGGGCTCCGATAAGGCGTGAAGTCCTTGCCAAAGCGGCAGCAGCCTTAAGCTCATGCAGGCTTTGCTTATCAATAGAAACGCTCGATTCGCCCTTAGGTTTTTTAGCGCTTAGGCCCATGACCTTTTTTACTACTGTTTCAAAAAAAGAGACTACAGGGTCGGCGATCAAAGCGATCGCCTTCATTATCGGCGAAAGTGTTAAACAGACTGATTCCCTGTTATCAAGGGCAAACATTTTCGGGACCAGTTCGGCAAAGATGATCGTAAGGGCGCTTAAAGGGATGATAAGGCAAACTAAAGACAATACTTCTGAGTATACCGCAGAAATTCCGATCTTGGTAAAAAAGGGCATAAATAATTCCTCGGCTCCGGCCCCGCCTGTTGCCGCGGCAATAGCGCCGGCAAGGGTGATACCCAGCTGAACGACAGCGAGACTTGCCTCCATCCTGTCTTTCATATAAACGGCTTCTTCTGCGCCTCTTTTTTTCTGCTGTAAAAGCGTAGAGAGCCTTGCGCGGGAGATAGAAGCCAAAGACATCTCATAAGCGGCAAAAACAGCATTTACAAATATCATAAAAGCAATAACAACAATTTCATAACCAAAATTCATAATAATTTGCCTTTCGACCCCATATTATTTAATCGGGTCCATCTAGTCATCTGCTGATAAAAAAACAAGATGCCCTAAGTTATTAAAACCCCCTGCAAACCCAGGGCTAAAACTGATAGTATAAAATAAGCTCTCTTAAAAATTATTTAAACACCCCGATTCTATTTAGTAAATAATACTACTTAATAAATGGTTAGGCAAGAAATTTATATCAGGAAGTCAGTGATGGACCTAAAATATGACCCCATAGATAATGAGGGCCGGGGAAAAACACCGGCAACGATAGAAGAGGCCAGCTCTCATCATTCATATCTGAACCCTCAAGAAAAGCATCTGCCCCCAACTGGCATCGCCATAGTCATCATCCAATTTATCGGGATAAAAGTAGAGGCTTGCGGAATAACCGACTCCAAGCGCCAAATTATTGGATTCAAAAAAATTATAAAGTACCCCCGCTTCAGCCTTTCCTATGTCAAAGGTGTTACCTTCAAAAGGAGATCCTGCCCTAAACAGCTCATTTTTGTACACATATTCGCCTCTACCAAAGATAGTATATTTTTCATGAAAGGTTACTGCTGATTCCAATAAATATGCTGGCAAGGCTGACCCCGGATCATTAAAATTTTCACCATAGGCAAAAGTACTCTGCCAGTTGCCTATGTCAAATTTACGATTATAAGTAATAGATGCGCTCAAGCGATTCACATTTAGATCCGGCATTAACTGTTCGGGGCTAACGATGTGCCCAAAACTTGCCTGCAGAGAAATATCGTTTGAGGGATTTACTGACACGCGGACCGAGTATGAATCAAAACGGGGAGTTTCAATATTCCATCTGAACTGGTCCGGCTCTCTCCCCCTAAAAAATGAATTTTCAATTTTAAGTATATCATTTACATAGCCGAAAGTTATTACGCCGTATGTTATGTGGGTAGAATCAAGCCAGTGATGAGTAATCGGCGCATCCGGGATAACCTCGCCGCTGAAGCGGTGCATAAATGTAGTAGGCCCAAGTGCCGGCTCTCCGGGAGACCCAAAGTACAAAAATAATGAACTGGTGGGCGTAACAGGCTGGCTATAAGTAGTAGCAAGCTCCATCATCAGATCATGCGGATGCTGGTTATCCACCAAGTGAGTTACTCCATCGGCGGTTTCACCTGTCTGGAAAAGAAGCGGGTATCCGGTTCTGCTCATAGACGGCTCCAACGAAACCATGGTTTTTAACCCCCAGGTCCCGGTAAAAAAAGGATGCTGCATCATGAACATGATCATATTTGTAGATATAAACGCATCATCGCCCCTTGGGCCTCCTTGAACATCATATGTTGCGTTGCAATAACCGTGGAGCATGAACATCCAGTCATCCTGCATCACATTAACACCTTCAAGGGGCGACGAATCCGGCTGCCAGCTTGTTCCGGAGGATTCTCTTGTCATCGGGTATTGCCCATAAAAGCCATGCATCGGATCATATCCTTGGGCCATAGATATGCCCATATCTTCCATAGCATGTTGATGCGGTTTATCCATATCATAGCCCGTATTTTCGTAAGTAATTTTTTTATCCCGGCAGAAACCTATATTGGCAGATACAAAAAAAATGACTATTGTGAGAAGGATTTTAATACCAGGGTGTAGGTTCGGAAGATTTAATAAAAAACGGCTGATATGAGATCTTGTATCCGGCAATTGATCCACTCCTTTAGATATTGTATATTAATTAAAAAATAAAAGAACCCGAGACGGGCCCTTTTATTAAATTATTTAATACCGCTATTTAAGGATTTTCATTTTTATTTTTTTTGAACTTCTCCGCTGCTTGACGCATGCCTTCTTTCAAGTCTACCCACGCCTTGCCGGAACCTGCGGCTAAACTTTTCCACGCTTCACCTGACTTTCCGGATAAATCTTTGAGGTTTTTCTGCGCTTCTTTCATCAGTACACCTAATTTCTCGAACTCCTTATCAAGTTTTGCTTTTATCTCAGCGCTTTCTTTACCGGCTTTGGCCTTTATGATCTCAATCTGTTTGCCCCATTCATTAAGCTGGACGGTTAATCTAGCGATATACTCTTCTTTTTTGACCATAGTCTCGCCGCAGCAGCTCTTTATTTCTTCGCCCTCTTTTATTTCTCTTATTTCTTCTTTGTGGCATTTCGGACAAACATACCTAGCTCTCTTGATCTCTGTCCCGCAATCCTTTTCTTCCATAAAATTCCTCCTTTTTAAGCAGTATATTATAAATAACTATAATATTAATCGGCAGAGTCTACTTTTAAATGACTTTTTTCCACATAAAACTGCCTGCATGGATAAGCGGCTAGGTTATGGAAGCTTAGAAGCCAGGACATCAAGCTTTTCGATAAGGGGAGGTCCGGATAAAAGTTCGGGGGCTTTTTCCATCAGCGCCTTAGCTACACGCCCGGAAAGATGCGCCTGTCTGCCTCTCTCGTCCTGGAAAGTGTCAAAAATACCGAATGTTGACGGCCCTAAACGCAAAGCAAACCATGCTGTAGTCGACGGTTCATCTTCCACAATGGGAAGGGCCCCTTGAAGGAATTTCTCAACCTCAGATTCCTTGCCGGGCTGAGCATTTAATCTCACGAAAAGCGCTTCTCTTATCATATCCATTCTCCTTGGTTACTATCAGAAGAGGCCTTATTTAGCCGCTTCTGGATCTTTAATTTTATTATCCCTAATAAGCGAAGGACTAAAACTGATTTTTCTGATCTCGGCGATAGAGACCCACCTCGGTTTCATTTTTGGATCGGAAAATACAAAGTAAAATGCGGTCTTACTCGAATTTATTGCGCCAATATTCCCTTTCAGGATCGTGCCATCATCTAGTTCAATAGCGTTTTCAGCCAAAGCTATATTTAAAAAAAGCATTGCCACGCATAATGTCATTGTTAAACAAATTTCTGATTTCACAAAATTTGAAATTTTATGCATGATTTGATTCATTACCCCATATTATAGGTCTATACCGGACCAGGACCATTATAACCTTCTGACAAAAGCCTGCGAATTACCAATTTCCTCTTTTTTAAAGCTTTTTTCTACCTGCAACGGCTGGTCAACTTTTTATAAAGCGTTCCCAATAAAAAATCCATAATAACCAGAAACAATCTAATTATTATGGATCTAACAAATGAAACTAACTCTCTCTATCCTTTTGTCACCTTTTATCGATATAAAATTCCGTGGTCTCTTTTGATTTTGGCAAAAGATGTGATCCTATATTTATATTAGGATTTTAACAAAACTCGGATCATTTACCCAAGGCAAACCAAGTCCTTCCAAAATCAACCCCTTAAACGTTTATTTAAGCTTTTTTTGGGCATCATACATCTCCTGGCATTTCTTTTTAAATCCGCCCTTAAGAGGGATGTACTTTCCGTTAGTCATAACGTACTTAGCTTCCCCCGTTATGCGGTTAACCAATATGGTCCTGTTGCTATAGCGCAAAAGCACCGGCTTACACACCATATTATCTAACATACTCACCGCATATGATGGCGTTGCAACTGCAAAAATAAATGATAAGACGATAATGATCTTTCTCATATTTTTCCCCGGGTCAAAATACTGCTATTTTGATTTTTTCTTCAGGCTGTTGATCCCTTTTACAACCAAAAAAATCGTGAACCCAACGATCAAAAAATCAATGACATTGTTAATAAATAATCCATAATTAAGAGCCACCTCCGGATTATCATTAACGCCTGCTTTAAGAACTATTTTCAGATCTTTGAAATCCACACCGCCGATCAAAAGCCCTATTGGAGGCATGATGACATCATTAACAAGCGAACCGACTATTTTACTGAATGCCGCTCCCACGATAATACCCACAGCCATATCAACCGCATTACCCTTAACGGCAAAATCCTTAAATTCCTGCATTATAGACATACGGCACCTCCTTTTAAAATATTCTACTCCAAAGCTAAGTTCTATACAAGTATTTTACGGATTATATTTAAATTTTTGCCTATTTGATCTATACATTTGGACTATTACGATTCTAACGATAGAAAATATGTTTTTTTGAGTCCGGCGAGATGGTGGAGCAAATAAAAAGGAGCCCAGAAATGAGCTCCTTTTTAATATTAAGAGATACTTATCAAAACCAAATATCCGACAATTTCTTTACTTAAAACTGGTCAGGATTTATTTTTCAATATTAAGCAAAGATTCAATTTAAAATAAATTAGAATGACCAGTTTGCAAGAACCATGAACTCCATTGGCTTTTTATTGCCGTTATAGTTACCAAGTCCTATCTGTAGCCCGTCGAGAGATTTTGTATAATTGACAAGTCCTAATTGAAATCCATGCATCTCGGCTGCGTAATTAACAAACCCTCCCTGAAAACCTCTGAATGTTCCTTCATTATAATTTACAATGGCCAGATCGGCTCCTACGCTATCGCCTTTTGAAACATTCAAAAAACCGACTTGTCCGCCATGCATAAATCCTTCCGTCCAGTTCACTAATCCCCACTGCAACCCGGTTAGATCCCCGCGGGTTATATTAGCAGCGCCGTATTGGATCCCTACAAAACGATTTTCGACATAGTTGACAAGACCAAGTTGCCCACCATAATTAGAACCCTCGACCCAGTTGCCAAGACCTAGCTCTACACCATTGACATCGCCTGTAGCCCTGTTTAATCCCAGCCATACAAGGCTGAGCCCCGTTACATCTTTATTAACTGTATAAAACAAACTGAGCCTTAAACCTTTTATAGATTCCTCCTCCGGTACAAGCTGAACAGGATTAAATACAGCCAGCTGGAGCGGCTGATACTCTTCGGCTTTTGCCGCAAGCGGCATTGCAACTAAACACAACAAAACAAAAATTAACAATTTCCTTGCCATAAAGTCTCCCTTCTTCAATTTTATGTTGTTGATACCCTACTTAGAAAGCTATACAATGAAATTATAGCTTCCAATAATTAAGATTTAGAGAGAATATACACAAATATTGATAATATGTCTATCGGCTCAATACACTTTTTTTTGACTTTTCTCCACTTCCCTAAATAGGGGACAGCGCCCTATTTATTTCCCCGTCGTCACCCGCCTATCTATTTATTAAAAATATAAATGCACTTCATATTTAAATTGGGATCTTTTAATAAACCTCTATCGTGGTTTCAATCGGCACCGACTTGGAAACAACATCATAGACCGGGGAAAAATGTATATACTTTTCCAGAGTTTCCTTATTCCCGTTTGTCTTAACTTTAAAATTCGCATGGATCTTCTGAAAGCCCGGACGCACATTTTTGTCAATATTAAAGAGCCCACGCAGATCCAGATCGCCCTTAAATTCGGACTCCATTTTTTCAATTACTGTACCTTCCAAAGAAGCATAATACGCTATAGTCGTCGTCATGCATGCCGACAAAGCACCCAGAAGAAATTCCACCGGATTGGCTCCTTCATCATTCCCCTGCAATAACTCCGGTTCCCCGGCCTGAAAATGAAAAGTCTGTTTGTGTTGCCGCTCGGCCCCGACTGCATAAAAATCGCGGATACTGAAACGGTTTGAATCTCCTCCGATCCACTTATTCCTGAGCCTAAACTCGCAATGCGCCAATTCTGTATGCCGGCTCAATTGCTCAACGCTATTTTTGAGAGCCAGAGTATCAAGCCCATTCACTCTCTTTTCCTTAAGAATATCCATCTTGCCCCTCCTCGCGTCACAAAGCATCCGAACACATGCTTAAGTTCGCCGCAATGCGATATTGCAATATTTTGGTCCGATCCGCTTTTCCTGATCGTTCAGATAATCTACCAAAATTAAATAATTTGTAAACCGTGCTATTCTCTTTATTTTTGACTTATTTCCTTGCTTGGGAAAATGTAAAAAAATAGGGATAGATATTATTTATCTAAGAAAATTAGGCGGGACCCGTTTTTATGCTCTGAATTAATCGAGATCTTTCCCTAACCGCATAATCTTAATAATTAGTGATGCGATTATTCTCTTAAAAATATTTATCTTAACCGGGTAGTAATAATCGGTTTCTTTGCTTAACCAGCCTTTTTCATCCCAATATTTATAATCAGCATTTTCTTTATCTGCCCGAAGAAAAGCCTCTTTCTGCGCCTTAAAGCAAAGCAGGTTAAAAATACCCGGTGAAAAACTCTTCTTATTTTTAATAGTGTTATAAAATTTTGTAGCTGCTTTTTCAATGCACTTTTCTGATTTTATTTTTAAAGAAGCTGACGACAAAGAAAAACCTATTAACCCTAATTTATTAACAACTTTAAATCCCCATGTTTTTGCCGCCCAATCAAGCGCTTTTAACGCCTCTCTTGCTCCAAACCCCGCAGAAGTAGTGACAAACATCGCATATTTATCAAAAAACCGCGGGCGATGACATACAAATGCGAGGCGATCTATAAAGTTTTTCATCAATGCCGATACATTTACTACATAGACTGGTGTAGCAAAAATTATCCCGTCAGCCGAGTGCATTGCTTTTTCTATTTTATCCCTATCGTCCTTAGATGGACACAGGTTCTCGCCTTTTGTGAAGCAAACACAACAACCTTTACAAAATTCCAAATGGGCATCCTTAAGCCATAAATACTCAAAATCAACTTCTCCCAAAGACTCCATTCTTTTTTCTATCAGTTGGGTGGCTTGGTAACTATCGCCCTTACGTGGACTGCCCATTATAGCTAGAATTTTCATATCAATAATTCCTTTTAAAATTTAATTTCTTACTTCTTTTCTTCGCATTTATTGCATATTTCCGGGTCTTTGGTAGATGGCTTCACACCAAATAACCTCAAAGCTATCAGTCTATACAAAAACCCTTCCAAAGGCACTTTGCATTTCTTACACTTTTTGCCTGTCTCGCCGTCAGGCGGACATTTTTTTGTCATATAAATCTTTCTGTTTCATTTTAGATTAATAAGTGTCTATCCCTATTTTTAAGTCCTTATTTTTCAAAATGGATTTTGTCCGCACGTCCCCAATACTTTTTTAGTCGAATCATCTCCCCATATATCAAATTCAGAGTCATACAAAAAAGGCCCCGCAACATGGCCATCCACAAAAAGCACCATTACGGGTGTAGTGCCCTCAACCTCGCCTTTTCCTCCGTGACCTGGCATATTCTGCGTATAATCCATTTCAAGGTAAACTTTGTCGCGAGGATTTGTTATCGTATTAATCGGCCGCGGTATCTCATTTATACCATCAGGATGATATGACATAATATCGCTATTCATCATATATGAATTACCACCGTTATCAAACATATTCTGCGTTACAAATTGGGAATATGGTTTTATATCAGCCGGGCAATGAAAAATCTTTACATTAGGGCTAGTATCGCTAACTATATCAAGGTATTTATTTAATACACGGTCCTTTGCGGCGAAGCCATCCCCCCAATTGCCTGTTTTACCTCCAAAGGTGGTATTGTAAGTATATCCCTCGCTCGCCGGCGCACCAAAGGGAGCAAAGCAATCATTGTGTTCATCAAGATACATATACCATGCCACACCATGCTGGCGGAGATTATTAAGGCATGTTATTCTTCGTCCCTGTTCCCTGACAGCGCTCATAGCAGGCAAAAGCAGTGCCGCCAAAACACCCACTATAACAATAACGACAAGGAGTTCTACCAAGGTAAAACCTTTGAACATTTTTTTGATAAGATCTCTTTTATTCATTATTCAGATCCCAAATAAATAGGTGTGACCTTTATTTGCTTTCAAATTAACTGACAGCTGATAACTGATGGCTGATAGCTATTTTAAATTAAGTATTGTGTCCCCTTATTTCTCTAAATTAAATAGGTGTGACCCCTTTTTCCTTCTTTATTACCAAAATCAAACTCTTTATGGTGATTAGGACATAAAATTAAAATATTGTCTGGCGTTTCTAACCCCTTTTTATGTTTGGGAACTATGTGGGCAGCTTCTACATAAAAACGTCCATCCTTCTTTAAAATTTGATGGGAACATATTTGACATTTAGAATTACGTAAATATTTCAAGTTCGCGATTGTTTTGTTATCACGTTTGTAGGTTTTGCCTTCAAAATTTACAATCTCGGAAGCGGTTGGCTTCAAATTTTTTAAGTCTTGTATAATACTTTCTCTCAGGTTCTCTTTTTTCTTGTTTAATATATCGAGTATTTCTTCTTGCTCCCGCAAATCATCATACAATTGTGAAGCAAATCTATATGGCTCCTCCACAATATATTCATAGATTGTTACTAATTTTTCTAGTTCCTCTTGCCGTATACCTGAACGCCTTAATGCAACGATTTCATCTTGGATAATACTTTTAGGTATATTTAAATCATTTACCAATCTAAAGCCAACTTGTGGAACAAGTCTATTTGTATTAAGCATATTCTTGTATTTTTTTTCATTCAATTCAATGGGAAATCGCATTGAATATTTTTCATCTGCAACAATATTCGCTAATAAGTAATTCTTTTCAAACCCAATATAAGGTACTTTAATTGGAGTACGAAGTATTTCTGCCTTACCATAAATACCTACAATCTCACCTTTATTTGTATTCAGATTTCGTGAGTAAAAAATTATAAGCCCATCTGACAAAAACTTCTTAGGAGGATTTGTCCATTGAATATATCCATGAATTTTACCGTTCTTATCAATTGATTTATCAAATTTAAAATTTAAAGACTCGTGTCCAGGAACTTCACGCGCATAACGATGGCCTGCGCGAGGGTTAACATACATATTCATCCACCCATCTTTATTCCAAGTTATATTAGCAATAATAGTTGGCTTCACAAAAACCCTTCAATTTACTAATTATTAAAACATTAGTTTTTTCAAAATCTATTAAAACTAAGTAAAATTAAAGATATTTTTACTTATAAAAAATAGAAGCATCCTCTTTGCTTTAATGTAAATTTATCAAGTTTATAAAATCATTTCCGGCTGCTGCAGGTACAACATTATTTTCATTAATTTCTTTTAGTATTGTTCTGAGCCGTATAATCTTAATTCCTGATTTAGCAATTAACTCAAGTTCCTCAGGATGCTTAACTTCGTGCGCCACCAATTCTCTGGACCATGCTTGCGGAAATAATTTTTGTAGCATATTTATTTTTCGCTTATCATAAAATTTTTTTTGAATAAACTCTTTTACGCCATCCTTCAGTTCCTCATTAGATCTTTTTGCGCTATGGGCAGCTCTACCGGTTGCTTTTCGTATTGCTTTTGGAACTTTTGAAATATAACTCACAGGGTTTATAGATGCTGTGACTTCAATGTGCCGACATTCCCAAGCATCACCTTGCTTTTTTAAAGCAATTATATCTATTTCATCAACACCTAGTTTGATGCCTCGTATAGTAAAATAACCTTTACGATTAAGCCATTCTTCAACTATTTCTTCTGCCAATAGCGCCATATTTTATCAGCCTCTTTAGATTTTTTTTATAACTTAGGGACAGACGCCTATTTATTTAATTAAGTATTGTGTCCCCTTGCTTTCTAAGAACCCCCTAACTCCTGTAAGGCAAGATAAGGATCTTTAAAGTCCACATCTTTAGGTATAAATTCAATCGCTTCCTTGAGTAGTACTTTTGCTTCTTCAATTTTTCCCTGATCAGCCACCACTCTTGCTTTGTTACTTAGCAGAAAAGAATACATCTCATCATCATGCAATTTGATATAAAATGTATCTAAATAATTGGGCAACATCGATCGCGCTTTCTTACCAGTAGTATCAAATAAGTCAGTGAATAACAACCCTCCATGTTCATGTGATCGATAATATTGTTCTGCTTGTTCTGAGGTAGGCCATGACAGGCAATCCATATCATCTTTAGCTGCAAAGTATAGCATGATATTGAGTGCTATTTTAATCCAACGTCCTTCTGGATTATAGCCAATAAAACCCATGCGTTTATTATCAATTGAATTGTTTAATGATTTATATATGGCAATAAATAAACTTTTTATTCCATCATCATAAGCTTCTATCGCTTTGTCTAGATCTCCTTTTTTTCTATATGTGAGTCCTAAGCTATTATATGCATTAACATAATGCTCATCTTTTTCTATAGCTTTGCTAAATAACTGAATGGCTTTATCATAATTTTCCATAAGCTGATAAACTATTCCTAAGCTACAAAGTACAAGTTCATCCGGAGCATATCCTTTCTTAGAGCTTAGCGCTTTTTGATAACAAGCCTCTGCTTTTGCAAAATCATTCATTGCTCTATAGGTTAGCCCAATATTATAAAGTAAGGCTCTATCATCAGGATTATGCTGTAATTCTTTTGTTAATAGTATTAAGGCTTTATTAAATTCTTTAAGCTGAATAAAAAGACTTACAGCCGATGAAATTTTATTGTATCTGTCCATTGATAATTTATCTGACATCTTATTATTTCTTCTTTAAATTTGTTAATAACGACTACCATTTATTTAATTAAGTATTGTGTCCCCTTAATTCCTGTCCCCTTAATTCCTACGTTCGCCAAAATTTGTCAAAAGTAGAGACCTGACCCTTACTCCTTTCTTAAAAAATAGGGCGCTGTCCCTATTTTTCAGAGCATTATGAAGTTCCCCCTTAGATCCCGTTGGAAAAAGCCGTTGGATAAAAACGTTCGGTAAACTATCCAAGTTCTTCTGAATATAACATTCTGTATATACGAAACCTACTTTGTACCTCAACCCCATGGTTAGCTCACTTATTTTTTATCGCAACAGGCCCCTATTTGTTTAAAAAATAAAAACATGTGTCCTGTTTTGTATAAATTAAGTATTGTGTCCCCTTAATTCCACAAGTATTGTGTCCCCTTAATTTTTCAGCTGGTTACTTACTTTTGAGAATCAGGATTGACATTTACATCTAACGTTGTTTTTGTTTCTGGAACTTTAGTAGAATCAAAGTCTCCAAGCCTACCATAAGATTCAACCTTACCGTTAACAATTCTGACATAATAAGGTTTATAGATACCATAAAAATCATCATCGCTCGTTTCTGCAAATCTATAATTTAAGTATTCAACTCCGCTCTGAGCGCTTGTGCTTACTGGTCTGCCCAATGTTTGAATAACCTCTTGCTTAGTCATACCGAGACTTATAATATTCATTTTATGAGCTGTTGCACATCCAACCAATAAAATAGGTAATACAAGAAAAGGTAATTTGTATTTTTGCATATTTCCCCCTTTTGATCGATACCCCATTGCTTCCATTGCATTTCACTATTTCCAGCAAATCAACGATTTATAAACATGGACAGCACCTTATTTATTATAATTAAATAGGTGTGACCCCTTTATCTCTCCTTTATCTCCTTTTTCGTATTTTGCTGATGGTGTGACTTTCTTTAAATCATCGAGCCCCAGCGTCCTTGTGCCGCGGCCTTTCATCTGTTCAAAATAATTGGCCGAGCGCACATCGCGCATAAAAAGCAAACACTCCAAGGGCTTCACGTCTGTGCCGGTGGCGATCATGTCCACTGTAACAGCGATGCGCGGATTGTATGAGTTTCTAAACTGCGCCAGCAAGGTGTCGCCGTCCTCTTCGGCTTTATAGGTAATCTTCTTGCAGAAATCATTCCCTTCAGCAAATTCTTCCCGCACAATCTCGATGATGTCATCGGCATGGCTGTCGGTCTTAGCAAAAATTAATGTTTTGGGCACTTCCTTGCGACCGGGGAAGATTTCAGGCAATTTATTCTTGAATGCCTTGATGACATTGCGAATTTGGCTGGGATTAACGACATCCCGATCCAATTACTGACCATCATATTTGACTTCTTCATCCAGTTGTTCCCAGCGTTTCTTGCGGGTTAAACGCTCACGAACGTCAACATATTCCTTGGCCGAAATCTGCGATCCTTGCCTTGTGATTTCCGTTTCGATGGTAAAGACGTCATAAGGCACGTTAACAAGATCCGCGACCGCCTGCTCATGTGAATATTCGCTGACTATATTTTCTTTGAAGAATCCGAAAGTACGCTTGTCTGGAGTTGCAGTTAACCCGATAAGGAATGCGTCAAAATAATCAAGCACCTGTTGCCAGAGGTTGTAAATTGAACGGTGGCATTCATCGATAACAATAAAATCAAAAAACTCGAGAGGGATTTTCTCGTTGTAAACCACCGGCATGGGTGCTTTGGGTTGCCACACTTCGTTCGGATTGGTCTCCTCTGCCGCCTCATCAAGCTCTTCACCTTTAAGGATAGAATAGAGCCGTTGAATCGTGCTGATGCAGACTTGCGCGTCTTTTGAAACATAGCTCGACTTGAGTCGCTGGACATTATAAAGCTCGGTAAATTTACGGTTATCATCTGCCGGTGTATAGGCCATAAGCTCCTGCTCGGCCTGTTTCCCGAGGTTTCTCGTATCAACAAGGAAAAGCACTCTCTTGGCTTTCGCGAATTTAAGCAGGCGATAGATAAAGGTAATGGCTGTATACGTCTTGCCGCTTCCTGTGGCCATTTGAATAAGCGCCCGGGGATAGTTCTCTTTGAACGATTTCTCAAAATTTTTAATGGTGATAATCTGGCAATCTCTCAATCCCTTTTCATCAAGGATAGGAATATCATGCAACCTTGCTCTCAAATTCTTGGGATTGGACATCCATTCTTTGAATGTTTCGGGCCTTTGAAAAGAAAAAGTCTGGCGCGCGCGGGGCTTAGGGTCATTAAAATCAGTAAAGCGGGTTATCTCTCCGGTGCTTTCGTAAACGTATTTAAGCGGCTCATTGTTGACATACTTAAGCTGTGCCAACGCATACGCCTCAGCCTGCGCTTCATGAACAGTTAAACGGTGACCTTCTTCCTCACGCTTGGCCTCAATGACGCCTACCGGCTTACGTTCTACAAAAAGGACATAATCAACCGGCCCGATATCAGTGGGATATTCCCGAACAGCAATGCCGAGTCCAGCGTTAAAATTCAATGCCTTACGGTCTTGAACCTTCCATCCGGATTGCACCAGCATGGCATCAATTTTGTCGCGCGCTATTTGTTCGGGGTTTTGATTTGGCATAATTACTCCACTAACCCTTCGTCTGCGAAACTGTAATATTGGTTATCCCCAACTATGACATGATCAACAACCTTGATCTGCATCAACTTCCCTGCATCGCTCAACTCTTTGGTAAATTTCTTATCTTGCATGCTTGGCGTTATGTTTGCGCTGGGATGGTTATGAACACAGACAATCGACTTGGCGAATTTCTGCAATGCGG
>CAYWPX010000009.1:0-92613 GCA_964460615.1 uncultured Planctomycetia bacterium
TGACAAAAGATCCAAAAGTGTCATTCCCGCATGATTTAGGCGGGAATCCAAAAAAACATATTCTGGATCCCCGACAAAAGATCTCGGGGATGACAAAAGATCCAAAAGTGTCATTCCCGCATGATTTAGGCGGGAATCCAAAAAACATATTCTGGATCCCCGACAAGTAATTTCGGGCCTGCCTGCTCGCCTCGCAGCGAAGCCGAGGGCCGGTAGGCAGGGCTTATAGCTGATAGTTAGAACAGAATACGGCAATCAAAATAACCGACAACCGTTAACCGCTAACCGTTATTTATAGTTAAAGTGAATGGACTAGAATCTCGGTTAGGACTACTACATCTTCTGTAGGGAAAATCTGGTACCTTGCCTGACAGGTTAAATCTTTTCAAGATTTAACCTTGGCAACCCTAGGAATTCTATGAATTCCATGGGCAGATTTTCCCATCCTAATAAATATTTCTTACAATGAATGAACAAGGGTTTCGGTTAGGACTACTACATCTTCTGTAGGGAAAATCTGGGTAATAGACCGGTCAAAGAGGATATTAACGCTTGGGCTAAGCTCTTCATCGCCCTTCCATATAGATATAAGGATGGGCACTCTATCAAAAGGCTCTAAAATGACCCCTATATCGCCAATATTTGACCTAGTTCCATTAAAACGAGGTATTAATGCCAAGAATGCGTCCGGATTTGAACTGAATTTCCTATAGATCACGTCTATTGTGCGTTTCTTATAAACCGGATAATAAAAATCCTCTTCCCCAAGCTCTTTAAATGTTATCCAATCGCCGGTTACCTTAGGTAATTCTCCAAATCTTAGTTTTGTGAGGAGGTAATGCAATAAGAGAATAGATATAAAGTCTTTTGGAGGAGTATTGCAAGATTGCGAATATATGGATCTACTATTTACGTCAATCTCATAATTATCCAGAAGGAATCTGAGAGAGAATTTTTCCCGGCGAGAGATTATATCTAAGTCATCCCATGCCTTGTCAAGCGCATGTTTGTAGGACATATAAAAACCTTCATTAGCTCATAGCTCATGGCTCATAGTAAAATATAAAAACCGATTTAGGGCCTAAGGTAAACTTAAAAACTAAAACCCACTATTAAAAATTACTTTTCTATTTCAAAACGCCTGTAACAAGACTGGCACTCATAGACAGACATCTCGTAGTTCATCTCGATAAAAGCAGTATCGGTTGAACCACAAAACGGGCACTCAACATCTCCGGCATTTTCTTTGCCGGTAGACTCATCTTCATCCTCAAATTCAAAACCGTATCCGCTCATTTTAAATTCCTTAATTTATATTCGATTGCAATTGATTGGCAGGTATCAATGTGGGTGAATTTTTATCTCCGCCAAAGTTGTCCAAAAATTATTCTAAATTAATCTTTTTACAAATTATAAGCAAATTGCTTATGTTGTCAAGAAAATAAATTAACATCGCTCAAGGGTCAGGTGTCAGGATTTTGGGGAAAAGAAAAAAAATTAAACAACTCTCGTTTTTAAATTTGACTAGCCTCTCCCGATTCATAACATATCGCAAAAATTTCCTGGTGGTTATATTTTGCGATATTCATCTGGTTACACCAAAGTGATTAGACCTAATCACTTTGGTGTAACATGAAACCTCATCTTCTTTCCTATCAGCAATTTTGTCTGCGCGTCGAGCGCCGGCAGAGCTCCCAAGATCGGATAAATAAACGGCAAAATAACCCATTGAGAAGCAAATTTTATTTTTTCAAAAGTAGAGATCTTTTTTTTGTGCTTCGGCAGAAGGCTTACACTCAATATCATAGCAACTATCATTGACACTCCGGCAAGATTAATGATCACGCTAAGTATCTTCGGGGTCAGAAAAGAAAGCACTGTTGAATTATAACTTCCGACTTTAGTAAAGAGGAACAGCCATCCTGAAATCGTTATGATGAACGCCCATGTCGCCCAAGCAATGTGAGTGTCAAGCATCCTTAATAAACAACTTAGTTTTTTTAATAACGGAATTTTAGAATTTTTTAAAAAACCTCTCAAAAGGACCGGAAAATTTTCCACTCCATATGCCCAGCGTCTTTTTTGTTTATATATGGCCCGGCAAGTTTTTAAGGTATTTTCCCCGGATACCATATTCATGGAAACCTCTGTATACAAAGGCTGGACCTCATAGTTGGAATCATATTTCAAGTAGGATTTCCAATAAATAGCGGAATCGTCGCTGATCATATCTGTAGGCCAATAATCAACTTCATAAAGAGCTTTAAAACTCATAGAATGGCTTGAAAAGGTCACCAATGTGTCTGATTTGGTGGATTCCATCATTATCCAGAAAGAAGAACCAATCTCCATTATTCTGGATAAAGAAGGCGCTTCCCATATATTATTATTATACATAGGCACAGGCTGATAACTGCGCCTTACTCTATCAGGGTTAATTATGTAGTGATACGTAAGGCACGAAAAATACTCCGTTCCGGCACAAGTATCGGAATCAAACGTTGATACAATAACATTTTCCAGATTTATGTTATTCTTGTCTAGGTATTCTTTGATTTTTTTAGCTGCAAAAGTAATATTGGCGCCTTTTACCCTCGCCTCATGCTGTATCTTGTCTGGATGGATTATGCATTCTATATGCATAAAGCTATTGCTGTATTCGGACACAAGAGACTTGGTGGCCTTGATATACTCCTGGCCTGCCCGCTCTTCAATAGCTACCACTACGATGAATTTGTCCTTGGGGTAATTTGCATTTATTATTGCATCAAGGCTGTCTTTAAGTATTTTGGTTTTTTCATTTACAACCGGGAATATCACGACATGGTAGATATCTTCCCATCCCGGGATCTTACCATGAAGCTTTGATTTGATGCTTAGCTCGGCCAGGCGGTTCCTTTTGGAGATAAAGTCTAAAAAGTCGTTAAACCTTTCTTTTGGCCTCTTATCAAAGCTGAATGCCTTTATTAATGAACTATTTGCGTTCTCCCTCAACTCTTCAATAAGCCTATCGATCCCTTTAGTAGAAATGAACTTACACGTACCTAACCAGTCGGTTTTTCTTTCCAATTCAAAGATCAGATACCCGAGTACCAGAACACATGTCATATAAAGCATCCTGACAAGCCAATACAGCTCAAACAAAACTATAAAAGCCGCGCCCCATAATGGCTTGATAAAAATCAATGAAAAACTTCCCACCAGCACCCCCCAGCTTAATAGGCCGGGGACCTTTTCCAAAAACCACTCAAAAAGAGCGTCCTTGGGATTATCCGGATATCTGGTATATTTAAAATCCATGGTTTTTAGTTTCTCTTATTTTTGTAAAAATCTATTTTATATAAATTTTTCTTGCTGGTTGATTTTTCGGTATCTATAAAATACATTCTCTCATCGGAATCTGAAAAATAAAATTTATCTTCAATATTCCTCGAATAGATCGTGTAGTAATTTCTTTTCTCCCGCCCGTCAAGCTCCGTAACTATAAAATTCTTACCCTCATTAAAAAGAATGTGGTTGTCGTCTACGAAGAAAAAAAGATCGCTAACCGTCCTATTCGGAGTATATATGTCCTCTTTACTGGGGACAGGGGTAAAATACATATCTTTAGACTCTTCAGGGATTGTCAGGTTGTAATAAATGATCTTCTTGCCGTTATAATATACGATCCTGGTCCCGTCACCGGAAAAAATAGCATACTTGACGGAATTATCAAGATAATAGAAAGGCCTCATAAGATACATCTCGCCGCTACTTGATAAAAGAACCGCAACGCTGTCCCTGAAAATATTTAAAAAATTTGAATTCATAAGGATCTTGTAAGAATCGGATTTGGACTTAGTGAAAAGAAGATTGGTCAAATAATCGTCCTTATTTATCACATTGATATCCTTCAGATCCTTATCTGTGAAACTGACGGAGCGTTCGGCCCTATCGAATAGATAGATCCTGTCCTCTACCAGGCCGAATGAATCGCACTTAAAAGCGCTCAGAAAACCCTTTTCTTCATTCAGGACGATCCTCCCAATATATCTATCCTGGATAAAATAAAGAACGCTGTCTTCCGATTCTGACCACTTGACATCGGAAGGCTTTATAAAGAAGTTTTTATTTATATGTATGACCTGTCCGTCCTCAATTTTTATAGCATAATAATCGATCAGGGACCCCTTCGGAATACTTACCAGAAGATATGTATTGCCTTTGGAGATCGATTCGAGCTTTAAGTTCTTCGTAAATTCGTGATCAAAAAAATTTGAATCTTTCACAAAAATTACCCTGGGCTCAGGCTCATTTGATAAAACCAGATAAAACTCCATAATATTATCCGGCGTCCTGGTAAGAGCAATAACACCTTTAAAGTTCTTTGAAGTTATAAAATCCAACACTTCCCTGTTTCTGAAGATAGACTCCGAAGTAACATGCGTAGGAAGAAGAAGTATCTCTTCTGCTTTTGTGACCATCCTGGGGTTTACGTCAAGAGTCTTAGTCCAGCTGTAGTAGCCTTCTTTTGACAAATTTATTTTATATTTACCGGGAATAAGCCCTGATATCCACAAAGGAGTCTTGCTGCCATATAATTTATTGTTTAACGAAATCTCTGCCTTGTCCGGATAGGACTTAATGGATATTATCCCGGTCTCAACAAAAGTGGCCTCTTTATACTCAAGCCTATACCCAAAAGCCATTATTATTATAAAAGGCGCAGCCACCAGGTAAATGGTAGTGAATATCCAAAAAAGAGTTTTTCTAACTTTAGAAAACAACTTTTAATCTCCTGAAGAATTTTTTTTAGTAACGCGTTTTTTTACTTTTTTAAAGATCTTTAAAAAAAGTCTTGTCATAAAATAAGAGATCACGGCGAACAAGAATGCAACTACGAAAAATCCGATGAAAAAAGGCAAAAATAGATCGCTTGAAGCGAACTTGGCAAGCGCTTTTAAACTGAAGTTTTTTAAAAGCGCCGAAAATTGCTCTGAAAATTGTCCGAAATCTTTATTAAATATTACAGCCCCTATCTTGACAGCAAAGAGCGTAGTAATAAGGGTGATCCATGTATTAGTGATAAGACAGCCTACGAGAGAAGCAAGCTTATTGGCTTTTATTGCGGTAGCGATAATAACTGCTATGACGATCCCGGCGAACGGGAAAATACCAAAAAACACCCCTACAGCCATTCCAAGCGCCACTTTGTGGGGATCATCGTTGATCCTAACGACTTTAATATATAAATATTTTAAAAATCTATTTAGAGGCATTTAGGTTGTAATTTCTAAAAGGTTAACTTTGAAAGGTTCCTCATCCAGGTACAGGCCTCTGGTGGCAAGCTCTTTGGCATCGCGCTCCAGCTCGGTTTCATCGAATAAATTCTTGAGAACAACTTTCTGTGAAGAGTTTATTATCGTCAAATCCAAGGGTATATAGCACTGTGATCTCTTATCTGAGTAATTAACGGCTAAAATATAGAACTTTGAATCGCTTTTAAGCAGGACCGCCACAAAATTCTTATAGCTTTGGTCCTCGCCCCAGGCAGACTCAGAAAGCAAAATAGAAAACGAGCTTATGTCCTTTAATTGTCCGTTAATTATCGAAAAGAGTTTTTTATAGAATAACGTTATCTCTGCGTCCTCCGGTTCTGCTTTGCGCCTGGCCAGCTGGACAGGAGACTTGATCTTGAACCCGACGAGTTGCCCTTCATGGAAAAGATGCGCACCCGGCATAAAAGATATGAGCGTGATAGCTGCCTTTGATTTTTCGCGGCCGAATGCAAAGAGAGCCCTTGGCTCATCGTGATTTTCTATAAAACGAATGAGTTTTTCCTGCAAAAATTTATGCTTACCTAAATGGCTCTTTATAGACTCGATATCCTGATACTGCAAAGCGTCATAAAGCGGCTTATCATAGGCATAATCAAACCCAAGTTCGAACAATTCTCTTTCTTTCTCCCAATAACACTCAGCTATAAAAACAAAGTCCGGATAATTCTTTTTTACCTCGCTTATTGCTTTTAACCAGAACTCTTCTTTGGGATCTTTAAATTTCCCGTTGGCATAAACTCTCTCTTTCCAGACAAATTTGTGTATATTATTCAGGATCAACATGGCCATATCGCATCTAACGCCGTCCGAGAATTCTGCGATCTCGAGAAGCGTATCCGTCATGGCCTTTCTAAGGAGTATATTAAAGTAATTTAGCTGTATAGTGTCGCACCATGCGGGGAAATACGGGTCCTTGCCGTGCGCAAAGATATGGTCCTCAAAACCAGGTATAGCAAAAAATGTCTCAGGATCATTGGCAAAGTCATCTGTCGACCCTTGAATGAAAAAACCCGGATTAGCATGCACCCATGTATTGTCAATAGCCATATGATTTGGCACAAAATCCAAGATCAGCTTCATGCCAAGCCTATTAAGAGTTTTTCTTAATGAAGAAAGGTCGCTCTTTGTGCCAAGCAAATGCGAAACCTTGTACTCTTTGATCGAATACGGCGAAGAAATAATATCTGTCGGCCTGAGATCAGGCAAGGATACCCTGCATTCGTTGATAAGGTATTTGTTCCACAAAGCGATGTTTCTGGCGGTAACGCTTGGCTCCCATATGCCCATCAGCCAAACAGCATCAAATCCGTAGTCTTTTATTTTTTTGATCTCAGCGGGGGGGATATTGGAAAGATTTATAGTCTTTTTGTACCTCTGGGAAAGCTCTCTTAGCCAAACCCTGGTATTTATTTCATAAATGTTGGCATACTTTTTTAGCATTGGTTATTTCCCCAGGATCATTTTTATCGCTATTATTCCCAAAAATACACCGAAAGCTTTTTTTAGGACAGGCTCGGAAATTTTGTCAGCTAATATCGCTCCTATCAGGCCCCCGATAAAAAACCCGATAGCCAAGAGCATGGCAACTTTGATATTCACATTGCCGGATTGGTAGTATTTGATAGCGGCCAATAGGCCTATAGGAGGTATCATCATTGCTATCATCGTTCCCTGAGCCGAATGCTGGCTAAAGCCACCGAGATAAACAAGTGCCGGTATAATGACCGTTGCGCCTCCGATGCCGAAAACCCCGCCAAAAATCCCTGCCAATAACCCCAGCAAGATATATGGTATCATCATACATCCTCCAACTGTCTTTTGAAGTAATGATAGCATAGGAATTTCAATTTTGCTATTAAAAAATAGCTTCGTACCTCAGGCAGGAGGCCACAACTTATAAAATAGCTACAGGCTTCAAGCTACAAACTAAAAAATGGTTGAAGCGGGTTTTATATTAAAGCATGAGGCGTGTAGCATATTTGGCTTTTAAGGCCATTCTTCCAAGATACTTTGACAAAAACCCCTTATAATGTTAATATATTTAAACGTAATTTGGCCTGGGTTTCAAATAATCTGGATACTATGCTGAAAAAGTTAATTAAATATGGTATAAATCTTTTTTGGCCGCATTATTGCCTTCAGTGCAATTGTTCATTGGACGTTGAATACAAACTTTGCTTATGCCGAGAGTGCATTTCGAAGATCAAATACAATAAGCCGCCTTTCTGCAAAATATGCGGTAAAAGCCTGGTAGGGCTGGCAAAAGAATACAGAGATCACTGCAAAGCATGCGTAGAGGCAGCATACAACTTTGAAAGAATATATTCAGCGTGTATATATGACGGGGTCATAAAAGACGCTTTACATGCTTTTAAATACGGTAAAAATATAAACCTTGGGATCACTCTTTCGAATATTTTACTTGATTTTTTTTCTGAAAATATGAGGCATCTTGAATTTGACGCTTTAGTCCCTATTCCTCTATTCAGCGCACGTCAAAGAGAAAGAGAATTCAATCAATCGGCCATTCTGGCTAAACCAATAGCCGACAAGTTTTCTTTGCCGCTTGAATTAAATAACCTTATCAAGACAAAGCAGACCCGCTCACAAGTGACTCTATCTAAGGATGAAAGGCTTTTGAACCAAAAAGGCGTGTTCAAGGTGAAACGCCCCGATGTTTTTTGTAAAAAAAATGTGCTCGTAGTGGATGATATATTCACTACCGGCTCAACGATAAATGAAGCAAGCCTCGAACTTAAGAAATGCGGAGCAAACAGCATTATCGGCTTGACGTTGATCAGAGGATTCAATGAGAATACTTAGAAATTACATATTAAAAGAAATTTTCCAGTCATTTATGATGACCTTGGGAGTGTTTACTTTTGTGCTATTGATGGGAAATTTTATCAAGATTTTTGACCTTGTGATAAATAAAGGCGTAAACATACTTTCTGTTTTGAACCTATTTTTGTATCTGATGCCTTATTTATTGAGTTTCACCGTGCCTATGTCTGTGCTGACGGCTACGCTTCTTGTATTTGGCAGGCTCTCCGGCGATAACGAGATAACCGCTATGCGCGCCAGCGGCATAAGTATCTATAAAATTTACCAACCCGTGATCCTATTCGCTCTCTTACTCAGCTTCGCTCTTGTACCTTTAAATGACAGGCTGCTTCCAAAGGCGCATTTTGAGACGAGAAAGATCCTTAAAAATATCGGCATGAATAAGCCTGCGGCATACCTTGAGGCAGGGACCTTTATCAGGGATTTTCAGGATTATATAATTTTTATTTACGAGATAAACGGGAATAAATTTAAGAATATCCGCGTCTATCAACCTCAGGAAGGCGGCCAGACAAGAACAATAGTAGCTTCAAGGGGCGAGTTCATCCCCATGCCGAAGATGGAGAGCGTAAAGCTTAAGCTCGAAGAAGGTACTTATGATTTCCCTAATCCGGAAAACCCGAGTAATTTCTATAAGATGAACTTCAAGCAATACGAAATGGATATTTCCCTGAAAAATATAAGCAAGAATAAGATCGACAAAAAAGCCAAGGATATGACTTTTGATGAACTGAAAAAAGAAATAGACAGGCGTAAAGTTGATGAGGACCCTATACCGGTAGAGACAGAATTGCACAAAAAAATATCCATGTCTTTTTCCAGCGTAGCATTTGTATTCATAGGATTGCCGCTTGCTATCAAAACAAGGCGCGGTGAAAAGTCCGTCGGATTCGGTATAAGCCTCGGTATAATAATGTTTTACTGGTTATTACTTGCCGGAGGAGAAGCGATAGCGCTAAAACATATTCTGCCGCCGGCAATTGCGATGTGGCTTTCAAACATTGTCCTATTTATCACCGGAGCAATACTAATGGCGGTTTCTACGGAGAAGTAATATGAGAATTATCGATAAATATATCCTTAAGCATTTTCTGCAACCGCTTTTTTATTGCATCATCCTTTTTGTATTTCTCTACATAGTAATAGATCTTTTTGAAAACCTGAATGATATTATAAATAATCATCTCGATATTCCTACGGTTCTATTGTATTTTGCGACCAATATTCCGACTGTTTTTGTCCAGACTATGCCCGTGGCAATGCTGGTAGCCACTATATACTCACTGGGTAACTTTAATAAGTACAATGAGATAACAGCTATGCGCGCCAGCGGATTAAGTTTTTTGAAGATCCTTCTTCCCCTCACGATCATAGGTTTTGCGGCCAGTGTTTTGGTATTTATCGTCAGTGATTCTATAGTCCCAAGGACTGCGATTGTCAACTCCATGATAAGAGATGAAAAAATGAAAAGCGGCAAAGCCAATAAACCAAAAACAATAGAAAATCTTGCCCTCTACGGAAAAAAGAACAGGCTTATATTCATTAAATCATTTGATATAGAAAAAAACATGCTTGAGGAAATCATTATCCAGGAAAATGACGAATCTGCGAACCTGATCGGTAAAATTTCCGCTCAGGAAGCAATATGGGAAAATGGCGACTGGAACTTTAAAAACTGCACTATCTATAAATTGAAACCGTCGGGTGAAATTATTGGAGAACCTGAATTTTATAACGAAAAAATAATAGACATGTATGAGACCCCCAAGGAACTTGCCAAAAGAGAATGGCGGGCTGAGTTTATGAATTACGGCGAGCTAAAGACCTATATAAACCAATTCTCCAAAGGAAGCTTTAAAACTATCAGGAAATTAAAAGTTGATCTTGAACATAAGGTGGCATTCCCTTTTACAAGCCTCATAGTTATTTTTGCGGCTTCGCCTTTTGCTCTTATCTCAAGACGCGGCGGAGCGCTTATCGGACTGGGACTCAGCTTATTGATGGGATTGGCCTATTATGCAGTTATGTCCATAAGCCTTGCTCTCGGAAAGACAGGAGCTCTTAGCCCATTTATTGCGGCGTGGTTAGCCAATGTAATTTTTCTTGGGATAGGTCTTTACCTGATCAGAAAAATCAGTTAAGCTTTGCCATTATTTTACAAATAATCTTCGAAAAACTAGCCCCAAATCCGCATATAAAAAAACTCGTATTGCCCCCTCTCTCTACCTTTAGCAAATAGATAATTATCAAAATATAGAGCAGGCAAAAAATATTTTAAATTCCGGAAGATAGTAATAGATTAAGTAAATTTGGACGGGCTTAAAATCAGGTAGAGAGAATTTTGGTAAGTTTATATAGAAGCCTATCGATCTCGGTCTTCTTTTTGGAATGTTGGCAGGCGGTTTTTAGTTCAGTTATCTTTAATTCATCTGATTCAATGCCAACCATTTTGTCAGTATGGCCGTTAATAAGCGCTTCGACAGCAAAAGAACCAAGCCTAGAGGCAAGTATTCTGTCGCTTGCAGTAGGATTGCCTCCGCGCTGAACATGGCCTAAGGTAACGGATCTGACCTCAAAACCCGTGGACTCCTCAATAATTGCCGATACCTCTTTGGCGCTTGCCACTCCTTCAGAAACAATGATTATCCAGCTGACCTTGCCTTTTTTCCTTCCATTTTTAATATCTTGGCACATGTCTTCGATGTCATACTCACTCTCAGGAAAAAGGATATCCTCAGCACCGCCGGCGAGACCAACTCTGATAGAAATAAACGGCTCAGTCCTGCCCATAACTTCAACCACAAAGATCCTTTCCATGCTTGTTACGGTGTCGCGTATCTTGTCTATAGCATCAAGGGCAGTATTAACAGCGGTATCAGCTCCTATTGTATAGTCTGAACCGGTAATGTCATTATCAATTGTACCCGGGACGCCGATAACCCTTGTATTATGCTCTAAATACAGCTTATGCGCACCTGTTAGCGATCCATTGCCGCCGATAACGATCAGGCCGTCGATCTTATTTTTTTTAAGAAACCCGGCTGCCTTCGCGCGTCCTGCCTCTGTCATAAACTCTTCGCATCGGTCTGTCTTTAGGATAGTGCCGCCGTGCCCGATAATATTGCTGACACTTCTATGCTCAAGCCTTTTAAATAAGCCATCAATAAGCCCCTGGTAGCCCTTAAAAACACCATAGACTTCAAGGCCATGATAAATACCTGACCTCACAACAGCCCTTATACATGCGTTCATTCCAGGACCGTCTCCGCCGGAACAAAGCACAGCAATACGTTTTATTTTTGAGTTATTCTTTTTAGGCATGGTTTCATCTCATAGCTCAAGCTAGCTCATAGTTTCGCCTGCTTCACGGCAAAGCCGTAGGCAGGCAGAGCTGATAGCTCATAGTAAAACAAATTTAAATTTGGGTCTACTATGAGCCATGAGCTATGAGCAATCAGCTAAACTAAGTTCCCATCTCCCAGCTGGCTAAATACTGCTTCTGCTCAGGAGTGAGAGTATCGATTTTTATCCCTAAAGATTTGAGTTTTAATGCTGCGATCTTCTCATCAATATCTTTTGGTATTACATATACTTTCTTTTCAAGGTTCTTGTGTTCCTTCTTCATGAATTCAGCTGACAAAGCCTGATTGGCAAAGCTCATATCCATGACACTCGCCGGATGGCCTTCTGCCGCTGCCAAGTTTATCAAACGGCCTTCACCGAGAAGGTTCACTCTCTTGCCGCCGGCCAGTGTGTATTCGTCGACAAATTCTCTGATCTTTCTTTTTTTGGTTGAGAGTTTTTCAAGCGCCGGAATGTCTATCTCAACATTAAAATGGCCTGAGTTGCATACGATCGCCCCGTCTTTCATTGCCATAAAATGTTCTTTTCTTATTACATTTATATCTCCGGTAAGAGTAACGAAGACATCACCTATCTTAGAGACATCCTTAAGCGGCGCTACATTAAAACCGTCCATTGCCGCTTCGAGCGCTTTGACAGGGTCGATCTCACAAATATGGACTATCGCCCCCATGCCTCTTGCTCTCATGGCAACACCCCTGCCGCACCAGCCGTAACCAACTACAACTACGTGCGCGCCGGCAAGAAGAACGTTTGTCGCCCTTACAATGCCGTCTATCGTTGACTGCCCCGTGCCGTAGCGATTATCAAAAAGGTGTTTTGTGTCAGCGTCATTTACAGCAATGATCGGAAATAATAATAGCCCTTTATTCTGCAAACTTCTAAGGCGAATTACACCTGTTGTCGTCTCTTCAGTGCCGCCGATAAGATTGTCCGCCAGGATCATCCTGTTCTTATGGATCTCGGATACAAGGTCAGCGCCGTCATCCATTGTGATATGCGGTTCAAAATCAAGCGCGCTATTTAAATGAGAATAATAGGTCTTATTGTCTTCTCCTTTAATAGCGTAGACCCTTATACCATAATCCTTGACGAGCGAGGCCGCTACATCGTCCTGTGTGCTCAAAGGATTCGACGCGCATAGGACAACATCCGCCCCCCCGGCCTTTAAGGTCAGCATGAGATTGGCCGATTCGGTTGTAACGTGCAAACACGCGGCAACTCTTACGCCTTTAAGGGGTTTTTCTTTCTCAAATCTTTCTCTTATGAGACTAAGAACCTTCATGGACTCATTGGCCCACTCGATCCTAAGTTTTCCAGCTTTACTAAGCGATATATCTTTAATGTCGTATTTCATTATTATTAAGCCTTTCGGTGATATATTCAGATTATCCTGTCGTTTATTACAAAACGAGGAACGAATTAATTCTTACTTGCTTTTTTTAAGACTTCCGCCTTGTCGGTCTTTTCCCAGCTAAACTCTGGCAATTCTCTCCCGAAATGCCCGTAAGCTGCGGTTTTCCTGTAAATCGGCCTGTAAAGATCCAGTGTCTTTATGATACCTCTGGGTGTAAGGTCAAAATTTTCCCGTACTATCTTCACGAGCTTCTCTTCGGAAATTTTACTTGTCCCGAATGTACTGACATTTACCGATACAGGCTCAGCTTTGCCGATAACATAGGCTATCTGAAGCTGGCATTTTTCGGCTAAGCCCGCGGCAACGATATTTTTAGCGACATAACGCATCATATAGGCTGCTGACCTATCGACCTTTGTCGGATCTTTACCGGAGAATGCCCCGCCGCCGTGAGGAATGGTACCGCCGTAGGTATCGACAATGATCTTTCTACCCGTCATACCTGTATCTGACTGCGGCCCACCTATAAGAAATACGCCTGTCTCGTTGATAAAAAATTCCGTCTCTTTGGTAAGATACTCTTTGAGGATAGGTTTAATGACTTCATTGATAATATCCTGTTTCGCTGATTTAGAAAAATTCCCTTTAGAATCAACGACTTCATCAGTATGCTGAGCAGCAATAACAACATTCGTAGCTTTTGTCGGCTTACCGCCCTCGTACTCTATAGTTACCTGTGATTTACCGTCCGGGCCAAGATAACCAAGTATGCCTTTTTTCCTTACTTCGGCAAGTCTTGCTGAAAGCTTATGCGCTAAAGTTATGGGCAAAGGCATAAGTTCTTTTGTCTCGTTGCAAGCGTAGCCAAACATCATACCCTGGTCCCCTGCGCCGCCGGCATCAACACCCTGCGCGATATCGGGCGACTGAGAATGAATGGCATTCAAAATAGCGCATGTCTTATAATCAAAACCATATTTTGCATGGGTATAGCCTATATCTTTAAGGATATCTCTGGTAAGCCTGTGTATATGGACATATGCATCGGTAGTTATTTCGCCGCCGATAACGATAAGACCCATTGTAACATAGGTTTCACAGGCTACTCTTGCTGTTTTGTCTACTTTAAAGATTTCGTCTAATACGCCATCAGAAATCTGGTCACAAACTTTATCCGGGTGCCCTTCTGAAACGCTCTCAGAGGTAAATAAAAACTTTTCTTTCGCCATTTAACTTCTCCTTCGTTTTATTTTGAAAATTAGATATCAAATACCTGGTGACAGGCCCGCCAATATCTATTTTTCTTTATATTTTTCTTTAACTTTATTGTAAACCTCTATATCGCCTATATCAAACCAATCGCCACCGAAATCATGACCGTAAACGCCATGGTTTTCTGAAAGCCATTTAAGGTAAAACCCAATGGCATCACTTTTTTTGCTGCAGCAATCTAGGTATTCCTGGATCCTTTTGATTGCATCGTCGGGCAGAAAATAAATTCCCGTTCCTATAAGACTGGATTTGGGCTCTTTTGGCTTCTCTTCGAAGAGAATAACCTTCTTAGCTTCATCAATCAAAACTACGCCGTATCTTTTCGCGTCTTCAATATTCTTTACATCATAGGCAATTAGCGATGCAGCGGGCTTTTTGGATTTTGCAAAATCAATGAATTTGACCATATCAAAATCAAAAAGATTGTCCCCCGCTATTACCAATGTATCTCCGCTTATGTCCTTTTTTGTTTTTACAAAATTCAGATCTCCAATCGCACCCAAGCGGTCATCGTTTGAAAGTGTGCCGTCGTCAACGATCTCAACATTAATCCTAAAAAAAGAATTGTTCTTCCACTCAACAAAATTCTGATAGAATTTATGGTTTGTAACAATATAAATATTTTTAAGATCCTTTAAAAGAGCGATCTTTTCGACAATCCTCGTCATTATTGGTTTGCCGCCGACATCTAAAAGTGCTTTGGGAAAATTAAGCGTCAAAGGGTAAAGCCTTGTTGCATATCCTGCGGCTAATATGACACAATCCATGTTAACACCCTGTTTATCTACTGAAAATTAAGTTCCGGGATTATCTCTATCAGTTTCTTTCGCGCGAATTCTTTTACCTCTTTACCGGTTGATAATTTCATCGCGGCATCGGCTATTTCACGAGCTTTATGTAAAGTAATGGATCTGATAATTCTTTTAATTTCAGGGACCATAATGCTGGAAGTACTGAACTCGTTTAAGCCCAAGCCCAATAATATCAATACAAGCGAAGGTTCGCTGGCCATCTCCCCGCACATACCTACCCATATATTATTTTTATGTCCGTTTTCGATAACAGTCCTGATAAGCCTCAGTACCGCAGGATGTTCAGGTTCATAAAGATACGCTATCTTTTCATTGACCCTGTCAACTGCCAGAGAGTACTGTATAAGATCATTTGTACCAATAGAAAAAAAGTCAACTTCTTTTGCAATGACATCGCTGGTCAAAGCTGCCGAAGGGATCTCTATCATCGCACCGACTTCCATATGGTCATCGAAAGGAATTCTTTTTTTTCTAAGCTCCTCTTTAACATCATTTAATATTGTATTCGCCTGTATCACCTCTTCAACTCCCGAGATCATCGGATACATGATCTTAAGCTTCCCATAAACAGACGCTCTCAGGATCGCCCTTAGCTGTGTCTTGAATATCTCCGGTTTAGCCAGGCAAAATCTTATAGCTCTCCACCCCAAAAAAGGATTCATTTCGTGCGGCACTTCCAATTGTGATAAAAACTTGTCACCGCCTAGGTCCAGGGTCCTTAAAATTACGGAGTTAGGAGCGATCTTCTGGGCGACATATTTGTAGGCTTCAAAATGTTCCTCTTCCGTAGGTAGATCGGTCCTATTCATATAAAAATATTCGGTCCTGTAAAGCCCTATCCCGGTTGCGCCATGCTCAATAGCCGAGGGTATCTCTTCAGGCAACTCAATATTTGCGGCTAATTCTATCTTGTAACCGTCCATTGTTTCAGCCGGAAGGTCTTTTTGCGATATCAGCACCCTTCCCAGTTCATCATACTTCTCTTTTTCAATCTCGTAACTTTCCCTGGTCCTGGAATCAGGGTTGAGTATTACAATACCGCGATTACCATCTATAATTATCGTATCGCCGTTTTTGGCTTTCTTGGTTATCTCTTCCAAGCCTACTACGGCGGGTATTTCAAGCGATTTTGCCATAATGGCAGTATGGGAAGTTTTTCCTCCTATGTCAGTGACAAATCCGACAACATTCTTTTTGTGCATCATAGCCGTATCAGAAGGCGATAGGTCATATGCAACAATAACGACCTTCTCTTTTAGCTCGCTTAATAATGTGTGTTTGGCTCCCAAAAGGTTCCTTAATATCCTTCTGCCTACATCATTTATGTCGCTTATCCTCTCCTTGAGATATTCGTCGTCCATTTTTGAGAAAGCTTTGACATATTTTTTAAGAACATTGAGAAAAATATACTCAACGCAGAATTTTTCTTTTTTAAGCTTAGAGATAACTTCCTCTATTAGCATAGTGTCTTCTATGACCAATAGGTGTGCGCTAAAAATCTCGGCATGTTCCGAACCGAGTTCTTTAAGTATTTTATCCTTAATTCCCGTGATCTCTAGCTTTGTTTTCTGAAGTGAGAGCTTAAAACGGTTTATCTCAAGAGGTATGTCTTTTTCGCTGATAGGATTTTTAGCAATAACAAGATCTTCACTATCTAGGATATAAACCTTACCTATAGTAATGCCTGGAGCAGCGGGAATACCTTTAAGTTTAATGATCTTATTCATTTTATACCTCTAAATAACCTTTTCGGATTTTCCTTCATCCATATCCATTCCGCCGGATAATAAAAGCTCAAGCTCTTGCATGGCCTCTTTTGCATCATTGCCTTCTGCTTTGATAAAAATAGTGGCACCCTTCCCGGCAGCAAGAGTAAGTATCCCCATGATCGACTTCCCGTTTACCTCATTTGAGCCTTTTCTAACAGTGATTTCTGAATCATACTTATTTGCTATCTGCACAAATATCGCAGCCGGACGGGCATGAAGGCCAAGTTTGGCCCTTATAATAATCCTTTTTTCTATAACCATCTTATTTAATAACCTCTGTGATCTTAAACTTAAATTCTTCCTTCGGATCAAGTTCTACATTCCATAAAAACATTAAAGAAAGCTCCTGATAGGTCCTTTCCATTCCGCTTTCAGAATCAGAAACAGTCTCAAGCTCAAACGCCCAGATATCCGCCGCTTTATCAAACTTGTAGTTCACGCGGACTCCGGTCCATTCGTCCGCAATATCAAGTGATTTAGCATTCTCAAGTTCTTTAATATTTGCAAATTTTTTATCTTTGAGGAATAAATTCGACTCCACACCAAACCTTGAAGAAATAAAATGCTCTCCGAGGTTTTTTATACCATACTCAACTTCAATTTCGTTGGAATTGCCTTTTAATATAATGGTCTTTTTAACTTCTATTTCACCTTTACCGGTGGAGGTATCCATTCCGGATCTTCTGGATAAAGTCACCCTCTTCTCATCTTTTTTTGAATCTATCCTGAAAGAATAGGGTTTTTCAATAAAATCCCCCATCTCTTTAAGGTCCGCTCTTTCGAAATTATCTATAAAATCCTCTTTACCCAAAAAGTGCTCTACGAAAGAAGCTTTTCTGTATTTATCATAGAATAATATCTGATCCAACCCCTCATCCTTCAGCCTTATTTCATCGTGTATTGTCTTAGGAGCATCGCCGTTTGAGCCGGCAGGCTTAACACCCTGCTTTGACGCCTTGATCTTCGCATGATAGGCTTCAGGTCTCCTGGATAACGTATTAAGGATATTTAAAGCCCTGTCCTTTACATCGATCTCGTAGACCGAACCGCCCTTTGAAGGGTCTATTAAGATACTGAATTTTGAATTTGATAAAATGATCTCTTTATTTCCGTCATTATTAATGTCCACCTGAGTATCAGAAACCCAGTTCTTTTCTTTATATTCAACCCTATCCAATAGTTTTTGGGCGTTTATAAGTTTTTCATAAATTGCAGACCTTAGATACCCAAGATAAAGCCCCCCGAAAACTCCATGCCAGTACGGGCAATTGCATTGGCCTTTGTACATCTCTTTTCGTGCGTTGTCCAGGATTTTCAGGCTGTCTTGAGCGATCCCTTTTTTCTTGGATAGAGCCTCTATCTTATCACTCAGATAGACCATTCTTGACCGCATATCGCTTGACTCCGGATATTTCTTGAAAAAATTCTTGAAATTACCGTTCGACCATTCAAGCATTTCAGGATAACTTGCCGGAGGGATATCTACCATACCGGTCGGGCCTGTCTCTTTAATATATTCAGAAAAAGTTTTTACTTTGATCCAGGATGAATTCTCTTCCAATAGAGTAAAAAAATTATCCAGCCAATTCTGCTTATACACCCAGTCATATGTATGCGGCCAAAGTCCGAATTTTTCTCCGTCATCACCAAAAGTCAATGCCACATCGCCTTCATGGGTTGCTTTTGACCTTAGATAATCTATAACCTCGAATGCCTTGCTAAAAGGCATGATATAACGGAGTTTTTTTGATGATGGGAACAGATTTATTTTAAACTTACCGTCTACAACAGTATAATAACCCGATAAAGAATTGGTATCAATACCGGCCAGCTCAAAATGATAATCATCCACTATGATATAGTTTATCCCGGCCTTGTTTAAAAGCTTAGCAAGCTCTTTCTCCCATACCCTTTCAGTCAGCCAAAGTCCTTTTGCAGAATAAGTAGTTTTTTTCTTTAAGAAGTCTGTCAGGTATTTTATCTGTCCTAAAGCATCTCTTTGGGGGATTATCGGAAGTATAGGCTCATAATAACCGCCTGACATCATCTCGACCTGTCCCGATTTGACAAGATTTTTAAGTCTATCCATGAATTCAGGCTTGTTTTCCAAGATCCAATCCAAAAGACACCCTGAATAATGCAAAGAGAGCTTCACTTTCGGGTGGCCTTCCAAAACATCCAGAAAAGGTTTGTATGATTTTTCATATGCCTCCTCGAATACCCAGTTAAAATTACCGACGGGCTGGTGGCAATGGATCCCCATTAATAATGTTATAGTTTTATCCATTTTTCCTTTTCTGTTTAGAGGCCAGATCAAAAATTAGTTTTGCCAGTTTCCTGGAATCATGCCTGACAAAGTTTTTTGTACTCACAACATTAGCGCCGACATATTTGACGCCTAATTCCTTGATCTTTTCCTTGTCTGCTATTACAGGATATGCCCCTTCTTCCTTATACTTAGAAATCAACTCTTTGGGAACCTCGCCTGTATTAACGATACATGTTGAAACAACATCCGAATCCGTATGATCGATTAAAGCCTTAATATGATCACTGGCCTTAAAATTGTCCGTCTCGCCCGGCTGTGTCATAACATTGCATATATAAACCTTCGGGATAGAAGCTTCGCAGACAGCATCCTTAATTTCATCAACCAGAAGATTTGGCAGTACACTGGTATAAAGACTCCCGGGACCCAACACGATGACATCGGCATTTTTTATGGCTCTGATCGCTTCTTCAGTAGCCTTACAGTCGCTGGGCTTAAGAAAAACCCGCCTGATAGAGTTATGTTTTTTTGTGATACTGCTCTCCCCGATCGTCTGGGTACCATCCTTATGTTCGGCAATTAATATGACTTTCTCCAGAGTTGATGGTATAACATTGCCTCTAATGGCCAGAACCTTACTGGATTCCTTTACAGCTTTTTCAAAATCCCCCGTTACCTTTGACATTGCAGTTATGAAAAGGTTGCCAAAATTATGGCCCGCCAAACCTGATCCTTCTTCAAATCTGAACTGAAAAAGTTTGCCCATCAAAGGCTCTGCGTCGGCAAGTGCCACAAGGCAGTTTCTAATATCTCCGGGAGGTAGAACATCTAATTCCTGCCTCAATCTACCCGAAGACCCTCCGTCATCTGCAACAGTAACAATAGCGGTAATATTAGTAGTAAATTGTTTGAGTCCGTGAAGAAGAACAGATAGTCCGGTACCGCCCCCAATTGTTACAATCTTAGGGCCTTGTTCCAAAAATCTTTTTGAATATAAAAGATCAATAAGCGAGCCTTCTCTTTCGGCAGGTATAAAAGCCGTTGAGAAAGACTTAATAAGCCTGGTTATACCTGTTATCGCTCCGGCTATTCCGAGTATTACTATGATACTGGCCCATAATCTGTTATTAGAACGTTGTTCCAATATTAAAACTGCAACTCCCATAGAAAACATGATCATGCTGAATGCAGTAAATAATATCCAACGCTTTACCCTCATACCAGGGTAAAACCATTTTATGGCCTTAACAAGTTTTTTTGAAAAAAATGACGGCATTATAAATCTCTATATATTTATCTTAACTTTTCTTTTCGTCTTCTTCGGAAACAATCTTAAGAATAGCTTTCTCATCTTTCGCGTCTTTCAGCATTTCGCGAAAATATTTGTCTTTTAGGAGTCTAGCTATTCGAGCAAGTGCCTTTAAATGCGGTCCTGCCGATTCTTCAGGAGCAACTAAAAGAAAAAAGATATAAACGGGTTCACCGTCGAGAGATTCAAAATCAATGCCTTTTTTGGAGAGTCCGAATGCAGCAACTAATTCGGATACGTTCTTTGATTTGCCGTGGGGGATCCCGATCCCCTGACCTATTCCAGTAGAACCAAGCTTTTCTCTGGAAAGAAGAATATCTACAAGCTCCTCCTTGTCTTTTATCGCACCGGCCTTGTGGAGAAGCCCCACAAGCTCTTTGATCACTCCTTCTTTGTCAGTAGCCTTGAGACTGGCACTGACAGCTTTAGAGTTTAAAAAATCCATAATTTTCATCTGGTGTACTCCTTATTTTAGACTATCCATTAGTAAGCAAAAAATCATTTTAATTAGTTTAATTTGCTTTCTTGAATAATTTACTGAATACATTCTTATAAGAAAATTGTTTTCTGAAATTCTTGTTTTAGAATTTCCCTCCCGAACCCAAAAACTTGATGAGGGAGTACAAATTAATTTCAAATATGGAGCGGGAGGCGGGATTCGAACCCGTGACATCAACCTTGGCAAGGTTGCGCTCTACCAGCTGAGCTACTCCCGCGAAACAATCAAATGAACAAAAAAATTAACTTATTTAAGGTCCTTCAGTTGCTCCAGTTTGTCGCAACTTCAGGATCAAATCTTGCTTCGCAAGATTTGGTGGGCAAGGAGAGAGTTGAACTCTCAAGGGTTACCCCATACGGTCCTAAGCCGTACGCGTATGCCAGTTCCGCCACTTGCCCGATACAGAATTAGATAAAACTACCTTGATTTAATCGGGTAATTACCCTTATTCTCCTACCCTATCAAAAAATTTGGTACCCCCAACAGGGGTCGTCTACTACGTTTCGCTGATTGCTCAACTGCGTAGACTCACCTCATTTGCTTACGCTCCGTGACTCGGAGCTTATCCTCGCCTGCCGTAAGGCGGCTCGGCGCAAATTCGCTTCTGAAATTCTTTTTTTGAATTTCATCCCGAGATTGTTTGATATAAAACAATCGAGGGGGTATTCCTATCAGAATTATCAAATTTGGTACCCCCAACAGGGGTCGAACCTGTGACACCCTGATTAAGAGTCAGGTGCTCTACCAACTGAGCTATGGGGGCAACTACAAATCAAAAATTCAATTTAAAACATCAAAAACAGTATAAACTCATTAACCATAGCCCACTTACAATGAATCTTATGGCACAATAAGTATTATGAGCAAATTCCCTTAATAAATTGAAGCTAAATTATAACAAAATATTAGATAAGAGTCAACTATGGTTTTAGAAATAATTTTTTGAGCAATTTCTAAATATAATTATAAAGAACAGGCGCTTCTAAGCATTTTTTAGCCTAATTTATGCCATTATAACTCAGATTCCCGGGTCTAAAGATTAAAAAAGAACATCTTTATTAAATTCTGGCGCGCCCGGCAGCTTGTCCGCCAATGAATTGTGGCGGAGAGTCGACATTCTTTACTAATTTCCTTTGAAACATCTAATTCTGGCGCGCCCGGCAGCTTGTCCGCCAATGAATTGTGGCGGAGAGTCGACATTCTTTACTAATTTCCTTTGAAACATCTAATTCTGGCGCGCCCGGCAGGAGTCGAACCTGCGACCAAGTGGTTCGAAGCCACCTACTCTATCCAGCTGAGCTACGGGCGCAAAAATTACACACAAATTAATTTTACTACTCAATTGGATAGTTATACTTTAGTAGGTGGCTTAGAGCCACCTACTCCCTGCCTGCCGGCCCTCTGAAATCTAAAAGATTTCGAGGCCTTTAGTCCCGGAAATGCGTAGCATTTCACGGGGCAGGCAGGTATCCAGCTGAGCTACGGGCGCAAAAACATTAAAATTCTATGGTGTTACTTAAAAAGATCCCTGATCCCAAGGTTATTGCTGCATTTTTTGCAACTGATTAATTATCTCATCCATAACGGCAAACCCGATTGCATATTTGACCTTTGGCCCTATATTGATCGAGGGTTTTTCAACAGGTCCTTTTATTACAAAATCAAAAATTACCTCTCCTCTTCCTGACATAAGGTATGGCTTTAGTTTATCCACTGCCACCTGTAAAAAGGTTGTTCCTTCCATCCCTTCTTTGATATCCAGTTCAAGTTTATTAAAGGTCATTGTTGTCAGAGAATCTATATTGCCGCTATGCATGGCTATCTTTGTATCGGACCCAAACCTGGCCTCATGCACTAAAAAAGGGATCTTATTCTCAAAATAGGGTAAAAATTTCATCAGATCAATATTGCCGGTAGTGATCGTACACTCGGTATCCACTCTATCGTTATGAATAGCCGCATTACCATTTACCAGAACATCACCATCTTCCGGTTCTTCAATAATATTAAAATTCAAAGAATATACCGTTTGGATAATATCATCGCTACCCAGGGTATTGGAAATTTCTGATGCAACATTTTTGCATATCAATAAATCGGTCCCTTTGGCCAGATAATTATCTCTAAAATTTACAATTGAGTCTTTTATAGTGATTTTCTTTATACTTTTTAATGAATTATAAATTGAAGACGCTGAAGAGAAACCGGACTCCCCGGCATAAGCCAACCTAGACGGGTCTAAATTCAGAAGTTTCATCTTAGATTTATTTTGAACAAAATTAGCAATATTAAACCGGCCTTTATAATTCCGCTCGACATTCAATACGGCCTTTTGTATCAGAATTTCTTTAATAAAAAGCTTCTTTTCTTTTTCAAATTTTTCTTTATCAAAAGCAATTGAACACAATTCTGCATTCAAAAGAGTCTTGTTTTCAAAATCCATCGTATCTGGTATGGTAAAACCCTTAAAATCCACCGTCCCTTTATCGAGGCTAAATGAAATACTTTCAAATTTGAGAGGCCTACCCAAAATTTCACTTAATTTATCCTCAATAAGAACCTTTCCATAAAATTTCATATACAAAGCTATAGCCAAAACAATAGCTATGGCCAAAGCCAAAACTATGATGAAAATTTTTGAGTATTTCATGTTAGTTTTTATCGGTGTGGCTAGAAGTGCCGAACGAATAGTGCATTAAGGTGTGTTCGATCATCCCCACTTTGTAATAAAGGTCTGACATTATAACACAGCTTCCAACAATATAGACCGCTAAGGCCGCTATAAGGAACTTAATAAAAATTGGGTTCGTTTTTTTCATAAATATTCTCCATTAATATCATTTTCCCGTCGTCTAATGTTATAATAAAGGCTATCCTTTGTCAAGGCAATAGTTAGTTAAAACCTAGCTTTCAGCAAAAAATACTATTCCGCTTTTTCCTCATGAACCCCCATCTCATCTTCATCCTCGCCTACAGATCTTCCGGCCTCTGTTTCAGAGTGAACATCCATCTCACTATCGCTTTCCATAACAGATCTGCCCTTTTCCCATTCTGAGTGGCTGGTTATTGGATTTTTCGGCTCGGGGAAGTTCTCCTCATCCAAAAAGCCTTCTCCGGAGGCATTCTCATCAAGTGCTGCATCGGGGTCTTCTTCGCCTTCGGCTTTAATACCAAAATCATCATTTAAAACATCCGGAATTTCCGGGCTATCATACTCTGAGTTATCGTTTGAATCATCACAAAAAGAATAACCTGGATAAAACAATAACAAAAAGAGCCCCGCGATCATAAAATAAAAAAATTTATTTTTCATGGCATATCTCCTGAATTTTCCCCTTAAAAAAAATACCCAAGCATATTTTGCTTGGGTAATAACAAATCAACCTGACCAGCTCATAGTTTAACCAATAATGTATGCGCATGTAATTAAGGCATTAACTAATTCTGACCTTCAGCACCCGTTTCGAAAACTTTTTGTGCTATCCTTCTTATTCTTTCAATATCTACATTCTTAAAAACTTCATGAACAGATTCTATAGCGTCTTCGCAATTTGCCTGAAACCAATGTCTTTCAAGCTTAAGCTTTTTTTCTATATCCTCATCCGTTATATCATCTTTCATTTTTCCACCTTTCGGTTTTATAGTTTAAGTATACACTAATTTCTTAGAAAATACACCTAAATTTATACTAATTTCAAAATTTAGCTTAGTATACATCCAAGTCATTCAGGCGTTTATCAGAGATCCCAAAATGATGGGCTATCTCATGCTGGAGAGTATGTTTGATCTCTTCATAAATGTCCAAAGAATTCTCTTTGCACTCCTTTTCAATATTTTGTTTGAACAGAGTTATCTTATCGGGCAAAACCATACCATAATAATGAGTCCTCTCTTTTAAAGGAACTCCGTGATATAAACCAAGAATGCGCCCTTTTCGGCTAAGCCCAAGGTCCCTGGCAAGCTTAGCATTAAACCTTTCTTCAATGACAACATCCACATTGTCGAGTTTATCTTTATATGCCTTAGGCAGCTCTTCAAGAGCTTTTAAGACCAATTTTTCAAACTCAACACGAGTCATATGATCCATCTCATTCCCATAAGATCATTAATAAATTTCTTACCTATTTACACTTTTAGGCTTCTCTAGCGTCCCTTATAGCTATTACAGAAAATTTATTTTGCATATACCACAAACCCCACCACTGATATACGGGGCTTTACAACCCCCCCCACAACCTCTTACGATCCAAGACAAAAACAACTTATCAATGACCGGCAATATTATCTTACGATAATATCATTTGAATGTCAAATCAACTAATGGCAGACTCATACTTAACCAAAAAAAATGGCGCTAGTAAGCAATATCATTGCATACAAGCGCCACTTTGTATTAACTTTAAATTATTTTACCTGTTCGGATAAATCAGTCCAAGGCCAAGTGCTATCAAATGCGTATCCAGGGTTATCTTCCGGATTAGGCAATAAGAACATTGCCAGATTTCCTACTCCGTACGCTTCTCGGCTCAACCAGAACCACACACCTTTTCCAAACCCAACAAAAGGCTTGTCCTCTTTTGCGCCTTTTATTGCCTGGCCAGGAAGTTCGGCTATGCCCAAGAATGTATCAGCTGCACCACTAACAAGTTTTTTGCCTACAGGCATTACTAAACCTTCTTTAAGGTCCGGCTTAAAAATATCATACTTTGTCCCTTTTTCCCAAGCATACTCTGCATCTAAAGGAACGCCTACGCCTTTATTATCTGCAGGGTTTGCCGTCCAAAATCCAAACAATTCCAATGCTCCCCAGCCTGTACGTCCGGCAGCATGGCTAATACCGCTAAATATACCGACGATCGCGCCGGTAGTCTTTGACAAAGCTTCATTTTCAATCGGTTCAATCCCGTTCTCCCAGCCCTTGTAGATCTGGACAGGGAGTTCTACTATGCCTGTCACTAAATTAATAAAACCTCTGACGGCTTTCTTGCCCATTCCCTGAGCAATAGTATCGTCAGCCGCACTTGCTGTTGATGCTATCATCATAATAGCAATGATGATTACCATTAACTTACGCATTTACGCCTCCTTTGTTTTTATTAATATATAAAGACTCATAGTATTCCCGTAGTTCCTAACAGAGTAGTTTACATTAGCATTATTTTAATGTCAAGAATTTATAATTTCAGATATAAAATTGTCATCTCAAAATCCTTATTCCCTGATCTCTTCAATTCTAACTTTTATAATGCCGGATTCTAGATCGGCAATTTGTGAAAATGCTGCTTTGCTAAGATCGATTATTATACCTTTTTTATAAATGTGGCTCGCTGGGCCGAAATTATTATGCCTTACCACGACGCATTTGTTATTTTCGATATTACAGACTTTATATGATTTACCGAAATCGGTCTTACGCATTGCGCATGTAAGATCAAGTTCGTTAAATTTCTCCCCTGAAGCCGTTGATGTAGCTGTATACCAGGAAGCCATCCCTGCTTTGGGATAAGCTCCGGGAAAAGATGTGCTATTTAAACATCCGGAAATGCCTAAAAGATAAACCATAAATAAATTAAATACAATCTTATTCATTAAATTTTTACAAAAATTATCCGATAAATTTTTTTATTTTAGCTATCAGGTCTTCTGCTTTAAACGGTTTTATCACACAATCGTCCGCGCACATATTCTTAGATTTTTCGGAAAGCATAAGACTGGAAATATTTGCAGTAAAAAAAATTATCGGTATGGGTTTAAACTTAACGTTACTCTTTAGTATTTTACAAAGCTCTTCACCTTGCATCCCCGGAAGCCGCAAATCCAATAATATCAGATCAGGCGGGGTTTTTTCTATCAAAGCCAATCCGTCTTCAGCAGTACCTGCCGATATGACTTTGTAACCTAATCTTTCCAATCTTACGGTCACAATGATGCACATGTCCGGTTCATCGTCTATAATAAGAATATTTTTCGCCATTTTAAGTCCCACTTTTTTTAATAGGTAAAGTAAAACTAAAACATGCGCCCTTTTCAAACTCGGATTCAGCCCAGATTTTGCCCTTATGCTTTTCAATGATATCCTTGCAAATAGCAAGCCCCAGACCAGTACCTCCGGACCTCTTATTGAGCTGAATAAATCTATCAAAAAGCTTAGGCATATCCTCTTTCTTTATCCCGAGACCGGTATCTTTGACGCTAACCTTGATAAAACCATTATATAGCGATGTGCTGACTTCTATACTTCCGGATTCGGTAAATTTAAGCGAATTGTCTATCAGATTAACAAGAACCTGGGCGACTTTGTCATGGTCAAATACTATCTTAGGCAAATTTTTATCGAGTTTAATCACAAAATCCAAATTTTTTTTCTTCACAAGCGATCCCATCATTTCATATATTTCACTGATAACATCATTTATATCGTTAATTTTCATCCTGAATTCCATTCTTCCTGACTCAAGCTTCTGAAAATCCAGAACTGCATTTACAAGCCTGGCAAGCCTGTCCATATTTCTATTGGCCAGACTAAGTAAATTCTTCTGCTCCTCATTTATCTCCCCGGTAACTTCATCAAAAACAATATCAATACCTGCCCTAATAGCGGTCAGAGGTGTACGAAGTTCGTGAGAAACCATATCAATAAAATCGGCTTTTATCTTAATTGCCTTCTGCAATTCTTCATTTACCTTAGCCAGGTGTTCCTGATAACTTTTTAATTTCGCTTCTGTCTTTTTACGTTCTTCGATCTCTATCTGCAATTTCCTTAACGCTACTGCCATATCAGCCCGGGTGGCTTCGTCGCTTGAAAGAAGATTGTTGATCTCGTTTTCTATCGAACGCTTTGAAGGTTTTATGACAAATTCATCATAAGCATTCCCTTTTGAAACAAATTTCGTCTGAACTGCCCAGCAATTTGTTTTGAATAATAATGAGAAGTACCCTGCCATTTTCCCGGCCAGCATTCCGCTTCCCCATGAGACCCCTAATGCTTTTTGAAATTCTCCCTCCCAGGAGTTCCTTATAGAGACAACTGCTGTTTTCTTTATTTTATCAAGTTTTTTAAGTTTCCAAGCGCCCCATCCGGCAACAGCGGCAATATTAGCAATGGCTTTAAAGCCTTCCCTAAAATCCTTGTATTGTGAAATTACCTCCCAGTCATCCTTGCAGCTTGCTCGCCCCTGGCTCTGTTGGGCCAGGAAAAATCTCTTAGTCCCTACCATGGACTGAACTCCTGACATCAGGCCGGCAAGCGAAGAACCTATCCACATCATAATAACCGGTAGATCTTCAAAAGTCGTTGTGCCCTCTTTAACATTCCACCTAATATTAACATCTGAAACAATAGCCTTATTAATGCCGGTATTTTTGACTTTATATTTATCCAGACTTGGTTTTATAATTTTAGAATATTTATTTGCTGCCATAACACACCTCTTTCATACGCAAATGATAGTTCTAAAAAGAAAACCCCATGCATTACCATGGGGCAACGAAAATATTCATCCTCATTCTTAAATAGAAGCCAGATAATTTTATCCTTAAGGAGTTCATAGGCTTATATCATTCTTTTTCAAGCTAATTGCTGCGTAGGAAAATAGGAGGAAAATAGGGACAGCGACCGTTAATTTTAAATTAAATTAGGCGAGACCCCTTTTTCCTTCAATTAGGCTAATTGTGGACTAAAAAACTTTTCTTTAATTCTCCGTCGCCCTGTAGTTGATTTGTAAAATTTTTCCTTCTGTCTAGCTTCCTTAAGCGTTTCGAACTCTTCTGTATGTATTATGTTATACGGTCGATATGGGCGTGACGCTTTGACTCTCCCGGCATTATGCAACGCTAATCGCTTATTCACATCATCGGCAACGCCGGTATACGTTCTCGTTTTCCTTTCATTGAGCAAGATATAGACATAATGCATATCTGTTTCTGTATGGCGGATCCGCCTCGCCAGCTTCGCTGGCAGGCGAGATTTCGCCATCTCGCCAACTTTGTTGGCGGATGGCGGAGAGGGAGAGATTCGAACTCTCGGTACCTTGCGGTACACGCGCTCTCCAAGCGCGCGCCATAAACCGGACTAGGCGACCTCTCCTAGAAAATTGTGAAGCAATTTTCACTCTGAATTTTGACGAGAAAAATATCGAAGAAATTTTTCCGTCGTTATAAATTCAGAGTAATTCATAAAATTTCGTTGCATCTCGCCAAATTTTTGCTCTGGCGCAAAAATAATTAAATTTCATTCGTTATGGCGGCGCCGCTTGCTCCCTGCTCGGCTTGTTAAACTCAAAAGTCTTTTATCAAATGAAATCCCGCGTTAGCGGGGTCTCCTCGCCACGGTCGCCAGCGGCATCTCGCCAAATTTTTGCTCTGGCGCAAAAATTTGGCGGAAGGTGAAGGATTCGAACCCTCGAAGGGATTACTCCCTTAACGGTTTTCAAGACCGCCGCATTCAACCGCTCTGCCAACCTTCCTAGAAATTGTGAAACAATTTCACTCTGAATTTTGACAAGAAAAATATCGAAGAGATTTTTCTGTCGGTTTAAATTCAGAGTTACCTTATAATAAACTATTTTGCGGCTCCGCCGCATTTCCCTGACTCGCTTCGCTCGCTCCATGGGCGCCTCGCTAACGCTTCGGTAGCAACCGCCCCCTGCATTTTTCTTTCGCAAACCATGCGAAATAAAATAACCGCAGGGGCTCCGCTTCGCTTCGTCTGCCATTTCCCTATTTGCAAAAGTGTTTTATTATAACCTTAATGCCCTATTATGTCAACTGAGCGAAAGAAATTGATTAACAACCAGGACATAAATATCTTTAGTCCTAGTATAAGAGTCCACCATAAAATCCTGGAAATTAAAACCATTAAATAGGAGACTTATTAAAAATCCCGTAATTGCCACATTTACGGTAACCACAAGAACTGTCGCCAAAACCTGCCCCATACTTACAAGATCAGGCTGCTCAACCTTTAAAGTATCTATTGTCATAACCAGATGCATAGCAAACGTAAATCCCAACAGTCCCATAAAGATCGTAAGAATGCCGTCTAAGTTAAAAGAGGATATTAAAACAAAATATATTATTGCAAGTATTATAGGGATTACCGGAATAAAATAAGGGCTGGTAGAAATAAACAGATTGTTCTTGGTGCCTGTAACGCTACCTCCCTTTTTAGTTACTTTAAACTTCTTCACCTTCCCCAGGCACAACCATATGGAAATAGCATGCACCAGCTCATGCCCGAATACATACAAATAGGTCGGTTTAAATAAAAATAAGTGCACGATGACATACAATACGATACCTAGGAAAAAAACCCTCTGCCCGGTGCTGTTAAAATCGGTGATATTATTGATCTGATAGATAAAAGCAACTGAGATACCCACGGCTATGGGTATTGCAATGATCCCTATGAATAATTTTATAAATTTTCCGAACATTTAAGGCGTTATCTTTTCCTTGCCGTCAAAATACTTCCGAAGCGCTTCCGGGATAGCAATAGATCCGTCGATCTGTTGGTAATTTTCCATTATCGCTATCACCAGCCTCGCTAACGCCACTCCGGAAGCATTGAGCGTATGGACATATTCGGTTTTAGGTTTACGGTTTTCGGTTTTGGATCTGAATCTAATATTAGCGCGCCTTGCCTGAAAATCTTCAAAGTTTGAACAACTCGAAACTTCCAAATTCATCTGGCTCCCTGGAGCCCATAACTCCAAGTCATAACATTTCGCAGCTGAAAACCCTATCCCTTGGGTGGAAAGGAGCACCACCCTATACGGAAGATTTAATAACTGTAAAACTTTCTCAGCATTTTGTAATAGTTTCTCATGTTCATCATAAGACGTTTCGGGCTTTACAAATTTCACAAGCTCAATCTTATCAAACTGATGAACTCTCGTCATTCCTCTTGTCTCTTTACCGTAAGAACCGGCTTCTCTTCTGAAGCAGGCCGAATAGGCAGTATAGTAAATGGGTAGCTTTTCTTCATCGAGTATCTCATCCCTAAAAATATTTGTTATGGGTACTTCGGCGGTAGGGATCAAAAATAAGTCGTCATATTTAAGGGTATACATATCTTCTTCAAATTTTGGCAGTTGGCCTGTACCTATCATACTGTTTCTATTTACCAAAAATGGAGGGAAAATTTCCGTATAACCATGCTCAGTTGTATGCAGATCAAGCATGAAGTTAATTAGCGCCCTTTCCAGCCTTGCTCCCATCCCTTTAAAAAGAATAAAGCTTGATGCAGTTATTTTGGTCGCTCTGGGAAAGTCAATAATATCCAATAACTCAGCTAGCTCCGTATGCGTCCTAGGCTTAAAGTCAAACTCCCTATGTTTTCCCCATTCCTTAACTACTTTGTTTGCTTCATGTTCTGAACCAATTGGCACAGATGAATGCGGAATATTTGGGATAGTATATACAATATTAGCAATATTTTGGTCTAATTCCCCCACTCTTTTATCTAAAATCTCAATATTTTGGGATATCATTTTTAGACCTTCTATCTTATCCTTAGCGTTGACCTTTTGAGCCATTAAACGGCCTATCTCTTCACTGGCCTTATTCTTTTGGCTCTTAAGGCTCTCGACCTCGGTTACAATTTTACGCCTCTCTGAATCTAAGGATAAAAGCTCATCCAGATCCATTGTATAGTTTCTATTCTTAAGCGCCTCTTTTACTTTATCCGGATTTTCCCTAATAAATTTTATGTCTAACATTTACGATCCCCTTTTCAATCTGTACTGCGTCTTGAGTAGAGAGTACTGCGGTATATGCGCAATACACCGTACGCCGTACGAAATACTATCCTTTAATCACACCTATTGCCTACCGCCTTTGGCGATACGGCCTGAAGCTATCAACCCTTTATAACTCCTATTGGTCGCATCTTGCAGACTCTTTTTGCGAGACCCGCCTCATGGACTACATTAACAACATCATTTACATCTTTATATGCTTCAGGCGCTTCTTCTAGTAATGTTTCTCTGCCTGTAGATTTGACTATTATACCTTTATTTTCCAATTCGCGCGAGAGATTTCTTCCTTTTAGACTTCTGATCGCAGCACCCCTCGAAAGCATCCGTCCGGCACCATGACAAGTAGAACCAAAGGTTTCATCTTCAGCCTTTTTTGTTCCGACTAATAAATACGAATTTCTACCCATATCTCCCGGTATTATAACCGGTTGGCCTATGGTTTTGTATTTAAGGGGAATATCAGGATGATTTGGCCCAAAGGACCTCGTCGCACCTTTTCTATGAACACATAATAATTTTTCTTTACCATTTATATTATATTTTTCTAATTTAGCAATATTATGAGCAACATCATAAATAAGGTCCATACCAAGATCTCTGGAAGATTTTTTGAAAACTTTTTCAAATACATTTCGCGCTATATGCATAAGGCACTGCCTATTGGCCCAGGCATAATTAGCTGCGCATCTCATAGCTCCCAGATATTTCTTTCCTTCCGGTGAATTCACCGGAACTGAGGCAAGCTGCCTATCGGGAACTTGAATATTGTACTTAGATAGTAAATGGATCATATCTTTAGCATATTCATCGCATATCTGATACCCCAACCCCCTTGAGCCTGAGTGGATCATTAGAACAACACTTCCGACTTCAATACCAAACACCTTGGCTGCAATTTTATCGAAAATTTCATCAACTACCTGCACTTCCATAAAATGGTTTCCCGAACCAAGAGTCCCTGACTGGTTCTTTCCTCTTTCGTAGGCTCTATCTGAAACTGCGGACGGATCCGCCCCTTCAATAAATCCGCCCGATTCGGTATATTCTATATCTTCTTTCCTTCCATAGCCTTTTTTCTCTATAACCCACCTTGAACCCTTTAAAAGAAGCTCCCTTTCTTCGAGCGCAGAGATCCTTACATCTCCTTTAGATCCAACGCCTGCAGGTACGTCGTTAAAAAGCGCATACACCAGATCCTTTAGAACCGGCCTGATATCATCTTCAAACAAATTTGTCCTAACTAACCTTACCCCACAATTTATATCATAGCCCACTCCGCCGGGCGAAACTACTCCGCCGTTTTCTATATCTGTTGCAGCGACGCCTCCTATAGGAAAACCATACCCCCAATGAATATCAGGCATAGCCAAAGAAGCGTTTACTATTCCGGGCAAAGTGGCTACATTTGCAACCTGCTCCATAGCCTTATCTTTAAAGATATCCTTGAGCATTCCTTCACTTGAATAGATAATACCCGGTACCCGCATGCCTTCTTTATAAGATTTTGGTATACGCCATCTGTAGTCGTCAATCTTTTCTATGGGTATGTTTATTGTATCTGGCATTTTTAAATTCCTTTAGCTATAAGGCAATTAGATAATTGAGTGATTGGTTTAATTTTTTACCTAATCGCATTATAACCTAATCACTATTTTTTATATACGAGCTACACATCAAAAATAATCTCTGCGCTATACATATCACCGGCCTTTGTTATCTTAAAATCGTGATATGTCACGCCCTTGACTTCGGCTTTAAGCACATGCCTTCTCTTATCAAAATCGTCACCAACAATTTCGGCAACGATCTCGCAATCAGCCAGTTTTTTTATTTTAATTTTTTTAATAAGAAATTCTCTGGAGGTATAAAAATAAAGGAGCTCGCTTAAAAAATTTATAAGCAGCTCCTCCAAGTTCGGGGCCTTGATAGAAACTTCTTTTTTCAAGGCCCCTTTAATTTTTTTTGTATCACTAAGAACATCAAATAAAGCTAAAGCCGAATTAGTAAAAAGCGTTTTAAGGGTTTTCCCATGCGCTCTTACGCCTATGTCTGCAGTATGATCAAAATACTCAAAGCGCTTCATGAAAATTATTACTAATCCTTTTTGACAATTGACTTAACCGCTTCCATTATCTCTATGGGAACTGCAATTACGACTGTGTTTGAAGCTGTGGGCCCAAGGCCGTCAATCGTCTGCAACGTCCTAAGCTGCATAGCTCCCGGGGATTTTAGCATTGTCTCTGCCGCTGCAGCCAGATTTAAAGCTGCCAATTTATCACCTTCCGCTTTTGTAATTGTGGCGCGCTTTTCTCTTTCGGCGGAGGCCTGCCTTGACATCATTTTCTTCAATTCTTCGGGCATATCTATATCCTGGATCTTTATTGTAGTTACCTCCAGGCCCCAGTTTTTGCTCTCTTTTTCCACAATACTCTCTATCTCTTTACCTATCTGCTCACGTTCGGTAAGAAGCTGATCCAACGACATCCCTCCGACAACGTCCCTTAAAGCAGCGAGAGCGTACTGGCTCATAGCATAAGAATAATTTTGCACCTCTATAATAGCATCTTCTACTTTTATTACCTTGAAATATACAACTCCGTTAATAGAAACAGGTACATTATCTTTTGTAATAACCTGCTGTTTTGGTATATCAAGCGTGAGAACCCTTGTATCAACCATTGCCACATTGTCAACGACCGGAATAATGAAAAATAAACCAGGGCCTTTAATTCCTAAGAATTTCCCCAATCTCAATACTATCCCTCTTTCCCACTGCGCAGCTATTCTTACAGCCGAAGAGGCCAAAATAGCCAGTAAAAAAGTTATAACAAAAAATAAACCTCCTGTAAAATTATTCACCTGAAAAACCCCGAAGCTGAATATCCCTCCAAGTATCATTACAACAAAAAATATTAGTGTCGGTATACCGCTGAACATGAACTCCTCCTTTTTTAATTGAACCTTATTTTTGATTTCATCCAATGAAACGGTTTTCAATAGATCCTGAAAACTACTGTTATCATTTAGGGAATTTTTTAAATAATTTCTTATTGATTCATCACTTTCAGAAGCTTGTCGATTCTGGGATTTTGTTTTGGCGCTACTAACCGCTGAAATTATAAATATTACGACTATCAATACAAATATTAGGTCAAACATATTATAGCCAGATCCTTTTTAGGCTTATTTAGCCAATTTCGCTTCATCAAGCTCAGACATAAGGTACTTAACCTTTGCCACTAAAATATAATAATCCTTGGTAAATTTAAGCAGATTGAACTGAGATCTCATATAGTTAAAATTTGAATCAATAATATCGCTCTGATCAACATCGCCTCTTTGATAAAGTGTAAATGACATATTAAGCGCCTCGTCTGCATCGCTAAACACAGAGCGCTGGCTTGATAATAATTTCTTTGTCTTCTCCAGATTTGCCGTGGCTTCTTCAAGGTCAAGTCGGATCTCATCCTTTATAAATCTTTCTACGGTCTCTAAGCGCGAATATTCGGACCTTAGCTGTGAAATTTGGGATGAATTATCAAACCCGTCAAACAACGGAAGCTTAAAGTTGAGCACCAAAGACCAGTTATACTCATATGACCCGCCTAGATTAAATTTATTTGAGCTTTCGTAAAATGTGCTTTTCAAGCTTGCTTGGGGAGCATAACGCGAATACGCGGCATTAAGGGCCTGCTTACCGATCTTACTGGAGAGCTCCGCGACTTTTACGGTTAAATTGGTATTATAAACTTTATTGGACAGATCTTTTATATCATAATTGGTCATATTCTTCTCTTCGGGACAAACCAACTCCCCGATCACTGAAATTGTTTCGGGGCCGGGGATCATAAGTAATTTTTTTAATCTAGTTTCAAGGGTCTTTTTCTCCTTTTCAAAATTCAGAGAATCGGATTCAAGATTTTCGACCTCGATCTTTGATCTCAGGATCTCGTATTTATGTACCTCCCCGGTCTTACTCATCCCCATAAGGTTGGAAGAGTAGCCTTCCATCCTGTTAATTGCCCTGGCGTTTAATTCCTCGAGTTTTTCATTCAAAAGAAGCTCATAATAAGTATTGATTATATCGTATATGATCTTGTTGCGCTTCTCATAATAAGCCTGCAGCTCTTTTTCAAGTGAGAGTCGGGCTTTTAAATAGTTGTAATAACTTTCTCCGCCTTTAAAAAGGTCCTGATTGATCTGGATATTCCCAACACTAGGCGCCTGCAAGAATGTCTCATCCGCGACTCTCCCGGCCCCCGGAGAATCAGCCGAAATATAATTATAATTAGCATATATTTTCGGTAAAAATGCCGAAAAATTCTGTAATAGGTAGGCCCTGGCTTTTTTTACGTTTTCTTTGGCGATCTTAAGATCGGTATTTCTCGATAGCCCGGTTTCAATACATGCTTTCAGATTTAAGGGCTCTTTAAACTCCTCACCGGATACGGAATTAATTTTTAGAACGAATATAAAAACAACAAAAAATAAAAGGATTTTTTTCATATTTTTATCTATACTCCGGCCTGTTGTCCCAAACTTTTTTGGGCAAATAATTACTTCTCAAAAATGACATTCTAAAAAATTCAAGAAGATACGCAAACATACTGACCGCCCTCAAAAATAAGCTGTAGAAAAAAAAGATCGGGGAATATAATACAAACACCCAGTCCCTGCCCGGATCATCCGAAAGAAGAGCCACAATAGTAAATTGGATAAAATTCATAATAGTATAATACAACAGCGTTACTATAACTATAAAAGGAAAAATCTGGGGAAAAAATATTGCTATCAAAATAAAATACAAAGGAAAAATGAATAAAAGCACAAGATTAAAAAAAAGATCCAAAACGCCTGCGATAAAATCACCTATTTTAAACGAATGAAAATCAAGAAGATTTCTGTGTTTTCTTAAATTTATACTCACATAACATCTGTCCCAACGTATCCTCTGCTTGGCCAGTCTAATCCACGTATCAGGGACTTCTGTCAACGCTATGGCCTTGGGCGCAAACGCAACTTTAAACCCGAGCTTTCTTGTCTTTATTGTTAAATCAAGGTCCTCGCCTGTCTCCGGGTCAGCCCCTTTCAGGTCAGTCATTACTTCGCGCCTATAGCTCGAAAAAGCACCTGAGGCGATCTGAAGCAAATCCGTAAAAGCAAGCCATCTTCTCGAAATACTAATACACATGCCGTACTCAGCGGCCTGAAGGCGCGTAACAAGATTCTCTTTGTCATTATACACCTTCAAATTGCCGCTTACTACACCAACCCTCTTATCTCTAAACGGCTTCACGGCTTCGGATATCGCATTACGATGTACCAGAGTATCGCCGTCAAAACCCATGATAATTTCTCCTTTAGAGAAATTTAAACCATAATTTATAGCTGAGGGCTTTCCCCCTCTTTCGGTTTTACGGAAAAATTTTATCAATCCCTTAGACTCAAAATTTCTGCAAATTTCGGGAGTATTATCTTCGGATTTATCATCAACAACAATTATTTCAAAGTTCGGGTAGTCATTCTCTAAAAAAGAATTTATGGTATTCTTTAGCCTTATACCTTCATTGTAAACGGGCAAAATAACACTCACAAAAGGCTTGTATTCTAACGAGCTCTCTTCATCCTTCTTTTCGCTTCCGAAAATCTCCAAAAAAAGAATTATTGAATTTCCGATATAATAACGCGTGGTATCAAATAATAGCGCCGGTCCAAAAAGAAAGACTATCTCGAATGGAGAGCGCGACATAACATTATCTATAGAAAATGCTATGTATTCACCGACCAAATTTATAAAATCAAAAATTATATGCATTATTTAAATATTTTACAGTGGACCGACATGCCAAACTTAAAATATTTATTAAAATCATCTGATGCATCAAGCGGGAATATCCTGACTTTAAAAACTTTCTCCGGTAAATAATAGTACCTTGAAAACATTTTGGGCATTTGATCTATCTCGGCATAAACAAACTCTATCTTACCCTTAATTTTTTTGTCTTTAATGCTCGACCAGACCTCGGCCTCCTGCCCCACTCTCACGTTATTGATAAAGCGAGCAGGAACAAATGCATCTATCCAATACCGTTTGGGTTTTGTAACACTATAAATCACATCTCCTTTGTTAACTATATCCCCAACGGATTTATTTTTTTTGACTATCACCATTTCATAGCTTGCCCTTATGTCTTTGGATAATCCTCCGGCTTCGTCAGAAGCTTTGATGAGAGCAATCGTACTCCCCTCTTCAACCCTTGCGCCTGTTTCAGCATAAAGCTGGCTTATCTTTCCGTCTATAGGGGAAGTAATGCTAGATAGATCCATATTCTCCATTTCTAGCTGCATTGGACCCATTACTACACCATTAACAAATAAAGTATCCAATGTCAAAAACCTCCAAACAACAAATGGTGTAGCTAAAAATATTATAAAGAATACAAACTTGACTATTTTCGGCAGACCCTTCTTAGGGCTTTGACGTTCGGCTTGAGCCTTATTTACAGTAAACGCCTCTATCTTTCTTAGTCTCATATAGTTTTCCCTGACATATTAATTAGTTTATTTAATAGCTCTTCATCAGTTCTGCCATCCTCAGGGTAAGAAACTGACGATACTTTAACGTTAATATGCTCCCTACTGGTATACTCATTAAGCTTTTTATTTATAAAACGTTCCAGCTCCAGGGCCTTAGATTTATCGGCCTCCGGAAGAAGAGTAATTAAAGCGCTCTTGTCGTAACGGGCGTGTATGTTTATTTTCCAGAGATTCTCCTTTAGAAGGGTCGCTATGTCATTAAGCATCCTCCTGGCTCCACTAAAACCGGCCTTTTTGGTCAATTCATCAAAATTGAGGACATTCACCATAACAATGGAAAAATGCTCTTTGAATTTTTCAGCACGGTCTAACTCCTCATCAAGTCTTTTCTTAAAATACCGGTTACTATATACCTCAACATCAGTATCAAGCAGTATCTGGTCCATGTTCAAATCTATAAATCTCCCCGACTCTACAACACCAGCCGCATCTTCGGTAATAGGATATTTAAATATATCCTGCCTCATAGCATTATCGATCTCAAATATTTTTTTGCAATTCCTGCATTGAGCGCTTACATCCGGTTCGGTGAACTTTTCTCCGTTATCATTACATACGAAACTTTGCCCCGGCTTATCATAATCCACCCCTATCTGCTTTAATTCATGCTCGCATTTTGGGCAGATGTACTGCGTCCCCTTTTTAAATTCTTCTTCAATGCCGGTATAGCCGCACCTGAAATGGTGGATCATTTCAACTATTGATATATTTGCGCTATGGGTAGTCGGACACGTCTCTCTGATATTTATATCGTGATGCATGCAATATGGGCATAGAAGGACCCTGTCAAAAAATCTTTTTTCAAAACACCCTTTATTAACCAAAAATTCGATATGATCTATTTCGCTTCCGTCATTGACTTTAAAAAAATTTGCGGCAATTGGATAGCCATAACCGCTCAGGGAATTCATATTATATTCCGGGATCAATTCCTTAATGTTATTATCCAGCATACTTTTCAGGAAATCCACTCTCAACTTGTCTTCTTTGGATATGACCGGAGGTTGAGTGGTTTTTTTAGCCCTCCTCAAAACAACTTCTATCCTGGCTATAAGCTCCTGGGCATCATAGGGTTTGGTTATGTAATCATCTATACCGAATTTAAAAAATTTTACCTTATCTTCCATACCGGATCTCGCGGTAAGGGCAATGGCAGGAATAGCTGATTTTTTGGCATCGGCATGCAACTTCTGAAGGACTTCAAATCCATCCATCCCGGGCATCATAATATCAAGGAGTATCAAATCCGGAGTATTGGTATCCGTATAGAGCAGAGCTTCTTTGCCGCTTAAAACACTATGAACATTGAACCCCGCGTTTTCCAATCTCATAGTTAAAAGCCGGCTAACATCCGGTTCATCATCTACAATAAGAATATTCCCTTTTGCCATATTTTTATCCTCTGGTAAATGCTATTGTTTTATATTTAATTCTTCCGGATGGTTTGTATAATATTTTTTCATTTTAATCAAAATATCATCCATTGAAGTGGAAGGTATAAAATTTAAAATTCTTTCAAGCTTCCTCAGATCAGGAATGCGCTTTCTTATATCCTCAAAATTGGTCCCATAATATTTTTCGTAATCTTCAAATTTTATTTGCGAAGAACTTCCGGTAATATTTATTATACGCTGGGCAAGGTCACTTATGGTTATATTATTATTACTTCCGAGATTTATCAGCTGACCGTTTGCATCTTTGGAATTAGCAAGTCTTATGATTATCTCTACGGCGTCTTCAACATATGTAAAACACCTGGACTGTTTCCCGTCCCCGTAAATAACAAGCGGTTTATTATTAAAGGCGTTATAAAAGAATCTCGGTATAACCATTCCAAAATTCCCGACCTGACCCGGGCCTACTATATTAAAAAGCCTTACCACAACAACCGGGAGATTCCTTTCCTTATGATACGCTATCGTGAGAAATTCATCAAGTAATTTTGAACAAGCATAGCTCCACCTGTTAACATCAGGGGGCCCGATAACGACATCATTATCCTCTCTAAAAGGAAGCTGGTCGGATTTGCCGTAGACTTCGGAGGTTGAGGTGAGAAAAACCTTGATATGTTTTTGTGAAGCATATTTCAGGACTAACTCAGTCCCGTAAGTATCATTTATTATGGTATCAAGAGGCCTGTCGACAACATTTTTAACTCCTACCGTAGCCGCTAAGTGATATATCATATCGACTTTATCTATCAGTTTACTTATAAGCGCTTCATCAGTAACAGATCCTCTCGTTAAATTAAAATTTTTTAAACCTGCCATATCCTCAATATTTTTTTCTCTGCCCGTAGAAAAATCATCTAATACATAGACGTTATATTTCATTTTTACAAGCACCCTTGCCAAATGCGAGCCTATAAAACCGGCCCCACCGGTAACAAGAATATTATTAATGGTATTTTTGGCGGCATCCTTTGACCTTCGTAAGACTGCATTAACTCTGCTTATGAATTCCTCTGCCTCAAATGGCTTTGTTATATAATCATCCGCTCCCAGATCAAGGCATTTAACCATGTTTGACGACGATTGATCCGCCGTAAGCATTATAACCGGGATAAAAGCGGTTTTTCTATCAGAGCGGATCTTTGCCAATAGAGTATACCCGTCCATATCAGGCATCTCGATATCCATAATGATAATATCGGGGATCTCTTTTTTTAAATATTCCAGGGCATCAATCCCGCTTGCGACTGCGGAAGCAATAAAGCCGGATTTATTTAAGCGCGGCAGAAGCACCTTGCCGACTTCCCTTTCATCATCGATTATTAATACTTTTGGTACTGGCGACATACGTCCTATCTCCTATTCTTTCTATCCAGGATGATCCTTCTGATTTCAGCCCTGATCTTATCCGGATCGTGACGGACTACTTCTGTTTCATTTGCTATATCGGCTATAACAATACGAGCTTTAGTAATTTTTTTGATTTCGTTGATATCATTAATAAAGACGGGGAATTGATTTTTTTTGGAATATTTTTTTACTGAACTCTTGGATAATTTATTTGTATCGTTTATTAATATATAATCCAAGCTATCCGATTTAAGATATTTTATAATTTCGCTGATATGATTAGCCGCATCAAACCCGTAAGTTTCACCCGGTTTTGTCATAAGATTGCATATATACACCTTAACTGCGGGCGAATCTATTATAGCATCTCTTATGGCTTTAACTAATAAATTTGTTATAATACTGGTAAACAGATCTCCCGGGCCGATTGTAACCATATCAGAATTAATGATCGACGAACAAGCGCCTGTATCGGCTTTCGAAGGAGGCTCGTGCCAGCAATCGATGATCTTCAGGGATTTGTCCCGCCCAACCCCAAGATCAATATTGCTTTCGCCTTTAATAACTTTACCATTTTCAAATTTTGCACATAAGGTAGGATTTGTTATTGTGGCAGGATTTACTATCCCTTTAATATTAAGTATGTCGCCCATGGCCCTGACCGCTTCAGGCATCGAGCCGGTAATATCGGATAAGGCAGTGATAAGCAAATTACCTAAGCTATGACCGCTAAGGCCCGGGGCCTTTTTAAATCTGTACTGCATTACTTTATCCATTAGATCCGGAGTGGTGGATAGAGCGACCAGATTCCTTCTTATGTCTCCCGCCGGGATCCCGCCAAAAGCCGCCTTAAGCCTTCCCGACGAACCGCCATCATCACTGGTGCTTACTATGGAGGTCAAAAATACATCATCGAGTTCCTTTAACCCCATTAAGAGATTAAATAATCCCGTCCCTCCCCCAATAGATGAGACCCTGTACTTTTTTTCAAATACTGCTTTGACTTTTAATAGGATCTCCCTGTGGTTAAAAGGCTTGGACAAAAAGTCCTTGGAGCCGTATTTTTGAAAATCAAAGACATCCTCCAGGCTTTCGGAGAGAGAAGAAATAAAAAAAGGGATTTTAGAAACTTCAACAATATTAAGGTTTTTTTGGAATAATACAGGATTGCTTTTGTAGGAATCTTTATCAAATACTATAATGTCCGGCGAGAAATCGATCAATGCAGATTTCAAAGTTTCGAAATCAAATACTCTTTTAACCTCTAAAACAAGTTTTGATAGAAAAGGCTTGATATCTTCTACAAACTTATCGTTTCCAATCAATAAAAATCTTTTATTCATTAAGATTTTTCCTATGAAAATTGTTGTGTAGATGATTGGAGCAAATTTTGCAACTTTTAATCAGATTGAAATATTTGCTTTAAGTATTTATCTGTCAAACAATTATATCATAGGGCATTGATATTTCAATATAAATATAAATGGCCAATAATGACACAAGCTGTAGCTATTTCAATGCATTCAAATGACCCATTTCGGTCTAAAAACAAAAAAATATGGCAAAGATGCATAGAAGCAAACAAATACTTTTCTTCCAAAATCTTTGCCATTAAAGCTCTTATTTTTTACAGACACATTCACTCGCTTTCTTTTTGCATCCGCTGCAAACCCCTTTTTCGATTGGCTTGCCACAATTCTTACACGGTGTACACCCGCAAACTTCGCACATGTTAATCACCCCCGCTCTAAGATCTTTCTATATGGAATTGCCAAAAAAATGTTAAAAATTAATATTAATTATACAGCATATTAAAAAAAAGAAAATTGGCAGATTCTATTACTATTTGACTTTTTTCTACCTATAGATAATTTAGAATGTTTTGCATATGCTCTTAATAGGGGTAAGCACATATTCTTAAGATATTGTAAAATTCCATAATTTTAGAATCCAAAATTAAGAAATTTTAGCAACAATCGCATGGACAAAAAATAAACCTCTTATTTTTTTAAGAGGTTTTAATTGAATTTTGCCCCTCGTTTTGCCTAAATTGCTTCTTCTCGACGCAATTTACGGCAACTCGGGATTGGTGAGCCGCCCGTGACTCTCCCGACGCAATCCTTTGGATAGGTCGGGATTCCGACTTACCTGTTTTATGGGTAACGTCGGAAGAACACGGCGTATCTACCAATGAATAAAATTGAAAGACTGAGAGGGTATATGTCCATGCGCTTAAAATAGTACTAAAATTCCTTAATTTTCAAGAACACAAAATTAAGAAATTTTAGTATTAATCGCATGGACAAAAAATAAACCTCTTATTTTTTTAAGAGGTTTTAATTGAATTTTGCCCCTCGTTTTGCCTAAATTGCTTCTTCTCGACGCAATTTACGGCAACTCGGGATTGGTGAGCCGCCCGTGACTCTCCCGACGCAATCCTTTGGATAGGTCGGGATTCCGACTTACCTGTTTTATGGGTAACGTCGGAAGAACACGGTGTATTTGGTATTAACGGTATCGGGATTGGGGGGCTATTACGCACATGCTCTTAAAGAGAAATGCCGATATTCTTAAGATATTGTAAAAATTCCTTAATTTTAATTACAAAATTAAGGAATTTTTACAATAAGAATATGGACCAAAATAAAAAATCATTCTTAATTTTAAGAATGATTTTTTATTTTGGTGAGCCGCCCGTGACTCGAACACGGCACAACCACATTAAAAGTGTGGTGCTCTACCTGATGAGCTAGCGGCCCACGTTAAACTTAAATCTAAATTTCAATACTAGGCAATCTGACTGATGTCGCTTTGTTGATGTCCCAAAAAACTTAAGTTTTTTGGGATGAATTAGCTCTTGATCCTTAAAAACTCGTTTTTCTGCCTGCTGCCTTAGGGCAGTCAGGCAGTAATCATGATCTAATTCTACGGCCCACGTTAAACTTAAATCTAAATTTCAATACTAGGCAATCTGACTGATGTCGCTTTGTTGATGTCCCAAAAAACTTAAGTTTTTTGGGATGAATTAGCTCTTGATCCTTAAAAACTCGTTTTTCTGCCTGCTGCCTTAGGGCAGTCAGGCAGTAATCATGATCTAATTCTACGGCCCCCTTTAATTCAAAATCTAAACTATATCGCTGTTAGTTCTTTTTCTTTTGCAGCTAAAACCTGATCAACTTCTTTTATAGTCTTATCTGTAAGCTTCTGGATATCGTCCTGACCCTTGAAGCTGTCATCTTCTGTGATGAGGTGGTCTTTTTCACCTTTTTTAATATGTTCATTTGCATCGCGTCTGATCGCCCTAAGAGAAACCCTGGCGTCTTCTGCCAGTTTCTTAACAACCTTTGTAAGTTCTTCGCGCCTTTCCTGTGTAAGCTGTGGTATTGAGATCCTTACAACTTTGCCATCATTGATTGGATTAGCTCCGAGATCTGATTTCTGGATAGCTTTTTCAATCTCTCCTAAAGCATTCAAGTCCCAAGGCTGAATGACAATAAGTTTCGGATCGGGAGCAGAAATATTGCCAAGCTGCTTTATCGGAGTCATAGTCCCGTAATAATCGACCTTTATGCTTTCAACTAAAGATGCCGACGCCCGGCCGGTACGAACAGTAGATAGATCCCTGTGTAATACTTCCATGGTCTTTTTCATCTTCATTTCTGTATCGTGGATAATATCTTTTACCGACATATTTACCCCCTCACAAGAGTTCCAATTTTTTCACCGGTTAAAACTTTTTTGATATTTCCGTGCTTTGTCAAATTAAACACTATTAACGGCAACCCGTTATCCATACAGAGGCTTATAGCAGTTGAATCCATAACCTTTAAGCCTTTTTTGAGTACGTCTATATATTTAACCTCTTTAAAAAATTTCGCATTTTTATATTTCATAGGATCCTGTGAGTAAACACCGTCAACCTTTGTCGCTTTAAGTATTACATCGGCATTAATCTCAACAGCCCTTAAAACTGCCGTAGTGTCAGTAGTAAAATAAGGATTGCCTGTTCCGGCTACAAAGATCACTATCCTTCTTTTTTCTAAATGTCTGATAGCTCTCCGCCTAATATACGGCTCGGCGACCTGCTGAATATTTATTGCAGTCATTACTCTGGTATACGTCCCAAGCTTTTCCAATGAATCCTGCAGAGCCAATCCGTTTACAACCGTAGCAAGCATACCCATATAATCCGCAGTAGAACGGTCTATACCGAGCTTTTCAAGTGTTGCGCCTCTGACTATATTGCCGCCGCCAATAACAACCGCAACCTGAATACCAAGGTCATGGACCTCTTTGATCTGCTTACAAATAGAATTAACTGTTTTGGGATCAATTCCGTAACCAAGATTTCCCTGGAGGGCTTCACCACTGAGTTTTATTACGATTCTTTTATATGCAGCTTTTGCCATTGATTGTAGCTCATAGTTCAGAGCTCATGGCTCATAGAAAAATCTACAAGCCATTAGCTTAAGTTTTTTATTCGCCTAATTGGAATCTTACAAATCTCTTTATCAGGATATTCTCGCCGATCTTACCTACTAAGACGCTCAAAAGATCCTTTATTTTAATTGCCTGATCTTTAATAAAAGGCTGCTCTAATAAACAAACCTCTTCATAATATTTTGATAATCTTCCCTGAACGATCTTCTCTACAACTGCATCGGGCTTGCCTTTTGCTGCGCCTTCTTTGGCCTGAACCGTCAAGATCTCGATTTCCCGATCAATAGAAGCCTGAGGGACCTCATCCTTTTTGACATAAAGAGGATTTGCTGCGGCAACCTGCATAGCTACATCTTTGACAAATCTCTTAAAGTCCTCATTTTTTGCAACAAAATCCGTTTCGCAGTTAACTTCAACCAATACGCCTATTTTCCCGCCAAGGTGTATATAGCTTTCGATTACACCCTGCTTTGCTTCTCGGGTGGCTTTCTTTTCGGCTTTAGCTGCGCCTTTTTTTCTTAGTATCTCAATAGCCTTCTCTTCATTGCCGCCTGCTTCTTTAAGGGCTTCCTTGCAATCCATCATTCCGGCGCCCGTTCTTTCTCTTAATTGTTTAACTAAATTTGCATCTATATTCATTTTATTACCTCTTTTTAGTTTTTCTGTCCTTTAAAGAAGAATCTGCGGCAGTCTTGACCTTTTTCTTGCCTTTACCTATCTTCTCCACACCTTCACCTTCGGTCAAATCTGCCCCGATAAGCTTTTCAACAATGGTCTCATCAACATTAATATGAGATTCCTCTTCCATATCTTTATCTGATTCGATCTGCTCTGAAGACTTAGCAAAGTTGGTTCTGCCTTCCAGTACAGAATCGCTGATCAAAGAAGTGATAAGCTTTATTGATTTGATAGCATCATCATTACCCGGTATAGGATAATCAATTATGTCCGGGTCGCTATTGGTATCAACCAGCGCAACTACAGGTATGCCAAGTTTTTTGGCTTCTTTTACAGCAATCTCTTCATTTTTAGCATCAATTATGAATATAGCGGATGGGAGAGTGGCTATATTCTTAACGCCTTCAAGATTTTTCTTAAGTTTATTGAGTTCCTTATTTAGCTGGGATTCTTCTTTTTTGGAATAAAGCTTGATTGAACCGTCTTCCTTCATCCCCTCAATTTCCTTCATTCTTTTGATGCTCTTTCTCACCGTCTGGAAATTAGTTAAAAGGCCTCCGAGCCATCTCTGGTTTACATAGAACATGTTGCATTTCATGGCTTCGGTCTTGATTATTTCCTGAGACTGTCTTTTGGTGCCTACAAAAAGGATATTGCCGCCTTTACTAGCGACATCCTTTAGAAAATTGCAAGCTTTCATAAGAAGCCCTGTTGTCTTCTGAAGATCTACTATATATATCCCATTTCGTTCCCCGAAAATGTATGGCTTCATCTTGGGATTCCATTTCTTTGTCTGATGACCAAAATGCACCCCTGCCTCCAGAAGTTGTTTCATTAGTTCTGTTTCCTGAATATTCAACTCTAATCCTCCTTAGTTACTTATCATTATTTGTGATATATCTTTATTCGGCTATTGCCAAATTTTCATGAATTTCTTATTATACCAAATATTTCTCATATTTCAACTAGTTTTTTTAAATTTTATTGTCCATGGCATCGGCAAACTGAATATGATAAAGCTTCTTGTAAAGCCCCCCTTTTTGGACCAAGTCATCATGAATACCCTCTTCAACAATGGTGCCTCTTTCAAGGACTATTATACGGCTGGCATTTTTGACGGTTGAAAGCCTATGCGCTATGACAAAGACGGTCCTATTCCTTATCAGTTTATCTATTGCGTCCTGAACCAGCTTCTCTGATTCGCTGTCAAGCTGGCTGGTGGCCTCGTCGAGGATCAATATAGGAGGATTTTTTAAAAGAGCCCTTGCAATCGCAAGCCTCTGTTTTTCACCCCCGGAAAGCCTGAAACCCCTTTCGCCAATCATAGTATCGTAACCTTTTGGAAGTTTAGCTATAAAATCATGCGCATTTGCGGTTTTGGCTGCATTTATTATAGCCTCTATGGGATACTCTCTATTGCCATACGAAATATTCGCTGCGATCGTATCGTTGAACAAGAAGGTATCCTGGGTAACTATGCCTATCTGCCTTCTTAACGACTTTAGGTTCACCTCTTTTACATTAAACCCATCAACCTCCAGAATACCCTCAGTAACATCATAAAACCTCGGTATCAGATTAACCAGCGTAGTCTTGCCGACTCCGCTTGGCCCTACTATGGCAATCACCTCACCGGCTTTTACGTTAAGATTTATATTCTTAAGAACCTCTGTTTTATCATATTTGAAACCTACATTTTTAAATCCCACTTCGCCTTTTATTTTATCAAGAACCCTGGCGTTATCTTTCTCAACTATAGTAGAAACCTCATCTAAAACTTCATATATCCTAGTACTCGCTGCTGTGGCCATCTCTATAGCCCCGTATATTTTACTTAAGGCCTTAAAAGGCTTCAATAGGAGCAGTATGGACGTAATTATCGTAACCAAGGCGCCTGCGGTAATAGTATTGTTTATAATTGCCCTCCCGCCGAACCACACAAGGATCGCTATACAGAATATGGACATTGCTTCAGTAAGGGGGTTTATTGCGGTCATCCTTTTTACGGATTTCATGGTAAGTTTATAAAAAGCCCTATTCTGATCAGCAAATCTCCTTTCCTCTTCCGTCTCATTCGCAAAGGCCTTAACTATCAGGTTTCCTGCTATGGTCTCATATAGGGTTGTGTTTATATCTGCCATCTTCTCCTGAGTCTGCTGGCTGATCTTTCTAAGGTGTTTGCCAATTCTTATGACCGGGTACATTATTGCGGGAACAAGCGCGATGCTGAATAAAATAAGCCACCATGGGATCGAGTAAAAGTACTTAACGCCTATGACAACAACAATATAGGTGATAATATCTATGGGTTGCTTAAAAAGGTTCGCTACAGAATCAGAAATAGTGTCTCTGACAAGAGTCGCATCATATGTCACGCGGGAAACCAGTTTTCCAGTAGGATTTTTGGAATAATAGTCAAGAGGAAGGCTTAAGAGTTTCTTATATATCTTATTTTTTAGGTCCCTTATGACCCTTTCGGAAACGTCTCTCATAAGGTATGTCTGCCAAAAAGTAAAAAATTCCCTTAAAAATAAGGAAATTATCACAAATAGAAGCATAAAATTCAATAGGTCGAGTTTCGGGATATCATTGATCTTATCAATGAAAGCCACGGCGAACTGGGGGATCTTGATCGAAGAGCTTATCTCTATCTTGCTGTTAGATACAACCCTGTCCACAAGCGGTATTATGGTCCAGAGTGAAATACCGCTAAAAAGCGAACTCAAGATCATACACAGAACAGCGCTTAAAAATATACCTATATGGGCCCTAAGAAGGCCTATTAACCTAAAATAATCTTTCATTGTTTTCCTTTTTGTATCTTAAAGAATACTTATATTAACACAAAATATTACTTCCTACAAGGAAAATTTATCTTGCGAAATCCCCCTTAGAATGCTATAATTTTAAGAATTATATAACTATTAATTAAGTACTAAATAAGGAACAATTTGGTGGAAAACAAATTAAGAGTCGGTGTGGTAGGCCTCGGCCACTTGGGCGCCCATCATGCAAGGGTATATTCCTTACTTCCTAATGCGAGCCTCGTAGGCTGCTCGGATATAAATCAGGAATTAGCCGAAAATATAGCTAAAAAATTCCATTCAAAGGCATTTACTAACTACAAAGATCTATTTGGGAAGGTTGATGCGGTAAGCATCGTTACTCCCACTGCTTTACACTATCAGATAGCTAAAGACTTCCTTGAGGCAGGCATCAATGTCTTGATCGAAAAACCTATTACCAAATCTCTTGAAGAAGCTGACAAGCTCCTGGAGATCCAAAAAAATAAGAACCTTATTCTCCAGGTCGGGCATATCGAAAGGTTCAACCCCGCCATTAGCGCAATAGCTGACGTGATAAATGAGCCCATATTTATCGAATGCCACAGGCTTAGCACATATCTAAAAAGAGCTATTGAAGTGGGCGTAGTACTGGACCTTATGATACATGATATCGATATAATACTCGAACTGATCAACTCCGACGTGGAATCGATAGAAGCAATCGGCGGGAATATACTCTCTAAGACAGAGGATGTTGCCAATGTAAGGATCAAATTCAAAAATGGCGCCGTGGCCAATATTACTGCCAGCCGCATGGCCTATCAGGCAAAAAGAAAAATACGGATCTTTCAAAAAGATGCCTATATCGTACTGGATTATATCAACCAAGGCGCTTATCTGTTCAAAAAAGAAGGCGATAAGATCACAAGGCACAAACTAGACGCTGAAAAAATCGAACCTCTCAAAAAAGAACTAGAATCTTTCGTTGACTGTGTAATAAACAAAAAAAGGCCTATTGTTTCCGGCGAAGAAGCCAGAAAGGCCCTTGCCGTAGCGATCGACATCACAAAAAAGATCCAATCCCTAAAATATGGCAACTAAAAAAATCCTCATAATCGCCCCCGAGCCTTCAGGCGATCTTCATGGATCAAATCTTATAATAAATCTTAAAAAAATAATGCCTGAATGTCTTTTTTATGGCATCGGCGGCAAATTGATGAAAAATGCCGGCGTAAATATTCTATTTGAATCCGATATAGCCGTTGTAGGCATATCCGAAATAGCAAAACACATCTTTGAAATAAAACGAGTATTTAAGGGCCTGGTCAAAAGCCTTGAAGAGTATAAATTCGATCTGGTTATACTTGTTGATTTCCCCGGGTTCAACCTAAAATTTTCTTCGGAAGTCAATAAAAGAAATATACCGCTAATTTATTATATCAGCCCTCAGGTCTGGGCCTGGGGGAAAAATAGGATTAAAGTTATCAAAAGGAATGTTGATAAAATTATCGTATTTTTCAAGTTCGAGGAAGAGCTTTATAAAAAATACGGCATAAACGCAGAATTTGTCGGCCATCCGCTGATCGATGTTGTTAAGCCCAACACAACTAGAATTGAATGGCGGAAAACCAACAACCTTCCGCTAGATAAGACCCTTATATCGCTATTACCCGGGTCCAGGACCAGGGTAATTGAACATCTTCTCCCTTTAATGCTCAAAAGTGCCGAGCTAATAAAAAAGGAACTGCCTAACACCGAATTTCTTGTCCTGAAATTCCCTGATATCAACCGGGAACTTTACGATAAATTCATAAATAATTCTTCTCTTAACATTAAGATTGTCGAAGGCGATCTTTTTAATGCGCTCAATGCCTCGGATTTTAGCATCGGAGCATCCGGGACCTCAAGCCTCGAAACTGCCATCATAGGTACTCCTATGGTTATAACATATAAGTTCTCGAATCTTTCATTTTTACTAATTAGAATAGCGGCGAGAATTAATTTTATCGGGCTTCCGAATATCATAGCTAATAAACTGATAGTTAAGGAGTTTCTGCAGCTAAACGCAACCCCTCGGAAAATCTCTAAAGAGGTAATAAGCACTCTGAAAGACCCCCAGAAAATCTCGACAATAAAGAATGACCTCGAGAAAGTACGCCTTAGCCTTGGCGAGCCCGGGGCAAGTGTCAAAGCAGCTAAAGCAATCCAAGCATTCTTAAATAAAAAATAATGCGATCATAATTTCAAATTAATCGCATAATGACAAATAATATAATTATTTAATTGCCTTAAGACAGGCTTTTTTATTCCTAGATTCCCGCCTAATGCTTGCGGGAATGACAGCTTTTTTTAAAATTTGGAGTTAACCGAGAGATAAAAGCTTTTGGGATTTTTAAATTATTATAACGGAGATATTGTTCTGATCGGCAAGTTTTATGAGGGCTTCTTTATCAATAAGGTAGGTCTTCTTTCTCTCAAGCGCAAGCACTGACGCCTTGGCCTGTATAAGGCTTTCTATGGTCTTAATACCGACTAACGGAACATCAAAACGCATATCCTGTTTCGGGCGGGCAACTTTAATTATTACGGCTCCAGGGCCGCAAAGACTTCCGCCGCGCTTAATTGTTTCATCGGTGCCTTCTACTCCTTCGACTGTAACTATAGATTTATTTTTCACCACTATGGTTTGCCCGATATCAAGCCCGGCGACTTTTTTGGCGATCTTATAGCCAAACTTGATATCACTAAGCTCTTCTTTTGAAGGAATTCTTTTTGTAAGAACTCCTTTTTCTGGAATTAATTCCTTAAGGTAATCGGTAGGTTTTTTTAAATAAAGACCGAGCCACCACAACTTATTAGCAGCGCTCTTAAGGAGCGTTTCATCGCGTTTATCGCGGCTAGTTTTTAAAACTTCCTCCGCCAATTTGTCTTTAATTATATCTTTGTATAAATGAGTTTTTTTGACCCATCCGAGCATAACAAGATCCCTTACGCCTTCCGATTTAAAGATGTTTATGACCTTCTCGGGCTCTCCGATAGAAACCCAGTAAGTCTTATCGGAGACTTTTTCGATCTCAGGAGATGCCATGCCATTAAGTGCAACGGTGATCACATTAATCCCTTTATTTTTTACAATATTTGTAAAAATGATCGGAAGATCTCCGCCGCCGGATATTAAACCAATTTTTTTCTTTGACATTTTTTATGATTTTATTAGGCTGATACGCCAAACATAAGCTCAGCTTCAACGACAACCTGTCCGTCAACTTTGCCTTTGGCGCTCACTTGGGCAATTCGTGAACGGGCTTTTAAAATTTCCACTTCCATGATCAGCTGATCGCCCGGGAGAACCGGTTTTCTGAATTTTGCTTTATCTATGGCCATGAAAAAAGCGAGTTTTCCGATATTCTCAGTTCTTGATAATAAAAGCAGACCTCCTACCTGAGCCATAGCTTCTATCATAAGTACGCCGGGCATAATAGGATTGCCGGGAAAATGCCCCTGAAAAAAAGGCTCATTCATGGTAACATTCTTAACTCCGACAACTCGTTTTTCTTTTTCTATCTCAATGATCTTATCGACAAGTAAAAAAGGATACCTATGAGGAAGAACTCTTCTGATCTCATTAATGTCAATAGTCCCTTTGGAAAGATCAAGAGGCCTTGGCCCCTCCTTAAGAAGTCCGGATTGAGCTATAATTTTTTCCACCAATTTCATATTAGTATGATGCCCGCTCTTAACTGCAATAAAATTACCTTTAAGAGGTGCACCTAAAATATAGAGGTCCCCTAACAGGTCCAAGACCTTGTGCCTTACATATTCGTCGTTAAATCTAAGAGAATTTTTTATAGGCAGGCCATCTTTACCGATAACAAGGTTATTGTCATAATTACCGCCCTTTCCCATCCCTTTAAGCTGTATCTTCTCTACATCATCATCAAAACAAAAGGTCCTGGCCGAAGATATCTCTTTTTCAAAGATCGCTTCCCTATTCTTCAGGTCGCCAAAATCAATACTTAAATACTGAGAGCCGACATTATTCCTGTTAAAACTCATCAGATATGAGAGTTTAAAAGTATCAGATGGAAAGGCCTGGATAGTGGCCGTCGGGGTGTCTATAATAAAAGGCTCTTTTATCTCTAAGATTTTTTTTGGTTCATCAAATTCTTTTTTTCCGGCCTTCTTTAGGGCTTCAAGGATCTCCTTAGAGCTGCCGTCCATTATGGGGAACTCTTCAGAATCTATCTCAATAATAATATCATCTATGCCAAATGCCCATAAGGATGCCAATAGATGCTCGATAGTGCTCACTCTAGCGCTATCTTTTACCAGATTTGTCTGCATGGATTCAAGCTTAAGCTTTTCAACATTTAAAAAACTTAAGTCGACCTCAGTCTTACCCGGCAGGTCTACTCTGATGAATTTTATTCCTGAATTAACCGTAGCAGGGATCAATTTAACGGATACCTTTTTGCCGCTATGTATTCCTATTCCTTTAAGAAATGCTTCATTTAAAATAGTGGCTCTTTTCTCCATTAAACTTTTTCCTCTTCTATCTTTTTGATCCTATCCCTAAGCTCTTTAACCTCTTTATTAAGATCCCCTAATCTCGAGATATAAGCCAATGTCCTTCTGACTTCCCCTGCCGGCTTTGCCGGACTCCATAAAACTATCTGATTTGGCTCAAGGGATTTAGTAACACCGGCCTGCGAGCCCACGACTACATTTTCGCCTATTGTGATATGCCCATTAATGCCTGCCTGGGCAGCTATGATACAATTATCCAGAATCTTTGCGCTTCCGGCAATGCCGGCCTGCCCGATCACAAGACAATTTTTGCCGATCTTGACATTATGCGCGATCTGGACAAGATTATCTATCTTTGTCCCTCTTCCGATCACAGTCGAATCAAACCGGGCTCTATCGATGCTGACATTTGAACCGATCTCCACATCGTCCTCGATAATCACTGTGCCGATCTGAGGTATCTTTTTATGCATCCCATCGATCTGCGCATAACCAAACCCGTCACTCCCCACCACCGTACCGGAGTGAATAATACAATTATTGCCGATCAAAACATTTTCCCTTATTGTGACATTCGGATAAATTAAAACATTGGCTCCGATTTTTGTATTTTTCCCTATGTAGACCAAAGGATAGATAATAGACCCATCACCTACCGCTGCCCCATCTTCAATGATAGAATTTGCCCCCACCGAAACGCTTTTACCAAGCTTTGCGCCCGGGGAGATAACTGCACTTTTATTTATCCCGTTTACAGGATGATTAAACTGCGCTTTAGCAAACCTCTCCATCACCAGGCTAAAACCCAATGAAGGATTCTCGACCTTTAAGAGCGCTGCCTTGGCAGTACCGGTAAAATTCTTGGACACAATAACACAGGCGGCTCCGGTAGTACTAAGGAACGATTCATATCTCGGGTTACCTAAAAAAGTAATTTCATTGGCCCCTGCATCCTCAATACTGGAAGCGCCCTCTATGACAATATTCTCATCGCCAACAATTTCACCGTTGATCAGATTTGCTATTTCTTTAAGTTTAAAAGACATTATTTTTTAACGTCCTTTTTTGCTTTAGGAAGGCTATTATTTTTATACCCGTCGTTCAATAATTTAATAACAGGATCCGTAAGATTACCGGCATCGTCCCCATAAAGAAGGGCTTCGGAATCTATGATCATGCTGTAGCCTTGTTTCTTGGCATAATCATTTATAACTCCCTCAATATCATCCAGCACTTCGCCGCTCGATGAGCTGCCTTCTTTTGCTATCTCTTCTTTGGTCTTAGTGTCAAATTCCTGCAAAGTTCTTATCTTATCGTCGATAACGGGGTCCTTCTCGCTTTTTGCCTTATCGCTTAAAAGTTCTGCTTCGTCCTTCAAACGCTTAATGTCATCGACCATTCTTTTTCTTTCAGAATCTTTAAGCTTGGCCTTATCCTCAAGGCTCTTTTTAAGTTCTTTTGATTTTTCATATTCAAAAAATACTCTTGTCAGATTAACATATCCGACCTTCTGCTGGCCTTCTGCAAACGTAACCGATATCGGCGCTATCAGGCCTATAACTAATGTTGTTACCAAAATTTTTGCATATTTCATTGTACTCTCCTTGTAATTTTTTATCTTTATTCTATGTACTGTGTACTAAGAACTGTGTACCTGCCTCGCCGGCAGGCGGGCTGCTTTTAGAATCCCCTGCTTACGCTAAAATAAAATCTCGGCTTCTTCTTTTCTCCTTCAAGATTACTTAAAGGATACCCTAGATCTAGGCTGACCGGGCCGATCGGCGTCTTTACCCTTACGCCAACACCGGTCCCATATTTTAGGCTCGAGGAAGCAAAGTTGCTGGCCTTTTCCCAGACATTACCGCCGTCAAAAAATACAGCGCCTTTTAAAAGCTTCTCATATATAGGAAAAGTTACCTCAGCATTTGCTACAAACATAGAATTACCACCAACAAAATCTCCGGTAAGAGGGTCTTTCGGGCCGACGCTTCTTTCCTTATAACCTCTGATAGTATACTGGCCTCCGGCAAAAAATCTTTCATAAATAGGAACGTCGTTTGAACCGCTGAATTTATTGGCAAATCCACCTTGCCCTTTAAGCTGGAAAACAATCTTTTCAAAAAGGCTGTAGTAGTATTCTCCCGAAGCAAAATATTTATAAAAATTCTTGTCGCCTCCAAGAAAACCTCCGGTCTCCTGAAATGAAGTGGCCAAATAATAACCTCTTGTGGGATTATATATATTGTCCCTTTTATCATACGACAATGAAGGGATAAGGCTGCTGATAGTATTCTTTCCTTCTTCATTCAAAAGTGCCTGCGATGCGCCGGAATCTATATCGTTGATATTCACCTCTTCGAGCTTGTACGTCAAATTGCCTCTAAAAGCATCCGTAAACTCCTTACCGAGCCTTACGTCTCCGCCGGTTGTGGTCTCATTATAGGCATAACCAACTGCCTTATCATGCATTCTTCTATAGGCATCAAAACCAAATTCGTAAGGGAACCCCAACACCCAGGGGTCCGTCCAGCTAAGTTCATAATTCTGCCTGACAGTACTTACCTCGGCTCTAATATTCAAGCGCTGTCCGGCTCCGGTAAAGGTAGGGAAATTCAATAGATCAAAATTTTTCTGGGCCACTTCAGCAAAACCAAGGAACGCATCCACTGAACTATAGCCACCACCAAAGCTAAATTCACCCGTCTTAGTCTCTTTTACATTTACTATAAGATTTTTTTTGTTAGGCTCACTGCCTGATTCGGTGTCAAAAGATACCTCGTCAAAATAACCCAGATTATAAAGTCTTTCTTTAGATCTTCTTATTTTCGAACCGTCAAATTTTTCCCCGGGGAAAAACCTTAATTCACGCCTGACTACGACATCTTTTGTCCTGATGTTACCCTTTATCTTTATCTTATCGATGTACGTAAGGTCATTCTCAACAACTGAATAAAAGATCTCGATCTTGGCATTGTCTTTATCTACCGCTATGTCAGAGTTCAGCTCACAAGACATGTAACCCCTGTCATAATAATATTGCTGGAGATAATCAATATCCATTCTCATACCTTCGTTTGAGAAAGGCTTACCCTCTTTCATCTTAATGTGTTTCCTGATATCTGACTCAGGAAAAATTTTATTTCCGGTAATATTTACTTTTTTGACAGTATATTTTTTGCCTTCCGTCACATTAATAGTTACGAAAAGCAGGTCCTTTTTTTCATTATATTTTAAGTCAGGGTCTATCATGACATCCAGATACCCGGCGCTTTCATAGAAGGCCTTCAGCTTATCAATATCCGCCTCAAAAACCTCTTCTTTGAAGAATCCTGATATCCAAAGCCAATGCGGCCTTGTTGTCATGACCTTTAGAAGTTCTTTGGATCTGATCGCCTTATTCCCTTTGAAAGTTATTGATTTTACGATAACCTTGGACTTTTCATCAATAATAATATGAATAGCCGCTCTGTTAGTCTCTTCATTTAGTTTAACTTCATAATTTATGTCCGTAAGCGGAAAACCCTTCTTTTCATATAATTTCTTAAGCTCTATTATGTCTGACTTCAACTTCCCAAGGTCCAACATCTCTTCAGGCGCGGACTTCATCTCTTTTTTTAAGACCTTCTCCTTTATCGCCCTATTGCCTTCGAACACTATGGAATCAATAACCGGTTTTTCCGTTACCTTAAAAATTACCTTGATACCGTCATCAAAATCAGAGACATCTATTGCAATATCCGTAAAATACCCCAAATTATACAACCTTTTAAGGTCATCATTAAGAATGTCCTGTGAAAAAACATCCCCGGGCCTGATCTTTATTTTTGCTATTATAGTGCTGGAAGAGATAGACTTGTTGCCGTCAACATCGACAACCTTGATGATTTTAACTTGAGGTTTTTTTGTTTCAATTAAGTTAGAACTCTCGTTACCATTGGAAGTTGCCTCTGATGAGTTCACAGGCTTAGGGTTATCGGCCTTAGCGCCCAGGTTAATGTCATTAGCACTATTATTATTTAATTGCGCTGAATCTTCAGAGAAGGAGTTTGTGCTTAAGCTAAAAAATATGAATATACCTGTTACAATTGCAAAAAACTTTTTTCCCATATTTTCCTTTGGTAATATTATTAAAAGTCTTACATCTCTCTTTTTGAAAGATTCTCAAATCTTGTAAATTCATTTATAAATGCTAATTTTACGGTTCCTACCGGGCCATTACGCTGTTTTGCTATTATCGCTTCAGCAAGTCCTTTATTCTCTTCGGTAGGATTGTAATACTCTTCTCTTAATAAAAACACTACGAGGTCCGCATCCTGTTCAATTGCCCCTGATTCCCTCAGGTCGGAAAGCTGCGGCCTATGACCCTCTCTGGATTCTACGCCTCGTGAAAGCTGGCTTACCGCGATTACCGGAACTTTGATCTCTCTTGCTAAAGCCTTAAGGGAGCGGGTGATATCGGATATCTCCTGCTGCCTATTTTCGGATCTTTGTTTTCCCTGTAACAACTGCAAATAGTCAAGGATCAATAACTGAATATCATATTGAGCTTTAAGCCGCCTTGCTTTGGCCCGAAGCTGTAACACTGTTACATTGGAGCTATCGTCAATATAAATAGGAGCTTCGGAAAGCTTGCCTGCGGCATTGACCAGGCGAGGCCAGTCGGATTGGCTAAGAAAACCGGTCCTGACCTTATGAGCGTTTACTTTCGCATGTGAACAGAGCATCCTCTGAACCAGCTGTTCTTTTGACATTTCAAGGCTGAAAAAAGCGATCGGTTTTTTTTCAACAACCCCGGCAAATTCCGCCATGCATGTAACAAAAGCTGACTTACCCATGGATGGCCTTCCCGCTACTATCACTAGATCAGATGGTTGTAAGCCGGCTGTCATGATATCAAACTCATGAAAACCGGTCGCAATACCTGTAATATTTTCTTTTCTCTGGTAAAGATTGTCTATGGACTCAATGCTGTCTTTTATAATATCTTTTATCGAAGCAGCATTATTCTCGATGGTGCGACTCGTGATATCAAAGATCATCTGTTCAGCCTTGTCCAAAAGGCCGTCAACCTCTTTCTCCGTCTCAAAAGCATCGGTAACAATCTGCGTGGCGGTCGAAATTAGGTGTCTAAGGATATATTTTTCTTTGATTATCTGGGCGTAATGCTCAATATTGGCGGCTGTAGGTACGCTGGAGACAAGACTTGTAAGGTATGAGGCCCCTCCGATATCTTCGAGTGAGCCTGATTTTTTGAGCTCTTCGATAAGAGTAACAAGATCTACTGCTTTGCTTTTTAGATAAAGACTGGTTATAGCAAGAAAAATTCTGCGGTGGGCTTCTTTATAGAAAACCTTTTCGTCAATAACCTCTATGGCTTTCCCGATGGCCTCCTCCTCTATGAGCATAGACCCTAAAACCGCGATCTCTGCCTCAATACTCTGAGGAGGAACTTTATCTAACTTATTTTCTAAAATTGACTCCATAGTATTAAAAAAAATTCCTCGAGGGACTGGCCTGTTTAACCAAAAAGTTTAAATATCGATCAACCCTTGACTACCCAGAACTTCAAGTCTGCAGTAACTTCAGGATGTAGTTTAATTTTTGCTTCGTATTCACCAAGCTTATTTACTGAATCAGGAACGGAGATCTGCTTCTTATCAACTTTGATCCCCTCGCTTAAAAGCGCTTTCGCGATATCATCTGAGGTAACAGAACCGTATATCTTATCTTCTTCACCGACACTGGCCTGAATAGTGCAAGAGATGCCGGCCAATTTTGTAACTACTAAAAGCGCGTTCTCTTTTTCCTTGGCCTTCTGGATGTCTCTTCTTTTCTTTTCAGCTTCAATTACCTTAAGATTTTCAGCGGTCGCAAGCATGGCTAATTTATTAGGAATAAGATAATTTCTGGCGAAACCATCCTTAACGTCTACTACCTCCCACGCCTTGCCAATGCTTTTTATATCATCTTTTAGAATAACTTTCATGTCTTGCCCCCTATTCCGCTACAAAAGGCAAAAAAGCGACCATTCTTGAGATCTTAATAGCTCGAGCTATCATTCTCTGGTGTTTCGCGCAATTGCCGGAGATTCTCGATGGAAGGATTTTCCCTCTTTCGGTTACAAACTTCTGGATTCTTGCAGTATCTTTATAGTCAACACTATGTACCTTATCCTGGCAGAATCTGCAGAATTTTTTCTTAAAGACCTTTTTTTCTCTGGCCTTCTTAAATTTTGTTTTATCTTTAAAATCTTTTTTTACGAACATTATTCCTCCATTTTACTTTTACTATTGCCTCTAATTCATTCTACTCAACTAGAATACCCTTGATCAAAATCAGGTATCATTTATTTTATCGGCCCCCGCCTCATTTGAAAATTCGCAGGGCCCTTAAAAAGGAATTTCATCCTTAGAGCTATCTTTAGAAGACCCTTCTTCGAGCGGAATATCTTCAGACATGTCAATAGAATCGCTTGAAGCGTCACTTGCTGGCGCTTTTGCTCCCTGCTGAGCTCCTTGAGCCCTGCCTAAAAATTGGATCCTATCGGCCCTGACCTCAAGAGTGCTCCTTTTTTCACCGTTGGCGCCGTCCCATGCTCTATACATAAGCCTGCCTTCAATGAATATGGGGCTTCCCTTTGAGAGATACTCTCCGCAAAGCTCAGCAGTCCTGCCCCAAGCAACTACTCTGATAAAACAGGTCTCCTGTTTCTTCTCACCCTGTTGGGTATTGTAAATGCTGTTGACAGCCAGTCCAAGCGTTGCTACCGCTGTACCGCTGGGCACATAACGAAGCTCAGGGTCTCTGGTTAAATTTCCGATCAAAAGAACCTTGTTCAAATTAGCCATAATACACCTCTTTTTACGAACACAACTATTACTTATCTCAATCTCTATTTATTGTAACAACATAAAGAATAGCGATGTAATATTATGCCGTAACTTCTTCTTTAGCTATTATAATAAACCTTATGATATTTATATTAAGGTAGAGCGCTTTCTTCAGCTCCGCTACTAATGAAGTCTTTGAATCAAACTCTATCCTATAATAATTTCCTTCACGGCATTTTTTGATCTTATAGGCAAGTTTTCTTTTGCCCATCTTCTCGGAATTGACTATATTGCCGGAACCTTTTTTAATAAGCTCCATAATCCCGGAGAATATATCATCCGCATCTTTATCATTTAAAGCCGGATTTACGATAAATATTCCTTCATAAGCTTTCAACTCTAATCACCTCACTTTTTTATCCTATCACAGAATCCTGTTTCCTGCAATATTAACTATTAGATTTCTATTTTATGGCCGTTATACTTGGCCATACTCTCTTTGATCCCCTCTTTGATCCATAAGCTGATCGCATCGGTCGAAACGTCAAGTACGCTATCCAGGATCTTCAGCTCGCTTTTCTTAAAATTCTCAAGCACAAAATCGCTTAAGTCCATTTTTTCCGGTTTTGGGCCGACTCCGATCCTTAGCCTTGAAAAATCATCACTGCCAATGGTTGCTATAACGGACTTTAGCCCGTTATGACCGCCTGCCGAGCCGCTTTCCCTGAGCCTCAAAGTACCGAGCTCAATGTGAATATCATCAGAGATTATAAGAAGGTCCTCTAAATTTATTCCTTCTTTAACAATAAGCTGCTTAACGGCATTTCCCGATAAGTTCATAAAAGTTAACGGGAAAAGAAGTATAATATCTTCTCCGTCAAATTTCGTTTTTGCAAAGATCGAATTGTATCTCGTTTTATTTAAAGGTACTTCATAACGTTCGGCAAACCTTGCCACTGCCAAAAAACCAGCGTTGTGCCTCGTATGCAGATAATCTTTGCCCGGATTTCCTAGGCCTATAAGAGCTTTCACTATTTCTTCTCTTCTTTTGCCTCTGGCTTTTTCTTTTCTTCTTCGCCTTCTTCGCCTTCTTTAGCAACTTTTTCTTTCCTGATAAGTTCCGGCTCGACTGCGCCCTCGACAACTTCTTCTTTCGGTTTTTCAACGATCGGATGCTCGACCATCAATACCCTGATCTCAGGATCATTCAAGATCTTAATTGAATCTTTTACTTTGAGGTCCTTTACAAATATCGAATCACCGATCTTCAATTGAGCTATATCAACTTCTATCTTTTCCGGTATCTCCGTAGGTAAGCATTCAACATGTACTTTCCAAAGCAGTTTCTCGAGTATACCTTTATCCTGAGTGACACCTATCGCTTCGCCTCTTGTAACAATCGGGACTTCAACCTTGATACGCTCGCTAAGAGATATCTCTATAAAATCCACATGAAGCACCAGGTCCTTAAAAGGATGGCGCTGTATATCTTTTATAAGAACAGTCTTATCGGCAATTTTACTTTTTGTTTCTTTGGAAGGTTCCAGTTTAAGGTCTATGATCGCATTGGACCCGGCTTTGGTGTGCGTCACTTTAGCAAAGTCCTTTGGATCAAGTTGAATACTAAGCGCCTCTTCGCCGCCCTTGTAAACAACGGCAGGAATAATATTCTGCGCCCTTAAGGTCTTGACACCTTTTTTCCCTTTTAGATCACGTACTTCGGCTTTTAATTGCAATCGTTCCATTTAATTTGTTCCTCCAATCAACGTTTCTTTAAATAGATGAATCAAATAAACTGCTTATCGATTCCTCATTATGAATTCTCTTTATCGCCTCACCTAGAAGCGGAGCTATTGAGAGAACTTTTATTTTTGGGTCCTTTTTTGTATCATCAAGTGGTATGGTATTGCAAACCACGAGTTCTTTTAGGTCTGATTTCCTCACTCTTTCCATCGCAGGCCCGGATAATATCGGGTGAGTAATAGCGGCATAAATATCTTTGGCGCCGTGTTTTTTCAAGGCAGCAGCAGCCTCTACCAGGGATCCTGCCGTAGCGACGATATCGTCAACTATCACTACGTTCCTATTTTTCACTTCACCCATAATATTCATTACTTCAATTTCGGCATCATTCATCCTTCTTTTGTCTACGACAGCCAGATCTGATTTAAATTTTTTTGCAAACGCCCTTGCGGTCTTCACCCCGCCGACATCCGGAGAAACAACTACGAGGTCCTTTAACTGCAGTTTTGAAAAATAATCAAAAAATACATTCGACGCAAATAGGTGGTCTAATGGTATGTCAAAAAAACCCTGCAACTGCGGGGCATGGAGATCTATCGTTAAAACCCTATGCGCGCCAGCAGCCGTAATAATATTGGCTACCAATTTCGCCGTTATAGGGACCCTTGGCTGGTCCTTTCTGTCTTGCCTTGCATAACCAAAATACGGGAGCACTGCCGTGATCCTTTTTGCCGACGCCCTTCTTAAAGCATCGATCATAATAAGGAGCTCCATAATATTTTCATTAACCGGCGGGCATGTCGGCTGTACTAAAAAAACATCCTTGCCTCTTACGTCCTGATTCAGCTTAACCCTGATCTCTCCCTCGCTAAACCTATCTACCATTGCATCTCCGAGAGGGATACTAAGATAATCGCATAGCTCTTTAGCTAAAGCCCTGTTTCCATTCCCGCTAAAAACCAATAGTCCGTTAAATTTCATAAATTTGTCCTTTTTATTATGGAAAAATTATTATCTCTTTTTTTTAATGGGTTTAGCGGGTATACCGACTACTATTCCGCCGTTTGGAACATTTTTATTCTTTGTCACAACTGACCCGGCGCCGGTTACGGCACTTTTTCCTATTTTGACCGGCGCGATCAAAACTGTACCGCTTCCGATGAAAGAATTATCGCCTATTTCTGTTTTGGATTTATTCTTTCCGTCATAATTGGCAACTATAGTCCCGCATCCGATGTTAACGGAATTCCCGACTTCAGCATCGCCAAGATAGGTATGATGCTTAACTTTTGAATTCTCGCCGACCTTAGTCCTTACAACTTCAACAAAATTTCCTATTTCGGAATTATCCGCAATGGATGAGCCCGGCCTGATCCTTGCAAAAGGCCCTATCTTGCAATTTTTCCCTATTATTACTCCCGATTCTATGATGGTATGAGAATAAATAATGGAATCTATGCCGATCTTAACATTACTGGCGATATAGGTATTAGCCGGATCTTTTATTGTAACACCGCTAAGCATGAAGGAATCGAGGACCCTGCGCCTTGTAACGCTCTCTGCCTTTGCTAACTCAATACGCGAATTTATACCTATGATCTCATCAGTATCTTTTGTTGTATATGTCTCGATCTTTTTACCGGATCTAGCAATTATACCGATAGTATCGGTAAGAAAATATTCGTTCTTTTTATTATTATTTTTAACCATTGAAAGGGCCTTAAATAGGTCCTTTGACTTATAAAAATAAGCCCCTACATTTATCTCTTCAATGGCCTTTTCAAAAATAGTTGCGTCTAACTCTTCGGTGATCTTTATAACTCTGCCCTCATCGTCCCTGACGATCCTCCCGTAGCTGGTAGGATCTTTTAAAAAAGTAGTGAGAATTGTGCAAGAACTTTTGGTTGACCTGTGGGCATTGAGTAATTCTCTGATAGTCTCTTCTTTTACGAGAGGCGCATCACCGCAAAGAACCAGAACATCCCCATCAAAATCCGACAGCTCCGACTTTGCCTGATTCACGGCATCGCCTGAACCAAGAAGCGATCTCTGGATTACAAATTTAACATTATCCTTAATGGCCTTTTTTACAACTTCGTGCTTATACCCCAGCACTACAATGGTCTTTGCCGCGCCTACAGCCTTAGGAAGATCAAGAACATAATCAATCATCGGACGCTCCAATATCTCATGAAGTATTTTAGGCACTTCCGATCTCATTCTTGTCCCACGTCCGGCAGCAAGTATTACACAGGCTAAAGTCTTATCGTTCATAATTAGGCGATCTTTTTCTTTTTATCTTTTTTTACAATCAATTCGATCTTTTTTGTATTATTAATGATCTTTTCGTCCACAATGCACTCCGTGATACCGCTCTCAGAAGGAAGTTCATACATGGCCTCCAGCATGATTTCCTCCACGATCGACCTAAGGCCTCTGGCACCGGTTTCTTTATTAATAGCTTCGGTGGCAATCGCCTCTAGCGCATCATCAGTAAATGAAAGTTTTATATTTTCCATTTCAAAGAATTTCTTATACTGAGAAACCAGTGAATTTTTTGGTTCAGTAAGAATCTTTATAAGATCATTTTTAGAAAGCGCGCTGAGGGTAGCTATGACAGGGAATCTTCCGATAAATTCCGGGATCATGCCGAACTTTACAACATCCCTCGGGTCAACCTTCAAAAGCGCCTCGGCCTGATCAATTTTTTTATTAAGCGCCTTGGCGCCAAACCCTATCTCGCCTTTTCCAAGCCTTTTCTCTACGATCTTGTCCAATCCGTTAAAGGTACCGCCGCATATAAAAAGAATATTAGATGTATCAACCTGAATGTACTCCGCCTGCGGATGCTTTCTCCCTCCGGTAGGAGGAACATTGGCAGTTGTGCCTTCTATGATCTTTAAAAGAGCCTGCTGAACTCCCTCTCCGGATACGTCTCTTGTGATTGAGACATTCTCCTGGGTCTTGCCTATCTTATCGATCTCATCTATATAAACAATGCCGATCTCGGCTTTCTTGACATCGTTATCCGCAGCCTGTAAAAGCCTGAGTATTACATTTTCCACATCCTCCCCGACATATCCAGCCTGGGTAAGACTAGTGGCGTCGCTAATGGCAAACGGCACATTCAATATCTTGGCTAAAGTTCTGGCTAAAAGTGTTTTCCCTGAGCCTGTAGGGCCGATCAAAAGTATATTGGATTTCTCAAGCTCAACATCATCACCCGATTTAGAAGACTTTGAAACGATCCTTTTATAATGATTGTAAACTCCTACGGAAAGCTGTCTTTTCGCCCTGTCCTGCCCGACAATATATTTATCGAGTATATTTTTAATTTCAGAAGGTTTTGGAACATTAGTAAAAAGCGGCTCGGAATCCTTTTTAAGAGGTTTTTCATCTTTAATGAGGATCTTATTGCATAGCTTTACGCAAGCTTCGCATATAAGTCCTGATTGGCCCTTAAAAAATTTACCGGCTTCATTTTTTGTTCTTCCGCAGAACGAGCATTTTTCCTGTATCATTTGAATATTTACCTCATTTCCCTTAATGTCCAAAAATCTTTTCTAGCTTTCTTAGTAGTAAATTTAAAGGTAAATTCGTTCATTGATTGAAGCCATTCAAGTTTTTTCTTTGGAGATATTTTCATAAATTTCAATAAGCGTTCTTTTTCACTTGCATCTTTCAAAATCATCTCATTTCCCTTATCTTTTTTATCTTCTTCAAATTTTCAACGTCGACTTTGTCAATGAGACGCCCTGTATTTTTCTTCATCAATATAAGATCATCTAACGATATAACCGGTAAAGCAATGTCACCGCTTTTAATAACCAAACTATTCTTTTTAGCCTTTTCGTAAGAAAGAGGGGATTTTATTATAATATCAACTTCTTTTAATTCATCTTCTTTATAAAAATTAAAAGCTTTTAAATGTTTATTTTTAATCCAATCTTCCCGTGTTTTTTTATCCGCCAAACCCATAGGTTCAACGGGTTGTTTAACAATATAACCGTTCTTCTTCAGGATAGTTACAACTTTTGCAAGATTATCATCACTCATTTCTACAAGTATATCCATATCAAGCGTGCTTCTTAAATATCCCAAAAGATTCAGAGCTATGCCCCCCACTAAAACATACTTTACTTTCTTTTTCTGAAATGCACGTAATATATTTTCGTAGATTATCACAGCTCTTATTCCTCTACTAATTCCTATTTATTTTATCTAATTCAACTCTAATTCTAGATAAAACTAAACTTGTTACGGCGCGTATTTTCCTCAGCTCTTCTATTCTAAAAGATATAAGCGAGTTATCGTTCCAATCCTCCTTAGACAAAAGCAATCCTTGATGTGCAATTTTATTTCTATCTGGTTTGATGTTTTTTAATTCTCTTATTAAACGATCATTATTACTTAATTTCTCAAATTTAGTGATTAATTGTCCTAAAGAATCCTCTTCTATCCATTTTTGAGTACATTTAAAAGGAACTGCTCCAGAAAGCTTGTTTCTTATCATCTTTATAGCAACTGTTATGTATGTTTTTAATGCAAATTCTATGAGTTAAAAATTATATAAAGTAGGAATAATTTCATCAATATATTCTTTATAATTGTTTTTTTCATTTTTCCTTATAACAATATAACAATTAAAATTTATAAGAACTGTACCTATTTTTGCTTATTCTATTGTTCTATTGCTCAATTTTCAATTGCTCTACCAAAATTTGCCAAAAACAAATTCTGGTTGCCCGGTAAGCCTGCCTGCCGGCAGGCAGGCCTGCCTGCCGGCAGGCAGGGATTCGGCGCCCTTCGTACGGCTTCGCTTACGCTACGCCAGTTACTACGGGTCGGCCACCCGCCTCATCTACATATTCTCCTTTTCGTCGAATATATGAGGCTCCCTTCGAATCCTTACTTGTAGTTAATAATTTTGGTTGCCCGGTAAGGATTCGAACCTTAACGCTCAGACCCAAATTCTGATGTGCTACCATTACACTACCGGGCAATAAAGTTTTTTGAATGAGCTTATCTTATTAAGTCATGCGATCATGATGATCCATAAAAGATCTGGTTCACCGCACTACCGGGCAATGTCAAGGTTCCTTCACACCAATAATACTATTTCAAAAAAAGACATTTTAGGCAGTACCATGTATCTGATACTGCCTAAAATTTAATTGCTTTTATATTAAAGCTTATAACTTAAAATGTTAAAGCTCTATATCGCCTTCTGTATCCATCCCATGGTCAACGCTGATAGGCTTATTGCCGATACTAGATTCGCTTTTAGGCTCCTTTTTCTCCTGTTCATATGCATCCAAAACCTTCTTCTGGATGTATTCCCTGCATTCAAGAGTAATAGGATGAGCAATATCTTTATGTTCGGACTGTCTGGCCGATTCATCCTGAGCGGTAATATGAGTCTTTTGCTCAATCACCGGCAGACTTGCGCCGCACTGGTTGCAGAACTTGCTGCGAACAGTATTTTTATAATTACATTTTGGGCATGGCTCTTTAACTTTCCTTGATGGCATAGCTACAAAAAGCCCTTTATTGCCTTCGATAACTTTAATATTCCTTACGACGAAAGCATTATCGATAGTTATCGTCGCATAAGCTTTCAATTTTTTATCTGCACCGCTTTTTAAAAAAACCCTAACTTCCGTAATTTCCATTTGAAAAATACTCCTTTCATTCTAAGATGTAACTTTAGTCTTTGCTAATATAAATCTCCAATCGTCCTGCCTCTTATAGCAAGCCTCGTATCTCTTAATAAGGCTCCTCGCCACCTCCTTGTTTTCAACAATACCAAAAATTGTGGGGCCACTTCCTGTTATCCTGGCCCCTAAGGTATTTAAAGAAAGCTCTCTAAGAGCCTCCTTAATTTTTGCATCTTCTTTAATAACAACCGATTCCAGATCGTTAAAAAGAGATTTTGCCAATAGCTTTAGGTCAAATTGTTCTAAATTACGACGTGTTATTTTAACATTGCTACTCTGGTTTGTCAAGCCTAAATTAAGCTTATTATATATATCTTTTGTAGCCTTTTTTGATGGCCTAAAAAGAAGAATTAGCCAGAATTCCTTGGTACAATTTATCTCTTCTAGCACTTCTCCTATGCCTTTAGCCAATGCATAGGGTTTGTCATATACAAAAAAAGGAACATCTGCGCCCAATTTGACTGAAATGGAGATTAATTCATCTTTATTGATACCCATTTCAAACAACTTATTGATCCCAATTAGCGTTGCAGCCGCATCTGAGCTTCCCCCTCCTAATCCGCTAGCTAAAGGAATGTTCTTTTTTACGAATATATCAACGCCTTTATCTCTGATCCCCTTTAAATCAAAAAGCATTTTTGCGGCTTTATAGCACAAATTATCTGATATCTCTAAATTATTAAGAGCTTGATCGTTTGAATTAACGGTTATTAATCTATCATTTCTAATTTTTAAGGAAATTTCATCGGAAAGGTCAAGTTTGGCAAAAATTGTCTCAATTTCATGATATGAATCGGGCCTTTTGCCTATTACTTTCAGGCAAAGATTGATTTTGGCGGGAGCGAGTAAGGTAATGCTTTCCATAGTATGAATTAATTTCTTATAGCTTCAGGCTGCGAGCTTCAGGCCGCATACAAAAATCATATCCTTAAGGATTTTAGGCTTGAAGCTAGTGGCTTGGAGCCTCTAAGTCTTTTTTTCCTTGCCCTTAGTGAGGGCAACCAGTTCTTTGGCTTTATTGACAATATTTTCTTCAGTGAGATTAAATACCTTGAAAAGTTCTTCAAGTTCTCCGGATTCCCCGCACCTATCTTTGATCCCGATAAATGTCATTGGCACCGGATAGTTCTGTGATACAACTTCGCTCACGGCACTTCCTAGCCCCCCGTAAACCGTATGCTCTTCACATGTCAAAATGCATCCGGTTTTCTTGGCAGATTCTAAAATCAATTTTTCATCGAGAGGACGTAGCGTATGAATATTAATGACCCTTGCTTCAATGCCGGACTTAAGAAGCTCTTCTCTGGCCTTAAGCGCATAGTAACACATATTCCCGCAACTCGTTATCGTAATATCCTTGCCATCAGCAAGTATCGTACCTTTGCCGATCTCAAAATCGTCTTCTTCTTTAGTGATAACAGGGACATTTGACCTTCCCAGCCTTATATAGACAGGGCCCGGAAATTCCGCCGCTTTAATAGTTGCTTTCTTTGCTTCGATAAAATCGCACGGAACGATCATCGTCATATGCGGAAGCGCTCTCATAAGCGCTATCTCTTCTATCGCCTGATGCGTATATCCATCAGGGCCTGTAGCAATGCCGCCATGCGTCCCGATAATCTTTACATTTAACTTCATATAAGAAATAGATACTCTTATCTGATCCCAAGCGCGGCCGCTGGCAAAAACGCCAAAAGTGGCAGCAAAGGGAATTTTCCCGCAAAGAGCCATTCCGGCTGCCGTAGAGAACATATCTTGTTCGGCGACGCCCATCCCGAAAAACCTGTCAGGAAATTCTTTCTGAAACCATGATGCTCTGGTCGAATCTGTCAAGTCGGCGCACAGCACAACTACGTCTTTATTTTTCTTTGCCGCTTCTATAACTCCTTTTCCAAATCCATCTCTAGTAGGGATCATTTCCATGTTATATCCTTTAAATTATGTCTCAAGTCACAGGTCTGCCTGCAAAGCAGGCGATGTCACAGGTTAAATAATCATATAATAACCTGAGACATGCGACTTGCAACATGAAACATTACAATTTTTTCTCAGCTTCTTCCAATTCCTTTAAAGCCTTTTCCAATTCATCTTTCTTTGGCGCAATACCGTGCCATTCGGCTTTGTTTTCAACAAATGATACGCCTTTACCTTTTACAGTATGAGCGATTATTACTGTGGGCTTTCCTTTGATCTCGTCAGCCTTATCCAAAGCAATCATAAGATCTTTGACGTTATGTCCATCGACTTCGATAGTATGCCATCCGAAAGCCTTCCATTTTTCAGTCATAGAAGTCATATCCTTCACATCGCAGCAAAACCCGTCTATCTGAAGCCTGTTAAAATCTATGATCCCGCATACATTATCAAGCTTGTAATGACTGGATGTCATAGCAGCTTCCCAGATCTGGCCTTCATTGGTTTCACCGTCGCCCATAAGGCAATAAACTTTATATTTCAATTTATCAAGCCTGGCTGCAAAAGCCATGCCATTAGCCAGCGATAGACCCTGACCAAGTGATCCGGTAGATGCTTCAATACCCGGCAGGCCGATATATGGGTGGCCCTGAAGCCTTGAGCCTATCTTTCGAAGCGTTGAAAGCTCCTCTTTTGGAAAAAACCTTAAGCTAGAAAGCACCGCATAAAGCGCCGGACAGGCATGACCTTTAGATAAAACAAATCTATCCCTGTCGGTCATTTTTGGATTTTTCGGGTCCACGTTCATCTTGTAATAATAAAGTGCTATCAATATCTCCACTATAGAAAGCGACCCGCCGGTATGCCCGCTTTTTGCTAAAAATAACATATTAAGGATATCTTTTCTTATTGAAAAAGCTAAACGCTCAAGATCTTTTATATCAACATTTTTTTTCATAAAATATTTTCTTTTTTTAAGGCTTTTGGCCTAAAGATTGAAGTTTTTCCTTAACTTTCAAATTGGTTGGGTCCAGTTTCAAAGACTTTTCCCAGCACTCTTTTGCTTTTATCGGATCACCCTTTTTTAAATATATATCCCCCAGATGCTCCATTATAACCGGATCATCCATGATTTTTGACGCCTTATCTATTTCAACAAATGCGTCGTCGATCTTATCCATTTTATAATACACCCACCCCAATGAATCCAGGTATGCAGCGTTTTGAGGGTCTAGTTGTAATGCCTTCATAATAAATTTAAGAGCTTCGTCCAGATTTTTCCCTTCTTCAGCCCATGCATATCCCAGATAATTATATGCATCTGCAAAACTCGGGTCAAGTTCAATTACCTTTTTAAAAGTTTGCTCAGATTCTGTTTTCCTATTTAATTTGTCCAACGAAACAGCTATAAAAAAATATATCCTTGGATCCTCAGGATATTTAAGTTTGCCTTTATTGTATGTATCAAGAGCTGTTTTATCATCTTTAAGGGACGAATAACAATAACCCAGCGATAGATATAACGAAGGGTCTTCTAGGCCGTTATTAAGAGCCTGGTTCAATTCCTTTATAGCACCTAGATAATTCTTTTCTTTAATGTATACTTGAGCAACTCCCACATACCCATTTACAGCCTTTGGATCTAATTTTAGGATAAGTTCGAATGATTTTAAGGCTTCATCTAATCTATCGGTATCATAGTAGACCTGGCCCAGCTTTTCATGTATCTTATAATTCAAAGGGTCCATCTCAATAGCCTTTTCGTAAAACTTAATAGCACCCTCCGGATTTTTTTTAGTCTCCTCAAGAATCCCAAGCGCCAGGTATGCCTCAACATAAGAAGGATCCAGCTTTATAGCTTCATTAAAATATTTGGAAGCTAATTCTATGTTATTAATTTTAGTGTAAAGGATCCCGAGATTAAACCTTATATCAGCAGAATTGGCATCGAGATCAAGAAGCTTTTCAAAGATCAAAACAGCTTCGCTGTTCTTGTTTTGCACAACATATAAATCAGCAAGAGATCCGAGTGCATCCTTATCGTCAGGATGTTTCTTCAGGACCTCTTTGTATATCTTTACCGCTTCATCGTACTTTTTTTCAGTCAGATAAGTAAGGGCAATAAGAAAGTCTATTTTTGTATCTTCCGGAGAGATCTTCTTAGCCAGGCCAAACTCTTCGATAGCCTTATCAAACTCCCCTAAAACAAGATAGGCTGTCCCTACTTTTGTATGAGGCCTGGGACTCTCGGGATCAAAAAATGAAGCCTTGTAAAATTCACCGACTGCGCTTTTATAATCTCCGGCATTTTCATAAAAATTACCCATCAGATAATGACTAATCGCTTTTGAGAGAGTCCTGTCCTTTTGAGTAAAAATATCGGAATCTGACAGATATAATTCTTTGATCTGAAGCAGCTCTTCGCTTTTTCTTTGGGCAGGCTTTATAATAAAATCATCTATGGCTTTAGTTACACTCTGACCCGAGGCAGATATTTTGTCAAATATCCCCCTAAAAGTACCCGCCAAAGGCATATTTGCCTTTGGCGGAGCTTTTGAAACTATTGCCTTTGCAAGAACACCTGCTAAAATCAATAGCAGGAATATCACTGCAATGACTATTGTTTTCTTATTCTTTAACTTCACTACTAACCACCTAAAAGCTGTAGATTTTCTTAAAAAATCACTATCTTTCTCTCTTTTTATGTCTATCTCTTCTCAATCTTTTTTTTCTTTTATGCTTAGCCATTTTTTTGCGTTTTCTTTTTCTTCCGCAAGGCATGCTGTACCCCTTTCTATTTAGCTCTTGGCTCATAGTTACCTATGAGCCCTGCCTGCCGGCAGGCAGGTATGAGCTCGTATTAATCTATAACCTTATTTAACGGATATTCTATTATCCCCTGGGCCCCGGCTTTCTTGAGACGGGGGATAAGTATCTTAACCTCTTTTTCATCGATAATAGTATCTACATCACACCACTTATCATCCGAAAGATTTGAAATGGTCGGTTTTTTCATAGCCGGCAATAAGTCAAGTACATCTTTGAGTTTAGATTTTTCGATATTCATTTTAAGCCCGACTTTTGATTCGGATAGAAGCGCCCCTTCAAGCAAAAGGGCAATGCTGTCAATCTTGAACTTTTTATCCGGATCTTTATACGCTTCATTATTGGCCACCAAACATGTAGATGACTCACAAACAGTTTCAACTATCCTGAGTTTGTTTGCCCTTAGCGACCTCCCGGTCTCAGTGAGCTCTACAATAGCATCCACTAACCCCGCGCTGACCTTAACCTCGGTAGCGCCCCAGCTAAATTCAACCTCAGCCGTAACCCCGTTTTTTTTCAAGAAATCCTTTGTTACCTTTACCAATTCCGTCGCGATCATTTTCCCTTCAAGATCCTTTACGAATTTGATGTCGGAGCTTTCGGGAACAGCTATAACCCACTTCACAGAACCAAGGCCCTGTTTAGCATAGTGAAATGTCTTCACCACCGTTACCTTGGATCCATTCTCTTTTATCCAGTCTGCCCCGGTTAAACCGCAGTCAAGAGCCCCATGTTCAACATACCTTGACATCTCCTGAGCCCTCAAAAGAATAGGGTCGATCTGGTCATCATCAATAGAAGGAAAATAAGACCTATCCCCGACCGATACCTTGAAACCAGCCTTTTTGAACATATTGAACGTAGCTTCCTGAAGGCTGCCCTTTGGAAGCCCTAATTTTAATTTCATACTTTATCCTTTTCACATTAAATTATTAAGTAATGCACTAAATTTTAACTCATTTACCCCTACATTGTCAAGGCAATTATTAAGGCAAAGTAGCTACAAATTATAAAAATCGATAACAACTTTTGTTTATACATAAAAGAAAATAAGAGCATTATAAGATGAAAAATCTTACTGCCCATTTTACGGTTTGACAATAGGCCTATTTAGTGATATAAAATATAAGGAGGTACTCCTAAACATAAGGTCATCTATTAGCAAGCAAACTATGGGAGAAATTTATGACTATAAAGAATAACTTTTTGGTAATTTGCGCTGTTTTATTCATGTCTTTATTTCTGATCACCGGAATTTCAGCGGCTCTTAACACAGATGAGACCACAGAACGATCAGTAACCACTTTGGACAACCTATTGACAGCTTATAACGGCGAAAGCAACGCCCAGCAAAAATATCTTGATTTTGCCAAAAAGGCCGATGAAGAAGGTTATGGAAAGATTGCCAGCCTCTTTAGAGCGGCAGCACAAGCCGAGCAGGTCCACTTAGAGCGCCACGCCAAAATAATAAAAAAACTGGGCGGCACGCCAGTTGCCGTAATAGCCCCAACTGAGGTCAGATCAACAAAAGAAAATCTTGAAAACGCGTTTGATGGCGAGACTTACGAAAACACAAAAATGTATCCGGAATTTCTTTCCCAAGCAAAAATCGAAAAAGTAACTGATGCTATAGATGCTTTTGAAGATGCCGCGGCTTCTGAGAAAGTCCATGCTCAGCTTTATGCAGGCGCCCTAAAAGAAATGGGCAGCTGGAAAACAAAAACCGATTTTTATGTATGCCCGGTATGCGGAAATGTTGTTGAAAAGCTTCCAGGCCAATTCTGCCCGATATGCATGGCAGAGACATATAAGTTTGTTACTGTAAATTGATCTAATAAAAAATATTTTACATAAGAAATGGGCGTTAAATTCACGCCCATTTCTTATTTTATAAGCTTTCATAAACAGTTTGAAAAATAATCCTTAATATACTATAATAAACCGAACCTAAACTTATTTTATAAGGAGTTATGGCATGTTAAAATTTTTAAGAAACAAAAAGGTAATGAGAAGAGTTTTTTGGGGATTGGCCATCATCATAATACCTGCATTCACTCTCTGGGGCGTCGGTTCTATGGGTGACAAATCTGAAAGAAAAAGCAAAAATCTTACATACGCCGGTAAAATCTACAACAAAAAAATATCAATTAGAGATTACCAGGATGCTTACCGCGAAACCGAGATACAGGCAAAGCTGGCTTATGGCGATAAATTTAATGAGGTCCGAAAATTCTTAAATATAGGCGATCAGGCCTGGGATAGGATTCTTCTTCTGGATGAATGCCAAAAAAATAAAATTTCTGTTTCGGATAAAGAGTTGTCTCAAAAGATCGCTTCTTTTAAATTCCTTGAAAGAAAAGGTAAATTTGACATTGAAGTTTATGAAAGGTTTTTGAAATATTTCTTACAGGTTAACGCCCCATTTTTTGAGAATACAATCCGAAACAGCATAAAGATAACAAAACTTCTTGATATGAAAAAACCGACCGGCGATATCAAAGAAGAAGAACTTAGAAAATTATATAAAGAAGAAAATGAAAAAGCAAAGATCTCCTATATCTTGTACGACACCAATTCTTTTAAGAACGATATAAAGATTACGGATGATGAGATAAGTAAATACTATGAATTTAACAAAGACGACTACAAAGTCCCGCCACAACTAAGCATAGATTATCTTGAGTTTAAATTCTCCGATTTTAATAAGGACATAAAGATCACGGATGATGATATTAAATACTATTATGATTCGCATTTAAATGAATTCAAAAAGCCCGAAGAGGTCCATGCCAGGCATATACTCGTAAAGACCGAAGCAGAAGCCAAAGAGATACTTGATACTATAAAAGCAAAGAAAAGAACTTTTGAAGACCTGGCCAAAGAGAAATCCGAGGATCCGGGATCTAAAAGCCAGGGCGGGGATCTGGGTTTTTTTGCTAAAGGCCAAATGGTCAAGGAATTTGAAGATGAATCATTCAGGCTGAAGCCCGGCGAGATTAGCGAACCCATAAAAACCAACTTTGGCTACCATATAATAAAGGTTGAAGAAAAAAAAGATGCATACACCGAAGACCTTAACACCGTTAAAGAAAGGATCCGCGGCGAGATTTTAAACGAAAGATCAAGGGAATCGGCAATCAGTAAAGCCAATGAGGTCTCAAATAAGATACAGGAAAACCCTGATAATTTTGAAGAGGTCATAAAAGAGAACAAGCTGGAGCTTAAAACCGCCGGTCCCTTTTCCAAAGAAGGAGTAATACCCAATTTAGGATACAATCCCCTTATACAGGAAGAGGCCTTTAAAATGAATGTAGGTACTATAAGCAAGGTGTTAGCTCAAGACGATCCGAAAGCAGGCCAGGCAGCATATATAATAAGGCTAAAGGAAAAATTCAAACCCAGGATAAAAAACCTTAGCGAAGTAAAAGAAGAAATTAAAAATACGCTTGTTAATAAAAAAGCCAGCGAACTAGCTCACAAAAAAGCCAGCGATGACTATGAAGCGATCAAGATAATGCTTGAAGATAATAAGCAATTGGATAGTGTCTCTGATGTGCTGGATGTAGAAGTAAAAAAATCCAATGAGTTTACAAAAAACTCATTTGTTAACGGCCTTGGCATGGCCAGCGAAATATCAGGGGTGGTTTTTTCGCTTAAGGTAGGAGAGCTGTCCAAACCATTTGATATAAAAAGAGGCACACTGATTATAACGCTTGATGAGCTTAGCGGCATAGATGAGAAAAAGTTTAAAGAGGAATCCGAAGAATTCAAAAAACGCCAGCTTCAGACCAGGGAAAATACATTCGTTGAAGATTACCTTAAAGAACTGCGCGGAAAATCTAAGATAGAAATGAATATTACTTCTTTGGAAGAATTATATGAATAAATTTTAAAATAAGGACCTGAGCTATATAAAAAAAGACGCCTTTATAGAGGCGTCTTTTTTTATTAAATATTCTAGGCTGTGTGACTAGGAGGCGGACATTTCAGATTTGGTATTGGTTATTCCCATAATAATATAGATCATATAAACACCGCAATAAATAATCCAGAAAAATGGAATATACAATTTGAATATTGTATTTATTACTCCTAATATTATGCTCGGAGTTAAGGCATAAATACCTATATTAAAAAGATTTTTGTACTTAAGATTTGCTCCGACCGAAACATTCATTATTAAAGAAAAAAGGCTGACAAGAAAGACTTGAAAAAATTTAGCAACCATTGCTCCGATGTATACCCCTATAAACATAATCAGACATGCTAAAACAAAAAGCACATCCTTTAACCTAGTAAAAATAGTTTTGTCTACAACTAAGTGTTCCGTTCTTGAAAGATCATAAGTATTTACCTGCCCGGATTTATCTTTATAATAGAGCTTATCTTTTGTAAATAATAATCCCCAATCCCCTTCGACTGAACTGGTTTTCCCCGTGGTATCAATACCAAAGGTAAAGCCGTATCTTTGGGTTTGAAAAGGCTGTGGCTTGTCAAAAACAACCTTCCCTTTTTGGATTTCAATTTTTCCGATAGTCTGATCATACCACTTAATAGAATTATCTATAAATTGGCTAAAATCAACACTGTACCTGACTATTAGTAAAAGCGCTACACATAAAATAAGCACAGAAAGATAACCGATGCTCTTTGAAACGGGCTGATTAGATATCTCTTTATAAAAACCGAAATTTACGATTGATTTATAAATACTATTAAAAAAACCGATCTTGGCCTGCGACATGTTTCCCTCCTGAAATTAAGTAAGAAGATCCTTTAATTCTCTCATGAATTGATTTATATCTTTAAACTGCCTGTATACGGATGCAAACCTGACATAAGCAATCTCATCCAGGTCTGCCAAAGACTTCATAATAAGCTCCCCTATCGCCTCACTGGGAACTTCCCTGTCATAATTCTTCTGCAAGGCCCTCTCCAGCGAATCAACGAGTTTTTCGATCTTTTCTACGCTGACAGGCCTCTTTTCGCAGGCCTTCATAAGCCCTGAAACTATTTTATTTCTATCATAAGGTTCACGCCTGCCGTCTTTTTTTATGACCATCAGAGAAACTTTTTCGACATATTCATAAGTGGTAAAACGTTTTTTGCACTTGAGGCATTCCCGTCTGCGACGGATACTGGTATCAGAGGAATTTGACCTTGAATCTACAACCTTATCCCTACCGGATCCGCAAAAAGGACATTTCATAGGCTATCGTCTCTTTTCTTTTATTTCAATACTCTTACTTTTATTCCTGCTTCGTCAAGAAATTCTTCAGCCATGCTGTCAGGGTAGCAATCCTGGATAATGATCTCTTTTATACCGGCATTTATCAACATCTTTGCGCATATTATACATGGCTGGTTAGTACAATAGATAACGGAATCCTTTAAGCTAACACCGTATAAAGACGCCTGAAGCAAAGCATTCTGTTCAGCATGCAGCCCTCTGCACAGCTCATGGCGCTCGCCTGAAGGGATTTTTAGCTTAGTCCTGATACATCCAACCTCAGAACAGTGCTTTATATTGGTAGGAGCCCCATTATACCCGGTAGATAAGAGTCTTCTGTCTTTTACTATAACTGCTCCGACCTTGCGTCTTAAACATGTAGAACGGCTAGATACAAGTTTTGCTATCTCAAGAAAATATTGGTCCCAACTGGGCCTGGTATCCGAATGTTTTTTAGGCATTTTCAATTTCCTTTATCAGTTCCTTATAAAGCGGAAATTTATCAGTAAGCTTGTTTATTTCATCTTTTACAAATTCTATTGTGCTTCCATCGCTGGGCCTCGTGATAACGGCATCAATTAAGCCCGCTATTTTTTCCATCTCAGCTTCTTTCATACCGCGGCTGGTAACAGCAGGAACACCTATTCTTATACCGCTAGTAACAAACGCGCCCCTTTTATCAAAAGGTATAAGGTTCTTATTAACGGTGATACTCGCTATATCAAGCGCCGTTGCAGCGTCACGGCCGGTAATCCCTTTTTCTGTAAGGTCGACCAGCATAAGATGGTTATCCGTCCCGCCCGAGACTATCCTGTATCCGTGGGATTGCAGGGCAGATGAAAGAGTCTTAGCATTTTTGATGATCTGCTTCTGGTAGTTTTTGAATTCATTTGTCATAGCCTCTTTAAAACATACCGCTTTTGCGGCGATCACGTGCATCAAAGGCCCGCCCTGAATACCAGGAAAAATCTCAGAATCTATTTTTTTTGCATATTCCTTTTTAGAAAGTATCATTCCGGCTCTCGGGCCTCTCAGGGTCTTATGAGTAGTAGTTGTAACAAAATGCGCATACTCGACCGGGTTTGGATGAAGGCCCGCGGCTACCAACCCTGCAAAATGCGCCATATCGACAAATAGATACGCGCCGGACTTATCACAGATCTTTCTCAATTTCTCAAAGTCTATTACCCTTGGATAAGCGCTTGCGCCTGCAAGGATCATTTTTGGATGATGCTCTTTGGCTAGGTCGGCGATCTCATCATAATCCAGGCATTCGTCCTTCCTTGAAACACCGTAAGAAATAACATTAAAATATCTTCCTGAAAAATTATGGCTGTGCCCGTGCGTCAGATGCCCCCCGCACGCAAGATCCATAGCCAAAACCGTATCTCCGATACTAAGCATGGCAAAATATACGGCCATATTGGCTGTCGAACCGGAATGAGGCTGGACATTGGCATGTTCTGCGCCAAAAAGTTTTTTGGCGCGTTCTATAGCAAGCGTCTCTATCTCATCTACATATTCGCATCCATTATACCAACGCGCTTTGGGATACCCTTCGGCATATTTATTAGTTAATGATGAACCTTGGGCTTCAAGAATAGCTTCGGAAACAAAATTTTCACTGGCAATAAGCTCAATCTTTGCATTTTGTCTTTTTGTCTCTTCTAAAATCAAACTAAAAACTTCCGGATCTGTTGCTTTAAGTCGACGCATCCTAGTTCGCTCCTTTAAAATTATCCCAGATTTTGAAATTAAATCTTTTGTCTGTAGTTCCATTTATTTGATTGATATATTAAATTAGAGCTCTAAATTATTTTACTTTTGGTAGTAATGTTTTTTCTTTAGCTATGAGCCCTGCCTGCCGGCAGGCAGGTATGAGCTATTTTATTTAAACTCTTTTCTTTCAATATCTTCTATCTGGCTAACTCTTTTTTTATGCCTATCCTCGGATATATTTGCTTCTAGCCATACATCAACACATTTTTGTGCTTCCTCTAAAGTTATAAAATTCGCTCCAAAAACAATTACATTGCAGTCATTATGTTCTCGCATTGATCTGGCAACCTCTTCAAATTGGCAAACTGAGGCCCTTATACCCTTAACCTTATTGGCAACTATCGAAAACCCGACTCCGGTTTTGCAGATAAGAATACCTCTTTCGCATTTACCGTTAGAAACGGCCTTCCCGACCTCGTATCCTATAGGCGGGTAATCACAGCTAAGAGTATTTTTTGTGCCGAAATCCATCACATCAATTTTTTTTGATTTAAGATATTCTACCAGTTTTTCCTTAAGCTCAAATCCGCCATGATCGGCTCCGATTGCAATGCGCATCAAAAACTCCTTAATATTTTTATGAGGACAACTTTTTTTAAATTTTCTTAGGGTCAATTAGATCTTTATTATTGCAACCAGCTTATCTATATAAGATTTTATCTGGTCAAAAATTTTTTTATAAAATTCTACCGAGTGCCCTATCGGATCAGGGATCTCATGAATATTATCTGAAGCAGTTGAAACATATTCGCCGAAAAGATAGACCTTATCTTTTGTCTCAGGGTAATTCTCCAAGATCTGCATCTTATGCAGATTTGACATAGTAAGGATCAGATCGGCCTTAGATACCAGCTCTTTTGTCAATTCGCTCGATTTTTCTTTCGAAACATCTATGCCATGCTCTTTCATTACTTCAATAGTCTCTTCAGTGGGAGATAGCCCGTCTACAGCAAGAGTTCCGGCAGAAAGAACCTTTATATCCTTTAAACCTGCCTGTGTTAATTCTTTTGATAAGATCCCCTTAGCCATTACGCTTCTGCAGGTATTACCCGTACAGACAAATAAAATTGATTTAGGACGTATTTTTTTATGGCTCATAATGTTATTATGCTCTGGAGCAAATTTCAGCGACCTCGTGCTTTGAAATTGCTCCCTCCCTTAAAATCTTATAATCATCAAAAGTAAAGTCCACAACCGTTGATTCTACCCCAAGCTCTGCTTGACCGGCATCTAAAACTACATCTACCTTATCGCCTAAATCCCGTATGGCCGTTATAGCATCGGTTGGCGGAACCTTGCCTGATAAGTTTGCACTCGGCGCAACGACAGGAACGCCTGATCCTTCAATAAGCTTTAATGCCACATTATGCTTTGGCATCCTGAACCCGATACTCTCATCGCCTGAGCTTTTAAGCACCACAGTAAGAGGGCCCGGCCAAAATTTTTCTATAAGTCTATCGGCACTAGGCGGGATGCTGCATCCTAAATGCTTGATCATCCCCAGATCAGAAATATGTACAGTGAGTTTTTTGCTCACAGGCCTTTTTTTAATTTCATAGATTCTTTTTATAGCAAAATCATCTAGATAATTTGCTCCTAAACCATACACAGTTTCCGTAGGAAAAATAACTAAGCCGCCGTTTCTTATTACCAAGGCTGCAGTTCTAATAATCTTATCGTCAGGAAATTCAGGGTCCAGCTTAAAAACCTTTGCACTAGGCATAATATTATTTGTTTCTTTCTTTCAAAGACCTATTTTTTTCTTTTACAGAATCCGCCAGAGACTTTTTATAGGATTCAAGCTTGTTTTCCAAGATCTGATTTGATAAAGCAAGAATCTGAGCGGCCAAGATCCCCGCATTTTTAGCTCCGGCTTTCCCAATAGCCATTGTCGCCACAGGTATCCCTCCGGGCATCTGGACTATTGAAAATAAAGAGTCAAGGCCTTTCAGGGATCCTGATTCCATTGGCACGCCAATAACAGGAAGAGTCGTAAGAGATGCCACTACTCCCGCCAGATGGGCGGCCCCTCCGGCACCGGCAATAATGACCTGTACACCTTTTAACTTTGCCGTTTTAGCGAATTCAGCTGTTTCATTCGGAGATCTGTGGGCGGAAAGAATGCTTATTTCATAGGGCACAGAAAATTCTTCTAATATTTTCGAAGCCTCTTCCATTACCTCCAGGTCCGAATCACTTCCCATTATGATACTTACTAAAGGTCTTTTTTTCATATTCTCTTCTCTTATTTTTAGCTATGAGCTAGTTTCAATCCTTTTTTCCCGATATCAGTCCTGTAATGCATATTTTCAAAACGAATGAGCCCGCAAGCTTTGTAACAATTTTTTATAGCTTGGGCTAGCGTATCGCCAAAAGCTGTGACATTTAAAACTCTTCCGCCGTTAGTTACAGCTGATCCTGTTTTATCCAATTTTGTCCCGGCGTGGAACACCATAACATCCTTAAGCTTAAGTGCTTCCTCAAGGCCTTCGATGGCTTTGCCTGTCTCATATTGCCCGGGGTAGCCTCCTGAAGCAAGCACTACTGTAACCGAGGGCCTTTTATCCCAAATAAGCGCTTTATTCTCAAGTTTTCCGTCAATACTGTTCAAGATCGCTTCCACAAAATCGCTTTTTAAGCGCGGTAACACAGCCTGGGTTTCAGGGTCGCCCAGCCTGACATTAAACTCAAGAACCTTAGGCCCGGAAGTCGTCACCATAATTCCGGCATAAAGGATGCCTTTATAAAATTTATTCTCTTTAGACAATCCTTCCATCATAGGCTTTACGACCGAATTTTCTATCTCTTTAAAAAGGTTCCTATCAATAATGGGTGCCGGTGAATACGCGCCCATGCCTCCCGTATTAGGCCCTAGATCGTTATCAAAAATCCTCTTATGGTCCTGGCTGGAGTCTAACATTATATAATTTTTACCGTCACAAAGAACCAGTATCGAAGCCTCTTCGCCGACAAGCATCTCTTCGATGATCACTTTATCGCTATTTGAGCCAAAGATCTTTTTTACCATCATATCGTTAATAGCTGCTTCAGCCTCTGCATAATTTTTAGCTATAACAACTCCCTTGCCGGCACAAAGGCCGTCAGCCTTTACAACAAGAGGAAATTTTGATGTCTTAAGATAATTTTTCGCAGCTTCAGCTTTGTCAAAAACTTCAAAAGAAGCCGTAGGGATGTTGAATTTCCTCATCATCTCCTTGGCAAAAAGTTTACTCCCCTCAAGATTAGCCAGTTCTTTAGTAGGGCCGAAAATCTTAAGATTATTTTTATTGAATAGGTCCACTATCCCGAGGACCAGGGGGGTCTCGGGGCCCACTATAGTAAGGTCTATTGAATTATTTTTGGCAAATGTTAAAAGCCCATCTATGTTATCGGCTTTTATATCAATGCATTTGGCTACTTTGCACATCCCGCCATTGCCCGGAGCTGCGAAGATCATATCCACCGATTTGCTCTTACTGACCTGATCGCATATTGCATGTTCTCTGCCGCCGGAACCGATAACTAATACTTTCATATGATTAAACTTTTTTTACCTTTTACGACTTTACCGATAACATAATTTTCTATCGATAGTCCGTTTAAAGTTTTAGAAACCTCGCCGACAAATTTCGGATCAATTATTAAGGCCATACCGATCCCCATATTAAATGTCCTGTACATGTCAGTTTCGGGGACGCAACCGGTTTTTTGGATAACACGAAAAATCTGAGGAACCTCCCATGAAGTTTTATCTACCGCTACGCTCAATCCCTTACCCTTCGGAAGCACTCTCGGAAGTTTATCGTAAAAAGCTCCTCCGGTTATATGAGAAATACCTTTAATGGCTTTGGTCTTTGAATTCAATTTTTCCAATAAACATAGAACCGGCTTAACATAAATCTTTGTAGGTTTAATAAGTGCCGTCCCAAACTTTTTAAGGCCCCTTTCGCCCAAAACTTTTCTGGCTAAAGAATATCCGTTTGAATGTAGCCCGGATGAAGCCAGGCCTATAATTATGTCATTGGGCCTAATATCCTTACCATCTACCAGTTTATTTTTGTCAACAACCCCTACAGCAAACCCAGCCAGGTCATACTCACCAACTTTATAAAATGACGGCATCTCCGCCGTCTCTCCGCCAATTAAAGCGCACCCGGCGTCTATGCAGCCTTCGGCAATTCCCTTCACGACATCTTTTAGGACCTTTGTATCGATCTTACCGGTTGCAATATAATCGAGAAAGAACATGGGTTTCGCGCCCGTACAAAGGATGTCATTTACGTTCATAGCCACGAGATCTATCCCAACGGTATCATGCTTATCTAACAGGAATGCGAGTTTAAGCTTCGTACCGACACCGTCCGTAGAGGATATCAACTGGGGAGATCTATATTTTTTTGTATCAAAATTAAACGCTCCTCCAAACCCTCCTATATCGCCCCTTGTCTTTTTAATTAACGGCTTTATAGCTTCAACAAATTTATTGGCTTTTTCTATATCCACACCGGCAATTTTATATGTAATTGGCATTTTTTCTCTTTTTTTTGGTAGTATCTTATCATTGTACTGTGTACTGTCTACTTCGTCACTCGTCTTAATATCTCTTCATAAGCCTCTTCTACATCGCCTAAATCGCGCCTGAATCTGTCTTTATCAAGCTTTTTGTTTGTATCCATATCCCAAAACCTGCAGGTATCCGGAGAGATCTCATCTCCTAAGAGAACCTTTCCCTTGTGCCTTCCGAATTCAAGCTTAAAATCAACAAGTCTTATCCCCTTGGAATTAAAATAACCTATCAGAACCTGGTTTATCTCAAATGACCTTTTTTTAATAAAGTCCAGCTCTTTATCGGTCGCTATATCAAGCGCTTTAATATGATATTCGTTAATAAGAGGGTCATCTAGAGAATCATTTTTGTAATGATACTCTAAAACCGGTTCTTTAAGCTCTATCCCCTCTTCCAAGCCAAGAAGCTTCGCCATCCCTCCGGCAACAACATTCCTGATCGTGACTTCAACAGGTATAATTTCAAGTTTTTTTATTAGCATATCGCGTTCTGAGATCTGTTTCACAAAATGCGTCTTTACACCCTTAGACTCCAAAAGCTCAAAAAGCACCGAAGAGACCTTGTTATTTACTATACCTTTTTGGCTTATTGTACCTTTCTTTTTTGCATTAAAAGCTGTTGCATCATCCTTAAATTCCTGTATCAAAAGATCCGAATCTTCCGTACTATAAACCTTCTTTGCTTTCCCCTCATAAAGTAATTTTACTTTTTCCAATTTATTCCCTTTCTTTATTATTAGATCCCGACTTTCCTAAAAATCGTATCCACATGTTTTGTGTGATAACCAAGGTCAAAACACTTATCTATCTCGGTTTTGGAGAGAACGCTTCCTATCGAATCATCCCTTAGAAGCGCCTCTTTAAAATCAATATGCTCATTTCTGGCAGCCATTGCAACCTTTTGAACGATATTATAGGCCTCTACCCTTGTAAGCCCCTTTTCTATTAATTCCAAGAGAATTCTCTGGGAGAATATTATGCCGCTTGACTTTTGAATATTCTTCATCATATTCTCAGGATAAACTACTAAATTTCTGACAACATCGCCGAATTTAATCAGCATATAATCCAGCGCAATGGTACTGTCCGGAAGAGCAATTCTCTCGACAGATGAATGAGATATATCTCTTTCATGCCAGAGCGTAACAGATTCAAGGCTCGCCAGGGCATTCCCCCTTATTATCCTTGCCAACCCTGCAATGCGCTCACACGTAATCGGGTTTTTCTTATGGGGCATGGCCGATGAGCCTTTTTGAGTGCTTGAAAAATACTCTTCCACCTCAGCCACTTCTGTTCTCTGGAGATTTCTTATTTCGGTAGCAAATTTTTCAAGAGAACTTGCTACCAAAGCTAAGCAGGTCATATATTCAGCATGGCGGTCACGCTGGATGATCTGTGTAGATATGCGGCTCGCCCTAAGGCCCAATTTTTTACAGACATATTCTTCCACTTTCGGATCAATATTTGCATAGGTCCCGACAGCGCCCGAGATCTTACCTACTGAAATTATCTCCTTAGCCCTTTTCAGGCGTTCAATACACCTATTTGTCTCATCATAAAAAAGCGCCATTTTAAGCCCAAAAGTGATCGGCTCGGCATGGACACCATGGGACCTGCCCATCATAGGAGTATATTTATATTTTTTGGCCTTACCCTTAAAGGCAAGCAGGAGTTTTTTTGCATCATCTATCAATATATCGATCGCCTCTTTCATCTGGCAGGAAAGCGTTGTATCCAAAACATCGCTTGAAGTAAGTCCCATATGAATATATTTTGCGTCTTCGCCGATATTTTCAGATAAATTAAGTATAAAGGCAACAACATCGTGATTGGTCTCTTTTTCGATCTCGCCGATTCTTTCTACGTCGAACTTGGCAAGCTTCTTTATATTTGAGCAAGATGCCTTGGGAACCTTTCCTAACTTAGAAAGCGCTTCAGTAGCCAGGATTTCTATATCCATCATTTTTTGAAATTTATTCTGGTCCAACCAAATTTTTTCCATTTCAGGCCGCGTGTATCTTGGAATCACTTTCATCTCCTTTTAAAAGATTGAGGTAAATAATAGATAACAAAATGTAGTGAAATTCATCAGTATTGTAGAGTAATTTTATACCATATATTGTATAAAAAGTCAATTACATGCTATGATTATATATCATATAATAAATAAAAAATGAGGCTGATCTATGATTAGTTCAGCCTCACTTTATAAGACGAGCTCAAGCTTATTTCTTTCCGGAAACCTTGGCTTTTTTCTCTTCTATCTTAGCTTTTTTCTCTTCCATCTTAGCTTTTTTCTCTTCGAATTTCTGCTCCATTACCTTTTCCTTGCTTTCGATCTTCTGCTCAGCACCCAAAACTCTAAGTTTTTCATGGAGTGTCTTTATCTCATCAATATGAGTTTTGATCTGGTCTCTAAGGCCTTTGATAGCCGTCCTATGTTCTTCTATCTGAGACTTGATCCCGGCTACTTCTGGCGTATCAGTAGCCTGAGGAGCGGTAATTGACGGAGCCGGCGCAACTGCCTCATCGGCTGCCATGCAATTGATGCTTAACCCTAAGCATAGAAGGAATAATGCGCTGCTTACTAAAATAATTGCTTTTCTCATTAAATTCACCTCCTTTTAGAATATTTTACTGACTAAGTTCCTCTTCCAGTCTGCTAATAATCTTATCTAAATCGCTGATAATAGCCGCTGGGAGCAATTTTGCCATATGCGCTTCTTTTTTGATAGATTTTAGATTTCCTACGATCCTGATGATATACCCTTTGCGTCTTTTTTGGCGCTCTTCAACCGGATCTTTTTCCTTAAGCGCTTCAACCATGGATCTAAATTCCTTGCGGACATCCTTGGCATCTTTAATTTTTTCAAAAACAGAGTCTCTGAGCTTATTATAATCCGCAGGCTCAAGCTCTTTACTATTTTTTGCCATCCTCAGGACATTTACCGATTCATAACTGGGGATCTGGGCTGGCGACTCATCGCCGGTATCTTTTTTCAAAATTGACGGTTCCTCTTTCTCCAGAAAATAATAACTCCTTAATAGCTTAAGCGAAGTCTCTTTTTTTATTCCGATCTCTTTATGGCAGTATATTTCAAATTCACTGTAACCCCATTCTTTAAAAAGCTTGTCTTTATAAACAGTGAAAAGCATCTGCCCGAGCTCTATCCAGGATTTCTTAAAATTTTTGGCTGCATCAAGGACGTCTCTCCTATAAGACCCTTCAGGGAGGTCATCCAGCTTCTTTTCTATTTCTACGAGTGATTTTGGTTTTCTATAATCCATTTAATTACATCTCAGGAATTTATTGATCCTATTTAAGGACTTAACACCCTCCATAGCCCCATGCTTACTGCAGGTAACAGCCGATACCGCCGATGCAAATGTTATATGCTCTTTGATATTATTCAAAAATTCTTCCTCTGAAGAACTCGAGGAGAACCTGCTTATCAATGCCGCGCCAAATGCGTCTCCGGCTCCGATAGTATCTTTAACCGCAACATTAAAACTACCGGTTCTTATTTGCTTCCTGCCGACAAATGCTACTGAACCGGCCTTACCCCTGGTAATAATGATTGCTGCTTTAGTAAAACTGCTTATTTTTTTATATGCCATCCCGACATTCCTTGTGCCTGCGATAAATTTTATGTCATCCAGGCTGAGCTTCAGAAAATCTGCTTTTTTTACGAAAAATAGGATCCTCTTTCTTGCTTTGGCAGGATCAATAATAGAAGCAGCCCTGATATTAGGGTCATAAAAAAGTTTTAAAGAGTGAGCTTTGGCAAGCTCTACAAAAACCTGTGAAATATCAAATGTCTCATCGGCATAAGTAAAGCTAGAGCCCATGTATGCGGCCTTGGCCTTACTAAAAATATTTATTAGATCCTCGCCGATCTTATAATCAACCCTTGTGTCATTTTTATAAAAGCTGTATCTTGAGTTCCCAAATCTATCTATCAGAGCTAAGGCTATAGCAGTTTTATGGTTATCTGATCTCGAGATAGGATAAAAATTAAGTTTTTCTTTTTTGATGAAATCTTTAACAAATTTTCCAAGATCATCATTACCAAGGCTTGAGAAAATCCCCGATCTTGTGCCGAGCCGGCTTGCAATAATGGCTGTATTAAATATCGACCCGCCGGGGCTTAGTGTTATAGGTTTTAACACGTCTTTTGATCTATTAATTACAATATCAACAGCGATCTTGCCTATAAAAATAGCCTCTGGGTATTGAGCCATATGTGCCTATCTTACTTGGTACCTTTTAAATCCTGTATTTCATTTTGAAGCTGAAGAATAACGTCTCTAGATTTAACGATATAATCTTCGAACTCCTTGCTCATCTCTGTCAAGGTTGCGTCTTTTTGAGCTATTGCATCTTTAAAAGAGACCATCTGCTCTGTATAGAAATTCCTGAACTGTTTATAAACTAAAAAACCCGAACCGATAAAAGTGGTTGTAACCGCAAGCATCACAATAAATAAAGCTACCAGGGCATGATTTAGTTTATTTGGGCGGTTTTTTTGCTGGTGAGTGATCAAGAGATTTGTTATCTTCATCTGCTCCTGGGCGAGTTTTTCCTCAAGCTCTTCATGCCTTTCAAGAAGCTTGAACATTTCCTTAGTGGCCTGCTTTACATAATCCTGGAGGGTGTGATCTAGGGCATCTAGCCGATCTTCAATTGCCTTTGGATGGCTTCCATTAGAATCGCTTTTCATTCATCTTCTCCTTTATATTATTAGTTCTTTAATTATAAAAGCTCATTATGCGCCTCAATAAAGCCCTGATAATACACTCTATCTATTTCATGGAAGCTTAAATAATAAACCAGCAATACTAAAGTTTAAAAAAAATGGGCATGATTATAAATCAGCCCGTTTTTAAAAAACTTCTGTCAATATTAGAAATTGGTAGCGGGGGCCCGATTCGAACGGGCGGCCTTTGGGTTATGAGCCCAACGAGCTACCAGGCTGCTCCACCCCGCGTTGTTTTAAAATATAACCAAAAATGCTTGTACTTGACTCTGCTAAATGGATGAATGCTATAATAGCAGACTTGGGACAAATAAGCAATGTTTAATTTATTATTACTTTACCAGAAGCCCTTCTTCAAGAGAGCCCAGGAATTTATCAAGTTTTTCGCTAAAAATTGTATTTTTGAATTCTTTTTCTTTCGTGATATTTTTTTGAACGCTAACTTCATTCTTAAGGCTTAGATCTATCTTGCCATCCTGAGTGATTTTAGTGATTCTCGCTTTAACTTTGTCCCCGATCTTTATATGGTCTTCTATTTTTTTGACATAATCCTCTGAAACCTGAGATATATGTATAAGTCCTTTTTTTCCATTTCCAAATTTAACAAATGCGCCAAAGCTAGTTATCTTAAAAACTTCTGCGTCAAAAATATCACCTACTTTAATACTTGTATCCACGTCTTCTATTTCACCTCCCTAACGAATCTCGACAACTGTCGAGATGAGTTGCTTCGCCGAATGTGTCAAAATTACTGGTGTCCGGGAATTTTGATACATCCTATGAGGCGAAGATTAAAAATATCTTTCATTGTCAAGCGAGGGACACACCTCCTGGCTTCAGCCAGGGTAAGTTACCCTTGCGAATACATGAAAATTATCAGGCACAAAGTCCGAGAATTTTAACATATGTTACCCTCTGCAATTCGAAGAATTGCGAGGACTATGTCCTGGAAATTGCTTCACAATTTCTCAGAGTGAGCCGGTGTTATATTCAATAACTCCGACTTGCCAAAGGCAATGTCAGCGGGATGAACGATTTGCATTAATTTTTTATAAAGAAATTAATGCAAATCTCTTCTATTCTTCGATCTTATAAATGATCTCGCCTTTTTTGACCACGCCCATTTTCTTCCTGGCAACTTTTTCTATATAATCGCTATCAGTCTCAAGGCGTTTCTTTTCAGTCTTAAGTTTTTTATTAAAGCTCTCCAAAACCTTTATCTTCGATTCCAGCTCTCTATTCTTCATCCACAGGTTATAGTAATTAATCCCGACCGGGACAAAAATAACGGAGCATAGGAAAATTGAAAAACTATATTTTAATAATTTATTTTTCTTTTCCATAATTTGTTGCCATAGACAGCCTTTCCGCCAAGCTCCTCCTCGATCCTAAGAAGCTCGTTATATTTGGCAATCCTGTCTGTCCTCGAAGTTGAGCCGGTTTTTATCTGGCCGGCATTGGTAGCGACCGCAATATGGGAAATAGTCGTATCTTCAGTCTCACCGGACCTATGGGAAATAACGGCAGTATAACCGGCTTCTTTAGCCATATTAATGGCATTCAGGGTTTCGGTAAGAGTGCCGATCTGATTGACTTTGATCAGTATCGAATTTGCTATCCCTTTTTCTATTCCCATCTTGAGCCTCTTTGTATTTGTAACAAAAAGATCGTCACCCACCAATTGGACCTTATTACCAAGCTGGCTGGTTAATCTTTCCCATCCATCCCAATCATCTTCATATAATCCATCTTCAATAGAAGCTATCGGATATTTATTTACCCAATCCTTATAGAATTGTATCATATCATCAGAAGATTTATCTTTCACTTTTTCTGCTTCAAGGATGTACTTGCCATTTTCATAAAAAGAGCTTGAAGCAGCATCCAATGCGATAGCAACATCTTTCCCGGGTTTATACCCGGCCTGTTTAATAGCCTCTAGGATCACTTCGATAGCTTCTTCATTGGACCTTAGGTTTGGCGCAAATCCACCTTCGTCTCCTACGCTCGTGGATAGACCCTTTTTCTTTAGAATGCTTTTCAGATTATGAAAAACTTCTGCTCCTGTCCTTAGTGCTTCTTTAAAGCTTGAGGCGCCCAGCGGCATGATCATAAATTCCTGCAAATCGACATTATTATCAGCATGAACTCCGCCGTTTAAAATATTCATCATCGGCACCGGTAAAACCCTGGCATCTTCACCTCCGAGATATTTAAATAACGAAATACCTTTCAGGTTTGCCGCTGCCTTTGCATTTGCCAATGAAACTCCAAGAATTGCATTAGCGCCGAGTTTGGACTTATTATCAGTGCCGTCCAATTTGATCATCAGGTCGTCCAAAGCTTCCTGGTTAAGCGCATCTTTTCCGACAATCTCTTTGGCGATGATCTTATTTACATTGTCAACTGCCTTTAGGACGCCTTTGCCCATATATCTAGTTTTATCGCCGTCCCTTAATTCAACGGCTTCGTGTTCACCAGTAGATGCCCCGCTTGGGACTGCCGCTCTTCCGAATGCACCGCCTCCGAGCGTGATATCAACCTCAACAGTAGGGTTGCCCCTTGAATCCATTATTTCTCTTGCCTTAACCTGGGCTATCTTAACCTTTTCATCAACTTTATTAACCATTTCTTTTCTCCTTAATGAGCACATAACTTATGGGGCGAGTATAACGAGTTAACATAAGTTATGTGTGCGAATTAATCCCACAGGGATAGCCTTTCCTATCCTATAAGGAAAGGGCTAATCCCGAAGTAACATCGGGTAAATTATATTACCTTACATTTATAAAAAAAATCTAAAATTTAAGTTTTTGTTTAATTACTTTTTAAAACAAACCTTGTTATTCTTGATCTTTAATCTATTTTCCAAAAATAAACTTATCCCTTTTGGATAAAGCTTATGTTCGATCTTATGAATTCTTTCCAAAAGCGTATCTTCGGTATCGGAATCCTTGACTTCTAGACTTTCCTGTAAAACTATTGGCCCGGAGTCAAGCTCAAAGATAACCAGGTGAATTGTAACTCCCGTAACTTTAACTCCATACCTGAGAGCATCCCTGACCGCATGAGCTCCTTTAAAACTTGGTAATAACGACGGATGGACATTGAGTATACGGTTATTAAAAGCATCTATAAAATGCTTGCTCAATATTCGCATATAGCCGGCAAGAACCACGAGGTCAATTTTGTGGGCCTTTAATTCCCTGACAACTTCTCTGTCAAAAGATTCTCTCCCCGAAAATTGTGCCGGATCGATAAATAAAGCCTTTATCCCCGCCTTTTTAGCTCTAATAAGCGCATAAGCATCAGGCTTATCACTTATAACTAAGACAAGATTCCCCTTAATTGAACCGATTTTATGGGCTTTAATTATGGCCTGAAGGTTGGTACCTCTTCCGGACGAGAGTACGGCAAAATTTTTCATATAAAGTCAGTAGATTATCACTTTGTTAATGTTATGTCAAGAATGAACTTTTTTCTGGCTAATGCCCGGAATTTCATATTTGCATATTTGATCTCTCTGGTTTTCCGGCTTTAAAGCAGCTCATCCATCTAAATCGATCAGCTATTTATCATTTCTTCTATTTTTTTAGCTAATTTATCCTTGGGAACCGCACCGACTATCCTTTCGACCTGCTGGCCATTTTTAAAGAAAATAAGGGTCGGGATACTCATAACTGAATAGCTGGTTGGCACATCACCGTTGTCATCAACATTAAGCTTACCTATTTTAAGTTTACCTTTATACTCTTTTGCCAGTTCATCAATGACCGGGCCGATCATTTTGCACGGGCCGCACCATGGCGCCCAGAAATCCACCAAAACGACATCTTTAGATTTTTTGACTTCT
>CAYWPX010000010.1:0-75943 GCA_964460615.1 uncultured Planctomycetia bacterium
TCATAGGCTTAAGGTCGGCCCAATTGATGCCTGCCTCTGTCATTGTAGTAAGGTTGGACCAGTTGATATTTGCATTTGACAATACATTAAAATCTGTCCAATTAATTCCTGCTATGGTTAATTGAGAAAGGTCTGACCAATTTATTTCTGCCTCTGTCATTGTAGTAAGGTTGGACCAGTTTGTATTTGCTTTGGTCATTACGGTCAAATCGGACCAATTAACTCCCTGTGTGGACATATACTCAAAGTCTGACCAGTTGACTTTAGCTCTAGTCATAATATTTAAATCAGACCAATTAATATTTGCTTCTGACAGAACGTTAAAATCAGACCAATTAATTTTGGCTTTTGATAGTATAGTAAAATCTGACCAATTAATTTTGGCTTTTGATAAAACAACAAAATCTGCCCAATTAATATTGGCTTCAGTGAGAGTATTAAGATCCGACCAATTAATACCGGCTCTACTCAATGAATTAAGGTCTGTCCAATTTATTTCGGCCTTACTTAATGCAGTAAGATCTGACCAATTGATTTTGGCTTTAGACATTACGGTGAAATCCGACCAATTAATCTTGGCTCTAGTCAGAGTATTAAGGTCTGACCAATTGATGCCTGAGGCTGTCATTGTAGTAAGGTTATCCCAGTTGATAAGGGCCGCTGTCATTGTTGTAAAATTCGCCCAGTTGATGCCTGCTTCTGTCATAGGCTTAAGGTCTATCCAGTTAATACCTGCCTCTGTCATTGTAGTAAGATTAACCCAGTTGATATTAGCGATGGTAAGGGCTGTTATATCCGCCCAGTTAATTCCACGTATAGACATTTCTCCTATATCTTCCCAATTAACACCTGCCTCCGACATTGTTGTAAGATTAGCCCAGTTGATATTAGCCTCTGTCATAGTTGTAAGGTCTGACCAATTGATACCCTCGGTGGACATATACTCGAAGTCCGCCCAGTTGATGCCTGCCTCGGATATTGTAACAATGTTATCCCAATTAATACCGGAGGTAGAAATAACCGTAAGATCTGACCAATTGATACCCTTGGTTGTTAAAACCTCCATATCAGACCAATTGATACCGGCTTCGGTCAAAGTGTTAAGATTAGCCCAATTGACCCTGGCTTCTGTCATCACCGTAAGGTCATCCCAATTAACACCTGCTGTGGAAAGAGCTTCAAAATCAGACCAATTAATATTTGCTTTAGACATAATTGTAAGGTCTGACCAGTTAACCTTGGCTTTGGATAGCACTGTGAAATCAGACCAATTGATTTTGGCTTTTGAAAGAATATTCAGATCCGACCAATTAATCCCGGCTATCGTCAGGGCTTCAAAATCTTCCCAATTTATACCGGTAGTCGAAATTGTATTAATGTTAGCCCAATTGATTCCTGCGGTAGTCATTACATTAAAATCATCCCAGTTAATACCGGATTCGGATATTGTCTTTAATCCTGACCAGTTAACCTTGGCCTCTGTCATGGTAGTAAGGTCGGACCAATTGATATTGGCTTTACTAAGAACCTCTAAATCGCTCCAATTAATTTTCTTTAATGACAGAGCGTTTATATCAGACCAATTGATGTTCGCGGTTGACATCGCATTCAGATCAGCCCAGTTGATATTTATATTTGACAAAATAGTTAAATCGGACCAATTTATATCGGCAGTAGTCAAAACATTCAGATCTGACCAGTTTATCCCGGATTCAGATATTAAAAGTATATCATCCCAGTTTATCCCTAATGTTGTCATTGACATAAGATCGGTCCAATTTATGCCTTTAGTGCTCAATACCTCTATATCATCCCAGTTGATACCCGCCTCAGTCATTGTAGTCAGGTTAGACCAGTTAATACCGGCTGTGGACAGGTTTGCTATATCATCCCAATTAATTTCTGCCTCTGTCATTGTAGTAAAATCTGACCAGTTTATGCCGGCTTCAGAAATAGCAGTAATATCATCCCAGTTAACTCCGGCTCCAGTAAGGAAGTTAAGATCTGCCCAGTTAATACCTTTTGTAGATATGACTTCTATATCATCCCAATTGATACCGGCTTCGGTCATGGTATTTAGATTAGCCCAGTTTACACTTGCCATGGTCATTGTTGTAAGGTCAGACCAATTAATATTTGCTTCAGTTAAAACCGTAAAATCAGACCAATTTACATTGGCATTAGATAAAATGGTCAGATCCCCCCAATTGATTTTGGCTCCGGATAAAGAAGTAATATCTAACCAGTTGATATTGGCCTCGGAAAGAGCGACCAGATCATCCCAATTAACATTTGCTTTGGTTAATACCGTCAGATCCGCCCAGTTTATTTTGGCTTTGGAAAGAGTGGTCAGATCAGACCAATTAATTCCAGCCTCAGTAAGAGTTTCGAAATTTGCCCAGTTAATTTTGGCTTTTGAAAGAGTGGAAAAATCGGTCCAATTAATATTGGCTTTTGTAAGAGTATTAAAATCTGCCCAGTTGATTTTGGCTTTACTTAGAACATCCAGATCGTCCCAGTTGACGCCAGCTGTTGTCATTGAGCTTAGATTCTCCCAGTTGATGCCTTTACTGGCCATGGCATCTATATCCGTCCAATTAATCCCGGCAATAGACATTCGGGAAATATCGTCCCAGTTGATCCCGGCTGTCGCCATAACATCGAGGCCGGTCCAATTTACATTAGCATCGCTCATTACAGCTATATCGTCCCAATTCACTCCGGCATTGGTAAGGCTGGCAAGATTATCCCAATTTATAGTCTCACTCCAGTCGACACCGGCTCCTGTCATATAGGCAAGGTCTGACCAATTGACTCCGACTATGGACATCTCTTTTATGTCGTTCCAATTTATCCCGACATCGGTGAGAACCGCTATATCATCCCAGTTAATACCGGCTCTCGACATCCTGAATATATCATCCCAGTTAACGCCCAATGCGGCAAGGCTTGAAACATCATCCCAGTTGACATTTGAGGCGGCCATTTTTTCTATATCATCCCAATTGATCCCCTGGATAGATAGGCGCCTCATATCGTCCCAGTTAACGCCAACATTTGCCATTTCAGCAACATCTGACCAATTAACCCCTGCTTTACTTAAGCTTTCAATATTAGTCCAATTGACCGAACCTATTGTTGTTGACAACCATAATTGCCTGCCTGCTATGCCCTCCAATTCTTCAAATATGGATCCCTGACCCATAGTAGGCGTGCCGATAGCGGTAAGCACCTGACCCATTTTGGTATATAAGGATTCTGCCTCGTTAGCACCAACAGCAGTTTTAACAGCATTGATATCGGACCAATTAATAGTGTCAGTTTTTGATTTAATAGAGGTTACATCTGACCAATTGATGGTTGTTGTACTGCTTTTTATTGCGGAGACGTCCGACCAATTTATGGTGTCGGTTTTAGCTTTAATTAAAGTGGATAGATATGTAGCAATGGAAACAACCGCAGAGGTCTCATAAGTAATCCCGCCATGTGTAATAGTAATATTATTAGCCAAAATATCATGATCAAGTGTAGCTGTCGGATGCGGTGAAGCTGTGCCGCTAATACTAGTATCACCTTCTGCGCCTGGAGCAAGTTCGCCACTATCTTCCATAGGAGCTCCACCAGGCCCCATACCAACATAAGTAATAGTCCACGTATCACCCGCATTTAAAGGCACAGGAACTCCATTACTTTCAAGCCATATTCTATACAGAATATCTTGATCGCTTTCCATAGTAAATGTTGATTTTAACTCAATCTTACCGGCAGGGCCGACTTTTACATAGGTATTATAAATAGCATAAGCCCTTGTTGCTTCTACATAAGCTGTATATTCAGCGGTAGGATCGGGAGGAGTCCAGGTGCCTGTAAATGTATTATTAACCCAATCAGAACTTAATAATATATTATCCTCACCTATTGTAATAGAGCCATAAGGGCCTGCTTCATCGGGTATAAAAGTAAGTTTTCTGCCGTTATATTCCAACCACACTGTTACATCATAACGATTATTAGCTTTGTCCCAGCTAAATACTGACTTAACCTCGATACCTGAGGATTGAGGAACAATACGGACATAAATAGCATGATAATACTCCTCATATCCGGCTGTTATTGCAGCAGTATATTCGGAAGCTGGGTCGGGGGGAACCCAATAACCTGAAAATGTTGTTTCAGTTTGAGCCCATGTTATAGATGCAGGACTGCCATCTATGGAAATTGATGGTTCTTGGTAACCTCCTTGCAAGGTAAGCATTCTTCCATTAGTTTCAAACCAAATTGTTATATCATAACGGTCCAGATTATACGGAGACTCCCGCCCTTGTACACCATTTTTCCAGGTAAATATGGCTTTAAGCTGGATAGTAGGAGCTTGGGAAACATTGTAAACAAAATGGCCTGTATATGTTTTTCCTGAAGAAGCGACCGTAATCGTAACATCGGCATGATAATCTGTTCTGGAATCCGACGGGATCCATCCGGAAATACCAAAAATATTATTTATCGGGTCGCCAAAAGCCACTGCTCCAAACGAAGCTTCAGAAGAATTATCTAATTTTTTGATCTCAACAGCACACGTGTCACTTGCTGTAAGAGTCTTTATAACTCCTTTTTCTAAAAGAAAGGCCTGTATTTGAAAAGACTCTGATTGAGAATCCCATAAAATATTTGAAGCCACCTTTATTTCAGCAAGTAAGGCCGCAACATCAAACCGGAATTTCCCTTGATAACTTTTCCCGGTTGAAGCAACGATTATGGTAATTGTAGCATCATAATAAACATTTCTATCAGAAGGATTCCAGCTGGAGTATGTAAAAATACCGCCTGTAGGATCACCAAAATTAGCGTCAAGAAGGACGACTTCGCTTGTATTGTCCGGTTTTAGGATTGCACAGCTCGTAACATAATCACTTGCTGTAAGACTTGTTACAACCGAGCCATTTTTGGATAGATAGGTGGTTATTACAAACCTATCTGTGGAGGGATTATATCTAATGTATGCCTCAACATTCATATCAGAAGATAAAATATCAAAAGCACTCGATGTAGCACTTGTGAGGCCCGAAGCTGTTGCGCTCAAGGAGTATAATTCCCCCGCTTTATCTATATTTAAACCTTTTCCGGTAAAATCAGCTACACCCGCGACTGCCGACATGGAGGTAGTACCGCCGAGCGCTCCGCCTCCGGGGTTATTATTAATGGAAAGGGTGACGGTATCGGTGGCATTCAAGACAGTATTGCCGTTTGCATCAACAATAGTTACAATAGGCTGGGGGCTAAAAGCCTCTGTGGCGTTTGTAGTTTTGGGAGAGGTAGAAAATGAAAGAGCGGACTTAGTGGTATAGCCAAGGGTTGCTGAGCTTGAATTAGTTGAAACATTGTAACCACTATATGAACCGCCGTGATACATATCGGTGGAAAGCTCAACATAAGAATAGCCGTCATAACTGCCTCCGGTATAGATAGCGGCGTATGAAAATGCTGTAAAAGAAAATATTAAAAGACTGGATAAAATAAGGCCTGATAATATCCCTTTTAATAAAAAGCTTATATTTTTCTTTTTATTTTTCATTAAGATTTATTAGCTCATAGTTCATGGCTCATGGCTCATAGCTCATAGTAACTCCTAAAAAACTACGATACAGAGCTTTTTATAGACTTAATCAAACTTGAAAGCATTTTCCCTATCTCGTTACCCGATTCTTTAAATTCATCTAACTGTAAATCGCTTATCCAACCTTTTTTATTGAATATAACTAACAACGTTACTAATTCAAATAGCGAACCTCTTGCTATATATAAATATTGAATAAATTCTTTTTTGGAATATCTACCCTTTCCCTCTGCAATTCAAAGAATTGCGAGGACTTTAGTCCCGGAAATGCTTTGCATTTCTCGGGGCCCTCTGCAATATTTAAAGCTATAGAAGCGGCAGAAGATTCAAGTTGCTCAACAAGTCTAAAATGCTTTCTATCGGTTGTTATCTGATCTGTTAAATCTATAACTCTTTTAGAGAAATCAACTGCCTTTTTCCAAACCTCTAAATCTTCAAAGCTATATTTAACTGTCATTATTAATATTTTCTTTTGCTATAAACCATCAGCCATGAACTATGAGCTAACTTACGGGGCGGTCCCCGTAAGTTGCCAATTACGCAATCTTTGTTTAAGAAATCGCTTGCCAACTCCGGATTTTAAATATTTCTCTCTTTGTACGGCATCATTAATATTTAAACATGCTTCATAATAAATCAATATTAACGGCCTTCTATATCTAGTTGAATATACTTTGCCATCATTATGTTCCTCTAAGCGATTTCTTAAATCATTTGTTCGGCCAGTATAATATTTAAAATCCTTTGAGCTTAATAATACGTATGTATAGTACATTGTCTTCATAGCAACTTACGGGGCAGTCCTTGCGCATCTGCCGCCCAGCATGCTGGCGCGGTCCGGGTCTCCGCTACTTATAGCGGCCCATCTGTTTGAAACTCTGCAATCTCCAGATATAGTATCATAAGCGCCTCCCCGAAGGCCTGTTCCAACCCAATCAGTCACTCCCCGAGCTACAGTAGAATCTATGCCCGGCCAGTCAGTATTGGTAGCATTCCCTTCATAGCTGGTAGTAGTGGTTAACACCCCATCCCCATGCGTGCCTAAAAAAACTCTTCCTTCAGTCATTCCTAAGGTAACAATAAGTTCATATAAATTACCGGTTAAATCCAGGTTACCATAATAACCTGCACCCGCATTTTCTCTAGTAGATGTACTATCAGCATATGATCCGGTTCTATAAGGCCCATCGGGAGAACAACTATCAATATTTGCATTGCCCTGGTTGGGGATTTCAGTAACTGTGCCGCTATTTGTAAGAGAAGTTGTAGCTGTTTCAAAATTTGTACTGCCCCAGCTATATTCTTCAAGTATAGGGTAATTTGGACCACGACAGACCTTTTCGTATTCAAGCTCTGTGTAGGGCCTAAGGGCTGCCCAATCAGTATATGCTGCAACATCAGGCCATGATAAATAACCACACCCTATGCACTGACCATCAGTTGTTTCATTAAATGTCTTATCATGATCGTAATCACAACCAAATGTGATCACTCCAGCGCCAGGAGTAGTAGGGACGCGGATACCATTGCGGTAATTATCAGCTGAAGCAATATTTGCCGCAGTAGCTGTATTTGCCAGCGCATAATAATCTCCAGTTTGAGAAGCTGTCCTCGTATTTTGCTGAACACGAGTAAGGGTATTAAGAAAATCTTTGTACTGATCTTGAGATATCTCATATTTCATCAAATAAAAAGCACTGTACCCTTTAGGGAACGTTACCGGCAATGTCCTGGTGGTAGAATCATTAAAATCATCAATACTAAACATTCCTGTAGTATTATTATTTCCAAGGCTCCCGGCACCGCCCCCACCAAGAATCAGTTCATTTTCACTGATTATTTGTTTAGGAACGCCTGTTGTGCCGTCTTCAAATTGACCAGCCAAGCTACCACCGGATTCGCCGTCACCTACATAAAAAGCCCCGGTTGGTATATACACCATCTCGATACCATAAATCCTGAATACAGTTAATGGACCGTTAGCGTTGGCATCAGTTACACTGCTTGCTCCATAATCCCAGACTATCTCTACGTTTGAAGTGCTTAAAGATCCTGTGCCTGCTGCAGACCTTTGGATAAAACAACCCTTCATATCGCTAGGTACTACTATTTCCAGGGCAGTACCGGAGGTACCTATAGAAAAACCTGTGGGGTTGGTCCCCGAGCCATTAAGCGTACCATGGCTCCAGGTTGTTCCGCCGTCAGTTGAATATTTCAGAAACACCCACGCCGCGTCATAATTGGTATCATCCCTCCAGGAATTGCTCCAGGAAATAGTAAATTTCAGATTTAGGGTGTCATTGGTCGTATCCTGTCCGGAAACGGTGAGGCTCGTTATTGAAAGATAGTTGGCAAAACATATGCCTTTTGAAAATAATAAAATAAAAATAAATAATGAAAACAATATAAATATTTTTTTCATAAACACTCTCTATTAATGATCACTTACAACAGTTATAATTTCCCTCTTATACATTCACTATCAAAAATTAAACCTAAAATCTATTAGGGCTCAGTCCTCGCACAACGGCCGCCAGTTTCCTGTGTGCGGGTTGATGCGCCACTTGAAGCATAGTTTCTATTAGAAATAGAAGCAATCGGGGCAGTAGGGATCCAACTCCCTCCGCGCTTGCCGGACCCCGCTGCGCCGGTAACTCCTCTTGCTTGCGTGCCGTCAATGCCGGGCCAATCGGTGTTTGTAGCGTTTCCTTCATAGCTTGCGGTAGTAGTTAAAACACCGTCTCCGTGTGTCCCCTGAAAAGCCCTCCCGAAACTATTACCAACTGAAACGACATATTCATGTAAATTGCCGGCCAATTCCATATTTCCATAATAGCCAGCTCCTGAAGTTACTCTTGTCGAGGTGCTTGTTGCAAATATACCTACTCTTAAAGGGCCATATCCCCCATCACCGCCGCTTAAAGGCATTGCGGGAGAATAATTACAATTAGCGCCGGAAGTTGTTATGGTCTCTGTGCCGGATTCGCTTCCTGAAATAGTGGCAGCTGAAGTATATGAATTAGTCCCCCAAGCATATTCACCATATACTGAAGCATTAGTCCCGCGGCATGCCTTTTCATATTCAAGCTCGGTCATAGGCCTAAGGGCGGCCCAATCAGCATAAGCACACACATCCATCCAGCTAAGATAACTGCAAGCTCTGTAAGGCCTGGTTGTTGTGGCGCTACCGCTACCTGTCCAGCTAACGGTATTTCGGCTACTAACAGCATCTGAGTTTTTACCCGTAGCATCGGTAATATCTCTTTGAAGCCTTTGGGCAGCAGTAAGAGTATTAAAAAAATCCACCCATTGGCCTTCTGTGATCTCATGCTTCATAAGATAGAAATTTTTTGTACTTGACCCGTTCACAAGACCATTTGGAAAACTATTATTACCGGTAATGCCAAAACCCAGCATCCAACCCTGTATATATATGCTGTGGTCTGTATCAATATCGTCATTGGCACTTGCATCACAGCTAATGTAATTAGAACCTATCATTGGTTCAGCTTGCATAGCCGTATTATCCGTAGCAGAATGAAAAGCGTATGTAGATTCATTTGTGCTATTGCCGTCCCCAAGGTAATACCCCCCCGGAGGTATATATACCATTTCTATTGCGAATACCTTAACGATCGCAGTACTTGAAGCGCTAAGGCCGTCTCCTTGCCAGTCCCAGCAAAGCCTGACATCATAGGCAGTAACTGTACCGGGAAATTCCCCAGTAGCTGCTCTTTGGAGAAAAGCACCCTTTTTATCACTGGGGACAATTATATCAACATCCATAGATGTCCCGCCGGAAGTATCGCTAGGGTTGGTGCCTGCGGTTTTCAAAGTAGCATGGTTCCAGGTAGTACCGCTATCGGTAGAATATTTGACAAAGAGCCACACAGCATCATAATTTATCTGGTTTCTCCAGCCGTTGTACCATCTGACATCCATATTAATATCTATCGTACCGTTGGCTGCATTGGGATTGGTAAGATACACATCTATAACGGTTAGATTATTAGCAAAAGAAAGCTTTGCAATAAAACCAGTGAAAAATAATAATATCAAATATATTTTAATTGATCTTTTCATAATTATTCTCTCTATTGTTTTGTTCCTTGCTATCAGCTGTCAGCCTTCAGCCCTTCCTACAAGCGAGGCAGGCCCGCCTGCGCAGGAATGACAAATACTTAATTTATTTTTTCTATTACCCTAACCCTCGCCTTTTGCCTAGAGTAACTTTATACTAACAACTTTTCACCTAAGGACTGGTAATCTCCTTCGCTTTCAGCTTAAGTACGTTATCCGCAATACGTTCTTTAACAATATTTGCGTATTTTGAATTTGGGTTTTTATCAATAAAGTCCTTGTAATACTTAATCGCTTTGTCGAATTTTTGTAAATAATAATCGTAGAGTACCGCCAGATTATAAGAAATATCCGCATCACCGGGGAGGTACTTCTGGGCAAATTCATATTCATATGCAGCTTTTTTGTACTCACCTTTTTTCAGGTAGCTATTACCCAGATTAAAATGCAGCTTACCATTCTCCTCTTTCATGCGCTCTGCCTCGGGGATGGCTTTTCTCATATCCTCTTCAAGGGATTTAAGCTTATCATCGGATTCTTTTTTTAGGGCAATGAGTCTTTTTTCAGAGTCATCTTTATAGGACTTGAATTTTGAATCCAGGTCTTTCCATTTATTAAAATAAACATCTTTGCCTCTTTCGGCTTCAAGGATCCTTGCTGTACTTTCCAGTAATTTTTTTTCAACACTCAAATCTTCAACTTCCTTAGTCAGTTTTTCTTTTTCACTTTTGTAATTTGCATTCACAGCCTCAAGCTGAGTCCTGTAATTATCGGCCCTTTCGCTTAGCATGCGAATTCTCGCAGTTGTAACGCCTTCCCTGGCTGAAATTTTGCTTAACTCCTCTTTAAGCTTTTTGATCTCGTCTTTTAGCTTGGCATTATCATCAAGGGTTTCTCTAAGAGAATCCTCGAGCGTAGGAGTTCTTAAAACTATTGGGCTTTCAACGGAAGCAGTTGCTCCTGATTGTGAAGAAGATGCATCTTTTGCTGGGGTTAATTCTTTGGATAGGGTTTCATTTGCCTTACCGGGTATGTCTCTTTTTATTTGTAATAAGCCCGGGCTAGTAGAAGATCCCGGCTTAGATTCTTGAGGCTTTGGCGGTTCGGCGGCATTGGGTACAGTATTAGCAGTGATGCTATTTGAAACAGGTGTGGTAATTTTAATTGCACTTGCATCGGGTGAAGCGGTTTTATTGGGAATGTCTAAAATGGCTTTTTCAGACACAGTTCCGGTGGTACTCTGGGAATAACAAGTAATAACACAAGAAAAGATGAGGGCAAAAAATACAAAAACAAAACAAACCGATTTTTTAACAAATCCCCCGGCATTATTTTTTGCCATCTATTTTGCCTCCTTGTGTGTCTATAACTTATTGTAATTAAATCTATATTGTTTATTTACTTTCTTTTTTTATTTTATGGATTCCCGACAAGTAACCTCGGGAATGACAAATAGCATATGGCGTTTCTGGATTTCCTTAGGAATTTTATGATTTAAAATTCCAAGGACCAGGGCCCGCCTAAACCACGCGGGAATGACAAATGCTTAATTTACTTTTTTTCTTCCAACCTAAACCCACTGGATTCCCGACAAGTACACTCGGGAATGACAGATAACATATGGAGCTTAGGCCCCGCCTGAGCAAAAATAACAGCTCCTTACTCACAACTCATAACTAATATTCTTTGTCCGGCTGAACGGTCTCTTTCAGGTTATATTTATCGCTCTCATAATTTTCATTTCCCTCTACGATTTTAGGGGAAAGAAGTATCACTATCTCGGTCTGTTTTTTATTGCTTGTTATACTGCGAAATAATTGCCCGACCCCCGGTATATCCATAAGTATCGGTATGCCTTGTTTATCCACTACAGACTCATCTTTTCTTAACCCGCCTATGACAATAGTCTGCCCATCCTGAACTATAACACTCGTTTCAACCAAAGTGGTATTGATAAGAGGGACTTCGGAGCCCTGGGGCGTAGTAAGAGTCGAAACCTGCGAGGATATCTCAGGTTTGATAGACATGGTAATATATCCGTCATCATTTATCTGCGGAGTAACCAGGAACTGAACTCCGACATCAATATAATGTATCTCCTCATTCACTCTCTGGCTTTCCCCTGTCCCGATAGTTGTGGTAGTAACATATGCCAATTTATCCCCTATATGGATCTTAGCTTCTTTATTGTTTAAAATCATAATGCTGGGATTGGCAAGGACCTTTGTGTCCTCAACCTCTTTTAACATTCTTATGTCAGCGGCAAAATTGTCACTTGAAAAATTACCGACTGCAATGTTACCAAATGTCGATGCGGCGGCACTTGCTATCGGGAATGTTCCTGAAAATGTGAGCCCATGCATCAAATACTTGCCGCCCTTTTTAAAAACACTGTCCCAGTTGATGCCGGTAGCAAGCTGAGGGTTCAGAACCAGCTGGATGATCCTTACCTGGATCAGGACTGCTTTCGTCTTTTTATCCAAAGCCTTTATTATTTCCTCAACTTCTTTAAGCCTGTCCGGAAAAGCCCTTATAACAAGCTGGTTACTTCTTGCATCCGCCTGAACAGAACCTACGGATTTATTATCAAGTTTTTCTTTAAGCTTATTAGCGACATCATCTGGGCTGGCGTATCTAAGAGTAAAAACCTTTGTCTCGAGAGGGTGATCCATCTGTTTAATGGCATCCTCCATCTTTTTTAATTTTTCGTCAGTATCAATAAGGACCACGGAACCGGTATCCTCATCGATAACAACTTTTCCCACGTCGCTTTTGATGTTCTTTAGCGCTTCCAAAATATATGCCGGCTTGGCGTAATTAAGATATACTATCTTCATATGAGTTTCATCGCTGAATTTTTTGCCATAAATAGCCTGAAATTCCGCCTCTGTCATTATGTGAATGATATTATCGCCCAAAATTTTATAACCCAAGCCGTTTGAGATGGAAATAATATCCAAAGAATCTTTTATTGAAACGTTTTTGAGATACAGGGTAACCCTCCCTTGAATATTTTTGCTTATAGAAATATTGAAATCGCCTTTTACCGCCAAAAATTTGTAGACGTCCACAACATCCATATCCCTGAGATCAAGGTCTATCTTTCTATCGAGTTTTGCCTTAAGCGCTTCTGAAGCAACATCCTCAAACGCCGAAACTTCACTTATTGATAAATCGCCGGTTTTAGGGTACAAAAAGAAAGCCAATAATAATAAAAAGAAGTATATAAAAACTTTTTTAAAAGAGATCGTCATCTTAATTCAATCTCCTCGCCCATATACTCTAAAATCACTTTGTCTTTATTTATGGCTTTAACTATACACGACAATATTTTGTCCCCTTCCAAAAGAAAATAGGTAACTTTAGTTTTTCCATCCTCAATCATAGCATATCTTTGTTTAGGGTCTTCTGCCCAAGAAATACCAGCTACTCGCAAATCTTTGGTTGCTTCGGCAATCTGTGTAATACCAAATTGCTGCGCTGCAACTTTAGGCTGCTCTTCAGCTGGATTAAAAATATTTCTATTTACAAGCGTATCTATATAAAAAGTGTATTCTTTAAGCGGCAGTGATATGCCCTTATCGATAGCTTTTTTAATTTCTGCTAAATTGCTCTTAAAATCCGGGACATTATTAAGCCTCTCTATCCCGCTTATAAGTATCCCAAAATATATCAAAAGTAGTAGCCCGATAACTCCCCATAGTATCCTATTTATGCTCGTGAGAGTTGAAGCGCCTCCACCATGCGCCTGTATAAAACCCAGCTTCTCACCAAATATTTCAAAAGCTTTTTTAACCGGCTCTATAGCGTCCAGCTGGGGATTCTTAGAAGGAATCTTCTTCGATATATCCGCCTTCCCCTCTATGGCTTTTAAAAGCTCTTTTTCGGCTGTATTGTGACTTGGTTCCATTGACTATCAGATTCCTTTTCTATAACCTCAATAACCATCTCTTTATCTACCATCATTTTGGTCTTGCTCATAGCTAGTTCTCTAAGGCACTTGTGGCAGAGACGGATTATGCCCCTCGGGTAACCTTTTGTCCTGTAATAAACTTCTCTTATCGCTTCTTCAGCAAAAATCGGGGTTGTATTTTTATTACCGGCCTGACGCATCCTAAACTCCATCATGTCTTTTGCCTCTTCAAATCCCAGTGGATTTAAAGTAAATTTAAAATCGATCCTGTCATAAAAATTTGATATAGTTACAATCTTCGAATACAACTCCAGCTGTCCCAATAAAACAAGCTGGATAAGCTTAAATTCGTTGGTCTCATAATTCAGTAAAATCCTAAGCGATTCCAACGTCTCAAAAGACAATTTTTGCGCTTCATCAATCAGTAATATTACGGTCTTATTCTCAGAAAGATTCTTGTGGAGTAGGAATTTCTCAAAAGCGTCTCTCATCTCTGAAGTTGAATGGCTAGCCATATCAGCCGGAAACGGGACCTGAAAATTCCTGATAAGAGAAAACAAAAATTCTTTTTCGTTCTCAAACGTAGGATTCAAGATCATATGAAAAATAAATTCTTCTCTATTATGGAGTTCTTGGATTAGTTTTCTGGAGAGCGTGGTCTTCCCGACACCTATATCGCCGAGAATTACACTTAAGCCCCTTTTTAGGCGGAGTTCGATAAGAATATTAGTAAGAGCTAAATCGTATTCTCTGGAAAGGTACAGAAAATCCGGATCCGGATTTGTCGAAAAAGGTTCTTTTTCGAAACCGAGTATTTTGTAATAGCTCATTTTTGGCTAATTATACCCTAATATATTATTTATATAATATTTATAATGTATTTATATACTAGTATACTTTATAATTAAGTAATGTCAAGTTAAAATAAAAAAGTTAGAAATATTTTAGTTTTATTACGCTTAATATGATATCTGTATCACCCGCCTAATAGCATTTAATAATAATACTAAGGCAATAAAACTATGCAATAGGTAGTAGTCAAATAGGATGGAGTATATCATGTATCGCTCATTAAAATATGAGAATTTACAGGGCAGGTAGATTTCAGTCATTTCTAAATGGTTTAGCCAGAGGTCTTATTCCTCTGGGTTTCCGCCTTCCCTTCACAAAGACTGGCGGGCAGGCGCGGGAATGACAAATGCTTAATTTATTTTTTTCTTCCAACCTAAACCTTCTGGATTCCCGCCAACCAAATGCGGGAATGACAAACCATGAAATTTTCGCCTGCGGCGAGACATAAAAATGCAAAGGATCTTTGGGGTAATTTCTTGTCATTCCTGAATGGTTCAGTCAGGAATCCAAGTTTTATTTCTTGTTTTCGCTTTTCTTCTGGATTCCCGCCTAAAACTTGCGGGAATGACAAATGCTTAATTTATTTTTTTCTTCCAACCTAGACCTTCTGGATTCCCGACTAAAGATCTCGGGCCTGCCTGCTCGCCTCGCGGCGAAGCCGAGGGCCGGCAGGCAGGTATGACAAAAAGAAAAAATACTGGATTTCCGCCTAAGGCGGACAGGCCCGACTAAATCTTGCCTGCCTAAAAAGGCAGGTAGGATATTTTTGAAATACTCCCGCCCACAAGGGCGGACTTTCGCAATTCAAGTCAAGCGAAAGGTCAGGGGATCTATACTCCGCATCATAAAATATCACAAAAATCCCTTACTTGTTGCCTATACCGGCAACAAGATAAGATATTTTTGTGATATTCTGCGGAGTGGCAAGTGCTTATTGATTAATAAGCACTTGTCTAAACAAAAAAGGGTAAAATAATCAGATTATTTTACCCTTTAAAAAAATTTTCTAAAAATTAATAGCTAGAAACGTTCCTTAAATACTGTTCCGGATTCTTTTTGAACTCCTTTACAGCATCATAAGAAAAAAACCAATAGCGTTTTCCTTTGTACCCTGTATTGAACTTCTTCTGGGTGATTTCTTTGCCAGTAACTGGGCAAACCTTATTATCTGCATCGGTCAAAAGAAGAGATTTTCCACCCATAGCAGCTTGTGTTACGTTTACATCGGCAATAATTACAGTACCTATCACAAAAGCAAAAAGTATTACCAAACCTACTAATCTTTTCATACTATTTCACCCTCCTTTCACATTTGTTGAAAGTATATCACCAAAAATATATCGTGTCAAGATAAAACAAACTGGCTTTAAATTAATTTTTCCAAATAAAATACAAAATTAGGAAACTTATTTAGAGATATAATCTTAAAATAAATAATATAATTTACAAATAGTTTATTTTTATCGTCGAGATTTTTTCTTAGCTTATTATTTATTTTGCAATTTTAATATTATTGAATCTATAAATTCAAAAGTTAGAAAATGAGTTAAATATTATCGTTTTTTTAATTTGTTATCTTTTGTGCTTAATGATAAATATAAGTTAAATTAAAATTTATGATTTTTATACACTTCAAAAAATAATAACCAATTGAAATAAAAAGAAAAAAACTATATATAATTTCCTAACAAACTAATAAATTATTTTACTTTTTAATATTTAGCTGCAGTTAAGATCTTCTGCTTATTATTCAATTAAACTATTCTTTATATTAGTATCAAAATCGATGATAATGAAATAATTACTTAAGAACTTAAATTTATTATTCATATCTCAGCGCTTCAATCGGATCAAGTAATGATGCCTGATAGGCCGGCCATAATCCAAATACAACCCCTACCATTAGAGAAAAAATTGTTGCTAAGGCTATTGATGAAACAGAAACTGCAACCGTCCATCCGGCAAATATGGTTATCAGGACCGATATTCCTATTCCAAATATAATGCCGGCAAGACCTCCAATAAATGACATAAGTATTGATTCTATAAGGAATTGTATCATTATGTCCCTCTGCGTTGCTCCAATAGCTTTTCTAAGACCGATCTCGCGTGTTCGCTCAGTAACCGATACTAACATTATATTCATAATGCCTATGCCACCTACAAGTAACGAAATAGCAGCTATTGCCCCTAAAAGTAAGCCCATGGTCTTAGTAGTAGCTTCCAAGGTAGCTTTTATATCTGACATATTCCTGATCTGAAACGAGTCTTCTTCATCTTTATTTAAATGATGCTGTTTTATGATCTGCTTAGTTATCTCATCCTCTGCCTGGTCAATTAGTTCCGGCGCTTTCACTTCAACAAATATCGAATCGATATACTGCTTTCCGAATATCCTGAACATAGCTGTAGTAATAGGGATTACGATCGTATCGTCCTGATCGCGCCATGAGCTACCGCCTTTTACAGGAAGAATCCCGATAACCCGGAAATTTATCAGGTTTATTTTTATTATCTGGCCTACGGGATTATCTTCACCGAAAAGTTCTTTTACAACTGTCATGCCCAGAAGAGCGACTTTCTCCCTCATTCGTACCTCTTCGGGAGTGAAAAACCTGCCTATTGTCGGCTCGGCTGCGCGCATCTGGGCATAATCTACATCAACGCCCTCTACCTGAGTATTCCAGTTTTTGTTACCAAAGACTATCTGGCCCCTGCCGGTTACGGAACCGCTTACTTTGCTTACGACATTCGTAAGTTTGCTTATAGCACCTATATCCTGGAAAGTAAATCTTGTTACAGCTCCCGATTCCATGGCTACGCCATGAAGTCTTGCTGACCCGGGCCTGATCATAAGAAGATTTGAACCCAATGAAGATAATTGTTTTTCTATGGAAATCTGGGCACCCCGGCCTAAAGCAAGCATCGCTATAACTGCAGCTACTCCTATCAGTATGCCCAGCATGGATAAAAGAGAGCGCATCTTATGCGAATACATCGCAAAGACAGCCTGCCTTAGATAATCGATGAATTCCGCTTGCCCAACGGCCTTATGTGATCGGGATATTACATTATCTACTGAACTTTCCTTTATCAAGGACTCTTTCAGTACAGTTTCTTTTTCTACAACCTTATCAGATATGATCCGGCCGTCTTTCATCTCAATAATACGCTTTGCATAGGCGGCTATCTCTTTTTCATGAGTAACGATAATTACGGTTTTGCCCTTATCATTCAGGCTTTTTAGTATTGAGATTATCTCGTCCTTGCTTTTTGAATCCAGATTTCCCGTCGGCTCATCGGCTAGTATGATCAACGGATCATTAACCAAGGATCTGGCTATAGCGACTCTCTGCTGCTGGCCCCCTGACAGTTCATTTGGACGATGGGATAAACGGTCTTTTAGACCGACTCCTTCCAATTCCGCTTTTGCCCTATCTTTTAAATGCCTTTTACCGGCATATATCAAAGGAAGTTCCGCATTTTCCAAAGCAGTCATCCTCGGAAGAAGGTGGAACTGCTGGAATACAAACCCTATGAGATGGTTTCTTACAGTAGCAAGCTCTTCGTCTAAAAGTCCTGTGACGCTTTTTTTGCCTAAGAAAAATTCACCGCTATCCGGCCTGTCCAATAACCCCATAACATGCATAAGAGTCGATTTACCTGAACCGGATGAACCTATAATGGCAACAAATTCCCCCGGGGAAATCTTTAAAGATACATTAAGAAGAGCCTGTATCTCGATCTGTCCCATCCTGTAGGTCTTTGAAATATTTTTAAGTTCTATCATAGATTTAAATTAGCTCATAGTTTCGCCTGCTAATGAGCAGGCAGAGCTCATGGCTCATAGTAAATACGTCTAAGGCTAGGAGCTTAGATTTCAAGCCTGAAGCCTGCAGCCAGAGACATTCCCGTTATCTTCTTCTTCCCGGCATAAACGGATTTGTCCCGCTCGAGCCAGAAGGAAGAGCATATCTTTTGGTCTTAATAATGACCAAGTCATCTTTGGTTAGCCCGGAAAGTATTTCTATGTTTTTGTTATCAGAGATTCCTACTGTTACAGTATGCTTAACGGGTTCTTTTTTTGGGCCTTTCTTAAGAAGAACGAAACTCTCTTCTTTTTCTTTGTGAACCGCTTCTACCGGCAATGTCAGAATGTTTTCTTTACTCTCAACTACAAACTCTATAGTTGCATTCATCCCGGAACGGAAAAACGGGGGAACTTTTTCAGGTATAAGATCAACTTCATAAATAGTAACGTTATTGACTGTCTTTGATTCATAATAAATGTGCTCAACAATAGCCGCAATTTTTTCATTGGGATAAGCATCCAGGCTTATAATAGCTTTGAGTTTTAATTTTATATGTCCTATATCCGTCTCATCTACCTGAGCTCTTGCAATAAGCTGGTCTGATAATACTACTACCGCATCCGCTGTAGTTACTGTCTGGCCCGGCTGGGTAGTGGCAACTATTACTTCTCCGTCGATAGAAGCTAAAAGGGGAATAGGCTTATATGCATCCTTCCAAAATTTTAAGGCCTCAGCGCCCTGCCCGCGCGCAGCATCCAAGACTGCCGCTCTTTCAGTGGAACTCATCCAAGCAAGGGTTTGGCCGCTTTTTACGATCTCGCCTTCCTTGACCAGTATCGAATCCACCCTTCCATTAACTGGCGGCTTTATCTCCAAGCGATTTTTCGGAAGCACTGTACCGGTGGTTGAAATAATCTTATCAATAGTTCCTGTAACCGGTTTAATCTCTCTGGTAATTTCACTTGTTGAACTTTTCCTGATAAAACTCAAAAAGAAAGATAATATTATGCACACAAAAGCAAGTGAAATACATATAACAAATATCTTATTTTTCATACTCAAGCGTTTCTCCTTTCGCCTGAAGCCAATTTGCTTCTGCTACAAGAGCAGCTGCTTCGGCATTTACATAAGTAGTTTTGGACTGGACCAGATTATCTTCTATGATCGTCCAGTTATCAAAAGTAATAAATCCTATAGAGTACTGGGCATTTGCGATCCTGGAACGTTCTTCGTTGGCTTCGAGAAATTTCTTTTGTACTACCGCATTGTCCACTGCGTCCTCAAGGTCCCTCCAGGCGCGTTCTAATGTCAATATGACATTATCCCTGGTATTTCTTTCATTGGCCTCGGCTTCTTTTAACTGCGCCTTGGTCAAAGAGACCTGTGCGATCCTCTGCCCTCCCTCAAAAATAGGAAAGGATAAGCTTAGCCCTATATTCCACTGGTTTGTCTGGGGAAGCCACCTGGAATCGGCTCTGCCGGCGCTTCCTAGAGCTGAAATAGTAGGGAAGAAATCTGCCTGGGCAGCCCTCAAATTATAATAAGCTGATTTTGTCTGGGCGGCAAATTGTTTAACCGATGGGTTCTCTTTTGCTAAAGTAAAAAAATCGGGCCTCTCCTGCAGCTTCTCAACAACCGTAAAATCCCCCTTCACCTTTAAAGACATATCTTCGTATCTGCCCATCTCTTTAATAAGGTTCCGCCTTGCGACAGACAATTCTCTTTCGGCCTGCTTTACCTGATACACTGCCTGGGCCAAATTTGCCTCGGCAGTCATTAAGGCACCCTTATGCTCTATGCCCGAATCATACCTAAGTTTTATAAGATCCAGATTCTTTTTCCTTATTTTTTGTATATCGTTAGTTATAACTATAAGTTCCTGGGCTCTAAGCAAATTTATAAAAGCACTTCTCAGGCTGAACCTGACCGATGCTGATGTAAATTTATATGAAAACTGGGAAGCCTTTATGGTTTCTCTCGCAGCCATGGTATTATCCACGGTCTTGAACCCGTCGAATAATAACTGCGTTCCGGTAACATCGTATGAATTTGAAGTACTGGTCTTTGCGCCTTTTGAGGATGGCGAATTGGATTGCGTGGTACTAAGGCCTGTCGTTATCTGGGGCATAAGGCCGGATGCCTGTATATCTTTATTGGCCTTGGACTGGTTTATTACTTCTCTGGAGGAAATAAGGACGGGATTAAGTTTTGCCGCCTCTTTAACACAGTCCAGCCAGCTCAAAACCTGTTCCTCGCCCGCCGATATATTTAAAAGGAAAGAGTTTGATAAAAATAAAATCGCAGCTACAATACAGCAAAATCTTCTCATTGATTTAGAAAACCTTTTTTTCTTTTTTAGATATTATACCACAAAAAAAATAGACAGTAATTTTTATTTACTGTCTTTTGGAAGATCCAAAATTTGAACTCAGAATTCTTCACTTCTTAATCTAAAAATTATGACACTTAAAATCCGGATTTTATCCTTGTCTGGAACATCAGCTTATCCTGATGAAGATAACAGAATTTCTCATGATTATACATGCTTAGGACATTTTTGCATGAAGGGTACTTGCATATCCTTTTTCGTCCGGTTACCTTGAGCTTTTTCATATTTGGCCCTTTATTTAAAATGAGGTCCGATCAAACGGTTTTCGGCAAACGGATATTTGTAGCAAGAGGCCCCTTATCGGTCTTCTCCACTTCAAATTCAACCTTCTGGTCTTTTTTCAGGTCAGTCATCCTGACATCAATAAGGCTACTTTGGTGGAAAAATATTTCTCTGCCGTCTGTAGCACTGATAAACCCGAATCCTCTGTCGCTGACAAGTTTCTTTATGGTTCCAGTATGCATGGCGCTCCTTAAGTTATATATCTTGGTTAAATCGCTGGTTTCTTTAGCTACGTTACCCTACTTCGTAACATATCGTAAAAATTTCTACCTCGAGAAATCATAAAATGATTTCCGAGACTAAGTCCTTGGAATTTTATTATTTAAAATTCCGAAGGGCCCCGGAAATCTAAAAGATTTCCAGGTGGCGATATTTTTACGATACTCAGTAGGGTTGATTAACTCGCAAATTATAATTTTATTTATAAAAAAGCGAGTTAATCAAAAAAAATAGGGCCTAGCGTTTTGGTAAGCGCTAGACCCTATCTTAATAACTAGATTATAGTTTTACTACATTAGTTGCCTGTTCACCCTTTGGGCCTTTTTCAATGTTGAACTCAACTGACTGACCTTCTTCTAATGATTTAAAACCTTCACCCTTAATAGCTGTATGATGTACAAATACATCCTTTCCATTTTCTGGAGTGATGAATCCATAACCTTTGCTATTATCGAACCACTTTACTGTTCCTTTTGTCATTATTTGTTACCTCCTTTTCCTACAAATTTAGCAAATTGTTTAGAAATCGCGATTAGCTTTACCTATTAGACTCTTTGTTCCTAAGGGGTAACCAATAATGCAACAAAAAAAACCGCAAGGTTAGTTATCTTACTTGAACCTTTGCGGCCTTAGACTTCTAAACTCACATTTACTATGGGTTCATTATAGCATATTCAGGGTTTATGTCAACAAAAATAATAAAATAAACCGTTTAAGCGATTTTGGCCTGATTTTGAATCTTTTCTTGCCTTAACCTTTCAAAAACGCTAATAACGACTTAATGATTACGATAGGTTCCGGAGGACAGCCCGGGATATGTAGGGCTACAGGAAGGATATCTTTTACGGCTCCTTCGACATAATAAGAATCCTTAAAAAAACTTTCATTTAAAGCACAATCACCTACTGTAATGATAAATTTCGGCTCAGGCATAGCTTCGTAGGTGCTCTTTAAAGCAAGTAGCATATTCTTGGAGACTGCTCCTGTCACCATAATGGCATCGGCATGCCTAGGGGAAGCCACAAAACTGACCCCGAACCTCTGTAAGTCGTATATGGCATTATTTGTAGCTATTATTTCAGCATCGCACGCTCCGCACGATCCGACATTCACCTGCCTAATATGTAGCGAACTGCCGAATCTTTTTTTGATGAGGCACATTAGCTCATTACCGCTACACTCCAGCTCATGCGACAACTTTTTATCGATGGATCTGGTGACAACGCCTTTAAGAATTCTATTTTTCAGTATACTAAGCATAATTATAAGTCATTCCCCGGATATGATAGGTCGAAACTTTTATTACACAACGGAAAATCAGGGATAATATTCCCTAAAACCGCATACGTCAGAGCCTGCCAGCTCGAAAATGACGGATCTACGATTTTGCATCGCTCAATAAGCCCTTTGGAATCTATCTTTAACCAAAATAATACAGGGCCTCGCCAGCCTTCCGCATAACCAAGGGCACAACCTTCTTTTATCTGGAAATCTGTTTTTGCTTTCTTATCATGCGAAATTTTTTTTGCAAACTCCTCTATCAATCTCCCGGACTCTTCAAATTCCAAACATCTTACCCTCAGCCTTGCCAAAACATCTCCTGAGCCATAAGTTGAGATTTTAAATTTTGCTTCCTTATATATAGGAGAGAATTGCTTTCTTAGATCGATAGAAATACCCGATGCCCTGCCGGCTAAACCGACTACACCCAGGTCTTCGGCAGTTTTTTTTCTTAAAATTCCCGTCGTATCGACTCTGTCCATAAAAGAAACACTTGAATCCAGGACCTTTACCAATTCCCAGAAATCATGTTTTATTGATTCTAGCGACCTTAGAAGTAATTTTATTTTGGCACTGTCAAAATTTGTATTGATCCCGCCTATGGTATTGGAGTTTTTCAGGAATCTGCTGTTTGTAAGTGCTTTGTTCAATTGCAGGATGTTCTCTTTTATTATTGCGGCATATTCGGACGGGAAACTAAATCCTACATCCAGCGCAATCCCGCCAATATCGGTAATATGATTATACATTCTTTCGAGTTCAAGATATATCCCGCGGGCATATACTGCTTCCTGAGGTACGGAAACCCCGAATATCTTTTCCGCTGCCATGCTGAATGCTAAGCTATAAGAAATTGCCGAATCGCCTGCAATGCTTTCAGATAGTTTTATGCCATCTGAAACCGATTTGTTTTCAAAAAGTTTTTCGACTCCTCTATGCGTGAATCCAAGCCTTGTCTCCAGGCTTATTATCGGCTCCCCCGCAACGCTAAACCTGAAATGCCCCGGGCCGATGATACCGGCATGGACCGGGCCTACAGGAATTTCAAATATCCCCTCTCCGTCGACCCTATTAAATTTATAATCTGTTAGATCGGACTTCTTTGGTTCTTTAAAATCCTTTCTGAGAGGGTAATTGCCCTCGGGCCATACCTCATCATGCAGTTTTAACCGCCTCAGGTCAGGGTTACCTTCGGGCTTAACTCCGAACATCTCATAAATTTCTCTTTCAAAAAGGCTCGCTGAATGGATATCTTTTGACAAAGAATTAAAATGAGGATTATCCTTATCAACATCAATAGTAACAGTCACCCATTGACCCTGCTTAAGATTGACGAACACCGCGTTTATCACAAATTTTCCGGTATTCTTCCTTTCGTCAAGCGCAAAAAGCGCCATCACCGGCGATAAAAGGATCTTATGCAAAGCCAGGCACACGCCAAAAAAAGTTTCAGGCTTTACCTTGATAGTGATCTCATCCTGATAGCTTTCTAATACCTCTAAGGGAGCAAGATCAGGAAATCTCTTTTTTATATCTTGAATAATCTCTGGGTCACCCATATCACATCCTTGTTAAAGAAAATAAATAAAACCCCAACAGCGCATAATTGTATAAAAAGAAATAAAAATGCTAATTTATGACTTATTGGTTCTCTTTGGCTTGTCATTCCTTTGGGAAGATTGCCAAAAAGTATTTTAGCAAAGTGATAGATAAACGCTCCGAAAACTATCGATAGAAATATCAGTATAAATGCTGCCAGTACATACGATCCTTTCGTAAAGGCGGCTATTATTATAAGTATCTCGCTTATAAATAGAGAAAACGGCGGAAAACCGGTAAGCGCAAATACCCCCAATAGGACCATTATGCCTGTGAATGGAAGCACCTTCATCACCCCGCGGATAGCATTCATATTATGTTTTTTGTAATAGCCTACGATATTACCTGCCCCGAAAAACATTAGTGATTTAGCCACGGCATGGTTATATATATGAAAAATCGCCCCGGCCAGAGCTAAAGGCGAACCTAATCCAAAGCCGATTGAAATCATCCCAACATGCTCAATACTGCTATATGCGAGCAGCCTCTTAAGGTCCTTCTGCACTAAGATAAATACGCATGGTATCGCCATTGAGATTATCCCGAAAAGAATCAGTAAATTCCCAAAAAATGGAAAACCAACGTTTTCAATAACTATGATCCCGAACCTTAAAATCGCATATATCGCTATTTTTAACAATACTCCTGACAAAAGAGCGCTTATAGGAGCGACTGCCTGGCTATGCGCATCGGGCAGCCACGTATGCATGGGCGCAAGGCCTGCTTTGGTGCCATACCCGACGAGAATAAATATGAAGGCGATCTTGATCATATTCTTATTCATATTGGACGAAACTAAAACCATGTCGGACCAATTGAGGCTTTTAACATTACCTATAAGAGAAAAAGCATAGGAAAAAAGGATCGTACCCAGAAGCGCAAATATGATCCCCACAGAACAGATGATAATATATTTCCAAGCGGCCTCTACGGACTCTTTGGAGTTATAAAAACCCACCAAAAACGCCGAGACAAGCGTAGTCATTTCTATGGTCACCCATAACATCCCTAAGTTATTGGCTGCCGGCGCAAATAACATAGCAAGGCACAATAGATTGAAAAGAACATAATATATCTTTACTTTCTTAGTACTTAATTTCCCCTCTTTCAGGTCTTTTTCAATGTACCCGATGGAGTAAAGTGCTGTAGCAAAAGCCACTATGGATATAACGAATATAAAGAATGCGGATAATGTGTCTATATATAAAAGATCATTATGCACTAAAATATTTCCTGAAATTATGGAATCTTTTAATAATATAAAGCTCGCTACAAGCACCACCAGATACCCCAGGCTATTTATTACCCCAAAGATTCTATCTTTTTTGATAATTAAGGATAGGCCCGCAAGTATTAGCGGTATAGCTAAGACCAAAAATATTCCCATAAACTTTTTTATCCTTTTAAACGCGAAAGTTTATTTACGTCAATATGCGTAAATAGCTTATTTATCCGGTAAACAAAAAATCCCATTATCATGACACTTAAAAATACGTCAAAAAATATCGCTATCTCGATAAAAAACGGCATTCCTCCCGATATCGTCAAGGCCAATAAGAATAGCCCGTTCTCCATAACCAGTAACCCTATTATCTGAGAAAGGGCCGTCATCCTCGAGACCATCAGGAATATGCCCGATAAGAGCACAAAAAAGGCTACCGCAAACATCCCGGTGATAGACTGATTTGCCGTTACTATCACTTGCGTTGTAAAAAACCATGATAAATATGTGAAACCCAGCGCCCATATTAAGGATAACTGCGGGTTGATAAATAATCCCAGGTCTTCGTTAACTTTTATCTTCCTGATTATTCTGTATAATAAAAATGGAACTAAAATGACCTTTATGATAAATACTAAAGCAGCAATTATAAAAAGATCCCCTTCTCTCTCCTTTAAAGCGACAATAAACGCCGCCAAAAATAGGCAAAATGACTGGCATCGAAAACCCCTTATCAGGGCCCCCATCCTTTTAGCGATAACCATCAGGTAAGTGGACATTAAAAGTAAAAATAATATAATTTCCTGCATGTTAGGCTCCTAAAATGGCAAATATTACTGCAACAATCCCCAAAACAAAGGCAAACCCGAGAAAATCCGCTACTCTAAATAATCTCATCTTCGCTAACGACACCTCAACCAATGCCACTATGATAGCGATAATGGCAAATCTGGCTACATACCATAAAATCCAGTATATAAAATCGGCGGAATTTAAAATTTCAGGGACGTTGATAGGAAAAATTATCTGGGCTATGATAAAGAATAGGATCAGCTGCTTTATGTATGAAGATATTTCCAGTAAAGCTAAACTCCTGCCGGAATATTCCAGGACCATCGCCTCGTGTACCATAGTAAGCTCCAGATGCGTCTCCTGATTGTCTACAGGAACTCTAGAAGTCTCAGCTATAGTTATAAGAAATAAGGCGATTGCGCCGACTATGGATGCTACTGATATCCCGTGCATACCGCTAAAGGCAGCTAAATTCGTCGAACCAAACTGCAATGCCACAGAAAATACCACTAAACACATCACCGGCTCAGCTAAGCTTGATATGAACATCTCCCTTGATGAGCCCATTCCCCCGAAAGAACTTCCCGTATCGAGGGCCGCAAGGCATAAGAAAAATCTTCCAAGAGAAAAAATAAATATAAGCGCAATAAAATCCCCCATATGGTTCAAGGGGTTGGTAAAAATAAAAATCGGGATAAGAACTGCCGCAGTTAAAACGGAGGAAAAAACCATATAAGGCGCGATTCTAAACACCCAGGAAGCGTCTTTAGAAATAACCTCATCTTTAGAAAATAATTTGACGAGGTTAAAATACGGCTGCAAAACACCCTGGCCTATGCGCATTCTGAGGGTATTTTTGACCTTTGTTATAAATCCGCTTAGTATAGGTGCTGCCAGAATAAAAAAAGCTATCTCGATTAAAACTAAAAATATATTTTTCATATTGAATCTCTTTTTGGGTTTTAACCCGGAGCTTCTTTCATGTATGATCCCGCATCGTAAGATATCGCAAAAATTTCTTCCCCGATAATTCCGAAGAATTTTCGGGACTAAATCTTTGGAATTTTAGGATTTAAAATTCCTAGGGGCGATATTTTTGCGATACTCTGCGGGATAATCTATCTTGCATTAATTCCGGGCTTAAAAGCCAGGAATTAATGCAATATAGATTAGAACCTGCCCATAAATACAATTAATAATATCAGTGTCATAAAAATATAAGCGAGATACAGATGAATAGACCCCGGCTGAATACGCCTTGCGTACTTGGCCAATTTAAAAATCAAACTAAGCATCGGCTCATATATATACTCTTTAAAAACTTTGGTAGTATGCGTTTCATATCTAAAAGATTTGACATAATAGAAAGACTCTCTGATCTTTTGTGTTTTGCGGTAGGGCAAAAGAAAAAAACTGAAAGCGATCCTGAATGGCTTTGAAAAAGCCGTAGCAGTATATTCATTCCTCGGGTCAAGCTTATAGTAACCGCAATCCCATGTTTTATATATAACGGCTTTTTTCCTTTTAAACATATACAGCATTACTCCTAATAGCCCCGTCGCTACCAGCACAATCGCAAGTATCGGTAAAGATAGATAAATATCTGCCCCCGAAACCTGCGGATTAGCCTGCAGACTAATAATAAAATTATTCGGAGTAAAACTCATATTACTTATATCAACCCCGGCAGAAAAACCCGCTATCTTACTAAGCATCTTTATAATGAATCCCGCCGCTAAACCAAGAAGAATTACAAGTACTGATAATATTGCCATAGATATCCTCATTGATATCGATACCTCTTTGGCGTCTTTAGCGTTTCTACTTCTTGGCTGGGCAAGAAATATTATCCCGAATGCCTTGATAAAAGTGGCTATGGCTAAACCACCTGTGAGACAAAGTAAAGATGCTACTATGCACAAAAATAGTTTCGTGCCGCCCAAAGTGTTAAGAGCCCCCAGGAAAAATGCCTGCAAAGTTAACCACTCGCTGACAAAGCCATTTAAAGGCGGTAAAGCTGATATCGCCATTACTCCTACCAGAAAATAAATAGCGGTCTGGGGCATCCGCTTTATAAGCCCGCCAAGTTTTTCCATATCGCGAGTTCCGGTAGCCTGGTAGATACTGCCGCTGCCTAAAAATAGAAGGCCTTTAAATATTGCATGATTCACGAGGTGATATAGCCCGGCTATTAAAGAAAAGATTGCAAGATATGGCATATTTATGCTCATAAAAAATATTGCCAGCCCCACTCCAAGCAGGATAATCCCGATATTTTCAACACTTGAATAAGCCAAAAGCCTTTTTATATCTTTTTCCATGAGGGCATATATGACACCCACTAAACATGTGAATGTAGCAAGTATGATTATAAGAATTCCCCACCACGAAGCGCCCACTCCGAGTATGAAGATAACAAATCTTATAAGCCCGTATATTGCGGTTTTGATCATTACGCCTGACATGATACTTGAGATATGGCTTGGAGCCTGCGGGTGGGCATATGGCAACCAGATATGTAAAGGCACAATGCCTGCCTTGGTGCCAAAACCTACTACAAGCAGAAGAAAAACTGCATTCCTGATATTCTGCGGCATAAGCATACAACCACTTTTGATGCTTAATAGATCGAACGAACCGGTATATTTATAAAGAATCATAAAAGCAGCTATTAAAAATGCTGTTCCGATATGAGTCATTATTATGTATATTGTACCCGCCTGAATAGATTTTTCATGGGTGGAGTCAAACACGACGAGAAAGTATGAAACGAGTGACATGATCTCCCATATTACAAGAAAGAAGATAATATTTTTAGCCGTCACAACTAAACACATCGAGATAACAAAAATAATCATTAGAACCCATGCTAATAGGATCTTTGAACTAGGGTAATCTTTTTTGAGGTAGCCGATAGAGTATATGGCGGATGGGATCGATACAATAGCAATCGCTATCAGGAAAAAAACTGACAGTGGATCAACTAAAAACAGTTTTGAAATACTTTGAAAATCCATAATTTACCTATGAAGTCCCATGGTTTTGCAGTCGCGGTTAATTGAAAACCCGCCGCCGCTTAGCGCCGGCGAGGTCCGCCTTCAACTTATAGAGTGACATCTCGCCGTTATGTAGAATTCCCGCATTCATCCTTCGTACTTTAGACACAAAGTTTTCAGGGAAGGCGGATATAAAAGTAAAAGACCTTGACGGTTTACTCAATCAAGGTCTTGGGTTTCATTCCTGCGGCCTTTGCCGTATAGCCAGTATAACTAATAGTTTGTTCCGGTATTTACTTTATCAGTATAATCCTTTAAGGTTACTATTTCAAGGATTTTTTTTAAATCTAAGTGCCAAGTTCACAAGTATTATCAAAACAGGGACTTCTACTAACGGCCCAATTACTGTAGCGAAAGCCTGGTTTGAGCTTATACCAAATATTGCTACAGCTACTGCAATCGCCAATTCAAAATCATTACTAGCAGCAGTAAATGAGGTTGCAACTCTTTGCCCATAATTTATCTTCATACGACCAGAAATAAAAAAAGTCGCAAACCACATTATAAAAAAATATATAACCAAAGGCACAGCAACCCTGAACACGTCTAAAGGTTGTTTTACAATATATTGGCCTTTTAAAGAAAACATTACAATTATTGTAAATAGAAGCGCTACTAAGGTTATAGGGCTTATCTTAGGAATAAATTTATCTTCATACCACTTTTTGCCTTTTAACTTTATCAGACTGAAGCGCGTTATGGCTCCCAATAGAAATGGGATACCAAGATAAAATAAAACCGTTGATGCGGCATCCACCATGGATATATTTATATTTAAACCTTTGTCAAGGCCCAGCCACTTTAGCCCTAGAGTAATAAATAGATAGATATATGCTGCATAAAATAAGATCTGGAATATTGCATTAAAAGCTACTAGACCTATTGCAAATTCCCTGTCGCCCTCGGCAAGTTCATTCCACACAATAACCATAGCAATGCAGCGCGCCAAACCAACAAGAATAACTCCAACCATGTACTCCGGATAATTATGGAGAAAAATAATTGCGAGAATAAACATTACAACAGGCCCGACAATCCAATTCTGGATCAAAGAAAGCGCTAAAAGCTTTGGCTTATTAAATACCTTTCCCATCTCTTCATATTTTACTTTAGCAAGAGGAGGGTACATCATAAGTATCAAACCTATCGCTATTGGAATGGATGTAGCCCCTACCTGCATATCCGATATGCATTTAGTAGCGCTTGGAGCAAAATAACCTAAAGCAACCCCTATCCCCATCGCCAAAAATATTAAAGGTGTTAGCAGCTTATCTAATAACGATAGTTCTTTTCTAGATTCATATAATTCATGTTTTGTATAAGGCATGCTTACTCCTTCTCAGTAAATTATCATCCAATATTTTATGTAACCGGTTTTTTTGCCGAAATTTTGAGGCTTACTATAACATCCTCTAGGCTTTTAAAATTATCCAAAATATTGTCTACAGGGTAACTTGACTGGCTGATTACACCCACATCTTCGAATCCTGCCTTCTTAATAAGTTGTATATATGTGTCTTTACTTATAGCCCCTGCAATACACCCCACATATGCCTCAACCGATTCTTTAACTGAATTTGGCAAATCCTTAAGAAGCGCCAAGTCTGAGATCATTAATCTGCCAGATGGTTTTAACACCCTAAATGCCTCTCGAAACACCTGTTCTTTGTCAGGCGAAAGATTAATTACACAATTTGAAATAACTACATCAATTGATTTATCTTCAACTGGAAGTTTCTCAATTTCGCCTAAGCGAAAATCGACATTGCTATATTTGCCTTTTTTAGCATTCAATTTTGCCTTATCAATCATTTCGGATGTCATATCAATACCAATAACACGGCCATCCGGACCCACTTCTTTTGCTGCCAAAAACACATCAAAACCAGCCCCGCTTCCCAGATCAAGAACAACGTCACCCTTTTTTAATGAAGCAAGCGCTACCGGGTTACCGCATCCAAAACCTAAATTCGCTTCTTCGGGGGCAGAATTCATATCTGACTCGCTATAACCAATAGCTTTACTTATTTGTTTTGCCTTTGTAGTGCCGGAACAACAAGTTGGCCCTGAGCAACAAGAGGTATTTCTTGTAACTGCCTTGGCATAGCCATCCCTAACCATTTTTTTAATTTCTTCTGATTTTCTTTTCATATTTCAACCGATCCTCCATATCTAAATCTACTTAAAAAGCATTTATACCAAAATTTGTTGAATTAAATTAAATAGATAACCCGTTATTATGATAGCCAGGATCGTTATGCCAAAAAAAATTGCTATCAAGTTTAGCTTCATCGCGCGCCTTAGCATTATGGCCTCAGGCAGGCTGAGCGCTGACACCGCCATCATAAAAGCTAGAGCTGTCCCAAGCGGAAATCCTTTTTGGAATAAAACAACAGCTATAGGCACTATTGCCGCGCAGCTACCATACATCGGCACTCCTATAAGAGTAGCTATGGGAACGGAAAATATGCCTGTCTTGCCGACAGTGGATTGAACCATACCCTCGGGTATATAATTATGGATTAAAGCCCCTACCCCAACACCTACCAATACCCATATCCAAAGTTTTTTTATAATGCAATTTGCTTCACTAAGGCCGAATGAGACCCTGTTTTTAAAACCCTTGTATTTTATCTCGCAACTTGATTCCAAATTACCGGCAACGATATCTTTCTCCAGGTATCTTGCTAAATTCATCCTGTCCAATATAATTCCCGATATGGTGCCTATCGACATCCCGCTTATTATATAAAGAAGTGTTATCTTCCATCCAAAAAAACCTATCATCAGCACTACAAGGTACTCATTAATTAAAGGCGATGTTATCAAAAAAGAAAAAGTTACTCCCAACGGGATGCCGGCTTTAAGAAAACTCAAAAATATCGGTATTGAGGAACACGAGCAAAAAGGCGTCACTGCTCCGAATGCTGAAGCTAATATATTACCTAAGCCTTTTTTGTGCGCCAGCCAGCCTTTTATCTTATGCTGAGGCAGAAATGTTCTAAAAAAACCAATAGCGCCTATCATAAAAAATAGAAGCAGCATTATCTTTATCAAATCGTAGATAAAAAAATCCAATACTGCCCCCAATTTTGACTCAGGGTCGAATCCAAATACTGAATATATAAGCCAATCAACTACTACTTGCAACATGAGTCGCTTTTTGAATCACTTTTACAGCAGCATTTTTGGGATTTGGACTTCTCTTCAATCTTCTTATCAAGTTTTGCAAAAATCCCCTTAAAAAAACTTTTTATCTTCCCGCTAGGTCTACATTCTTTTTCATTTTCCATGTCTTCTCCTTTTTTTATTTAACACCCAATTTTTTTAAAAAACTCATCATCGGACACCAGTTGGTAAAAGCGGATTGCAAAAGATTCGCCCCGACAAAAGCCGTAAACCATAGCCATAGAGGGCTAAAATAATACGCCAGCACCAGACTTATTAAAATCAATGTACCTGCTATGCCTCTCAGGATCCTATCCATAAAATTAGCTCCTTCTTAGGTTTTTTGTTTCATCGCCATGTAATAAATAACCGGAACGGTTGTGCGCGATAGTATCGTAGAGGCTATTTCTCCTGCCATTAACGATACCGCAAGGCCCTGGAATATCGGATCAAACAATATTACCGATGCCCCCACTACAACTGACGCTGCTGTAAGTAACATCGGTCGGAATCTTTTTGCACCGGCGTCTATGACGGCCTCCTCAAGGCTCATGCCTTCGTTAACCCTTATCTTAATAAAATCGGCTAAGATAATAGAATTTCTTACTACAATGCCGGCCCCCGCGATCATACCTATCATCGAAGTAGCCGTAAAAAATACTCCGAATAACCAGTGCGCCGGAAGTATCCCCACCAAAGTAAGCGGTATCGGGAGCATGATTATCCACGGGGTCTTAAATGACTGGAACCACCCCACCACAAGGACATATATAAGTATAAGCACCAAGCAGAATGCGATACCCAGATCCCTGAAGACCTCATAAGTGATCTGCCATTCTCCATCCCATTTCATAGACCATTTATCAGTTGTTTTTGGCTGATCGGTAAAAAGCTGTGTCAATGTTTTTTCCTTTGCCGGGGCTGGCGAAGGAAGGGCAATATCATTTATAGGGCCTTTTAAGTCGAGTATCGTATAGACCGGGCTTTCATATTCGCCCGCAACATCAGCTATGACGTATGCAACCTGCATAAGATTTTTATGATATATCGGCATATCTTTGGATCTTGTTTCCGTAATGACCAGCTCTCTTAATGGAATTTTTTGGCCCGCTCTCGACAATATCGATATATCCAAAAGCGCATCGAGGTTCTGGCGCTTCTCCTTTGGTAATCTCAATATTATCTCAACCGGTTCATGTTCATCGGATAAATGCGCGAGATCAACCATGCTTCCTTTTATCGCCAGGGCGATCGTATTTGCTATGACAGGAACAGAAATCCCATTTAAAGTAGCCTTCTCAGTATTGATCCTGAGCCTAAAAAGTTTTTCGGGCTTTGTAACATATGTGTCGATATCGGTAATACCCTTATTTTTGTTAAGGAGTTCTTCGATTTTATTGGCGAGTTCATTCTGGCCCTCGGTTGTCGGGCCATAGACCTCAAAAACCAGCGTTGAAAGCACCGGCGGGCCGGGCGGAACCTCGGCTATCTGGACATGCCCTCCGTGATTTTTAACTATTTCGTGGATCTTTGCCCTTACGGACTTTGCGATATCATGGCTCTGCCGTTTTCGTGATTTTTTGCCGACAAGATTCACCTGGAGGTCTCCTTGATGCGGCAACGACCTTAAATAATAATGCCTTACTAAGCCGTTGAAATTATAAGGAGCACTACTACCGGCATATGCCTCTATATCCTTTACTTCCGGAACAGTCACAAGATAATCTGAGATCTCTTTAAGCGCGTTTTTGGTCTTTTCGAGTGGTGTTCCATCCGGCATATTAAGCACAACCTGAAATTCATTCTTATTGTCAAATGGGAGCATCTTTACTTTTACCAATCTAAGAGGAATAAGCATTATGACCGCCACTAAAAGCGCGGCCATAGAGATAAGGAATATTTTTCTGACCTTAGCATTATAAATAAGAGGGTTCATGTAGGATCTATATATGCGCGTAAGAAGGTCTTCTTTCTCCCCTTCGGAGTGGCTTTTTAATTTGCCTTCTTTATGGGCCTTTCCCAGGATCTTGTATGCCGCCCAGGGAGTGGCAATAAAAGCAACCATCATGGAGATGGACATAGCTATACTGGCGCCTATCGGTATGGGGCGCATATAGGGGCCCATAAGCCCTCTCACGAATGCCATCGGCAGAATGGCCGCAATGACTGTAAGCGTAGCGAGTATCAACGGACTGCCGACCTCTTTTACGGCTTCAATGGTAACATCAAGCAAGGATCTCCCGCGGTTTTTGGGAAGCCTTAGATGCCTTACAATATTTTCTACATCGACAATAGGGTCATCGACTAATATCCCTATTGAAAAGATCAGCGCAAATAGCGTTATCCTGTTAAGCGTAAATCCCAGAAAATAAAAAGCCGCCAAAGTCAGAGAAAGCGTCATCGGTATCGCTATGGCTACTACTCCTGATTCCCTGAACCCGAGCGTAAACGCTATCAAAACGCTTACGCCGAATATAGCAAGCGCCATATGGAACAAAAGCTCATTAGACTTTTCATTAGCAGTCTCTCCGTAATCCCTCGTCACGGTAAAACTGATATCATTGTGCCATTCGGCAATTCGTATCTCTTCAACTTTTGAAATAATGTTTTCACAAAGTTTTACCGCATTTGCACCCTTTCTTTTTGAGACCGCAAGCGTAACTGCTTTGAAAGGCCCTTTTTCCGTTTCAATCGAGCCTTTGCCGAATCTTATATTCACATCATTATCAAGTTCGTCCGGACCGTCTACTACCTCGGCAATATCCTTGAGATAAACCACTCCGCCGCCGCTTACCCCAACCACCAAATTCTCCAAGTCTTCTTTTGACCTGAAAAACGCGTCGGCTTCAACGTGGGTCAAATTATCGGCATCATCCAAATGCCCCGACTCAATCTTGATATTCGCTTTTTGGATCAGCGAGGTTATCTCGTCGGTATTAAGCAGTCTCTCGCTTAATTTTGCCTCATCAAAAAAAACCTGAAACTGCCTTTTTCTGCCTCCGGTAATAACAGTCTCGGAAACATCCGGTGTGGCATTAATTTTATTTTGGATGTCGGCTACGATCTTACGGAGAGTGACTTCATCTTTTGTTTTACTGTGGAATGTCAAACTTAAAATCGGGACATCATCGATAGACCTGAGCTTTATAAGAGGCTCGGAAGCGCCTTTTGGAAGCAGATCCAGGTTTGAATACACCTTTGTATAAAGCTTGATGAGGCTTTTTTCTACGTCCTCACCGACCTTGAACCTGACGGTTATAAGAGCGCCGTCACTTTCGGCTTTTGAATATATATATTCTACCCCTTTTATCTCCCAGAGCTTTCTTTCGCCGAGATTAAGGATCCTTCTTTCGACTTCCTCACTCGTCATCCCCGGGTAAGAGACAAATATATCGAACATCGGCACCGAGATCTGAGGCTCCTCTTCTCTGGGAAGATTTATAACAGAGATCATACCAATTATTATAGAAGTAACTATTATTAAAGGCGTAACTTTTGAATTAACGAATGTTTTTATTACATTTCCCAAAAAACCTTGTTTGTCGAAGGAATTGATATTATTCATTTGTTATCCTTTTAGCAAGATCTTCCATTTCAAACTCACCGAGTTGCCCCGAAAGGAAGAAAAGCCTTGTGCGGGAAGCTTCAACATCTGTGATGAGCGAATAATAAGCTTTTGCCACACTAAGGTATGAATAACGCACCTCAAGAAGGTCAGCTATGGACTTCCTGCCTTCCCTATATAAAGGAAGCATCAGGTCCATACCTTCTTTAGCGTCATTAAGCATCTCTTTAATGACCGGGATATTGGATTCGGTTGTCTTAAAATGCCCGAATTCCCCTGCTATATCACCGGCAATGCTGTCTTTCAGGATCTTTTCATCAAATTCTAATTTTTTAAGTTCTTCTTTTGATATCTTGATCCGGGATAGATATGCCGGATCGAATATGTCTATCTGGGCCTTGACCCCTGCCAGATAATTCTGTCCGCCATTTGCAGAGAGCCTGTGGGTGTCTTCATGGACCTCTGCGAAAGCGTTTATTCTGGGCAAGATAGTCGATTTTTCTCTCGAAAGGTCTATCCGCTGAGCTTTAATTATTTTTTCTATCGCCGCCAGGTCAGGCCTGGATTTATACGCTATATCAAATAAATTATCAAGCGATTCTCCCATTTTAACGGGCCTGATATTGCCCTCGATTTCAAAAGTATTAAAAGGTTCTTCTCCCATGATTATATTTAAAAGCACATGAGTTATCATCTTATCCTGCTCAAGTTTGTTCTTCAATTGATTGATATTGCCAAACGCTACCTTTGCGACATAAAAATCAGCTCCGAGTATAAGCCCCTTATCCTTAAGGTCCTTTGCCGCCTTTACATCTTCTAGGGATGCAAGGCTGATCTCATTACATGTTACTAGCAATTTCTCGACAGCAATGGCCTTTAAATATGCATCGGATGCTACTAAATAGGCCTCCATCTTAGTGAATAAACTTTCAAATCTGGCAGATTCGACATGTAATTTAGCGGCCTTTACCCTGTAAATCGTCTGCAAGGCATCAAAGACCGGGAGCTTTCCGCCGATGGAAAAATCAAATGTCGGGTGGGAATCTGGCTTGTTGAGATTTGATAGAGAAAAATTTTCCTGGTTAAAGGCATTCTCCCTTAATAGGCTTCCGAAAACATAAACAGGGTCATTGCCGATCTCAAAAGAGGCGCCGGCGGTGAACTGAGGCATAAACCCTGACGCAGCCTTGTATTTGCGGGCAATAGCAAGATTGACGCTTGAATCCTGTTTTTTTAGTTTCGGATAATAGGCAAGGACCTTCCCGTAGAATTCCCTGAAAGTAAGGATCTTGGCGTTTGGAATATCTTTTGCGTAAGATATGTTTGCAAAATTAAATAAAAAAACCAGAAGAAATGAACATAATATCCTTAAGGAGCTTAGAAAAAAAGCATGGTTAGACAATTTAGCCCTCCTTTATATAATTAATATAATTAAAATTCACTGAAAACACAACATAATTAATAGATATAAACACTCCACTAATCTTCTAAGCATTTACCTATTTCTCCAACGCACCCAAGACAGGTAAGCCTGCCTAATGAACGTATCTCTTTGCATTTTAAAGAGCCGGCCTTGCTTAAGAGAGCGTTTTGACAAATTTTAACTTTTTCCAAAGAGATATCCTGAAAGAGGTACTTTGCCGCATAAAAGGCACCGCAAACTCCTTCAGGCGCCCTCCCTCCCCCATAATCTGCGAATAATTTAACCACATCTTCGCTTAGAGAAAATTTATCTTTAAAAGCGCTGATGATCGACTGAGCGCAATTCAATCTGATAGACCCATCTTTGCCCAAAAAATATGCCTTAGCCTTCTCAGAACTCATATACTTCACTCCTTATATTGTATTATTGTAATAATGCGATATTAATTACAAAAGAATTATTTCTTTAATACCCTTAGAAGTTTCTCTACTCTATCATCAACCACCTTATAGCAGCACTTGACCCCATCTTTTTTGGTAGCAACGATGCCTCTATTTTTTAATAATGCGAGGTGCTGGGAAATAGTGGATTGAGGCAACTTTAAACCTCTTACTATCTTATTCACGTTACATTCGTGGTTTAAAAGCCCCTCGACAATTTTGAGCCTGACCGGATGGCCAAGGGCCTTAAAAAATTCGCTCTCTTTATTATATTCTAAACTCATTTAGATCACCTCTATCGTATTATTACGATAATACAATATAAAATAATTTTTGTCAATACTTATTTAAAAGTATTTATTTCTTTAGATAGGCTTTGATGATCCTTAGGTCGACCTTAGGTTTGTCATTTCTATCGGTGTCCATATTCTCTATTCTCTCCACTACTTCATAGCCGGATACGACCTTGCCGAATATGGTGTGGCGCATATCGAGCCAGGGAGTCTTGGCAGTTGTGATAAAGAACTGGCTTCCGTTCGTATTAGGGCCGGAGTTCGCCATAGCAAGCATACCCGGAGAATCAAATTTCACGCTCTTTGATACTTCATCCCGGAACGGTTCACCCCAAATAGACTCCCCTCCGCAACCTGTCCCGGTCGGGTCCCCGCCCTGGATCATAAAACCTTTTATGACTCTATGAAATATTATGCCATTATAAAATCCCGTATCGGCCAGCTTTGAAAAATTTTCACACGCCTTTGGGGCTACACCATCCAAAAGCTTCACTTCTATATTACCCAGATTTGTCTCCAACACCACCACCTTATCGTCCATAGCAGATACTCCTCTTATATTAGTGAAGCTTATCAATATTAAAATCAACACTGTTACTAAAAAATCCCGCTTTGTTACGGCAAACATATAGTATTACCTTTAAAATTTTAGCGAAACAGTCAGTTGTTTTTGGCAGGTTAAATAACTTTTTTAAATAATTTCTTATTTATGAACTTCAAGCCTTCAAACCAGGCAAGGCTTGCCGCACCGCTCACTAATGCAATCATAACATCATCTACATGCAAAATTTCAAAATGGAACAGGTTCCTCAACTCTGGGACATATATAACCATTGATAAAGCTATCAATGCCGCGCCTACAACCCACATCAGCGCAGAATTTTTCTCTTTAACTATGCCGTTAAGGTTCTTTTCCCATGAAAGATTTGTCATTATCAGTATAAGGTTCGCAAATATCAGCGCTGCAAACGATAATGTGCGAGCCTCGAGATCGTTTTTACCTATATACAATGAGATGGTGAATATTGTAAAGACTACGACTAATATGCTTACACCCTGAAGTAAACTATAGATAAAAGCTTTTTTATTAAATAACGACTCCATGAGGTTTCTTGGCGGATGCTTCATTATATCCTTTTCCTCAGGGCAGGCCTCAAACACCGTCGAGCATGCCGGATCAATGATAAGCTCCAGGAACGCTATATGAGCCGGAAGAAGCACTATGGGCATATTAAATAGGATAGGCAGAAATGACATCCCTGCTATCGGAATATGGATTGCAAAGATATAAGCGATCGCTTTTTTTATATTATCATAAATCCTTCTGCCAAGTTTTACTGCGTGGACTATAGACGAAAAATCGTCGTTCAATAAAACCAAGGCCGAAGCTTCACGGGCGACATCAGTGCCTCTCTCGCCCATTGCAATACCGATATTTGCTGACTTAAGGGCCGGAGCGTCATTTACCCCGTCGCCTGTCATAGCTACGATTTCTCCGTTCGCTTTCAAGGCATTTACAATAGCGAGCTTCTGCTCAGGAACGACTCTGGCAAAAATATTTATTTTTTTTATTTTTTCTCTTAGCTCAGGATGATCCATCTTTTCCAGCTCCTGCCCTACGATGCACTCCTCCGGATTTTTTAAGCCTATCTCTTTGGCTATATGAATGGCTGTACCCGGATAATCGCCGGTTATCATAATAACCCTGATCCCGGCTTCATGCGCCTCCTTGATCGAGGCCGGCACAGTTGCCCTTACTGGATCCATAAAACCCAACAATCCTACAAATTCAAAATGAAAATCATGCTGAATGTCCGGGAGATCGGTTTTCTTGAATGACGCCTTTGCAACACCCAGAATCCTCAGTCCCCTCTTTGCCATATCTTCAATATTTTTTAATAGCTCATCCATCCTTAATTTATTAAAATGGCAGAGATCTGCTATGGCCTCAGGGGAACCCTTGGCGGCAATAATATAATTCTTCTTATCGGGAGATTCCCATACATGCGAAAGAGCCAAAAGCTCTTTTGAGAGCGGGTATTCTTTCACTAAACCCCAGTTATTATGTATATGCTCGGAACCCGAAAGATAAAACTCGCCTATCCTTTTAACCTCTTTTTCTATGGGGTCAAAAGGATCCTTCTGGCTGGCTAAAATGCCATACTCCATGATATTGTGAACTTCTTCAGGAAGAGCTTTAATATTTTTTGTATCGACATCGTAAAATTTGTTTTTTACGCAAAGGGTCACTAAATGCATCGCGTTTAAAGTAAGTGTTCCGGTCTTATCGGTGCAAAGGACAGTCGCAGCGCCAAGAGTCTCTATAGCAGGAGCTCGCCTTGTAAGAACCCGGCTTTTAGAGATCCTCCAGGCGCCTAAAGTAAGAAATATAACCAAAACTACCGGAAATTCCTCCGGCAGCATGGCCATGCTTAATGTTATACCTGCCAATATGCCGTTTAACCAATTCCCCCTGGTTAAGCTGTAAATGATAACTACTAATATGCAAAGAATTATCCCCGCTATTGAAAAATTACGGACAATCTTTCCGGTTTCTTTTTTCAACAAAGTTTCTTCTTCTTTAATAGAGCTAAGGGCCTTGCCGATCTTCCCCATCTCAGTATGAGCACCGATACTAGTTACTTTGGCTATACCCCTGCCTGATACGACAAGGGTCCCGGAATATACAAAAGGAAGGTCATCCCCTCCGGGCCGTTTGGCAGTTTCGCTTCCAATTGATTCTGATTTGCGTACGGGCATTGACTCGCCAGTAAGAAGGGATTCATCAATCGAAAGATTGGAGCAGGATAAAATTATGGCATCAGCCGGTACCCTGTCACCCTCACGAAGGATCAGGATATCATCCATCACAACCTCGCGGCCCGCTATTCTCATCTGAAGGCCGTCGCGGATTACAAGAGCCCTTGGGCTGGATAAATCTCTCAGAGCCTCAAGAGTTCTTTCAGTCTTTCTCTCCTGGTAGAATGTGATGCCCACTACCACAAAAACGAATGACAAAAGCATCAAGGCGTCCTTCGGCTCACCCAAAAAAAAGTATATAAGACCGCTGCCGATAAGAAGAAGAAGCATAGGCTCTTTGACTACATTAAAAAATATAATGAAAGCGCTTCGCTTCTTCTGAGAAGGAATCTCGTTAAAACCGTGAATTTTCAGCCTCTCATTAACCTCCAGGCTTGAAAGACCCGTCGTATCTTTTAGGGAATTTTTGATTTTAGCCATTTTGATATCTTATAATATTTTGAACCTTATGAGTAGCTTAATAAGTAGAGATGCTAATTGATTATTTTAAAAAACAAAAAGAAGGCACTAGAGTTTTTACGCCTCCTACCAGTGGCTTTCTTAAAAAATTCTGCAGCTTTTATATAGCTACTGCTTAAGTAAATTCAACCGGAAAAAATAACATATTTATCTAAAATTTTATGCTAACTTTTTTAAGATCACTTCTTGCTTTGTTATAAAGGCAAATTCCGGTTCAATGATAGCGCAATCTGAATTATACCCATTATCTACTTGGAGGCCTTAAGCTTATTCAACACCTCTTCGATCTTATTTAAATTAACCGGTTTTGTAAGAAATTCATTAGCACCTAACATCTTTGAAAAATCCTCTCCGATAAACGGGTATCCTGTGAGTATGAGCGTTTTTACATTTAGCTTGTTCTTCTTTATATACTCCACAATCTCCAAACCCGACAACCCCGGCATATTTTCATCTAAAATAGCTATATCAAAGTTGGTTTTTTTTATCTGGTCCAGAGCATCCTTGCCATCATAAACGATAGTGGTCTCATGGCCAATCTTATCCAGAAAATTCTTTAACATCTCTGTAATCTTTTTTTCATCATCGGCAACAATTATTTTCATGTTTTTTTCTCCTTTAATATCTATTAGGGCCTTTTATTTAATGGGAAGTTTTATATTTACTGTTGTCCCGACACCCACTTCGCTTTCATACCGCATCTCACCGCCATGATTTCTGATAATACCGTATGATACAGGCAAACCTAACCCGGTACCGGTCTCCTTGGTTGAAAAAAATGGTTCAAAGATCCTTGCGAGATTCGCCGAAGATATTCCCTCTCCATTATCGCGAAATTTTAACACAATATAATCGCCTTCCCGCGCAGTTGAGATTGTAATAACCCCATTTTTGGATATCGCATCCTTGGCATTTGTAATAAGGTTCATAAATACTTCTTCAAGCTGTTTTTCGTCGCCGTTTATAAGCGGGATAGACCTGTCATACTCCTTCACAATATCTATATTATCAGCCTTAAAATGCCGGCTTAAAAGGTCTGTTATATGGTCGATACAATCATTTATATCAAATTTTTTAATTTCTTTCTTTCCGGGTTTTGAATATGATAGAAGTCTCTCTATGATATATTTTGTCCTCTTGGTCTCATCAACAATATCCTTTAGGTAACTTTCCACTTTTTTATTATCGATCTTTTCCATTAAAGACATTTGAGCGGCGCCGGAGATTATCATTAGAGGGTTATTGATCTCATGAGCCATGGCCGCCACAAGATGGCCCAGCTGTGACAAACGGCGTGCTTCTTCAATTTTTTTGCGCTCGGTAACGTCATTATATATCGATACTATCTCTCCTGTAGGAAGTTTATAGACAAAATTTTCCCTCCAGCCTGATACTCTGTTATCTTTATATAGTTCAGTTGGGCACTCCTCCGGAACACCTGTCTTATAAACTCTTCTGAAACAATTAAATAACTGCATCTCTTTAATCCCCGGGAAAACTTCGAGAACGCTTCTATTTATAATGCTTTCTCTTTTAATATTTTCGATTTTTTCTGCTGCTCTGTTAAAATCCTGAATTATGAAATCCTGGCCGTCATTCATGACCTTATAGACGGCAACACCGCTACTCATGTTGTTAAAAAGCTCTTTGAATTTTTTTTCGCTGTTCCTTATAAGATCTTCGGCTTTTTTATGTTCGGTGCGGTCAAATATATAGTGAACGTAAAGATCTGCCGAAAAGGGCATCCACCTGCCCTCATAATATCTTCCGTTATATTCAACATCAATCTTTTGTGGTTCATTTGTCTTCCATAATTCAGGAGCCAGGCAAAACGGGCATGGGTCCCGTCGATCTGCGCAAGTCTCAAAACATTTCTTGCCCGGAATAGCGCCTATTTTTCTTGCTGCTTCATTGGAAAAAACAATCTCTCTTGTGTCTTTTTTAAGTATCATGGCAATACATGGAAGGTTTTCTAATAAGATATTGCGCATGTTGACTTCTGATTTCAATTCATCTTCAATTTTTTTCCTCTCAGTAATATCACGGGCAGAGGCATAGATGGTATTTCCTACCGGAACCGAACGCCATTCGATCCAGCGATAACTACCGTCCTTACGGCGATAACGGTTTACAAAATTAAGGATTGTTTTTTGATCGGATAGCATTGCCATAGCCTTAACCGTAGAGTCGACATCATCGGGATGTACCAGATCTAAAAAAAGCCTACCCTCCAACTCCTTAAGCGTATAACCAAGAGCCATTTCCCATTCAGGATTCAGTTTAAGAAAATGCCCGTCCGTATCGGCGATACAAAGGAGATCCAAAGCAGAATTAAAAAAATGGCCTATCTCTTCTCTGCTTTTTTTTGCTATGCCCTCGGCAATTTTACGCTGAGTAATATCATGCATTGTAACAAAAACCTGATATGGTGTTTTTTCTTTTTCTTTAAATAGCGGTATCGCATTAACATTAATCCATCTATATGCATTGGATCTTGGATTATAAATACCGATCATGCGATCCCTTACCGGCTCTCCTTCGCGCAGCGCAATTACTGAAGGATGATCATCACTCGGTATCGGATTTCCGTTCAGGTCTACTACTTTCCACTCCGGACTAATCGAAGTCCTTCGCAGGAACTCTTCCCTTGTCAAGCCAAACATTTCAAGCGCAGAGGCGTTGATATCCACCAACACACCGCTTCGATCCTGATAAAAAACGCCTTCAGCCATATTCTGGAAAAGCGTACGATATTTTTCTGAACTTTCTATTAGTTTCTGGTCTGTTGCCAGGCGCTTCAACTCTAACTTATTAACCAACAGGCTGAACGCATAAATAAAAGCAAAAATTACGCTCATATTCAAAATCGCTACCAGCGCAACGCCGAATTTGTCGCTGATAAGGCCAGATTCCTGTGATGTTATCTTTAGCCAACCAAAAAAAAGCGGAATTACGATTACTATTGGCCCAAGCCTTCTTATTATAAATCCGCCAAGGCTATCGCTTGAAACCAGCTTCATTAAACCATCTTTGGGCCTTAAAAATAAAATCCCCAAACCGGACAAAATAAATAGAATAGCAGTATGGATCGCCATTACAAAACTTAAATTGGGTTTGACATAAAAAAATTCTATTCCGTAAAAATATCTAAGAGTCGATAGGATTGAAATCAGGATAACTCCGAGAGCGCATACCTGCCTAATGTATGTAAATATGGAATTTCTTAAATTGTTAGATAGAATAATCAAACCTAAAATACAAAATAGTATTGAAGAGTTAAATGCCATCCTCCCGGAACTTGATGCATTAATAGATATTTGTGATTCTTTAAAAAGCAACTGGTCTATTTTAAAATCTAATCCGTAAATATATTCCAAAAATACCAGAAATCCTATCGAAAATATCAAAAAGGCAAATATTTTAGATATAGAGTGACCGATATTATTTTTGGACCTTTTATTGTGTTCTAAGGATAACGATAACCCAACGAGGATAAAACATACCGCGGTGCTGGCCTTCATAGTAACCCAGTTCGGGAAGACGCTTTTTAAAACTCCGATATCAAAAATCCATCCGAAAAATACAGCTGTTCCGGATAAAAATATAATTACGCTGATAGCTGATGAAATATTCTCAAAAAAAATATTAATCCTATCCTTAGACTCTATCGCCATTTAATTCCCCTGATCTATTTGGTTAAAAGACCTTGTTTTATATATACTTCTCAACCTTCTCGTACAATTCAACATGATCAATGGGCTTTGTAATATAATCAATTCCACCGCATTCTTTGGATTTTTCAAGGATATTCTCAATACTTGCTGTAGTAAGGATAATAGGAATATCTTTTGAAATTTTTTCTTTGATCTTTTCTGATACCTCACAAGCATCGAGATCCGGAAGCCTATAATCAAGGATAATTAGATCGGGCTTAAACTCATCGGCCGCCTTAAGCCCTTCGAGCCCGTTTTGGGCCGTAACAACATCATATCCTTTTGCCTTAAGGCGGTACACAAGCATCTTAGAGACCATAACCTCATCATCTATAATAAGAATCCTTTTAGACATTAATACCCTCTCTCCTCTTATCTATAAAGGCAGTACAAAATGGAACTCTGAACCCTTACCTGACGGCGAGGCAGGCCCGCCTGACGGCGAGGCAGGCCCGCCTGACGGCGAGGCAGGCATTGATTCAGCCCATATTTTACCTTTGTGCTGATCTATGATCTCTTTACATATCGCCAGCCCCAAGCCGGTCCCGGACGTTCTTTTTTCTCTCGTTGTATCAAGCTGTTGAAAGCTCTGAAATAATTTGCCCATGTCATTAGGACTTATCCCCGGCCCGGTATCCTTGACTATTACATGGATCGAATCCGGATCTTTTTTTGCTATTATTTTGATACTCCCTTTATCTGTAAATTTGGCGGCATTATTTACTAGATTCGTAAGAACCTGAGTAATCCTATCTTTATCAAATTTGAATATTGGCAGGCCATCCTCAACTTCTTTCTCTAAAATAAGCCCTTTTTCTTTAGCCACCAAGTACATAGACTTAGAGACTTCGTTTATTACTGAGTATATATCATTTTCTATGATCTCAAACTGCATCTTTCCTGATTTAAGTTTTTGGAAATCAAGCACATTATTAACCAGCCGATTAAGCCTGTCAGCGCTGTGCCTAACCGTACTCAAAAGATCTCTCTGCTCTTCATTTATATCGCCCGTTAACCCGTCCAGAATAATGCTTACGCCTTCTTTTATAGGCGTGAGAGGAGTCCTTAACTCATGCGACACCATAGATATAAAATCTTCTTTTAGCGCCACAACTTTTTTCAGCTCATCTTCAGCCTTTTTGAATAAAGTAACATCTCTCACAGTAGCTTGCAGCAATATCCGGTCCGCGATCTTAATTTTTGAGAGAAGTACTGTCGCCGGAAAAACCCTCCCGTCGATAGTTTTATGGATCCATTCAAAATAATGCGAGCCTTTCTGAAGAGCTATAAATATCATCTTCTTTGCCTTGATCTCCGACAAAATACCATCCGGCTGATATTCAGGAGAAAGGATTGCCGGGCTCGTTTTGGCGAATTCTTTTTCATCTGCGATATTAAATAATTTAAGGGTGGCAGGATTAGCTTCGATAAAATTATCGTCAGGGTCAAGAATCATAATAGCATCCGAAGAAGAATTATATAGAGTTTTATATTTGGCTTCGCTTTCCAGAATCGCATCTTCAAGTTTTTTGCGATCAGTAATATCCCTGCAAACGCCCATAATACCCTTAAATTCTTTGTTCGTCGAAAAAACCGCAGCTGCGCTTACGTCTACCCAAAATGTAGAGCCATCTTTGCCCAAAACTTCAAGCTCAAAACGTTCTATAAGATTTATTTTTTTGTCTTTTACCCTTTGCATAATATCATTAAAAATATTTTGGGCGGCAATTTTTGAGGAAGGGGTTAATACATTTTCAAAAGTACTGCTACCCTCAAACTCGGGGGCAAAACCTATTTGACGCCTTGTGGAAGGGCTTGTATAGATAAATTTACCGGATGAATCAAGTATCCAGACCATATCATTGGCATTATCGGCAAGCAAGCGGTATCTTTCCTCGCTCTGACGCAATTTTTCCGAGTCAATGATCCTGATCTGAGAAACAACAAAATATATGCTGAATATTACAAAAACAAAAATAACTACAACAATACCATAGATCCGGAAGCCATAAACATAGTGATCCCATAGTTTCTTGGATATATCTATACCCAGAACCGCTATGATTTTTTCTGTACCAAAGCTTCTTATCGGCACAAAAGCCGAAAACCATTCCCCCCATTCATCCTTATACGGCCCGGCAACAACCTCCTTACCGTTTTTAAAAGTATCCAACAGAACTATCGGATAATTTTTATAAATATCCCCCGGTTTAGCATAATCTTTAGAGCTTTCCGGCTCGGCATCTACATAGAAAAAGACCTCTTTATCCCTTATGCCCATAAGATAAACAAATTTCTGGTTTAATCTGGCGTGGCGGATATGAGTCAACTGCTCTTTAAGCCTAATAAAATCATCTGTAGTTTTATCAGCCTCGGTTCCGGTAAGCGTAAGTATACGACGGGGATTGACCGCTGACGAAGCAATGCGCGTATTTATCAATAAACTGTTACTGTACTCATTTTTAGCATAAATACCTATCTCTTCCGTAATAACCCATCCAAAAAATAAAATCGACAAGAAAACCACTACTACAATATACTTTTTACTTATGTTATTTCCGCTAACAGGCAATATGTCCGTTGACCTGAAATAAAACCAGAGCACGACCGCCGCCAGAATACTGAGCACGGCCCTAAAAAGCTGTATCGGAACTCCTGTAAAATCTTTGAAGGTTTGAATATTAATAAAATACGCCGGAGCAAATTTTCCTACGGGAACGATCATCTGGGTAAAAGCATATAATATAATGATAAGCCCCAAATAAATAAAAAGCTTGTCTACCTGTTTGCCGGATTTGACGGCCTTGGGACGCGTCGCTATGGCCGCTCCTGCCCATACACCGCCAAGAACTCCAAAAAAATAACGCGAAAAAATATTTACGCCGGTTGCTCCTTCTATTACCCAGCCAAACGCCAATATAAGAACCATCGGAACATAGATCCATCTTCCGAAAAACTTGCCTGACCTTGCTTGCTGGCTACTCCGTCCAAGCTCAAATAGGCACATAAAAGAAGCTGCCAAGAAAAAAAGCCGGATATTTTTGAATATATCACTATCGCCGATACTAACGCTGAACATATCAAGCCATTCATTAATACCGTGCAAAAAACCAAAGAGCCCGAGCCATTTCCAGATAGGTTCGTTTTTTTGTGATTTATATAAAAAAAACGAAGCTATGGATAATATAAAAAATCCCAGGCCATAGACAAAAAATATATAATCCATCTGTTCAGCAAAAAAATCACTCATTGAACCGTCCTTTTGTAAACCGAAGATTATAACCTGATTCTAAAATTAACTTTGCTTCTTAAAAAAAATCTTTCTTAAATTTTCCTTTCCTATCCCCTTAACCAGTTCCTGAAAAATAACAAAAATAAATAAAAGCACGAAGAGCCACACCTGAACCGTCCAGAATTTAGCCCACCAGACCTCACTGATCATATGGTCATAGGCCACTCCGAGGTCCTTATATTTTAACAAAAAAGGGATAAGGTGTTCTAATGTCCTTATAATAAAGGCTATTATAAAATACAGCGTTGTCTTCCAAACGGTGTTATAAATGAGAGGCCTTTGGGAGAACATATTAAAAAAAGGCATATTATTTGTTATAAACATAACCTTGCCGATGATGATCGCTGCAATGATGGACCTGGCAAATGTAACAAGCTCGATCCCTCTATCAAGAAGCATCCATCCGAATGTAAGCTTAAAAAGATTGATGATCACAAAAAAATATATAACCGCCGGGAGTATCTTAAGAGTCTCTTCTTTTGCCCACTTTATGATTTTTTTCACCATAGCACCCAAAAAAAATCCAAGCAACAATTTATTGCTTGGAACTATATTGAATTTAAGAGCTAAACATTTTGCCGCCCTCTATATGTTTATAATTAGTATACTATATGGCCATTTTAACATCAAGCTATTTTATGCTAAACTAAACTTTTGTATTAGCTTCCTTAATAACGGCTATTTCCTTCATGATCTTATCACTTATCTCCTGATAAAGCTCTGGGGTAGGATTCTTATGAAGCTCCTTAGTAAAATCAATGGGTTTTCCGATATACATCTTTACCGGACTGGGCTTAAACGTCCTTATCCGCCTGGGCATCGCATCAAAAGTGCCTTCAATATAACAAGGGATAACCGGCGCCCTTGATTTATAAACCAAAAATCCCACTCCGGGCTTCGCACGTTTAAGAAGTCTGTTTTTTGTCCTTGTCCCTTCCGGAAAGATCACTAAGCCGTTTTTGGATATCAATACCTTTAGCGATGTCTTTATGGCATTGAGATCCCTCCCGTGCCTTTTGACTGCGAACGTGTGCGCATGCTTAAGTACCCAGCCTATTACCGGGGACTTAAGGAGCTCTTCGCGTGCCATAAAATAGAGGTTTCTATTGATATAAGCAGACACTAAAGGAGGATCCAGATAACTGGCGTGATTTGCAGTAAAAATAAACGGGCCTTTTTTGGGGATATTTTCAAGGCCGATGACAGTTGGTTTAAGATAAAGCTTAAAAAACAAAATAAACAGCACCCTAAGAATAGGATAGAACATTTTTGATGTCCTTTATTAAGAATTGATCGTAGTTTTATAATTTAAACTAACAAAAAAACTTAAGTCTGTCAACTACACAAAACAGGGTTCGAAAAATAGAATACTGGATTCCCGCCTTCCCTCCACAAACACTGGCGGGCAGGCGCGGGAATGACAAATAATTAATTTATTTTTTCTCTTCCAACCTAAACCTTCTGGATTCCCGCCGGAGTTTACCCCGTACTTATTACGGGGAGGGAATAACAAATCAGATCAGGATCTAATTCCACTTATTTTTTTATTTAAACTATCTATTTTTTCGACAAGTGCGAGCCAGAGGTCTTCGTCCTCTTTTATCAGTTTTTCAAGTTCCTGGAAACGCCGGCTCCGCTCAAGCGACCAATTGGCAGAATTTTCGACAAAGAGTTTATGTATCTCTTCAAGCTCTTTCTTGTTGCCGTCCAATCTTGCTTGGACTTCTTTAAGGCGGGAATTAGTATTGGATATCTCGGACTTAAGCTCTTTTTCTACCGATTGAGGAGATTTTTTCTCAGTGGGAGGATTATGCTTTGGCTTGGTTTTAGGTTTTGGTTTTATCTCTTCATCTTCGCTTAATTCATTTATGACCCTTGTCTCCATGCTATAAACATACTCTTCATAATTCCCCGGGTAACGAATAATTGCACCGTCCTTTACTTCGACTATCTGAGTAGCAAGCATATTAACAAATGTCCTGTCATGGCTTATAAAAAAAATGGTCCCGTCAAATTTCTTTAATGCTATTCCGAGAGCTTCGACAGTTTCAAAATCCAGATGGTTAGTCGGTTCGTCGAGAAGCAGCACATCGCTTTTTGATAAAAGAAGCCCCGCTAAGCACAGCCTTGCCTTTTCGCCTCCGCTTAATACCGGGACTTTTTTATAAACATCATCATCCCTGAATAAAAAACTTCCAGCCAAAGCAAGTATGTCCTGTTTTGTGACATAATTATCTGACTTACTCAATAGGTGATCATAGACATCATGCCTTGGGTCAAGGCTTGAGAGAACATGCTGGGCGTAATACCCGACCTTTAAACCATAGCCCCATTTAAAAGTTCCGTTTTTCGCATCCAAGTCTCCTGCAACCGTACGCATAAATGTTGTCTTTCCCTGGCCGTTATCCCCCAAGACAGCTACATGCTCACCCTGGTTAAACTCCATATTAATCTTATCTGCAACTACATGGGTCGGATAACCTACAGCAAGATCTTCGCACCTAAATGCCGGGATATTCCTTTTCTCTACATTTGGGATCTTGATATGAACGTTTCCAAGCTGATGTTCGGTATCTATAGTTTTAAGCCTCTCCATCTTTTTCTTCATAGATCTCGACTGAGTAGCTTTGGACGCTTTTGCTCCGAAGCGGTCAATAAATGCCTGCAACTGCTTTTTTTTGGCAAGGATATTTTTATTGTGGCAATCTATCAACCTCACCTGTTCTTCTTTGAACATAAGATATTCTTCGACTGTCCCGGGATACAGATTGAAAGAACCGTTTTCAATCTCAAGAGTTTCTTTACAGGTTTTTATGAGAAATTCTCTATCATGGGAGACTATTATAAACCCTCCCCTGAAATCAAGAAGGAACTCTTCCAGTAAGATAAGAGTTTTCAAATCGAGATAATTTGTAGGTTCATCTAAAATGAGAAAATTCGGGTCCCTTAATAACATTGAGGCTAATTTCACCCTGGTCCTGAATCCGCCGGGCAAAGTACCTATCTCCTTTTCCAGAATTTCGTTAGTCAGCTGAAAACTTGCGGCGATCTTGCCGCATTCCCAGGCCTCTTTTCCGGTATAACGCATCAGAAAATCTATAACTTTCTCGTCGAGCCTGAAAGGGTCGTGCTGCTCTAAGTACGCTAATCGAAAATTAGAGCACTCCTGTATGGAGCCTCCGTCCAGCTCCTCCTGGCCTGTAATGACTTTACAGAGAGTGGACTTGCCGGCGCCATTTCTTCCTATAACGCCTATCTTATGGTCTTCAGCAATAGCAAGGCTGGCATTCTCAAAGATTACCTGAGCGCCGTATGACTTGTAAAGATTGTTTAACTGCAACAGTGTTCTCACTTTTTATATATTTCCTTCTAATTTTAAAATAAACCGTTTAATTAAGCTTGGGATAAAAATGGCTATGACCATTGCACCGGATCATAGCCTATAGCATATTTAACATTATTTTAATATATTATAAATAAAATACCCGAATATATCAAGGTAAATTTAAACTATAAAAAATAACTCCACAAATTTTGGCTTTAGAAAAATTCATATCTTCCTTGTCTTATCTAAATAAGTATTGCGCCGTTTTATTATCCAGACACAAAAACCTGATTACAATCTCAATTATCTAACGATATCCTTAATTTTTGCTATTATCGAGTTCAGATCTATAGGCTTAGCTAAGAGGCCTCCTATCGTGTCTAAGAGCCCTGCCTCTTCGAGTTCCTTATTCATGAAAGGTTTCCCGCTTATTAAAAGCACTTTTCTTCTGATATTTTCACTAAGGCTTTTGACTAGTTCTACGCCGGTTATCCCGCTCATTTTATTATCCAGGATTATCGCATCAAAATCCCCGCTTTGGGCAAGTTTTTGCCCCTCCCTGCTTTCTGAAACTGACGTTGTCAAAAAACCTTCACTGCTTAATGCCTCCGTAAGTTCTTCGCAAAGTTCTACATCATCATCAATAATTAAAAGCCTTTTATTGGTCATTAATCCCCCTCTTATTATAGATATGTGCTATTCTTTTCTGTGGCGCACTTTAGGGCTAACTTTATGGATCAGAAAATTATCCTGCCATACCAACAACCCATTGCTTGTCAATATACGGTGATGATGGCCTCGAAATTATTTTTTCTTTACCTGGTAATGCAATTTTTCCTTAATATAATCCTCGACGTCACTTTTTTGAATTCTGAACCCGCCTCGCCGGCCTTCTTTGTAGGCTTTGATCTTTTTTTCTCTGATTAATTCACGGACATATTCCTCACTGACCCTTAGAATTTTTGCGACTTCCTTAGTAAGCAACAGGTCTTCCATATGATCTCCTTAAATATTGATAACAATGCAATCTAATACAATTTATAATAAACCAACCTATGAAAATAGAAAATGACTTTTTTCCCTATATTATTGATTTTTTTCTACCTGTAGATATATGCGGATATAAACACATTGGCCGGTCTGGATCCAATGGATTACTGATTGATATGGACTACTTTTGCCGGGGGAAAACCGTTAAAATACGTGGAAGATGCTATACTATAGGCGCCGATATTTTCTGCATACAACAAATCGTCTATCTCTAATTCCGGGAGTTCATCTGCAACCGTGATAGTATCCAAAGCATCACATGTCGGACCGAACACCGCCGATAGCTTAGGCTCCCCTTCCTTGAATGCTTTTAATTGATACTGGCAATGATCGAATATGATACCTGAAAACGTGTGATATACGCCGTCATCTACATAGTAACAGGTCTTGCCGTCACGGACAGCCTTACCGATAATCTTTGTCACAAGAGTCCCGGCATTAGCGGATATAAACCTTCCTGGTTCAGCCAAGATCTCCATAGTATCAGGAAAAAGCCTTTTAAATTCTGTGTTCAGTTTCTTTGCTAAGGTCTTAAACGCCTTTACCTTGCTATGGTATTTTACGGGGAAGCCTCCGCCGATATCGACAATATTGATCTTATACCCGCGGGATTCGGATTCTTTAAGGATGGACTTGGTCAATTGAAGCGACTGCATGTAATTTTCAAAATTATTGCACTGACTCCCTACATGAAAACTTAATCCCTCTACAACTAAGCCCATTTTGAATGACTCAACTATCAGGTCCACGGCTTCGCCCGGATCTATGCCGAATTTACTTGATAATTCAACCATGGAGCCAGTATTGGGGACCTTGATCCTCAGGCATAACCCCGCGTGAGGACAATGTTTTTTTATCTTTTTAAGCTCCTCCATATTATCATAGGTTACTAAAGGCTTATACTGGTCCAGCTCATGAAGCGCCTCTACCTGTTTAATAGTATTGGCATAAATAATATTATTCGAAATAAAATCCTGGCGTTCTTTAGCTTTCAGATCTTTTATATTTTCATAAACTATCTTAAACTCAGGCAGGCTCGCCACGTCAAAACTAGCACCCAGCTTATAAAGCGTCCTGACAATTTCGGGATCAGGATTTGACTTAACGGCATAATATGCCTGGACCCTGGGCAAACTCTCCATGAATTCAAGGTAGTTTTCCCTTATCTTTTCGTGGTCTATAATAAGGACCGGAGTTCCGTGTTTTTGTGCTATCTTCTGAAGACGATCGAGATAGGCCTTATTTGTCTCTTCCTGCGTACCGTTATTATTCTTTTCTATCACTGCCATTAGTATTAATCCTTAAAAAGGAAGTTATTGAACGCCCACATATTTTTCTTATCCAAATAGGCGTTAGGATTTTCTTTAAAAAATAATTTATAATTCTTGAAAGGCGTCCAGTCCGATGCTTCGGAGACCAGCTTCCCTAAGTAGGGCTTTGCGATCCTCAAAACATAGTCATAGGGAAGATCGTCCGGTATACACCATCCTTCATTCGGATTGTCTATCATCCACATAGTAGCGGCAACAACTCCTATCGCTACCTGCATGGTTGTGGCGTTCTGATGCGGTAATATCCTTCTCGATTCTTCTATACTCAGTATCGATCCGGTCCACCAGGAATTATACTTATGCCCCATAAGAAGCGCGCCTAAAATATCTTCGCCTTTAGTTATCTCATCGCTCATAATACGGCACTTTGGCTGCAATTCATAATTTCGGCAGCGGATTTCATACAAACTTGAAAGCGTCTCATGGCACGGCATATACGCGTAATGGACTGTCGGGCGGTAGATCGCCTTGCCGTTTTTCCATACGGTAAGCTTGTCTGAGATAGTAAAGGCCTCTCCATGACGGATGACCATCCCGATAATTTCCTGATATGGTATCCATGACCTTACCCAGGTATTCATCCCCATCTGTGAAAGGAATATCTGGTTCTTTGGGCCGTACTCAGGGACATATGCAAGCGGAGGTAACATCTTTTCATGAGTTCCCCAACCCATCTCTGCAGGAGCAACTCCCTCTTCGCGAAGCCCCTCTATGGACCAGGTACCTACAAATTCATCTATCTCTTTTGGTTTATTTGTTATCTGAGTATCACGCTCGCTTACATGGATTACCTTTATACCTAAAGCCATGGATAATTGGGCAAAATCTTTTTTGGAAATAAGCTCTTCTAAGGTATCTACCTCTTTTTTAGGTGTGGTCTTGTCTTTAACAGCCTTTTTAGCGATATCAATGATCCCTTTTTTTGTAAAGTGGGATATAAGCCCGGGGTTTGCCCCGTGGTCAACAACAGAAGTAGTGCCGTTCTCCCAGGTAGCTGTCATTTTCCTGAGCCCCATCTGCCTATAATAGAGGGATTTTTCCAAAGGAGTTTTTCTCCCCATATCAGCATAAGGGTCCCATTCCTCAACAGATGTATTCACATAAAGAACCTTATTATCATGGCACCAGCTCAATAAGTCCCTGCAGTCGATATTCCACGCCAGGTCAATTATAAGCCCGCCCGCAGAGACATGCTTAGAAAGGATCCTTGTTATATTTATCGGAGTGATCTGTTCTTTAAAATATTTTATGCCTTTACTGGTCCAAGGCTTAAGCTCTTCTGTCTTATCGACAAAATCAATGATCGTAATATTGTGATGAGGAATTTTAATGTGTTTTAATAATATTGGTAGCGTGCATTTGGAGACTGAACCGTAGCCAATAATCAAAACCTTGTTATTAAATTCCATAATTATTCTTCTCCTTGAATTTTTTAGAAAATTATTTTTTGGAATCGTTTACATTGTACATCAACACAGCTTTTTATGTCAAGCGGAGTATATACATTCATCTAAAAAAATATTTTTGGATTTTGTGCCAAGAAAATAAGTTGCCGTATCATGTCTGATCAGCAATTTATCACTCAGAATGGCTTTTTAGGTCGGTATCCACCAGCAATATTTCAGCATCGATTTTGGCGCCTACGGCGAATTCTTTTTCTTCGATTATCTCGGCCGATCCCAGGCTTTGTATAACATTTTCGTTTAACATAATCGGCCCGCCCTCCAGAAGATACAGGTAGGCTCCGCGCCCGGCTTTAAGCGTATAACATACGGTCTTGCCTTCCTCGAGAAATAAGGAATAAACCTCGGCATCTGAATTTATCTTGAGCGCATTAGGATCTTTACCGGATACAAGTTTACAGAACTTATTGGTCCTGTCGGATCTATCTACAATTTTTTGTTCAACCGAAGGTTTGAGATTTTTTTCTGATGGCACGAACCACATCTGGATAAATCTAAGAGAAATATCTTCTCTGTTATTTATCTCTGAATGCCACATACCTTTACCTACTGTGGTATGCTGGACCCATCCTTTTTTCAATACGCCACCGCCACCTTTTTCGTCCGCATGCCGGAATTCCCCTTCAACGCAATACGTAACAACCTCTATATTGCGATGCGGGTGCATAGGCCAGGTGGCTCCGGGCGAAAGAATATCATCATTAAAAACTTTGAGATTCCCGAAGCGGATATAATGGCTGTCATAATAATCCCCGAAAGAAAAATGCCATCTTCCGGAGAAAGCCCCTTTTTCTATTTCCCCGGAGGCTTTGTAATAATCTTTTGCTTTGCGTATAATGACCATGGGTCGGTACCTTTTAGTTGAACCTCGGGGCATCCATCACTATCCTGTAACAAGCGGGTTGCCCATCCTTTGCCACTCCTCGAGGCCCCCCTTATAATCAAGGGCATTATAACCCAAAACCGAGAGCTTCTTCGCCGCTTGAGTACTGGCAATACACTTAAACCCACCGCAATAAACAATGATATTATCATCTTTTGACAATAACTCTTTTGCGGTTGTCATATTTATAGTATCCGACGGAAACGGTATAGCTCCCTCTATATGGCCCCTTTTGTAACTGTCTAACGGCAACACGTCCAACAGGATATATTTGTCTTCGGAATTCCTGATCTCCATAAATTGGTCGTAGGTGATCTCTCTGATCCCGCTTTTTGACACCGTATTCTTGACGATTTCAGAAAACATGTTTTGCTCCTTTCTTAAATTTTATCAGAAACTTTTGTTACGCTGAATTTACCTCCGCCCAATATGGATAAAGCTATCAACGCGCATAAAATTATAAAATTATACTCCCATCCGCCGGTAGAGATAAAAAATCCGTTCTTCCAGTGAACCAGCTTAACTGCCATAATTGTAAAAATTATCAGCGGGATAGTCGCAATCCTTGTAAAGACCCCCAAAATAAGGCAGCTCCCACCCACAAGACATGAATAGGAAGCAATGTATGACCAAAGAATTTGAGGCAACCCCAGCATATTAGGCAATGTACTTGAAAATTTTTCTACCCCCGGGCCTTCAAATAACCCGAACGCCATCTGAAGCCCATGCGCCACAAACATCACCCCCAGGCCAATCCTTAAAACTAAACTTGCCAAACTTGATGTAATCATCTTATCCCCCTTTTTTACAATAAATTCCTTTATAATCCCAAACCCTTTTTGCCAACTATAAGACCGGTAAAAGCACATCATAAAATGTAAAAATGTCGCAAAAAATCCTGTTACATTCACCCCGAGGACAATCCCGCAGGACCTGTCATTGGCCATGGGTATTATGTACCCCAGATCCATTGTTCTATACTTACGCAGCCTTTTTTTCTTTATATTTCTTATTATATTTTTCGCTACACTGTCTGCCTCGGATAATGCGAACTGGACCGCCATTCTCAGATATATATCCTTCTGCCTTACATAAGCTGAGTCTCCCACAACAAAAACCCGCTCATCAATCCTGAGGTACTCATCTACCTCTATCCTCCCTTGTCCATTTTTCTTTACATCTAAATTCTGTATAAAATCCGCCGTTTTAACACCGGCAACCCATATGACAATAGCATTTTCAATAACAGTCCCGTTGGAAATATAGACCCTCTCCCCTTCGATTTTATTTATACTGCTATTAAGAAGTACTTCTATCTCCAATCTTTTGAAATTAGAATAAACATAATTTTTTATCCACTCCGGTAATTGCCCTAAGATGGATGAAGATTTTTCGACGATCATAATTCTGGCAATTTTGGCTTCTTTTTTTAAAAATATCCTTAAATTAGAAGCGACTTCCGCGCCGGTATAACCTCCTCCGGCTATTATGTATGCACCAACTTTTCTAAATTTAATTTTTTCAAGCAGCACCTTAGTATCGTTTAAATCATCCAGCTTTGAGGCGAACTTTTTTATGTTTTCATTTCCATAAAAATTAGTTTTGCTTCCGCTTGCTATCACAAGATAATCATAGCTTAAAATACGGTTTTTAGTACTGACCTCTCTATTTTTGATATCAACGGAAATAACCTCTTCTTCAATAAATTCAAAGCCATACCTATTTACAATCTCTCCTATAGAATATGCAAGATATCCCGGGGTTATTCCTCTGCCAAGGCAATCAGGAAGTTCGGGCAAAAAATCTGAAGTGCTTTTTTTATCAAGAAGAATAACCTCGATATGAGGCCTAAACCGCGCCAATTTTTTTGCAGCCATAAGCCCCCCGAACCCGCCTCCGACTATAATGACTCTATCCAAAGATAACTCCTATGATTATTAATAAGCTCACAACTGAATGTATAGTTATTGTCAGCCTGGACGACTCAATAAGCTTTACCTTATCGTGCCAATGGCTCTTTAATATCCCGGCGGCTTTCATTGCTCCTGATACAGCAAAGAGAGAGACAATAGCCGGTAAACCCATATAGCCGCATATTATATTTAAAACAATGGATAAGAACGCACATACCATAAGAACCAGGTAAAGTATGTAGGCGCGTTTTTGTCCGATAATAGATACCCATGTAAATTTACCGGATCTAATATCATCCTTAAAATCAGGTATCTCATTGGCATAAAGAATGGCGGTGGCTATAAACCCGAACGGTAAAGACAAGATAAAACTTTTTAAATCAGGGACCTGCCCTCCCTGAAGAAAATACCCTCCCATTACAGGCGCAGGACCAAAAAGTATAAAAATTATTATCTCGCCATACCTTCGATAGGAAAACTGCAACGGCTTGGCCGAATATGACCAGGCCAAAAAAAGCACTCCAAAAAAAACGGCTATTATGAATATGTTTTTTTGTATTATTGCTATAACGAGCGCCGACAAACAAGAAATAGCCGCCATTAGCAAAGCCAGGTAAAAATAGAACCTTCCCGAAAATACCGACTCCTGTATCAGCTTGGATCCGCCGAAGTACCTGTAAAATTTTGTATCCTGCCAATCGACCCCGGTCTTTGAATCCGCATAGTCATTGATAAGATTGGCGCTCAAATGCCCTGCCATTACCGTAATAAGCCCGAGCACAAAATTGGTGGCGTCAAAAAAACCCTTTATGGCCAGCGACCCCGAGATAAAAGGCATTAGGCTGGCCAAAGTAAACGGCAGCCTTAAAGCCCGCATTATGTTATTAATAAAATTTTTCATTTGTTTTGCCTTATCTATTATGTTAGGATAATTGTATGCTGAACAAATTAAAAGATGACATCGGATCTGAAATCAACGCATACCTGAAATATATCGATAAAAAATATTCTTTTAATAACATATCCCCACAAATATTCCGCTATATAAAAGGCCTATTACTCCAGAAGGGCAAAAGACTGCGCCCGTCTCTTTTTATTATTGGATATTCGGGGTTTACTAAGAAAAAACCCTCGGGATTATACCGAAGCTCAATATCCATGGAACTTCTGCATAACTTCATACTCGTCCATGACGACATAATAGACAAGTCCGGCACAAGACGCGGAAAACTGTCTATGCATAATCTGATAAATAAGCATCTAAGTAAATATAAAAATCTCAGATTCACCGGGGAAGACCTCTCTATTATTTTGGGAGACATAATATACGCCCTCGGCATATCGGCATTTCTATCTATCAATGAGAATAGAACCCGTAAAGAACTTGCCTTAAACAAACTTATTGATGCTGCTATTTATACGGGAACCGGGGAATTTTTAGAACTTCTTTTTGCGACAAAAGACATTAAAGCCATAGATAATAACGATATTTACAAAATTTATGATCTTAAAACTGGCATCTATTCTTTTTCAACTCCACTGGTAATCGGCGCCATGCTTGCCGGAGCAAAAAAAACCGATATAAATAGATTATTCAATTGCGGGATATATCTGGGGCGTGCATTCCAGATAAAAGATGATATATCGGACTTGATTATCAATGAACGGGGCTCCGGTTATGAAGATTCTTCGGATCTGCGTGAAGCTAAAAAAACCATACTTGTCTGGTATGCATATAAAAATACCGATAAATCCGGTAAAACAATAATTAGAAAACTTTTTAAAAAAGACAAAGTTAGCGGAACCGATATTTTAAAACTGCGTAAAATAATCATTGATTCCGGTTCAATAGACTATGCAAAAAACAGGATCGATTATTTTGTCAATAAAGGCATTACTCTCCTAAATTCTTCATCAATGCGTCAAAAATATAAAGATCTTGTCTTGAGACTTTCCGATCTGTATATCTTGAATAAACAATAATAAACTTTTCCGAAATTATAAAAATCGCGTTTTACGGATTTTGCAGGTCCGAAAAGGAAACAGCCGGCAGATACTCGTCTATTAATGTACGCTTCCACCATGCCTTGTTTTTTTGAAGCTCAGTCCAATTCGTATAATTGTACCTGTAAAATCCGGCCCTGATAAATTTGGGCGCTTTACCCAAAAAAGGATCTGATCTTAATAATCTGATAGTCTCTTTATCCCCCATCAAAAGCTTTTGAATAAAACGCACGAACCACAATTCATGCCCATAGCTAATAACACCGCTCTCGGTAACTCTGACTGAGAAAGGAAGAAACCACATGAGCCAGTCTAACCTAAGATGATATGGCGCTATCTAGTGAGCGCTGGAATATAAGCTTTGCTATCTGAAATGTCCCAAAATACGAGTCCAAGTTTTCGCTCCTCAAACTATGCTTATATAAATATATGCCTCTTAGCTTTTTATGGGCACAGCGTCATTTCCTTGACGGTTCTTTCATCCGGATAAGCTCATTACTTACTAACGATGAGATATTAAAAAAATCATTCATAAGGGGTTGGCCATATTCTTTAGGGCTGATCTTACGATTATTCAAAAAATCTGTTCTTAATATCGCCAGCTCTGCCATAGATATGCTTGAAGGCGTAGGATTATCAAAGGCTTCTGCCGGGACTTTTAAAAAATCTTCATTACGAGATTCATTCCATCCGTCGGGGCCTTTATATTGCTTCAGCTTTTCATATATCCTATTCATCTCATCGCCATATCTATTTGTCTCCTTAAATAGATATGTCAAAAATAATAACACCGATGCATAATCTTCCAGGAATTCTTCATTCTGCCTAATAGAATTAAAAGAAGAATGATATATCCTCCCGCCAAGTGAATTTAGATTTATTAACCTATTATAAAGATTTTCTGCTTTTAGAATGGCTCTTTTGTCTTTTAAGTTAACAAATGCCTGGACAAGCCCGATACCGGTTAAGCAATTCCAAGAGGTGCTTATTTTGCGGTCTACAAAAGGCTGTTTGCGTTTTCTCCGGGCTATCAATAATTTGTGTTCGGCATCAGGCAACATCCTATCCGCTTTTTTTATGAGATGATTTTTGTTTATAAAATTTCCTTTACCGGAAATCTGATAAATCTCCTTAAATTGCGCCAATTCAAGCGGCGTCAGAACATCCTTAAGCTCTTTTTCATCCCACAGATATTGAGCGCCTTCCTCATGTTCGGTATCGGCATCAACACCGGAATAGTAAACCCCCTCATGCTCAAATGTATACTCTAAGCAATCCAATATCTTTTGGGCCACTTCACGATACTCCATTTTTTGGAATAACCTGTATGCTAAAGAGTATTCCCATAACGCTAATGCCTGATCATAAAGCATTTTCTCAAAGTGCGGTACAGACCAATCTCTATCTACTGAATAACGAAAAAATCCCCCGGCAAGATGGTCATGTAGCCCCCGAGACGCATGGCGTCAAGGGTCCTAGTAATCATATCCTGAAGTTTATTATCTCTATTAATCTCAAAATAGTAGAGCATGAACAATAAAGTACTATGGGGAGGGAATTTTGCGGTGTCTTTAAACCCGGCAAATTCATGGTCAAAGTTGCTCCACAGAATATCGATGATATCCCCTTTTTCTATTATATATGGCTTGGCTCTTGCCATATTAAAAGGTTCTATGAATTTTTTCTGTTCATCATAAAATGTTTTGACTTTCTTAAGAATATCGAGCAAAGATGCCATTTGATGGCGCGTTTGGGAAGGAGCATAGGTAAGCGCATATATCGGATTTAGATTTGGCGTAAAAAAAATATTTAACGGCCATCCTCCCTGGATGCCGATTGAAAAGATAAAAGCCATAGAGTACCTGTCGATATCCGGCCTCTCTTCCCGGTCGACCTTAATAGATACAAAATATTTATTAAGATAATCTGCCGTTTCTTTATCGCTGAAGGCCTCTTCGGCCATGACATGGCACCAATGGCATGTGGAATAACCTATGGATGCGAATATAATTTTATCATCCTTACGGGCGTAAGCGAGCGTATCCAAATTCCACGGCTGCCACCATACAGGGTTATCCTTATGCAAAAACAAATAAGGTGATATAGAATCTGCCAGGTTATTTTTTTTAAATTTGGAGGGCTCCATTATGATTTATTATTTTAAATAACCTATTTTCCGTTATCGGTATAAAGTTTTCTATCCAGATTAAACCTGTTCAGAAACCTTCTCCAAAATTTCACATGCAACCGATTTGCTTCCTTTAACAGCTATATCGCTCAGCGAAAGAATACCAACGAGCTTTTTGCTATGATTCAACACTGGAAGCCTGCGTATCTGTTTGGCCTCCATAACCATAGCTATTTTTTCAATCTCATCATCTTCAAAACACCACTCGACATTAGAACTCATTATTTCATTAACTTTTGTCGTATTCGGGTCTTTAGCTTTGGCTGTCAAGCGAATCGTTATGTCTCTATCTGTAATTACACCTATTAGATTGTTGTTTTCGCAGACAGGCAATACCCCTATATTAAGATTCTTCATTTTCTCGGCGGCTACCTTAACCGATGCATTAGGGCCTATGAACTCAACGCCTTTTGTCATTTCGCTTTTTACCAGCATGATATGCCTCCTTTTTACAACCCAGTTGAATGAAACTGGGTTACCTCTCTTTAAAGGTACTGCAGACAGCCTGACTACCCGATAATTGCACATGAATATCTGGAGCGGCGCACATAAGGCAATCATTGAATTTACAGCTTTTTGTCTTGCACGCTCCGACTCCTCCCATACCATTGTTCCCGGTACATTTTATTGAAGCTGATACAAATGCATCGCAGATAGGGCCGGAACCTCCGACATTAATAGCAAAGGCATGGCAAATTCTATCTTTATTGTAAGAACACGATCCAACAACACATTCTGTCACCAAAGGCATTTTTGTAATCATATCAATACTCCTTTAATCAATAATTTACTTTGATGTAATTTCTATTCTTTTATGAGTTGCGTGCGCAAGTTCTGTTTTCGGAAAAGCAATTTTAAGAATTCCTTTTTCATAAGTGGCTTTAGGCTTGGCAATATTGGCATAATTCGGGAGGCTTATGGATCTTGAAAAAGCACCCAGATACTGCTCCTTATGGAAAAAGTTCTTCTTCTTGTCCTCTTTTGTCTCTTTTTTATCGCCGGATATGGTGAGTATGTTATTATCGACCTTTATATTCACGTCTTTTTTATCACAACCCGGAATATCGGCCTCAACAATCACTTCTTTATTTGTTTCATACATATCAACAGCCGGTTTAAAGCCTTCAAAATCTTTTTTTAACATAGAGGGCAATCCCGTCAGGAAAGAATGTCCCGAAAAAAAGCTTTCAAACTGCTTGTCGATAGAATTTTTGAACATAAGCATATCATTTATTGACGGTTCATGTTTTACCGGCCAGAATTTTTTGTTCTCTTTTGCCATAAAAGTGCCTCTCTTATAAACTTTATGATATTAGTATTTTATGACCCTTTTGTTTATTCTAGGCAGACTTTCCTGTTTCCTATTAAAAGAAAGGTCTATCCCCCAAGGACAGACTTTCCTGTTTCCTATCAAAATGAAAGGTCAGGCACAAAATTTATTATACATTTTAATAAATTTTACATTTAGCATACCTTAGACTTAATGATCCGTTCGGCTTTTACCCAGTTTTCCAAGTCCCTCCCGCTTTTTCTCCCGCTTTTTTCCCAGAGCTCCTGGGCCTTTTTCCTGATCTCGTTATTAAGCTCTTCTTCGGAACAGCAGGATGATGAAGCCATTTTATGCATTTCCATTTTTACCATTTTAACCGCCTCCTTTTTACGCCTTATGCGTTTTGTATAATTCATTGCATAAAAATCCGTTATAATTTTACGAAATTACCGTGAATGAGTAAATTGGCTGGTTCTGCTTATTGCTGACTTTTTTCTACTGCGGAATCATTAATAAAGATTATTGTCAGCAGGGCTTTTCTGGCGGACTGAAAACAGGCGCTTTTTGAATCCAAACAGAAATTCGAATCCGGGGTTATGCAAAGACTCGAAATAAGGCGGTATTTACCTGTAAAATTCGTTAAAACGCTTTTCTGATATTTTCCAGTTTATATTTTTAAAAAAACTCTCTATATATTTTGCCCTATCAAGCCCGAAATCAGTAATATAGGCATGCTCAAATACATCCATCACAAGTATCGGCCTCGAAGAAGTTATATGTCCGACATCATGCTCGTTAATCCATATATTTAATAGCTTCCCTGTTTTAAGCTCCCAAGAGAGCACTGCCCATCCTATCCCGCGCATTAAACCGGTAGAGATAAAATCTTCTTTCCAATCATCAAAACTTCCGAAATCCTCTGATATCTTTATATAGAGAGGGCTTTTCGCATCCAATGGAGCACTCGGGCCAAGATTCTCGAAATAGTATTCATGTAGCACCATACCGTTAAGCTCCCAGGCAAAGCGGCGTTTTAACTCGGCATATTCGGGAGTCCTGTCCTTTTTGTCCAAAATTAAGTTGTTAAGTTTTTCAAGGATATCATTGGAGTTTTTAACATAGCCTTCATAAAGCTTTATATGATTTTTAATCAATGTATCGCTAAATATCTGCATACCGACTAAGCTGGAAAAATCTTTTGCCTTTGCGATTGTTACCGACATAGCTAACCGCTTTTCCGATACTTTTTGCTCCTCTGCCTCCAGTATCAAAGCTCCTAGAATAATAACCGCTACGATAAACAATAAATAGGCTGCCTTTTTCATGTAATCCTCCTTTTTTATAAGGCTTTCTCCAGGAATGATTTTATGCCTCTTGAGAATTTTTCTTTTGAATCCAAAAATGCCTCATTATGGCTGCCTCTTATCTCCAAGAATTCCTTATAAGGCGTGGCGGCACCGAATAGTTTCTGGCCCATATAAAAAGGCACTATCTCATCATTCGCACTATGTATGATCAATTTTGGGCAAGTAACATCTCTTATCTTGGATATACTGTCAAATCTTGAAGAGAGCAGAAAACCGGGAAATAAAAAAAACATCGATCGGGCCATCTCTTGGCTAGAAGTAAATACACCTTCTGTTATGAGAGCTTTTAAAGTTTCCTTCCCAGCAAGATCTATGACAACTGCCCCACCTATTGATTCCCCGTAAATAACTATGTCTTTGGGAGAGATGGATCTACTTTTTATAAGGTAATTATATGCAGCCTCGGCATCTCTGTATAAACCTTCTTCAGAAGGCAGGCCTTCGCTTTTGCCATATCCCCTATAGTCGAATATAAACGTATTTAGCCCCATATTGTAAAAGATCAAAAGCTTCTCAAGCCGGTCGCCAATATTACCGGCATTGCCATGACAAAAGAGTATAGTAAGCGCCTTTTTTTTGTCCCCAACAAACCATCCATTCAGCTTTTTGGAATCCACTGTGTAAAAATAGGCATCTTCATAAGGCAAACCTGCCTTATCCGGAGTATAAAGGACATTCTTTGTCGGAAAGTAGATGCTGCGCCATTCGGCATACTTTACCAGGAATACAGAAAATATTATGAGCGCGATTATTCCTAAAATACTCTTCATCTAAACTCCTTATGTACCACCGACATGATCATGCACAACATTTATTTTATCCGTTCAGAATCCATTTGTATCAAAAAAAAATTAATTCGGGAATTTTTGGGATTTTTAAAAAATCACTGTTTAAACCAATATACAGTAATATTCATATATAGTGAATTGGTCGATTCTTTTGATTGCTGACTTTTTTCTACTGCGGGATATGGCAGGATAAAACTGCTTTTTTGACTAATAGTGCTAAAAATATAATTAAAAAAAATAATATTTATTTTATAAGGATCTTTCAATCCGTTTAGATTGCTAAGGCAAAAGTTCTAAAAAAATGTTTTTGTAAGGCGTTTTTATTACTTTTTTCTTAGGTAAGAGAATGACCGCCTTCGACCCCTTGCCAACTTCGCTTTCAATTTTTATTGTCCCGCCGTGTAGATCCGTTATCTGCTTGCAGACAACCAGGCCAAGGCCGGTACCCTTTGCCTTGGTAGTGAAGAATGGGTCGAAGATCTTATGCAGATGTTTTTTATCTATACCGATGCCGTTATCCTGAATTATGATCTCTATAAATCTGTCCTTATTATGAGTAAGGATATCTATCTTACCGTCAATACCCTCGATCGAATCCAAAGAGTTGTTTAATAAATTATAGAACACCTCCTTTATCTGCAGAGGGTCGGCTTCGATAATAACATCATTGGTGGAATCAATATTTCTATTGATCAATATTTTTCTTAGGGGAGTAATTTTCTCTTCTATTATAGCTACACACTCATTAAGCATGCTATTAATATTGACCGATTCATAATTGGGAGATTTAATGCGGGAATAATACAACAGATTATTTATTATCTGGTCGCTCTCGTAGACCTTCTTTTCTATATTAGCCAGATGCTTATCCAAAATGGGATTTTGGGCTTTCCGTTTGACATTAGCTACCGCCATGTTTATAGCCGCCAGAGGATTTCGAAGTTCGTGCGCCACAGTAGCCGCTAATACTCCTATATCCGAAAGCCGCCTTGTCTTTTCGAGCTCTATTTCAGCTTTAGCGAGCCGCCTGCCCCTTTCCTTGACAAGCCTTTTAAAAGTATCTTTATCCCGTCTTAATATCTCTTCAGCCTCAGCTCGTCTGGCGCGTAAACGTAAAGCCGCTATTCCATAAGACACGTCGGTAATTAATTCCGAGAGTAATTGTATCTCATTAACCGTAAGAAGACCCGAGTCTTTTGAATATATAGTTGCCGCGCCGATCGTTTTATTATCTACGGTCAAAGGAAACGCTATTACCGAAGCATACCCTCTTTTTACCGCTTCCTCTCGCCAAGGGGCAAAATTGGGGTCTGTCAAAATATCCCTAACAATACTGACTTTTCCGGTACGTATAGCAGTGCCTATAGGTCCCCTGCCGCGTTCAGTATCCGCCCATGTAATGTTTACGGTTTCCAGATAGCCTTTTTCAAACCCTGCCCGAGCAATCGGTCGCACCTTTTTTTCTTCATCCTGTTCAGCAAATCCTATCCAAACCATGGAATAGCCGCAGTCTTCAACAATAATTTTGCATACTAAGTTCAGATATTCAATTTCATTATCCGCATGAGTCATAGCAAGGCTTGAATCATTAAGAGCCTTTAGAGTCCTATTCAGCTTCTTAAGTTCTTCTTCATTTTTTTGCAGAGTCTCTTCATTAATTTTGCGCTCGGTTATATCCTGGGTTATCCCGAACCCTCCCAATAGTTTACCACCATGATCAAACTCCAAAAATGCCTTCTCTCTGACCCATTTCACCGCGCCATCTGCCAAAATCCGATGCTCTATATCATATGGATTACCGGCTAACGCTCTTTTCCACTCGGTATCAACATAGTGAAGGTCATCGGGGTGGATACGGCTCAAAAAAGTTTCGTATGTCAACGGCGTACCTTTGGGTATTCCAAAAATGCGATAGTTCTCATCTGACCATTTCAGGACATTAAGTTGTACATCCAATCTCCAGCTTCCGATCTGCCCAACCATCTGAGCCCGGTCCAAATCCTGTCGGTATTGCTCCAACTCCTTATAAGCAATCTCCTTTTCAAACTCAATCTGTTTGAGGCCGGTAATATCCATAACAACCCCTATGTAGCGCGTTATTATCCCAGAATTATCTTGTATCGGCTGACCTTGTGACATAAGCCACCGCACCGATCCATCATCGCCAATTACCCTCCACTCACATATTAATTCTATGCCTTTTTGGGTGGCATCCTCTACAGCTTTCTCAACCCGAGCGCGGTCGTCCTGATCAACTGTCTTGAGCCATGCATCATATGACGGCTCCAAACTATGCGGCTTCAGGCCGTAAATATTCCATAATGCATCTGACCATATATTTTTGTTTGTATTTATATCACATTCCCATATCCCGGCTTTGGCGGCAACTAGAGCTAACTGCAGACGCGCCTCACTCGCTTTGAGAGCTTCTTCATCGCGCTTACGGTCAGTTATATCCAACACAAGCGACAACACGGAAATCAGCTTTCCATTAGCATCCAGTAACGTAGAGTTATGCCAAGCACAATACCTGACAGCTCCGCTCTTTGTAATATTGCGATTCGTTAAAATAAGCTTGCGCTTAACACCATCTGTAAGTCGTTTCATTACACTATCTACTTGCGGTCGATCCTCCGGATAAACGATATCAATTTCCGTAATACTTTTACCTATAATTTCGCTAGCACTAAAACCAAATATATTTTCTGCTTCCCCGGCCCATCGGGTAACTACAAACTTATCATTCCACTCAACTACCGCTAAGGGTGAATTCTCAATATGCATACGCAAGCGCTCCTCACTCTCGTACAATGCTTTGAGCATAGACTCCCTTTGCAACTCAACCTTCTTCCGATCTGTAATATCAGTACTTGTGCCAACTAAATGAGCAATCTTTCCATCTTTGTTAAATGTCCCATACCCAACCTCATAAAGCACAACCACAGAACCATCTTTTTTTATAATGCGATATTCGGTTTGATAGCTAGACATGTCCGGGTTAAGCGTTTTGAGTAAATTAACAAATCTTTCGCGGTCTTCGGGATGTACACGTTCAAAATATTTTTTACCTGTGTCAGATATTACCTCTTCCCCGCTTAGCCCCAGAATAGACGCGCAACTTTCCGAGCGAACGACTCTATCATCTTCAGGATACCATTCAAACGCAAAAGAATGGCTGATCTCGAGAGCCAGCTGTAGTCGTTTTTCGCTTATCCTGAGAGCCTCTTCAGTAAGCTTACGTTCGGTGACATCGAGCATAGCACCTATCATGCGAATAGCTTTACCTTCTTTATCTCGCAACACATAGCCCCGGTCCATCACCTCAGCGTAACTCCCACCGGCCTTCCTAAACCTATATTCATCGTGCCAATAGTTAGCTTCGGGGTTATTCACTACGGCAAAAAACCTATTAGTTACTCTTTCCAGATCTTCGGGATGTATGCGATCAGACCACCAATGGGCATCTTGCGGATGCTCAACGATATCGGTCCAGCCAAAAATAACCGCCCCGGATTCATTCCACTGCTGGGTATCCTTGGTTATATCCCAATCCCACACGACGTCATTAGTGGCTTTATTGGCCAACCTCAATCGCTCCTCGCTTTCGCGCAAAGCTTCTTCCGAACGCTTGCGTTCAGTGATATCACGGCACAGCGTAACAATCCGCCATTTCCTTTTTATTTTTACTACTGTCGCATTAACCTCAATAGGTGTAATTTTGCCGTTTTTGTCAACGTAAGAAATTTCAAAATTCCTGATATATCCGTCCTTTTTGCACTTTTCAACGGCCTGGGCATTTTTTTTCTTTTCATGAGGAGCAGTCCACTCTATAACAGATCTACCGCGTATTTCATCTAAGGTATCATGCCCGGTAAGGCGGACATACTCCAAATTTGCGTCAATAACCCTGCCATATATGTCTATAATTAGATAGCCGGTGTTGGTCGTTTCAACAAGAGTCCTATAAATAACATCTTTCTCCCTTAATGTTCTCTCATCCCTAAAAGGCTTTTTGTCACCATTAACAAAACCGGCCATCTCTCCCGATTTAATCGCAGACAATAAATTTTCTTCTTCGGCTAAGCGCGCTTTCAGCTCTTTATTTTTTTTTAAATAATTGTCTTTGGGTTTCTTTTTCATGTACTGATTAACCATTAATCCTATTTTTAGAACTACTGGCCTATTACACCATTCCTATATAAAGCGGGATACTTTAAGTCAAAACGCGTTATTTTAAAAAAAATACCTCTGCGTTACAACCGCAAAGGTATTATGTTATTTTTTGTAGTTTCTCTTTAATGAATTTGTCGTTATTTTCTTTGAGATCCCTATGCCCGTTACGGCTTTTCTTCTTGTTTGAGCCCAGTTTATTCAAGCGGGTATAGGTTTGGCTAACTTTTAGATATTTGGCTGCTTCTTTTGTTATAAAGATATCATCCAAGAGCAATATTCCTTTTTAGCTTACTAATAACTTAATATAATTTAACGTTATTAAATGCAATTATATTATAATTACATTTATTAAATAAGGACTGTTTTCCACTATTTATTGACTTTTATCCACCTACATATAAAACATAAAAAGTAGCTATATTGATTCTTTTGAAAAAAGAGCTGCTTTCCTTATAATATATATAGCTACTCAATAAACCTAAAAATTCCCCACAAATAGCTTGCTATCACAAGGCGGCTTATCCGAAAAATAGAAAAACGCCTACCTTTATCATTAAAAATAGCGTTTCGATTATTTCCTTAAAAATTAAGTAGTGAAAGCGCTGTTCTTTGCTTTCTTGGCATAAATATATTCTAAAGATCCTAAGAAGCAAAGCATAACAACCTTCATTGGTATTCTTAACGCCATATAAAGATAGCGAGGGAGTCCATTACCAGTTAAGGCATGTTTCTCCCCCGCTAAAAAGAAAATTCTAATCTTGAAAGTACCCTATTACGCTCTGCTCTTATCCCTACGGCGTTTGATTATTCCGAGAGCTCCGGCTCCTATTGCAAAAAGAAGCGATCCTATTGGCTCAGGTGTTACACTAAAATGGGCCTTTCCTAAGACGACTTTGTCTTGCCCTTTGCCCGCCAAAGCCTTTATGTCCCATTCACCATGTTCTGCCACTTTTCCCCAAAGATGGTCCGAAAGCGACAGCCAAAATCCATTGGTTCCGGCCAAAGTCACGGTACTTTTGAACACGTCTCCGGCAGGATCAAACCATTTCGCGCGAGGTATAAGGTTTAAAACATCGCCATATTGGACAAATAGCCATGGTTTCTGGTCTATCTTGAACGTGTTAACAAGATCTGTGCTTCCCGGCGAAGCTACGGTATAAACACCATCCGCCTTATCTCCCGCGAATGAATTTCCGGCTAAGATCATAGTTGCCATGATACATAAAACAATTATAAATATATTCTTTACCATCTCTTCCTCCTTAATATAACTCTTTTAAAAAATTCCTGCTACTTCTTCTTTTGAGCTTCTGCGGTATTCGATGGTCCCCTAATACGCCCGCCTAAGCTACAATCACCCCTGTTGAGTACGGGCCATCTTTTAATAAAAATCACCTCCTCTTCTTTATCCCTTAATATCTTTTCTACGATGCTTAATGATCGCCAAGGAACACGCTCCTAATATAAAAAGCGCGGCTCCAATAGGCTCCGGCGTGACTATCAGTCCGCCATCACCCTTCTTACTGCCGGGATAAAATTGCCTCATATTCGGATCAATTTGCCAGAACTCCTCAGAATCTGTTATTAGCTTATTTTTTGCTTCATCGGGCTTTGAAGCTAGATGAAGTTTTATTCTTTCAAAAACCGGCACAGAAAAATTACTTAAAAATAACGGTAAATTAAACACCGCGGGTTTAAAAGGATACAGAAAACCGTAGGAAATATTAGGTTCGCGCGTTGCAAGAAACAAAATTATTAAACCAACAAGAATCGATATTTTTTTTATTCCCATGTCCTATTACCTTATGCTCAGCTCTATTTCTACTCTTATTCGGATCATGTCAAAGTATTTTTTTTATCTATAAATAACGCCAAAACCGCCTATTATCAAAAAATTTCACAGCTTATTTTTACGGATCTTTATTTTGTCAAAAATCTCTATCAGAGTTATCTTTATTGGTTGTATTATAGAGCGGCTTCAAAAAATGTAAAGAACCGGAATCCCCCTTTTATTGACTTCTTTCTATGGATAGGTTAGTCGGAGAAATGAGAAAAAAAATAATTCCATTTGCTTTTTTAAGTTTGTATGATATACTTATTAACAGAATATAAAGTCAGCTGTTTGAACTCATAGCGATTTGTCGATAATAGCACACTATCCGTAAGGATGGGACGCAAAACTACAGGGCCCCACTCTCAAGTTAAGAGAAAGGGCAGCCAGTTGCCGAAGCAAAACGCATCAATAATATATAAGCGAAAAGTATAACTTCGTTCTGCAATTAAACAGGACAAAGTTTGTTTGTTAGGTTCAATGTGACCCATTCTATCGATTAGATAGGATGGGTTTTTTATTTTTAGGGAACACTAAAATGAAACAAAAAATTATAATTTTAATTCTGGCATTCGTAATGATTAACCCGAGTCTTGTACTTGCTCTACCACAAGATGCTCAGGTTGAAAGCGGCGAAGTGTCTATTGACAGCCCTGATCCATTTACAATGAATATTACTGCCAGTGATAAAGCTATAATAAACTTTGGATCATTTAACATAGCTCAAAATGAAACCGTAAATTTTCTCCAACCATCAAGTTCATCAACCTGTTTAAGTAGAGTAACCGGAAATGATCCAAGCGTTATTGCGGGCAGTTTATTTGCCAGCGGAATATTATTCCTTATAAACCAGAACGGAATCAATATTACTGAGACCGCCAGCATCCACGCCAGCGGATTTGTAGCTTCCACCCTTGACATCTCCGCTCAAAATTTTATTAACAGCAATTATGAATTTACTCATGACCCTGACAAACAATATAGACAGCTTATAAATGAAGGAAGAATTGAGGCAGATAATGTAGCCCTTATGGGAAGCGCTGTCAAAAATACCGGTGTAATAATAGCAAGGGCTGGTACTGCTCATCTTGCGGCTGGTGACAAAATGACCGTTTCATTTGACGCAAGAGGCCTCATATCAATAGAGGTCAATGAAGAGACGACCGGTGAGATCATAGATATCAATACAGGAGAAGCCGTTAAGGACCAGATATACAATTCCGGTACCATTGAGGCTCATAAGGTTATGATGACGGCCAAAACAGCTGATGACATATTTGAGAACGCAGTTAACCATACCGGTATAATAAAGGCCGTATCTATGGTTGAGGAAAATGGCGTGATCAGAATAGTGGCAAATCAAAATGTCAATATTGCCGGCACGCTTGAGTCTACAGGTCTAATAGAGGTATTGTCTGATACTGACATTAATATAAGTAACAGCATAGTAAGCACATCTGGCAACGTAAATTTGACCGCCGATAACGACGGTGATGGTACCGGCAAAATTATACAATCCTTCATCCCGGGAACAACTACAATGCCTTTATTAAAAAGCGACCTTCTGACTTTGTCCGGGAACTCTTTTATTGTCAGTTCTCAGGCCAATAGCACTCATATAATCAAAAATGACACTATTTATATATCTAACGTAAGCCAAGATAATGACATGATTACAATAGATGGCGATGGATTTGGAAAAGTCCAGTATTTGGCCACCAGTGATTTGACCCTCGAAACCAATAATGATATTGCAACATCATCCGGTTTGATACTTCCGGGCTCCAGAGTAACATTGATTGCGAAGAAATTTGGCGACGCTTCAACACCTTTACAAATAAATGCTGGTGCAATACATATAACAAGGACAATTGGCGATATCGATATATCGGAATCCACAGGCATAGGAACAAGTTTGTTGGTTAGGGGTCCCCCAGATGGTTTCGGCGCAATTATTTTTAATACAGATACAGATCTTACGCTTGAAACAAATGCTGGTTCTATTAATATAGATAAAAACGTCTCAATTTTGGCAAATAGTTTAACATTAAAATCAAACGGAAATATTTACTCTGAAGGTTCACTTGTAGCGCCCAACTCGATCACTCTATTGGCAAATGGTGCTGTAAGCAGTTTGGGCATATTAAAAACAAATGTACTTACGGAAGAAGGCGCTTCGTTCTTACTTGGAGGAATTTTAGAATTAGGCTCAGCAACGATGGATAATGCTGATAATGCCGCAACATTTAACACCGGTAACTACTCAGGGACCTATTCCGATGCAGTAGATATCATTATAAATACTAATGCAGTTATCACGCTAACCGGCAATACGACTTTCCGCGCGGATAGCGATACTAACGGCACGGGAGCATTTATAATGAACTCCGGCTCATCCATAGGCGGAAATTTCAGCCTGACAATTTATGCCTCTGATGCTTCCAGTTTGCGTACTATAAACGGGGTATCTTCACTTACTCTTGCTGCATCACAGTCCGGTTCCAACCCTACTTATACTGTCAATAACACTCTAAACATCAATAACGTCCTTACGGTATCATACTCCACTCTCTTTATGAATTCCAATGACCTCTATGCCTCTAGCATCACAACCACAAGCGGAACTTTTAGAGGGGCGAACTATTATGTAGATGATACCGGCGGTAATGACAGCAATATCGGAACTAACCCTGAGAAAGCATGGAAAACGATATCAAAGGTAAACTCTGCCACATTTAAGCCGGGCGACAATGTCCTCTTTAAACGCGGCGGTATATTCAGAGGCCAGATATTGCCCGATAGCGGCAGTTCTCTTGGTTATATCACATACGGAGCTTACGGTACCGGCGATAAACCTTTGATCTTGGGCTCAAAAGAAGAAAATTTAACCAGCGATTGGGTTTATGAAGGTAACAATATATGGAGGAACAGCGACTCCTCTTTCACGGTTGACGTCGGTAACCTTATATTTAACAATGAGGAAAGCTGGGGGGTAAAAAAACAATCTGTAGGTGAATTGGATCAACAGGGTGATTTTTGGTATGATTTCACTAACAATTTGATAAAAATATATTCCGTGGGAAACCCCGCTTCCGTATATTCGGATATAGAATGCGCTTTAAAACTTGGTAATGGCGGCGGCGTTGTCAGGATGGTTGATGATAACTATGTGATCATTGAAAATATGGACGTCAGATACGGAGCAATGCACGGTATTTCGACCGAAGATTGCACAAATATAATAATCAGGGATAATGATATATCCTGGATCGGAGGAGCGGATCAGGGCAGTAATTATACGGTAAGGCTCGGAAATGCAATACAATTCTGGAACGGGATTACGAATGCTCTGATAGAAAGAAATAAAATAAGCCAGATATATGACGCGGCCATCACTCCGCAGGGCTCAGCTTCGGGATACCACGTCGATAATGTAATAATGAGAAATAATATTATAGATACCTCTGAATACTCTTTCGAATACTGGGTATCGGGTTCTTCTTACACGGACGGCGTATATTTTGTAAATAATACCTGCACCAATGCCGGCGGCGCGTGGGCGCATAATCAGCGATGGGACGGGCCCAACGGAAGGCATGTCAGAATTGCCGGGCTACCAAGTAGCGCTACAAACCAGGTAATAATGAATAATATTTTCGACGGCGCAACCCACAGCGCATACAGATTTACAAGTTCTTCGGCTATATCAAAAATGGATATCGATTACAATATCTTTTATAATGTCACCGCGGTAGGCAACATCGGCACAAATACCTACACCACATTGTCAAGCTGGCGTACCGTTTCCGGACAGGACGCTCATTCAATAAGCGCCAATCCGCTTTTCACTAACAAAGCCGCCGGCGACTATACACTGCAAGCTAATTCCCCCTGCATAAATAATGGTATTAATTTAGCTGGGGTTATTGATGATGATTTTGCGGGAAACTTAAGGCCAAATGGGAGTGCGTATGATATAGGCGCATATGAATATACTCCTATAGTCATCTATGATTATACCTTCTCCGGCACAGGCAACTGGTCAAATGCCCTTTTATGGTCATCAGGGATAG
>CAYWPX010000011.1:0-56215 GCA_964460615.1 uncultured Planctomycetia bacterium
GAATTAACTGGGATGATCTAAAGATAATGACAGAGGCAGGCATCAACTGGGCCGACTTCGAGCCATTAACTAGTGCTGGTATCAATTGGTTAGACTTAGCTTCAATGTCTGAGGCAGGAATTAATTGGGATGATATAAATACATTAACTACAAAGGGCATTAATTGGGATGATATAGAGACAATGTCCACTGCAAATATTAATTGGTCTGATCTAAATACAATGACAGAGGCCGGCATCAACTGGGCTGATTGGTCGCGTTTGAGTAAATCTGGAATTAATTGGTTGAATTTGAACCAAATGAGCGTTGTTAACTGGGATGCATTGCAGGCTATGTTGGATGTCGGAGTTAATTGGGCTGATCTTAAGACTATGACAGATATGGGTATAAATTGGACTGATTTAAATGTTTTAAGCGAGGCGGGAATAAATTGGTCAGATATTAGTATTATGTCTACTTCAGGAGTTAATTGGGTTGATTGGGGTAATTTAAGTGATGCAGGGGTTAATTGGGCAAACTTGAAGTCTTTCAGTGAAACCGGCGTTAACTGGGCTGGTTTACAAGCGATGCTTGACGTTGGTGTGAATTGGGATTCTTTGAAAGTTATGACTGATTCTGGCGTCAATTGGTCTGATTTGGCAGTAATGTCTGATGCTGGTGTCAATTGGTCTGACTTGAGTCTTATGTCGACAGCCGGAGTTAACTGGTCTGATTGGGGTAATTTAAGTGATGCAGGCGTTAATTGGGAAAATCTGAGGTCATTTAGCGAGACTGGCGTTAACTGGATTGGATTGCAGGACATGCTTTCTTCCGGTGTGAATTGGAACAGTCTTAGGATTATGAGTGAGTCGAATGTTAATTGGTCTGATTTTGCAGTGATGAGCGAGGCTGGTGTGAATTGGAGCGATCTTGAGATCTTATCTACTGCTGGGATTAATTGGCAGGATTGGAATAATCTTAGTGCGGCGGGAGTTAATTGGACTAACTTGAAAGCTTTTAGCGAAACCGGCGTAAACTGGTCAGAGCTACAAAACATGCTTGATGCCGGTGTTAATTGGGATGGCTTAAAGACTATGTCTGATACCGGTATTAATTGGAATGATATTCGAGTTCTTTCGGCTACGGGCATTAACTGGAGTAGTTTACAGCAGATGTCTGATGTAGGGATCAATTGGAATGATATTAAGGCGATGTCTGATTCGGGGGTTAATTGGCTTGATTGGGGAGCGCTGAGTTCCGCAGGAGTTAATTGGGAAAACTTAAAGTCTTTCAGCGAAACCGGTGTTAACTGGTCAGGCCTTCAAGAGATGTTAGCTGCCGGGGTTAATTGGGACGATTTGAAGATCATGACAGAGGCAGGTGTCAACTGGGGTGATTTAACAACAATGTCAGAAGCCGGCATCAACTGGGTTGATATTAAGTCTATGTCAATTGCCGGAGTGAATTGGTCAGATTGGGCATCTCTGAGTAGCGCTAGTGTAAATTGGGAAAACTTAAGAGCGTTTAGCCAAACCGGAGTTAATTGGGATGCTCTCCAGGTTATGCTTGGTACAGGTGTCAATTGGGACGATTTGAAGGTTTTGACAGAAGCAGGAATTAATTGGGGTGATTTTGAATCGATGAGCAATAGTAATATCAATTGGGCAACATTGAATACTATAACTACTGCAGGTGTTAATTGGTTAGATCTGCAGGTTATTTCTGAGAGCGGGATCAATTGGAATGATATTAGAAGTATGTCAGAAGCGGGTGTCAATTGGCAGGATGTTTCAGTTTTGGGAAATGCCGGCATCAACTGGGATGATTTCGAAAGGCTGACTAATTCGGGTATCAACTGGTCAGGACTTATGACAATTAGTGAAACCGGAGTTAATTGGGATGATTTGAAGTTGATGTCTGATGCCGGCATCAACTGGGCGGATTGGGCAGAATTAAGTTCTGTGGGTGCAAATTGGGACAATTTAAAAATTATTAGTGATACAGGTCTAAATTGGAATGATCTTAAAGTGATGTTGGGGCAAAACATTAATTGGGGCAATTTCCAGATTATGTCAGAAGCCGGGATTAATTGGTCTGACATCACTGCTTTGACAGAGGCAGGCATCAATTGGTCGAATTTTACAACTATGACAGAAGCGGGTATCAACTGGATAGATATGGGAAATATGTCAAATAAAGGCGTCAATTGGTTAGATATAGCTTATTTTAGTTCAATAGGTGTTAACTGGGATGATCTGAAAATAATGGCAGATTCTAATATCAATTGGATAGATATAGGTGATATGTCTGAGGCCAATATTAATTGGAATACAATAACCGTTATGAGCGAGGCAGGAGTGAATTGGGATGGTATGAAGGCCATTACAGAAGCAGGGGTTAATTGGGAAGATCTTTCAAGACTTTCTTTAGCCGGTATTAACTGGTCTGATTTAGTTGACATGACTGACGCCGGTGTTAACTGGCACGATCTGGCAAATCTATCTGCGTCAGGTATTAATTGGGCTGATATTAACCAGTTATCCAGTGCAGGAGTAAATTGGCAGGATATGAAGGTGTTGAGCGAAGCAGGCATCAACTGGGCGGATATGAAGACGTTAACAACAATCGGAGTTAACTGGAGCGACCTTGGCTCTATGACTAAGGCTGGTATTAATTGGAATGACATGCAGGCAATGACAGAGGCCGGAGTAAATTGGCAGGATTTGGGATACATGGCCGGTGCAGGCATTAATTGGACCAATGTACGCGGCCAAACAATTGCAGGCATAAATTGGACTGATTTGGCTTCAATGACAGCATCCAGTATTAACTGGGAAGGGATTAATACGCTTAGTAAGAATGTAGATGGCATTATAGCCGATATTGATACGATAAGGACATTGGTTGAGGGTTTGGATGTTGATGCTTTGAATGTTTCTGTAAATAATATTCAGTCATTAGTAAATGATTTACAGGGTATAGATGTAACTCAACTACAGACTTCTTTAAGTGAAATAGTAGCTCTTATGGGTTCAGAGTCAGACTCGGTTTCGGGAACCACACTCTTCTCTAAGCTTAATAGTATAGAAGGATATGCAACCTTGATCGGCTCTACCTCTGATACAGGCTCGCAGGAAACTGTTTTTGGCAAACTAGCTTCCTCAAAGAATTACGCTTCTAACGCAGCAGACGGCATAGAGGCTTTAAGGAATGATATCGGTAAAAAAGATATTAATGAATCCAGCTTATGGGAAAGAATAAATAGGATAAATGAAAATTTAGACGCGGTTAAAAATACTGCCAATTCAGTCTTAATGACGAAATCAGACGCCGAAACCTTGACAAAAAATATTATAGATTCTATGGTAAATGCTACCAATAAGGCCGCCGAGTCTATAGGGTTAAAAATGGAAGAAATAAAAGGATTAAATAAAGATCAGGTATCAAATATTACCTTAGTTAAAAATAAGATCAAAGAGGTAAAGGAAACGCTGGATGTTATATATAAGGCAAAAACTCAAGGCGGGGAAGGGGTAATGATAAAGACATGGTTCGAAACCCAGTAATGAATAAGATTATCCAATCGGTTATTTTATTGAATGTACTGATATGTTCGGCATTCTTTTTTTGTACTCATTCATTTGCCGATGTTGTTGCAAAAATCCTTGTTACCAATACTTCTGAGACTGAACAAGAGGTCCCTGTAAAATACCCGCTTCCTGCAGGCTTGCAGAAACAGGATATTATTGATTCAGGCGGGCTGAAAAGCGAATATGATGTTAAGACTGGAAATTTTTCTATTATTGGAAATGTAAAATTGGGTCCCAAGGAAAGCAAAACCATAAGAGTAGTTATTAGGGATGTTTGGAAAATCCCTGATTCAGAAATAAACGATCTAATTGTAATTTTAGAGGACAAAGTAAAATCCGTTAAAGATGAAAGTAAAAAAATGAGAGTTCAGCTTATAGCGGAAGGCATAAGAAATAAGCTTGTTGCGATACAAAGTAAACAGTCTGAATTTGCTGATGATGCGGAAAAGAGAATGCAGATATATTCCATAAACAGAAGCAAGCTAAAGGAAATCAAAGACCAGATTTTTTCTCTGGATAACATAGCCGAGTATGAAACTGAAGATGTTGAAAGCAAGGATACCCTGAGTCTTGTCATAGAGGCTGAAAATACTTTGGATCAAAAAATGGAAGTCCCTATCAAGTATTATCTCCCTCAAGAGATTATCCCGGATTATATTGTTGAAAAAGCTGACTTTGATCTGAAATTCGACCCTTCGAAGAACCAGTTTTTTCTTGAGAAAAATGAAAGCTTTGAACCAAATGAAAAAAAGAAATTCAATATTGTTATAAAAAATATCTGGATTATATCCGAAGAACTTATTAATAATTATCTCAAAGAGGCAGGGGATTTAAATGAAAAGCTGCAAAAAGGCGCCTATGCTCAGATCGCTTCTTCAATATTCAACGAGATAAAAAGAAATGCCGCGCAAATAGTTGATTCACAAAGAAAATCTGAATCAATAATGGAGTATATCTCTAATTTTAAAGGCAATCAGATATGCCTTGAGAACATTAAAGATGATCTGGATAAGCTTAGAAACCTTACTAAAGAGCAGAAGAAGGAAGAGGAGCTGGCAAAAAATAAAATTAAAAACGTTCTCAGAGATATAAACGTCCTTGAAAAACTTAAAAGATTCTCAGATACCCTGCTTAAAGGAAAGCTTTCTTCAATAGGAGTATGGAAAATAATACTATTTATTATAAGTTTTGTTATAATACTTACAACGTTTTTCTACACAGTGTGGTTCATTAATCTAAAAAAAGAAGAAAAACGACAGATTAAAAAAGTTGATACTGAAGTAAAAAAACCGGAAACTGATAATAAAGAGTAATTTCTGTGATATAATACCGATAATTGTTTTGGAGAATAAATGTCTAATTTACAGTATAAAGAATATGGAGTTGTTAGAAAAATCAGAGGTTGTATTGTTACTGTTACAGGCCTCGAAAATTGTATCAATGGCCAGCTTGTCAGGTTCGGCTTTGGTACGGAAGGTACGATAATTGGTTTTGATGAGGAAGAAACTCATGTACTTTTGGTAAAGGAAAAAGAATCTATTAAGACCGGCGATGCTGCCATAATGACCTTAGAGCCTTTTAATACCCCGGTAGGGAAAAATTTTGTAGGGAGGGTTGTAAATGTATTAGGCGAGCCAATGGATAACTTAGGTCCTTTGGCCCCTGATGCCTATTTTCCGATATTTGCGGATTCCCCGTCAGTTATGCAAAGAGAGGTAGTAAAAACTACTCTTGAGACGGGTATTAAACTGATAGATACTATGATACCTATTGGCAGAGGTCAAAGACAGTTGATACTTGGCGATAAAATGACAGGCAAAACTACCATAGGTACCGATATTATCTTAAATCAAAAAGGTAAGGATGTAATTTGTATATACTGTTGTATAGGAAAAGGCAAAGCGGCTCTAGATAGGGTTGTTAACCTGTTTAAGAGTAAAGATGCATTCCAGTATACTATTGTTGTTGCGGCAATGGCAGGCATTTCTCCCGGACAGCAGTATCTTGCACCGTACATTTCTTGCTCGCTCGGAGAGTACTTTATGAAAAAGGGCGGGCATGTATGCGTTATTTTTGATGATTTTACTAAACATGCGTGGGCTTATAGGGAAATATCACTTCTTTTGGGCAGGCCTCCCGGTAGGGAATCCTATCCCGGTGATATATTCTATCTCCATTCGCGTATGATAGAAAGAGCTGCTAAGCTTTCCAAAGAACTTGGCTTAGGGTCAATGACTTTTTTCCCTATAGTCGAGCTTTTGGAAGGAGACCTTACGGGATACGTCTCTACAAATCTTGTTTCCATGACAGATGGACAGATATATCTCAGCACTCCGCTTTTCAGTGAAGGTTTCCGTCCTGCGGTTGACAGCGGATTATCTGTATCTCGTATCGGTAATAAAGTCCAGTGGCCGGCAATGAAGAAGGTCAGCAAGTCCCTTAGGTTAGAGTATCTTCAATACAGGGATATATTAAAGACCTCAAGGTTAAAAGCCGGAGGCAAGAGCGAGGAGTCAATGGAACAGATGAAGGGCGGAGAAGTGTTGTCAGAGCTCCTTAAGCAGGATAAGGATAGCCCCTTAGATATGGAAGAAGAGATAGTGCTTTTTTATGGGTTAAGTAAAAAATATTTTCAAAGTCTAAATAGCAGTCAACTCAAAAAACTCCAAAAAGAGATTTATAAATACGCTAAAACAAATTGTCCCGATGCTATGAAAAAGCTTACTGAGACCAAAGACCTTACACCTGATATAGAAGCGGAATTTGACAGAATTTATCAGGATTTTCTAAAGATATTGGAAGCCGAAGCATCAAGCGAAGAAAAAGAAGAGATGGAAAAGGAAAGGAAAGTTAAGGCCGAAGCCCAGACTGTGGCCTAAAATTATGAGCGTACTAGGAAAATTCAAACTAAAAGTCATTAACCCTGACAGAATGCTTTTTCAGGGAGATGTAACAACTGTTTTTTTGCAGGGGGATACTTGTGAGTTTGAGTTATTGGCTTATCATTATCCGGTCCTAAGCTTATTAAGGCAAGGCCAGGTTGTTATTGACTGGTCCCAATATATCCCGATAAGAAAAGGCTTAGTAAAATTTTTTAAAAATGATTGCACAATATTGGTGGAGTTAGACGAATAACATATGAATACATTAATCATATTATTTATCATGTTTATTGTTGTCGGCGGGCCGTCTGCGGTAATCGGTTTTTTAGGTTACGCGACTATTAAAGCCCTGGGGAGGAATCCGTCAGCCGCTTCAAAAATATTTATGGGGACGGTTTTGCTACTAGTTTTTGTCGAAGCAATATCTATTATTGCGCTTCTAGTTATATTCCAGCTTTTTGGTACATAAAATTTTAATAGAAAGGCTATATTATGTTTTTATTACAATTGATAATAGTCATGACGATAATGTTTGGTGTTGTTATTTTTATATTAAAGAAAATGATGTATGGGGATACGCAAAGTGCAGTCAACCGCCTTAATGAATCTTATCAGGAGATTGAGAAAAAGAAACAAGAGATGGCTACTCTTATGCAAAAGATGGAGGAAGAATATAAGATAAAGAAGGAGGAGGGCGAGAAAATTGCTCTGCAGCTAAAAGACGCCGCTGAAGCGGAGATGCGCGAAAAATATGATTCTTCAATTAAAAAAGCCAAAGATGAAGCCGAGAGGATTATCACTGACGCTGCCGGGATGAAGGACAGGATCCGAGAAGAAATTAGAAAAGAGGAGGACCTCAAGGAAATTTCTTATTGTGAAGAGCTTATTTCAGATACTCTAAAAAAGATCATTAGGGATAAATTTGATGATATTCTTATAGAAGATTTTGTCAATGACCTTAAAGATATCGATATGAGCCATGTGCCGCCTGCTATTAACGAAATAGAGATAGTCACCCGGGCTAAGTTGGCTGATGGTATTAAAAATAAGATTGTTGAATCAGTAAACAAAAAGACCCAGAAAAAAATAACTTTTAAAGAGACCATAGATCAAAAAATTATCGGCGGCGTAATTATTAAATTCGGAAGCCTTGTTTTAGACGGTAGCATTGCCGGAAAACTCAAAGAAAATACCATAGTAAAGAAGAAAAAGATAGACGAAAAAACCTAAAAGTTTATGAGTAAAACTGCAAAAATCAAGTCAGATCTTGACGATATAACTAGTCTCGTTGAAATTATTCAGATCCTTAAAGACGTGGCCTCAAACCATTTTTATAATACTGCAAAAAGAAAAGAAAGGTTTGAGGAATTTGCTGAGGTTTTTACCGATTTTTTTAGGATGGTAAGTTTAGCAGAGGCAACAAGCCCGCTTGTTCATAGCCAGGTAGATAAGGTAGCAATACTTGCTCTTACATCCGAAGGCGGGTTTATGGCTGAAATGACTGCAAAGGTTGTAAGGACCGCAGTGGCAGAGGCAGAGAAGTTTGATACACACGAGTTTATTGTCATAGGTCAAAAGGGCGTCGAGAAGATGAGGACCATGACAACAAAAAAATTTACCAGTTTTGTAGGGATAGAAGATAAGGGGCTATTTAAAACTGCCCTCGAGGTTAAAGATTATATTATACAACAGGTAGTCGAAGGGAACTATGGAAAGGTTTACGGAGTATATCCTAGGGCTAAGACAATAAATTTAATAAAGCCTTTTTCAGTTAAATTGCTTCCATCGGAAGAACTTATTACCAGACAAATTGAGATAAAAGATACGATTGAAAAGGTTATTGTTGAGTCAGATCTTAATAAAATTATACATTACCTTGCGGATATCTGGCTTACCTGCCGTCTTTATGAAATGCTTGAAGACTGTGTTGTGGCAGGTTTTGCTGCCCAAGCACAGCAATTAGAAGCAAGTTTGGAAAGGCTTAAAAAAGATAAGAAAGGGATTGCGCTTAATTTTGCTAAAGCAAAAAAAGGCGATATTGACAAAAGCTTAAGAGAGGTTTTTACAGCCTCGCTTATTACTGGAAGAAGGTAATAAAATATGCCAGAAAAAAAGAATACGGAGCCTGATAATACACCAAACGAAGAGACGCCGGCGGCTGATAGCGCTTTTTCGCAAAATAAGGATATAAACATAGAGACCAGACCTTCCGAATCCGAAATAAAGGTCAAGGATAGAAGAAGGGGCGGCAGGATGATCTCTGTTCAAGGGCCGGTTGTCGATGTGAGATTTGACCCCGGCGCGGAAATGCCGGCTCTTTTTGACATTTTGGAAACCAGGACTTTTGACGGTAGAAAAGTTCTTTTGGAGGTTGCAGAGCATTTGGCCGGAGGTGTAGTGAGATGCATTTCCATCTCTTCAACGCTGAATTTACAGAAAAATGCCATGGCTTATGCTACAGATGCGCCTATTGTTATTCCTGTAGGAGACGAGATCTTTGGGAGAATTTTAGATGTTTCAGGAGGGCCGCTCGATAATAGGCCACCAGTCATTACTCAGCTTCATTCACCGATAAGAAAGGCTGTTCCTAAGTCTGTGTTTGATCTTTCAACGAAAATCGCCGAGAAACCGCAGATCCTTGAAACTGGCATAAAGATGATAGATCTTCTTTACCCCCTTGTAAAAGGAAGTAAAAACGGAGTTCTTGGGGGAGCAGGTTGCGGTAAGACGGTTATCATCCTCGAACTAATAAATAATATAGTAAAGAAACATAGCGGTGCCTGCGTATTTACAGGTATCGGAGAGCGCATAAGAGAGGGTAATGAGCTTTATTATGAACTTGCCGAACATAATCTTTTAGAGAAGGTTATGATGGTGTTCGGTCAGATGGACCAGCCGCCAGGCGCCAGATATGAGATTGTTAATACAGGTATAACGCTCGCTGAATACATACAAAGCAAAAATAAAGACGTTTTATTATTCATGGATAATATATTTCGTTTTGTGCAGGGAGGGCAAGAGGTATCGATTCTTTTAGGCAGAGTCCCGTCGGAAACCGGCTATCAGCCGACTCTTGCGTCGGAAGTAGGAGCGGTACAAGAGAGAATCCGATCCATAAAAGGCGGAGGATCGATCACGGCTTTTCAGGCGGTATACGTTCCGGCTGATGATATGTCTGACCCCGCTGTTGTTGCTATATTTAGTTACCTGGATTCAGTATTAAAACTTTCAAGGGATCTTGTCCAGAAAGGTTTTTATCCTGCCATCGATCCCTTGTCTTCAAGCAGTACCAATCTTGATATCACAGTAGTTGGAAGGCGTCATTATGATGTTGCGCAAAAAGTAATTTCTATGATCAATAAATACAATCAACTTCACAAGATCGTCCAGGTTATCGGTGTTGAGGAGCTCTCTAAAAATGACAGAATGGATTATGAAAGGGCAGAAAAGATCCTATTTTTTATGACTCAGTCATTTTTTGTTTCAGAGGTTTATACCGGGAAAAAAGGTGAGTTTGTGACCATAGAAGAGACTATAGATAGCTGTGAGAGAATCCTAAGCGGAGAATTTGATAAAAAAGATGCAAGAAGCTTCTATATGATAGGAAAGGCTAAATAATAAATGTATAATCTAGAAAAAGAACTTCCTGTAAGGCTTTTAGAAGAAAGTCTTATATCAAAAGAAGCTCTATCGAAAATAGAAAACGAATGCGGAAGCCTGGGCATCCCGTTTTCTTCTTACATTGTAAATAATAAAACTATTCCTGATGAAAAGCTGCTGCCTATTGTGGCTGAAATACTAGGTCTCTCCTATGTAAATTTAAAAGAGACTCCCATAGATAATAAAGCCATCAAGGCTGTTCCGGTAAAGTTTGCGTGGTATTATGAGTTTATTCCTATACAGCTGGAAGGTTCGAGGCTGACGATCGCAGTAAGCTGGCCTTTAAGCGTTAGGGTGCAGGATGAGATTCGCCTAAGCCTTGAGTATAATATCAGTACGGTATTAGCAAAAAAGGACCATATTGTGGAGATGCTAAAAATACATTATGGCTTGGGTTCTGATACTGTTGATAAAATGGTCCAGCATACAGAGGGATTGGCGGAAACTATAGAAGCCAAAGTCCATGGCGAGTATGCTTCTATAGAAGACTTGGAAAAGATCGGCGAAGGCGCTTCAGTTATAAAACTTGTTAACCAAATTGTCCTAGATGCTTATAAAAAGAGGGCCACTGATATACATATTGAACCGTTCAGGGATAAGATACGCCTTAGGTACAGGATCGACGGGGTGCTTAGAGACCAGAAGATACCGGAAAACCTGAGGCATTTTCTTCTTCCTATCCTTTCACGTCTGAAGATCATGTCAGGTTTGGATATTTCCGAAAGAAGGATCCCGCAGGATGGCAAGACCACTGTTAAGACGCAGGAGCAGGTCCTTGACCTTAGGCTTTCATTTATACCTACTCCATATGGCGAGAGCGTAGTAATAAGGATCCTTCCCAGAAAAGTTTTTTATAAATTGGAAAATCTAGGATTTTCAAACGAGGATCAAAAGACAATAGAGTCACTTGTAAAAAAACCAAACGGAATATTATTTGTTGTCGGTCCTACAGGCTCCGGTAAAACTACTACTCTTTATTCTTGCCTTGAAAAAATCAACAAAATCGAAAAAAAAGTTGTTACTATCGAAGATCCGATAGAATATGAGATCGAAAACGTTACACAGATCCAGGTCAATCCGGATGCCGGGCTTACATTTGCAGTCGGGCTTAGAAGTATGTTAAGACATGACCCTGATATTGTAATGGTAGGAGAGGTGAGAGACAGAGAAACCGCAGAGATAGCTATAAGAGTGGCGCTTACAGGGCATCTTGTGCTTTCAACCGTTCATACAAATGACGCGGCAACAGGCGCAACGAGGCTAATAGAGATAGGCATTGAGCCGTATTTGGTAGCGTCGAGTGCGGAGGCATTTATTGCCCAGAGGCTTGTAAGAGTTATTTGTCCTTCATGCAAAAAAGAGTATAAAGATATTGACCCCGAAATGGTTAAAGACATTGCTTCCAGCCTTTCCATAAAAGATTCAGGTAAAATTAAGATATTTAAGGGCGCCGGATGCGCACAGTGCAATTTTACGGGATTTTACGGCAGAGTTGCGATATATGAGATATTATTGGTGACTCAAAATATTAAAAGATTAATAATGGAAAAAGGCTCTGCTTTAGAAATAAAATCAGAAGCTATAAAAAATGGAATGAAAACCTTGCTGCAGGACGGTTGGCTTAAAGTCGTGAACGGACTTACTACTCCCGAAGAGGTTTTAAATGTTTGTCATAACTCAAAAGAAGATAGGGTGCTAGAGGATAATATACCTTCATTAAATGTTAATCAAGAGAATGAAAAAGAACTGGTTATAAAGGAAGAAAATCTTAAGCCTGGCCAAGATGAAAGAAGGGTGCATCTGAGAGTACCTAAAAGAATTACGGTAAGATTCAGGCTTATTGAAAAGGCGAATGGAGAAATAATTAAGTTAAACAAAAAGGATTCCAACCAGAAACCACAGGATATTTTCCTGAAAGGATTGCTTGACGACCAGCTAGTCGAAAAAGTAGATTCGTCTAGTTTTGTCGAAGTTTTAACCACGACTACCAATATTAGCGGAGGCGGGATGTCATTCGAGTCGCAATATCTTATCCCCGCTGAATCGATCTTAGAGATAAATTTTAATTTACCAGGCGATAATGAGCAGATCCACTGTTTAGCTAAAGTTGTGAGAGTGGAAAAAGATCTCCCAAAGACTTTTTATATAGCTGTGTGCTATCTTGACCTATCAGGTATAATGCGTAAAAAAATCACCGATTTTGTTAATAGTGAATTCTCAAAAAGTAAAATAATAAAACTGGAAACCTAATAAAACATGGCAATATTTGAATATAAAGCAAAAAGAGGCCCTGAAGATATCTTAGAAGGCAAGATGATAGCCGATACTTCTGATGAAGTTGTAGAGAGGCTGAATGAGAAAGGTTATGTCGCATTGTCAGTCAAAGAAAAAGGTATGCAAGAGGGTGAACCTGGCCCTTTAATCAAAAGGCAATCAGCAAGATTAAGCTTAAAGGAAAAAATATTTTTTTCTAGGCAGCTTGCCAGTCTATTGAAATCAGGTATACCTATTTTAAAAGCTCTTCAGATCCTTTCGGAGCAGACAAGTAATAAGAAATTCAGTGTTTGTGTTGATAATATGGCAAACGACATAAAAAATGGCGAAACTCTTTCCTCTAGTTTAGGAAATTATTCAAAGATTTTTTCACCGTTTTATTTAGCAATGGTAAAAGCCGGAGAAGACAGCGGAGAGGTAGATACTTCTTTATTTAGGGTTACCGATTATTACTTAAAACAGGCGGAATTTAACTCTAAAATCAAGACGGCGTTAGCTTATCCTATCCTTATATTGGTTGTAGGATTTTTTACCGTATTATTTATGTTTACGAATGTTATTCCCAAGATCATACCCTTATTTTCTGATTTAGGAGCCGAGCTTCCGCTTCCTACCAAGATTCTTATTTCAACCAGTGATTTTATTAGGAATCATTGGTTTAACTTGAGTCTTTTTATTATAATATTTTTAGTAATTGTTTTTAGGGTTTCAAAGAATAAACTTTTGAATGCTTATTTTTCCATGATCAGGCTGAAAACCCCGGTTTTAGGTGATTTTATATTAAAAGCAGAATTTGCACGTTTTGCCAGGGCTATGGAAATGGCGCTTCACGACGGTATTCCCATTATTAAGGCTATGGATATCTCAATACCTATTATTGGGGAGGAAATAATAAAAGAGGAGCTCTTAAGATCAAGGGATGAGCTAGAAAAAGGAAGTTCTTTGGGAGAAGTCCTTAAATTATCAAGAGTTTTTCCTCCTTTTGTATTTAATCTAATAAGTGTTGGAGAAGAGTCGGGTAAAGTCGAAGAGTCATTTACCAATATTGCTGAGTCGTACGAAAGTGAATGTTCCGATGCTTTAAAAATTATGACCACATTGATTGAACCTATAATGGTATTAGGAGTCGGGCTTGTGGTAGCTTTTATAGTGAGTGCGGTGCTTTTGCCTATATTCCAACTTAATTTTGTAACCCAATGATAATGAAAGGAACATTAAATGCTAAAAGTTTTATCGAGACAATTTTTAAAAGGCAGATTTATTGGATGCAATAGGTCAGCGTTTACGCTTATCGAGATACTGTTAGTGGTTGTGATCATAAGTGCGCTGGCTACGATGATATTACCTAGGCTTGCCGGAAGGTCGGAGAAAGCGAAAGAGAATATTGCCAAGACCGATGTAATTGCTAATATTCCAACGGCACTTAAATTATATGAGCTGGATAATGGTAATTACCCCACTACAGAACAGGGCCTAAAGAGCCTAATAACAAAACCTAGCACCCAGCCAGAACCGCAAAACTGGAATGGGCCCTATTTAGACAGAAAATCCCTTGCGGATCCATGGGGAAGAGAGTATGTGTACAAGTGTCCAAGTTCCCATGGCCTTGATTATGATCTTTATTCATTAGGGAAATCCGGTAAAGATGATGATAAGGTTATAGGGAATTGGCAATAATTACATGACAAATAGGACAAATATATATATCCCTACTTCCAAAATTAGAGGATTTACTTTCCTAGAAGTTCTTCTTGCCATTTCAATTTTCTCTTTCGGGGCAATTTATATTTTTACGATTTTTTCAAATACAAGCTCGGCCATGAGGCATCTCGGCAATAGAGCAACTGCTTTTCTGATCATGGATACAAAGGTTTGGGACGCTAAAGCGTATCTGGATACAAGTATTATCCCGGGTGGTTATAATTTATCGAGTAAAGAAGGAAATAACCCTGAATTTAATTGTAAATCCAATCTTTCTAGGTTAGAGCAGTACTCAAATATGTACAAACTGGATTTAAACATATCCTGGCGTGAACAGAATAAAAACATCAGTCTTAATAGAATTATCTATTTAAAGAAAAAAACATAATATGATCTATAAAAACAAAACTAAAAACTCTTCGTTTACTCTTATAGAGCTTCTTTTATCCATCTCTATTCTTGCTGTAGCAGGGATTGGGGCATATAGAGTGTTATCAAGCGGTATATCCTTTCTGAAGTGGCAGAAGAACTTTCGTTTGCATGGAGATGTCGATATATTTTTCGAAAAATTTGCATATGATATCCGTAACAGCTGTTCGATTAATAATATAAATTTTAGCGGGGATAAAACTAAAGCAATATTTGCTTTTCATGATCCGTCAGTCAATTTTCTTACAACAAAAGATGACTTTGATCTAAAGAAAGATATTGATTTGCTTTTATACAAAGTAGAGTATATTTTTGTCGCTGATAAGAAAGAATTAAGGCGAAGAGTGTATAGCTTGAAATCAGGAAAGCTTTTAAAGGACTCACGTATATTATCAGGAGTAGATAATTGCACATTTAGTTATTTTAGATTAGATAATTTTACAGGTAAAATATCAAAAATCAGCTTTTTGAACGGTTTTTTCCCCATGGGCGTAGAGATTACAGTAAACCTGATGGAAAATAATAAAACCGTAACCCTGATCGATATTATTGATGTTCCGCAAATCTCATAATCATGATTAATATTAACAATAAATCTACTTCCGGCAGTGTTCTGATATTGGTTTTATGGGTTATTATATTTCTCTTATTCATGGTAATAAGTTCTTCACAATTTACCCGGGATGCCATGAAGGTTTCGGAAAAGATCGAGGCTAGAAAAAAACTTTATGATATTGCTTACTCAGGCATATTAGTCTCGATTGAAACGCTCAAGAATTTAGATAAAAAGGACAAGGATAGGGGCGTTGATTCATTGAATGATTATTGGGCAAATGATCCGGGCGTTTTTAAGGATATGAGAATAGGAAATGGCTATTTTGACATCATTTATAATTATCCCGATAATAAGGGAGGATTATCAGAGATAAAATATGGGCTTCTCGATGAAGATAGAAAAATTAATGTAAATTTTGGTAATTTCGATACGCTGAAAAATATTTTTATTAACGTAGCCGGTTTGAATGAAGATAAATCAAAATTAATTGCCGGCGCTATAATTGATTGGAGGGACGGAGACAATATCTTTTACTCTGAGGAAGAGGGTACTATGAGCGAAAGTGCTTATTATTCCAATCATGGCTATGACTATATGCCGGCTAATAGTGATTTTAAAATGCTCGAAGAATTATTGCTTATTAAGGATATAGATCTAAAAACCTATTTAAAGATAAGAGATTATTTGACAGTTTATTCAAATGGGCAAATAAATATAAATACCGCTTCGAATAAAGTTCTTGCTTCCTTGGGGGTCCAAGAAGATCTTGTTGAAAAAATAATTGTTTTTAGGGCTGGGCCGGATGCTGTTGAGGGTACTTCAGATGATAATCTTTTTACGGTTACGGATCAGATAGTGTCAAAACTGGCTTTGCATACCGGTCTTACTAATGAAGAAATTGAAAATTTAAGTAAGTATATGGTAGAAGGGTATTTTAGTGTTACTTCTGATTATTTCAGGATATTTTGTATAAGCAATTTGGATAAAGGGAGTTTATATGGTAGAATTGTTTGTGTATTTAGTAAAGATGGTCATATAAAATATTGGAGTTATCAGTAAAGAGCTTATGATTAATCTATTTGGCGGAAAAAGAAACTTCATCAGTATTGAAATTGATGAAAAGTATATTAAGATGGCTCATACAAGAGTCTCTGATGGCAAAAATGAAGTTATGGATTTTTTTGTCCATGACGTATCCAATGCGCCAGAAGATAGCATTGCAAATTTAATAAAAGATTTTGTTAAGAAGGAACGCATTCCTAGCCCTAATGTAGTAAATATTATTCCTTCTAATTATGCAATATCGAAAAATATCGAGATCCCTTCCGTTGATAAAAAAGAGATCAAGGATATCCTTGATCTTCAGGCGGGGCGCCATACGCCTTATTCAAGGGATGAGATCGTGCTTTCTTACTCAGATGTAGGTATTTCGCATGGCAGATATACTAAAATATTGTTGGTGATCGTCAAAAAAGATATTGTGACGAAACGCTATGATATCCTGAAAAAAGGTTCACTAAAAGCAAATAGCGCAATTTTATCATCCGAAGCTGTATCAAAATTATGCTATAAGGCAAGCCCCGACAGGCCGAAGAATAAGCCGATCGTTGTGATACATATTGATAGCATTAATTCGGATTTTACAGTCTTAGTTAATAACAAAAACCTTTATCTCAGATCTATACCTATAGGTTCTATCTATCTTCTTTCGAGGCCCGAAGAATCACATAAGTTGTTTTTAGACGAAATAAAAAAATCATTGGATTCTTATCAAGCGGAAAATATTGAGGCTAGCCCTTATAAAATTTATTTTGCGGGAGCAGGTGAGGGCGTTACTAATTTAATAGCTTCGGAGATTACCAAGCTGACAAATATCCCTGCAGATGTATTGCTCTATCAAAAGATCTTTTCAATGCCTCAAAAAGCTTTAGAAACGCTTCAGAAAAATAAATTCGTCTCGCCTTTATCTGTAATAGCCGCATCGGCGATTATTAACGAAATAGACCTCGACCTTGTCCCTGAAGAGGTCAGGATCAGAAAAGAGCTTAAAAAAAGAGGCAAAAAGATTACGGAACTCGGAATACTTTTTATGTCATGTCTTGTTATTTTTTGCGGGATATTTGTTACAAATCTTTTCCTAAAAAAAGCGTATCTTCAGAAAATATCAGTTAGTTTTACAAAAGAAGAAAAAGAAGCGCTATCCCTTACCGAGATATCGGAAAGAACCGGGACAGCTAAGCGTTTTATAAATCAGAAAGGTGAATCTCTGTTTGTTCTTACGGAGCTTTTTAACGCGATGCCAAAAGAAGTATTTTTAAGTTCAATCGCGTTGAATCCGGACAATTCACTCGTTGTTACCGGTACAGCGGATAGTATGTCGAGAGTATTTTCTCTAGTGACTGATTTGGAAAATAACAAGTTATTTAAAAATGTAAAAGTTGATTTTACTAAAACCAAACGAATCAAAGATCAGGAAGTCGCAGACTTCGGATTGACATTTTTTTTAGAAGGTAAATAATATGCCTAATCCTATAGAAGCTTTTATATCGAGCCTTTCATCAAAAGAAAAGAAAGTTTTGTATATTGCCTCCGGAGTGGTGCTTTTAGCGCTTGTGGATAGGCTTGTGATCGGTCCCGTATTAAAAGAGTCGCATATGACCGAAGAGAAGATCGCAAACGATATAATGAATGCCAAGAAAAACACTCTTTTTTTGCAATACGAAGGGAAGATAAAGGCGGAAGATAAAGACTATGAGATATACTATACGAAAGAAGGGTATACAGAGGAAGAGTTGATTGCAACCTTTTTAAGCGAGGTTGAAGATTTTGCAAAATCAGCGAAGATTGCCCTTACCAATATAAATCCTGTAATTAGTGAGGAAAGAATGGGTTATACTCAGTTTAGCCTGACTATAGAATGTACTGGGTTAATGAAGAGTATTGTAGATTTTATTTATAATATAGATAGTTCCAAAAAACCAATAAAGGTAAGTTATTATAATATTTTGCCTAAGGACAGGAATACTTATGAAGTTAAATGTACCATTACAATTATAAAAGCAATAATAATTCCAGGGCAAAATAGCGCAGTTAAGATCTCTGAATCAAAAAAAGAGACCCCAAGGGAAGCCCCAAAAGATGCTTCTAATAGCTCCGGTAAGGATGGGGCTGCTGTACCTAATGCCGAGAGCAAATAGTGCTAATAGTAAATTGGTGAAAATTTGATTAGCTATAAAAAGATTTTCATAATATCGGTTCTGTGCGTGCCCATTTTTGCGACGTTGGCGTTTTCTGCGGTTATCAGCCCAACCCTAATAGAGATGGGTAAAGAGGCTGAGGGTTTATTTCAGAAGGGGTTTTATGTCGAATGTGAACTTCAGTGTAAAAAAATTCTGGAAATAGATCCAAATTTCTTCTATCCTTATTATGTTTTGGGAAAGATATATGCCCTGAGGGAGGGGCAAGAGGAGAAGTCGATCTTATATTTTTCCAAGGCAGTCGCTCTTAGCCCCGGCCAGATAGATATTTATAACAGTATCGCCTATTTAAATAATAAACTCAACAGATTCGATGAAGCGATATCCATTCTCAAACAGGGCCTTAAATTGGATCCGACCAATTTTGAGATGAACCTTAATCTAGGCATAACATATTTGGTTAATAAACAGCAACCTTATGAAGCTGTTGAGTATCTTAAAGCAGCTGAATCCAAAAAGCCTGCTTATGACAGGGTAATTTATCTAGTTGGGGTAGTGTACTTTTTGACAAACCATGAAGGTTTAGCTGTGGATTATGTTACTAAATTAAGGAAAATAAAGAGCGATTTTCTTGCGAATCAATTGGAAGCTATTATGAGGCCGAAGGAAGAGATGAAACCTGCCACGGTAGATATGGCAGAGGTTATGAAAAACTATATTAGCCAACCTAAATCCGGCCAGCAGATTATTACCCAAGATGGTAAAATAATGGTAATGCCGCAGGGCATCAAACCCGGTAAAATTACAATAGGCCCCGCTACTACGACCGGAACCGGTGAAGGCAAGATTACTATTAAGCAGGAATACAGACAAAAAACCGCGGAAGATGATAAGCCGTCCGGCGAAACAAACAAAACTATTGAAAAGTCCAATAGACCCGCAAATAGTAATGAAAAAGACCTCGAAGCCGATGAGCCAGCCTCAAATATTGATACCTCTGATCAAGATAAGCCCCTTGTTGCTAATTAACTTTTTATTTTGTCCAGTCAATTTTGTATACGATTATCTTAGTATTTAAAACGGGGTTTTCGTTGTCAGAGAATAATTGAAAATGTTTAAACCCTATGCCGTTTAGATAATAAAGCCTATATAGAATCGATGAGAGGATACTTTCGGGAGCAATAATAGTGCTTGGGGGGCCAGAGGTTTTTTTTATAAATAATACAGAAAGCTTAATTATCGAATTCTGTAGACTTTTCTTAACCAGGTCGTTATTTTCAATATATATAATGCTTTGCACGGGGCCGGAAAGATTTTTATTAAAATTCGTTAAACGTGCTTCCATGGCGGGGAGGTTCAGCATTACCCCATTTCCAAAATACAGGATATCTTTTGTTCGTGTAGTTTCGTATGATTCTTCGCCTATATAGGTCATGCCTCCTGATATAGACCATATGTATGATATGTTATCCTTTGATCCCCTCCAGAATAAGTTTCCTTTTTTAAGTTCTTCCATTCTTTTAGCGTTCAAAGTTTTGGCTTTAACAAAATCCCAGTTTTTTATGTAATAAAGTCCTATGGTACTTTCTATAAGATCATTATATATAAAAATATAGGAAGGCGGAGGGGTGTCGTGCGTAAGTTTGAGTAGTTCATCAATTTTTGCTTCGTTCAAATATTCCGAAAGGGCATATCTTGCATCTATTTTATCGAGTGTGACCACTTTTTTTATTATATCTACAGCTTTTTCAAGAGCAATGCCATTAGAAAGCAATAACTCAGTTGCTCGGTTTCCGCTATTATTTAGCATTCTAAATATACCAACAGACTCTTTTTCGTTATCAGCCAAGAAGGCGGTTGCCACCCAATAGGCCTGAGGGGTATTCATAGTGGCGCCGTCGAAGGTTACCCTTCTTTCGCCAATTGCTTTAATAAAATGCCCAGGACACCACCAGGAGTTAATAATGCTATCCTTCGGAGTTTCGAGCCTTATCTTATCCAAGCTTTTTTCCCATACCTGATTGAATATAGGGTTTTGATTGGATGCGCTGACATGCCCGTAAACAAAAGGCGAAATAACGAGAAGCAGTAGAATCGGGTAAGCAAGGAATTTTGCATAACTATTCCTATTTTCGCTTAAACTGCTGAATACATTCTTTAGGAGTGCCAGGATCTTTGAGCAACCTATAGCCAGACATACCGAAGCAGGGACCAAGAAAAATATGGTAAATCGCTCTGCGCCTTTTGCCAGAGCGAATGTAATAATAAGATAGAATATAATGGTAACCTTGGTTTCATGGCTGTAATGTTTCTTCTTATCAAAAAATAAAAACAGAGCCCCTATAAGAGCTATTATGATAAATACATATCCGCCAAGGATCTGAATTATCTTTGAAAGAGTCGGTATGTTCAATTCTCCTACGGTAACAAATATATCCGGCCATACATCTTTAGATAAAGATAGAAATGTAGAAGATATGCCGAATTGGTCTAGGATAACCCCCAGGAAACCTCTGGGGGTTAAAAATACAGAAGAAAATAGCGCTACAAAAATAATATATATAAAAAGTTTTTTGAGGGTTGATTTAACCGGGTTTTTCGAAAAAATATCCTTCACTATGAATAATACAAACAAAAGGATAATCGATGCGGGCAAAAAAATCCAACCTTGCCAGAATAATGAGTACAAGCTCGAAATAAATGATAAAAGAATAGTCCATTTGATGTTTGAATTATTTTTTATCGCAATTATGCTAATGAAAATAGCCATGATAAAAAACATCACGTTATAAGGATCGGTATCAAACCATCCGAAAGTTGAGCGCTGGATAAAAATAGGGGCAAGGCCAAAGAAGATACATGAAACAAAAATAGAAAAAATATCTATCCTCAAATAAATACATACTGTTATAAAGAGAATAATAGAAAGAACGAAGAATACGAGAGGCACTGTTGCCAGCGATATTAGAAGAGGAATTTTATTATCAAAGAATTTGAATATTTTGTATACAAAAAGACCTATGTACGGATGTATTTCAATGTTTCTCCAGAAACCCATCGGGGCCATCATCATCATATCAAGGTATTTACCGTTTTTTCGTGTTTCTGACAGATTGCCTTTTTCAAGCAGCCTTTTTGTTAAATAGTAATAATGATATGGATCGGATTCCAATAGGTAGAACTTAAAAAGCGAATTATTGTTGCTTGAAGGGATCTTGGAAAGCATTTTATTTAGGTTGGCAGAGTCTTTATTTATTATTTCCTTGAATTTAGCGTCTATAAGTTCTCTTTTTTTGATTTCACTAAGCCCCGGTTTTGAGATATCTACAGATTCTTTTAAGGATTTTCTTAGGTTTATATAAGCGGCCAGCCTCGTAGCATTTAAATTTTGATTACGAATATTATGGGTTACAGGGTAAAGGCGGAAGTATATGCCAATAGTTATTACGATAAGGGTAACTAGTATAAGGCCAATTTTTGGGGTAAAAAGTATTTTTTTTGACATCTTGGTTTAAAATCAGGGCTTAGGTTTGTTATGAGAATTCTTAAAGACTTCATTTTTTTCAAAGTTATCTACTACGTAGGAGACTAAATCTTCCACTTCCTTTGGCGGAATAGAATTAGGTTGGATGCCGTTCAGGTCTAGTTCGGTGCCATTAAATAAATATGAATTTCCTGTTATCATGGCTATCATTGAACCATCATCAAATTTGAAGGTGCTCTTTAAAAATGCCATTCCAGCCGTAGGTTCTTTGCCTATTATTATGGCTCTTTTGTAGGCTTTGAATGTTCCGGCTAGTATTTCAGATGCGCTTCCGCTTTTCTTATCTACTAATATAACGATCGGCCCTCCATAGTGGACATCGGATTTTGGAGCCACTAATCCTGCTTCCGGAGCATCTTTTTTCTTGTAATAAAATAGCCTTGTATTGGGAGGCAAAAATATCCCTGAAAGTTCATGAACTGCCAATGGCGGCCCTCCAGGATTATCCCGTACATCCAGGATTAATAGCTTGATGCCGTTTTTTTCAAATTTTGCGATGTATTCTTTAAGGTCATCCGATGTTTTTTTGTTGAAAGAACTTATTTTGAGGCAATATATATCTTTGGTGTTTGTGGGGATGTTTGAAACGGTTTCGTTAAAATATTCAGCACATACAACTTCAACTAATTTAGATTTTTTCTCACCATGTTTTATTATATCCAGTTTTACTACTGTCTTAAGAGGGGGATAGAGTAAATCTTTGATTTTCTTTTCGTCAAGAGTTTTTACATCAATAGAATTGATCTTAATTATCAGATCTTCGGGGCGGATATCTTTGGCGTAAGCATCAGAACGTATTTCAACCTTACTTATTAAATAACCATCTTTAGTTAGATTGCCTTTTATCCCTATCCCTAATTCATAGCCGTATACTTTTTTTTCGTATTCAGCAGCTTCTTTAGGAGGGATAAAAGTTGTAAATTTGTCCTGCGGGTTTTTTAATCGGTTTACCAGAAGGCCGGCTCCTATATAGGCTATATTGTCTATCTTTTTATCTTTTTCGGTAAGCTTGCTCAGGACGGTTTCTTTGTATTTATCGATATATTCATCGTAGGCTTCCTTTGAAACAGGTTTGTAGTAATTCTTGTCCATAGTATCGTACACTTTAGCCAGAAAATCCAGATAAGGCTTATAGTAATCGGGTGTATTTTTTTTTGGCAAGATGCCGCCGGATATAGCGGCTTGAGATAATAAAAGACTGAGGGCTAATATAATAATAAATAGAAGAAAGTTTTTATTCATATTCTAAAAGTATAGCATTCGCTTAATGCTTTAGCAATATCTAATTTTTTATAAGATTGTAAAAGATAAGATATAGAAGAATCGATAAAATAATGAATTGGATCAATTTGTAAATAATAAAATTTCTTCTATCTTTCTCAATTTTAGATCTTTCAAAAGGTTCTTCCAGCTTGAGGAACATAACTATTGATTTGGCTACGCTGGCTTCGGAAGGGGTGGGATCGGAATTGTCCTTGAATTCTTTAATAACTTCTGCAGGTGGTTCAAAAAACTTGATCTTAAATTTTTTAGCCGGGTTCTGAGTAATGTTTTTTTCTCCAAGCGGTTCATCATTCTCGGCCTTATGATCCGGGTAAACTGTCTTGTCGCTTATCGGCTTATATTTTTCTTCAAATAGCTTTACTGATAAATCATTAGTAAAGATAGTTGGATCGTAAACAAGCCAGTTTTGGCCGCTTTTCAGGTAAAGCGCAGCGTGCAGTTTATCCAAAGTTAATGAATTTATTGGGTCTGTCTGGATAAGGAACCCAATCAGGAATACCGGCTTAATATCCAGGTATCTCAGATATATATAAGAAAATGTTGATAAAACATCGCAATCTGCAATAAGGATTTTATTATTTTTTATAGCTATTTTTAAAACACTATTCCATGTCTGGCCTTCTGATAGCAGAACCTCCTGTATCCCTATCTGATATCCAAAATATGAGTTGATTATGGCCGATACAGTAGCCAGCTTGAATTGATCAGATTTATTTTTAGCTGAATCAAGGAATCCATGGATCTCGTCAGGCATATCTTCATATTCTTTTTGAAGCCAATCATTATCTTTTTCTTTGGTAAGTTTAGCCGAAAAATCAACGTTGTTTACCGATCTTCTAAGTAAATATGAGAGTTTAAATGGTTCCAGATCCTCGGATGCCTCCAAAATCCCTTCATTATCTATAAAAAACCTGCTATTGTTTATGGATTTTATATCAAGATAACTGTTCAATAAAAATGGCAGTTGTATTTTCTGATGCTTATAGAGTCCATTTACCGGCATAGTGATCTTTAGTGTGGATTTGTCATCGGAAGGGTAGAAACGCAATTTTGATTTGCCGGAATCAATAAACCTTCCATCAGCAAATTCATCGTAGAACCTTATTACAAAAAAGTCCCCATAATCCGCCCCCTCTAATTCGGCAAAACTTAAAAAATGGTCATCAGGCTTGCCTGTTTTTTGAGGGGAGGCCTGGCTAGTGTCTAAATTTGAGAGATTTCTAAAGGAATTTGTAGCCGGTTTGAAATCGTTTTTAAATATTTCGGGGCCTATTTGGAGGTTTTTATTGTCGTCCTCCATTTTGATAATATCTTGAGGAAGGTCTTTCGGGTTATCCTCGTTTGAACCTTCAAATGTATCGGTTCTGGGGGTTTCCCCGGCATCTATTTTGTCTGAGCCCCGGTTTGCTTCGTAATCTTTTATTATCTCTGAGCGCAAGGCTTCCTGAAGGGCAAGGCTTTTATTGTATTTTACTAGGGCTTCTTTTTTGCTGTCCAGTTTGTATTTATCGAGAAGGTTTTTAATATTTTTATTGGATGAAAGCTGGATAATGGTCATGATGGCTAAAGAAAGAACAAGGACAAGAGAAATTAAAAGAAAAACCTTCTTAAATTTAGACGGTGGTTTTTTCTTTAAAACTATTGGTTGGATTTCCTGTTGAAGCCCGAAACGAATGCGGTTTATTCCTAAAAAAACAAAAAATATTATAAAAAAAGTTGCTATTGAAATTAACAGTATAAAAACCAATATTTCCATAGGTTTTCCGGTATTTTATATTTTATTTGGGAAAATATAATTTACTCTGGTCCTGAAAAGGGTTATAATAATAAATAATGACATCGATTTAATTATATCATAATACAATACAAAAGTATAATTATGGAAAGAAAAATCACCATTTTTGTTGCTGCCATTATCATATCTATCTTTCTTTGCATGGCGCATAGGTCTTATGGCTCTTCAGAAGAAGCCCAGTATAAGCTGAATGAAGAAGCGCTAAAGATGATGAAGGCCGGGAATTTTGAAGGCGCAATAAATGCTTTAAAAGCAGCGTTAAGTTATAATCCTTCCAACAAAGTCATTTCGAAAAATCTTGCTGTGGCTTATAATAACTATGGATTTAGCCTTATGAAGAAGGGGTTAGTGAACCAAGGCATAGAAAAACTTGAAAATTCTCTTTATTATGACCCTGATAATCCATATACGCTTTATAATATTGCACAGGCATATTATGGGGTTCAGAATATGACTAAGGCCAAGGAGTACCTGGATAGAGCGTATAAGATAAATAAAGATATAAAAGGGCTTTCAGGATTACTGGATAAAATTAATAAAGAATCTAAAGTCGAGGTAGGGTTTGAAAAGACAGACACAGCGCATTTTATTATTGCTGCTTCCGGTGATATAAATGTCTCCAGCCTTTCATATATAAGGACATATCTGGAGGAGGCTTATGGCAGGATAGGAATGTTTTTGGACTATTACCCGGCAAATAAGACTATAGCGGTCCTGTATTCTGAAGCGAATTATGAAGCGGCGCTTAAAGGTAAGCCGCACTGGACATTGGCAATATATGATGGAAAAGTGAGGATCCCTGTCAATAAATTTAAATATACAAATGATGAGGTAATCAAAATTATATATCATGAATATGCCCATGCGCTTGTTTTTAGCGTGACAAAGGGGAACTGCCCTTTATGGCTTAATGAAGGAATAGCCAGTAAGGCAGAAGATTATGTAAAACCTATGGATAGGGATTTAATAAAAAAATATATGGATCGATTTGGGGTAATTGATGTTAGAAAAATCCCCAATGATCTGTCTAAGATAAAAAACGTTGAATTAGCCACGTCAATTTATATTGAGTCATATTTATTGGTCGATTATATAGTTGAAAGGTTTGGGAATAGCAGCCTGATACAGATCCTAAAATATCTGGGCAAAGGCTTAAATATAGGCTCTGCAATAAAAACAGTGCTTAAAAAAGATGCTGACCAATTTCAGAATGATTGGGAAGCCTACGTAAAAGAAAAATACGGTATAAGTGATATTAGAAAAGACAAAACAAATAACTAAAAAGCAAATTATATGAAAACCAAGATCTCTGTAATAGTACCTATTTACAACGATTCTATGTATGTAAAAGGGTGCCTCGATGCCTTAGTCAGTCAAACTGGGGCAAAGCTGGGAGAGGATTATGAAATTATTGTTGTCGATGACGGATCTACCGATAAGACATTTGAGATTGTATCCGAATTTCCTGTGAAGATTATAAGATTCCCGCATAACACCGGAAAGGTAAATGTAAGGAAAAAAGGCGCCGAGAGTGCCCGGTTTGATACTCTTCTTTTTATTGATGCAAGAATTCGTATTAGTGAGGATTGCCTTAAGAATTTTTGGGAAATAGGATATACGCCTGTTATAGCTGCGGAGTATTTAAACATAGAAAAAGACAATTTAGATCCTGAGAAAAGGTTCTTTTATTTAGTAAGACGGGCATGGTTTTACCCTTATTATCCTTTTGAAAAGGGCAAAGAATTTAGTTATATAACAAGAGAAAATTTTTACAGATCTCCTAAAGGCGCAGGATGTCTTTTTATCGATAAAAGTCTTTTTCTTGAGAGCCTGCCTATCAAATTTGACAAAAATACAAATGATGATACAGGAGTGTTTAAGAAAATTGTTTTTGATAAAGGGATAAATATTATGAGATCCCGAAAACTTAAGATAACATATTTGCATCGCAGTGAATCAGCGGAACTTTTAGGCTGGGTAAGGAGAAGAGGAGTTACTTTTTTCGATTTTTATCTAAAGCACAATATTTTTTTGAATATTGTTGTTATGTTGCCATTATTTATAATAGTGTTGGCGCTTCTCGGGCTTTGCTATTGGCCGGTAAATATGTTTATAACTCTAGCTTTGCTTGTAGTTATTTATTGTTTAATATCCTGTCTAATGTCCGAGAGGCCGGCGGATGTCTTTATTCTAGTCCCGAGGCTATTTAACTATACATTATCTTTTTATAAAGGGATTTTAGAAGGGTTATTTCTTAGTTTTAAATCCACTTATCTTAAATGATTTATTATTTAAGAATATGTAGATAGAGATCCCTCCCAATATAAAAGTCCAAAGAATAGTAATTATCCTGTCAACCGATGCCACAGCAGTTCCTGCAATAAATGTTGTCCCGAGCAATTTGGATATAATGCCAGCTGTTATTTCCCTTATTCCCAGCCCGGACGGGGTAATGGGGATAAGCGCTGTAAGGGATGATAAAAGGGTAACAACAAGACATGAGAAAAACGGAAGATCAAAAGAAGTGATCTTAAAGATTAAAAATAGCCTTACTCCCGAAAGGATCAATATCAAAACATTTATCAGAAATAACTTTATAAGTACTGAATTTGATTTCTTAAGTTCATTTCTCAGTACCATGGCTGTTTGAATAAAATTGATTAATTTGTTCGGGTGGCTGGTCAACTTGATTTTGTTGGGGATCAAGAAGCCTGCAATTGAAAAAAAAGATATCATAATGAATATTACCAATAGAATTGAGTTAAAAATAGAATATTTAAGATATATTATTCCCATGCTTATTATCCCGAGCACCCCAAGAGCTAAAATAGATATGACATTCATGATCCCGATAAAGGAAGTGAATTTCGTAAATGAAAGGCTGTGTTTGTTCTTCAGATAGATAGCTTTAGACACAATCCCGCCGTATATCGGAAGGTAATTAATAAGCGATACGATACAGTCCAAGCCAAACCATTCATAAAAGGCCAGTTTAAGCGAAAAATAATCAAAATATATTTTAGTAAGAAGCCCTCTTAAATAAAAAGAAGATATTGTTAAAAGAGATAGGAGGGTTATGTTCAAAGCGGATATTTTTTCAAGAAAAAGAAAATCCTCGGGGTTTCTTTTTATATAGATACCCGCCAGAATAAAAATTATTATTAATATAACCCAAGAGATTATTTTTTTTATCATTTAATAATACTTTCTAAATTATCGACAATAATTTGAGAGGGGGATATGTCCCTGGCAATGCCCGGACGCCTGAGGTTTTTGTAATTTTTAAGGAAATTTTCTATTATGTTGTTATCAAATCCTGAAAGCACAGCGTTATTTGTTAGACCTTCGTTTCTTTCTGTTTTTGACCTTGCAATAAGGCAGGGAACTCCGAGAAAGTAACTCTCTTCTTGGATACTTCCGCCGTCAGTCACTAAAAATTCTGAGTCATTAAGCAGCCTGACAAAATCATTGTAATCGACAAAATTAAACAACTTTACTCTTTTTATTTTGGATAATCTATCCATTAACTTCATACGTCTAAGACTTTTTTTTGTCGGCTGGTGCATTATAAAGGCTATATTATTGTTTTTGGAAATGGTTTCGGCAAGGCCCAATATTAATGTAAGCCTTTTTTTTGAATTTATGTTTTCGAATCTGTGTATTGACATGACAACGTATGGCCTTAGATATGAAGTTTCTAAGCCCTGTTTTTTATTTAGTATATAGTCTATTGAATCAAGCACTGTATTGGCCTTAACATTAAATATTTTTCCTTTAACCTTCATATTAATAAGATTTTTTTCTCCGTCTGTGGAAGGAGAAAAAAGATAATCAGATGCATACATAGTAATGATCCTTATCAGCTCTTCAGGGAATGGGTTAAAGATGTCAAAACTCCTTAGGCCGGCTTCCAAATGGCCTACCTTCAGGCCGCAGGATTTGGCTATCATCAAGCCCAACAGAGTGGAGAGGGTATCGCCGTGTATAAGGCATACTCCATTTTTGTCGTTATTAAATACAGACTGAAGGAGTTTTTTTCTTGAGAAAATAATCTTGCCAAATATGCTAAATATCCACATGAAAGCCCTAACGAGTGAGTTGATATTTGAAAATCCCGTATCCAGGGACACATCGGGGTCTTTTATGTTAAAAATTTTTCTTAAATTAGGAGTTATGTCTTTATGCTGGCAGGTATCAATAAGGCGGTAGGGGATAGATCTCTTATCAAGCTCTTTAATAACAGGAGCGACTTTTATGAATTGGGCCTTTGTGCCTATTAAAATATGGATCATAGAGTAAAAACTATTTCCTGTTTATTGCTAGAAGGTCGAGAGAATTTTTATCAGATTTTTCAGCGACTTTATATATGGCAAACGGATCCAAATCCAGCCTGTAATCCGGATTGCAGTTTTTTTGTTTTCTTAATATCAAATGTATAAATTTAACGATTCTTGATGTAATCCAAGTCGGGATAATTCTTCTTAAGTTAAATAAATCGAGATTGGCAATTTTTTGATTTTGGATAATGCGTTTTTTTTCTATAGAGAAGGTATTTTCATCGGATGAGATGCCGAATACTTCTGTTTTTTGGAATATCTTGCCTAAAAGTTCTTCCAGTTCTGAAAATGTGTATTCTCTTATATGGAAAATATTCCATGGTTTTTGATTTTCACCTAATCGTAAGGTTTTATTCGGGGTAGTGAGTATGAATATGCCGTTATTTTTTAGGACTCGCTTTATCTCAGATAAGAAATTTAAATCATTTTTCACATGCTCAATTACGTGAAAAGAAGTAATAACATCAAAAGTGTTATCGCCGAAAGGGATTGTAATACCGTCGTACAGCCTGAATTCGCAATTTGATTTTTTGTATTTCAGGTCGCCGTTTGCTATTGCTTCGGAGGATATATCAAGTCCGATGACTTTGTTTGCTTTTGTCGAAATAATACTTGTCCCGTATCCGGCTCCGCATCCAAGGTCAAGGCAGAAGCTTGAAGATGTTATTTTATCCAGACACCATTTGTAGATAAAAATTTCTTTCAGATAAAGGTTATATTCTTCCTGTGATAGTACCTGCTCAGGAGTTATCCTGTCTCCGCCCATAATTATTCTCCTTCGCTTCTTTCCAATCTAAGCTGTGCTATCTGTTCAGCTATAAGTCCCATAAGGAATATCATAATACCGGTTGTTATAAATAAAATTGAAAACCCCGTGTATTTTTCATGCAGTATAAATATCTTTATGAAGGCATGCCCGAATCCTATTGTAAAGGATACGAGGCTTGCCGGGACAAATATTCTTAAGGGGTTGAATAGGGTAGCTATTTTCATTATGATGAGTAAGAACCGGCTGCCGTCAGCCACAAGGTTAATTTTGCTTTTTCCCGCTCTTTTGGTAACCTCGATAGGGATGTAGCCAACGCTATATCCTGCCCTAAAAAGAGCCATGGTGATCGTAGAAGGGTATGAGAAGGTGTTGGGAAGCAGGTATACAAATTTTTTTGCAATATCAGCTTTGATTGCGCGAAAACCTGAGGTAAGGTCTTGGATATTTTTCATTACCAAGTAAGAGGCAAATTTATTGTAAAATATGTTTGCCCAGCGTCTGTGCATGGGTGCGCCGTGTGATCTAATTCTGGCGCCCACTATCATATCATATTCACCTATTAGCTTTAGCATTTTTGGTATATCCGATGGATTGTGCTGGCCATCAGCGTCCATGAGGACGATTATATCCCCTTTGGCGGCCCTTATGCCGCTTTTTATGGCGGCACCATTACCGATATTGTAGGGATGCCTTATTACTTTAGTTTTGGTTTTTCTAAGGATCTCGGAGCTGCCGTCAGTTGAACCATCATCCACGGCTATTATTTCATAGTCAAAGCCTGAAAGCGTTTTTTCTATACGCTCAAGAATAGATACAAGAGATTCAGCTTCGTTATATACAGGTAAAATTATACTTATCTTAGCCATAAACTCTCCTTATAGTATTTTAAATACAGTCCCGGCGTCTCCCGCTTCTTTTAGTATTTTAAAATATTTTGGCGATTTTTTCATCATCTCTTTCTTTATCATCAGAAGCCTGGCATTGAAGATAAACTTGCTCTGCTTCTTGTCTTCCGGAAGGGTGTTATTTACATCATTAAATTCTCTTAAGATGCTCGAGCCGTCTATGACCAGATATTCATAGCCTTTTCTCTTTAAAAAAGCGTAATTGTCTTCCATGGATTTTTCTATATCTTTTTTAGAGTAATCGCTAACCTCTTTATCCCAAGGAAAAGATACCATATCAAAAACTATGGGAACGCATTGGTCTGTATAAAAAGCATATACTTTTGAATTTTTAGGAAGAAAATTTTTGACCCACGTATATAGGAACCTGCTTTCCGATATTTGTAAATATCCTTCGTTCCACTCATTTGTATTCAGTATGTATTTACTAAAATACCATGTAGGAAGGGTAGATACCATAAGAATAACCAATATCAATATCTGTATATGCCGTTTTAGCCAAGACCTGGATAGAATTTTTAATAGCGCAAATGTACCGAATATCGCAGTTGAGAATGCAAAAAAACTCCACATCCTGAACGGAACTATGTGAACCGAAAAACTTGCGCCCATAACACCCAAGAATGTGAATATTATCCAAACAAAACAGGTGCTAAAGTTTTTATTTTCATCGGTAAATAGTCTTTCCATATTTGCCAAAATATAGAATATTCCTATTAACGCAAGTATAATTGGAATTATCCCGATGCCATAGGGGTTTTGAATAAAATTTCCTATATTCTTAAGTATTATAAAATGATGCAGCCCGTATTCCATAGAGGCTGAGCCGAAAAGAGGGATCAGTTTTTTGGGTATCATCAAAAAAGCAATCACAAGGATCATAAATATAAGAAATAAAGCAGGTTTAAATAAACTTTTTTTAAACAGCGATTTTAAGGTATTTTTTTTGATATCATAAATCAATAATAAAAGGAAAATGATAAATATTGCTATGCCGATAGTTAACTTAAAATGCGGACTTTTTATTGCACCTTGAATTATATTAATAACTATGGAGATGCCTCCCGGCGCAGTGTTATCAATAAGAACGCTTTTTTTGAATCTGATGATGGACGGCAACCAGAAAACTAGTCCGCTAAGAAGCAACCCGAAGCCTCCTACTTTAAGAGATAATCTGTCGATTTTAGACTGAGAAAATGACCTGGTAACAAAATAGATAAATAACATAATGGTTATGATAAAACTTGAGTAAAAATGGGTGATCCATATAGACGCAAAAATTATTATTGCAGGCATTTGCCATGACCGGTCGTTCTCAGCTTTTAATAAAGCGTAGAAAAAAAGCGGCAATAGCACCATCGCAAGATTTAACGAGAACATAAAATGCGTCAGCCACGCCGGCATAGAAAAAATAAGAGCTGTAGCCAGCAGGGCATACCATCTGTCTTTCAGGAGTTTATTGGCGAAATAAAAGAAGAAAGGTATGCTTAGGGAGATAAATAGGCTATTAAAAAATTTCATGCACCAGTTTATGCTGGGTGATATCTGGTTTATGAGCCCCATTATTATCTGATACGCCTGAGGATATGGCTGGGCTACATCCGTAAACCTGAAATTGGTTGAGAAGGTTTTATTTACAGCGATGTATTTTGCTGCTGAGGCGAATATCCATGGGTCATTGTCTTCGAACCATGGGTAAGCAAAGCTTCCCTTTAGGTACATATATAAAGTGGCGAAGAATAAAAGGATCAATAAGAGGTTTGTCCAGGATATCGATTCTTTAGTGATTTTTGATATATCTATCCTGATGGAGGATTTTTTGAAATAATGAGAACCCTCAATGAGTAAAATCGCCGCAAAAAATAAAAGAAAGTATTTGTAATCGATAGGTATATTCAATAGGTTAAATACTGTTCCCAAAATAGGAATAAAGGCCAGTATTAGCCCCGTAGAGACGAAAAATCTTTCTAAGCAGTCTTCCTCAGGCTTAAATTTTATTGAGAGGGTTAGTCGTGGTTTTCTAAAGGCAAACAAAAGCGTTAACGCGGAAAATATAAGGATTGGCAACATTTATAGTTCTTTTGTTGAAAAATGGTTAAAAAGCGTTATAATAATATAAAAGCATATGCAAACAAAACATAAACTTATAGTAGCCCGCGAATTAATAATATTTTTAATTACTATTGCCATAGGGCTTGTTTTCTTTGGTATAGGGGAGACCAGCTCAAGCGCTTTATCAAAAAAGATAGGCATTCTTATAATGAGTTTCGGATATCTTTTTTATGTTATGGTAATTTTAGCAATACAATGGTTTAAATACTGCAGCAAATATCCTATCCAAAAATAATCTTTTTAAACTATGTCAAGCGGTTTAAAGAATTGCATTCCTATCCTAAGGCCTTTTGGGGTTAAGATGGTGTACCTTATTTTTGCAGGTCTATAGGGAAAAGAAATCTTTTTATCATAGCACGATGTCTCTATATCTACGCCTTTTGGTATATAATATGGCGATAAGACAGCCATTCCGTGCCTGGATAGATCCAATAATTCAGCTGCAAATATGACATTTTCACCCAATGCAGGTATGCCGGCCGTATCAAGGACAGGGGCTTTTATAGATACTAAAATATCTCTGTATTGCCTTCGTTTTTCTCTTCTGGACTCTGCTAGGCGGTTAATTGCTTTGAGATCATACCTTTCGTATTCCATTCTTTTACGAAGTTCTATTTGAACCGCTTTGGAATATGAGAAAAAACCTACTATTACCCCTACAGCAAATCCAATAGCCAGAGTAACCGGGATAAGGAAAAAAGGGTGAATATAGAAGTTAATTATTGGCATATGTCCTAATTATAGAGTATGTTAGAAAACTAGTCAATTTATTTTTCTTTATAAGCTTTTGGGATGAATTTTGTATAATAAGACATAATAAAAAGCAAAGAAAGACGTTCCTGTAAATTTAAATTCTTAGAATTTGGTTGACTATTAATAACGTGTGGAAGTATAATTTTAGATAAGATAATCACGCGTTATTAATAACGTGTGGAAGTATAATTTTAAGTAAGGCAGTTAATATCCTAATACAAATTAAGAGGGATCCCTTAATAATTTGGTGAAAACGCTATTACTGAAGGATATAATGACCAAAAACCCCGTATCCTTGAATGAGGATGACTCATTCAGCAGGGTTGAGGAATTAATAAGAGAGCGCCGGATAAGACACATCCCTATTGTAGACAAAAATAATATCTTAAAGGGTATTATAACCCAAAGAGACCTCTACCGAGTATGCCCTCCCCGCAAAACCATTGAGGGCGATTTTGTCTATGACCATGAAGAGCTGGGAAAATTCCTTCTTAAATATACTATGACGCCGGACCCTTTCAGTTTAGAGCCGGAAGATACGCTTGAATATTCCATAGAAATAATGGTTTCCAAAAAATATGGCTGCATACCAATAGCGGATAAAAATAAAAAGTTAATAGGTATTATTACGCACATAGATATCTTAAAGGCAATATTAAAATCAGGGATACTTAAAGTAAATAAGTAGATTTTCATGATTTTATCATGTCCCCAAAATGGGGACAATGTAATTTTTTAAGGAGGAAATTTATGAAAAGGTTTTTTGCGGCGGCGAGTGTATTGATGGTATTATTTGTATTTATAGCCGGCGTCTCTTTCGCGGCAGCAGAAAAATCTGCCAAACTTGACAAGGAGATGCTTGGCAAAGTTAAAGAGTTTTTGAATAAAAGAGGCCGGGAAGCTATCACAGTGTTAGACGGAGAGTCAACTAAGATAGAGAACGGCTATTTTCTTAAGGTTAACGGGGTCGATAAATCAATCAACAAAAATTACTATATCGAAATATTTTGTAATGATGATTATTCGATATGGTCGCTTTTGGCTTGTATAGACAAGGCGGATAAGAAGCCTTTGCTTAAGTCCAAAAAAACTAAGTAGTTTTTGTCAGTAATCTCTTATTGTAATAGCTGTATGCAATAAGTTTATATTTAAGGCCGGCTAATATTATGCATATTTAAAACCAACCTTGTATCAAGGAGAAAATTATGCCAAATGCCAAAAAGGTTACCAAATCCAAATGGAAGGTAATTCAAAAAGGCATGACACCTGATGCGATCGAGCTTTCTTTCCGGGTTAATCGAGAATACGCCCTGTCAAAAGATGAATATACCGTAACTCCTCACGATAATTTTCTTGCCCTTGCTATCGCGATCCGCGATAGAATTGTCGAGCGATGGATCAAGACCCAACAGGAATATCACAAAAAAAATAAAAAAAGAGTCTATTATTTCTCCTTAGAGTTCCTTATAGGGAGGCTACTTGGAAGCAACTCCTATAATCTCGGTATAGAAAAAGAGGTTGAAGAGGCCATGAAGGATCTGGGGCTTGATTTTGACGAAATACGCGAGCTCGAGGTAGATGCAGGGCTTGGGAATGGCGGCCTCGGGAGGCTTGCAGCATGTTTTCTGGATTCTATGGCCACACTTGGTATTCCCGCGCATGGTTACGGCATAAGATATGAATATGGTATTTTCAATCAAAAGATAAAAGATGGTTTTCAGGTGGAGATACCGGACCAGTGGCTAAAAGACGGCAGCCCCTGGGAATTTGCTCGTCCGGAGTATACCACGAGGGTCAGATATTATGGCAGGGTTGAGAATTATTCAGATGAATCCGGGGCTCTTAGGTTCAAGTGGGTTGATACGTACGATGTTCTAGCAGTTCCTTTTGATACGCCGATAGTAGGCTATGAGAATGATACAATAAATACTCTGAGGCTTTGGTCGGCCAGGCCTACAGAGGAGTTTGACCTGGAGTATTTCAACAGCGGAGATTATGAAAAGGCGGTCCATGAAAAGGTCCTTTCAGAAAATATTACAAAGGTCCTTTATCCTGACGATGATAATAACCAGGGTAAGGAGCTCAGGCTTAAGCAGGAATATTTCTTTATAGCGTCTTCTATCTTTGACATTATAAGGCGTTTTAAGTCAGAGAATGAAGACCTTAGAAAGCTCCCGGATAAAGTGGCGATCCAGCTTAATGATACTCATCCGTCTCTGGCCATACCGGAGCTTATGAGGATACTATTGGATGATTATAGGATGGATTGGGAAACCAGTTGGGATATAACCACAAAAGTATTTGCCTATACGAACCATACGGTAATGCCGGAGGCCTTAGAATTTTGGTCGGTGGAGCTTTTAACAAAACTGCTTCCAAGGCATATGCAGATTATTTATGAGATAAATGCGCGGTTTTTAGACGATGTTTCAGAAAAATACCCTGCCGATATGGATAAGCTTGGTCAAATGTCGCTTATTCAGGAGGGGCCAGTAAAATTGGTCAGGATGGCAAATCTTGCGATCGTCGGAAGCCACTCCGTTAACGGTGTCTCAAAACTTCATTCGAAATTGTTAAAAACCAAATTATTCAGCGACTTTAACGATTTTTCACCTCATAAATTTAATAATAAAACAAACGGTATTACGCAAAGAAGATGGCTCTTGAAATCAAATACAGGGCTCTCGGTTCTTATAAGCGAGGCTATCGGAGATGTATGGGAAAGAGATTATGATAAAATAGAAAAGTTATCGGCCTTTAAAAATAAAAATGCTTTTAGAAAGCGGTGGCAGGATATTAAAAGCGGCAATAAGAAGAATCTGGCCGGTTTCATCAAGGATAGTAACGGTATAATCGTTGACCCTGATTCGATGTTCGATGTTCAGGTAAAAAGGATTCATGAGTATAAAAGGCAGCTTTTGTTCGCCTTTTATATTATTTCTCAATATCTGAGGATAAAAAATGAACCTGAAAAATTTATTCAACCCCGAACATTTATACTCGGCGGTAAGGCTGCCCCGGGCTATTATATGGCAAAGCTGATAATAAAATTCTTAAATAATGTCGCCCATGTCATTAACCATGATAAATCCCTGAAAGATAAGATCAAGATGGTATTTTTGGAAAATTACAGAGTTTCATTGGCGGAAAAGATCTTTCCGGCAAGCGAATTATCCGAGCAGATATCTACCGCCGGGATGGAAGCTTCGGGAACAGGAAATATGAAATTTATGGTTAATGGCGCGCTTACTATTGGGACTCTTGACGGTGCAAACGTAGAAATGTCCGAAAAATTGGGTGAAGATAATATTTTTATTTTTGGCCACAAAGCCCATGAGGTAGATGAGCTGAAAAATCGCGGGTATTCACCAAAAGATTTCATTAGTAACTCACCGATATTAAAAGACATATTTCATCTGATGGAAACGAATTTTTTCTCATTTTATACTCCCGGAATATTCGACCCTATCATTAACTCTATAAGAAATTATGACACTTTTTTGATTTGCGCGGATTTTGAGTCATATTTAGCGAAGCAGGATGAAATATCGAGATTTTATCTGGATAAAGACGGTTGGACGGAAAAATCCATACTTAATGTGGCCAGATCGGGCTATTTCTCCAGTGACCGTACCATAAAAGAATATGCAAAGGATATCTGGAAAGTAGATATTGTGGAAAACCGATAGCCAGTGTGGTATAATACTTTGTTTTTATAGCAAGTGACAGGATCCTAAAAGGGGGAGAGATGGCTAATAAAAAGATTTTAATTGTTGATGATGAACATGATGTTTCAAAGTTGCTTGAGACAAGGCTGAAGGCAAAAGGCTACGATGTGGATCTGGCAATAAATGGCAAAGAAGGGTTAGATAAAGTAAAGACTTTTAACCCGGACTTGATCATTTTGGATATTCTTATGCCTGTTATGGACGGGTTCGAGTTTTTTAAGACTATTAAAAAAGATCAGATAAAATCTACTATTCCGATCATGGTAATAAGCGCCAGGACTGCCATGAAAGATACTTTTGAGGCAATAGGGGCTGATGAGTTTCTGGAGAAGCCGTTTGATAACGAAGATTTTACAAAAAAAGTAGATAGTCTTTTGGCTAACAAGGCAATTTTGTGGACTCAGAATCCCTATGTTTCGGGGAAAGTCGGTGATGCCATCAAATCTTTTGGTTATGAGATGATGAACGTCGAAGACGAAGCAAGTTTTTTCAGAGAGATCAATAGCAACCGGTATAAAGTGATCATTTCTCATTTGGCCCTTGTAACAAGTTTACCCAAGGAATTTGTTTTTAAGATACGTTCTTCAAAGAACAGAAATTCAAAAATTATCATCTATTCTGACGCGCATGTAAAAGGCACCGAAAATAATAATACCGATGTAATTGACGGTATGAGGATAAAGTGGTCTGCTGCGAACATAAATCTGTTTTTTGACTCCAGGATCATAGGAACGGGATTTAAGGAACTGATAAAAGGTATCCTAGGATAAATAGTGGTAAAGATAATATTTGTATTATTTCTTATTGGAATTTTATATTTTCAGTCGAATATCTCTTTTTGTTCGGCCGATCTTATCAGGACCAAGGATGGGGCTTCAGTAAGCGGAGTTGTGATAGAGGAGAAACCGGATGAGGTGCTTTTCTGGACTACCCAAGGCGAAAAAGTAATTAAAAAGAGCGATATTGATAATATTGACTACAGTAGCGAAGAAGATAATATTATTTCTATGGCTGATGACGCAAAGGCCAAATCGGATTATGTGAAGGCATATTATCTTTATCAGAAGGTCTTCAGGCTTAACCTTAATTCAAAACCCGCCATAGACGGTATGAAAGCTGTTCAGAAGTACCTCAATGTTCCCAAAGAAGGCGATGCAATAAGTACCTATAGTAACCGTTTTCAAGGCGCCGGCAATGATACGCTCACTGACGACGAAGCTTTGTCGGATAACGCCAGCCAGACGGAGGATGTGCTTAATAAATTTGGGATCATTATAGGCGGATCCGACAACAAGACCTATTATTTAAAAACAAAGGTTCTGGATGTCAGGCCGGATTCGCGTGGCGCTAAGGCAGGAGTACAAATAAATGATTATGTTGTAGGAGTAGGGACTACCCCTACCGATTATCTGGGGCTTTTTGGAACGGTAAGCCTCATGCTTGACCAGGATAAGGGGAAATTAGATATTACATTAGAGCGCGAAGTCCAGATCTGGTTTAGCGGCTCCGGCAGATTGAAAGATTATTCAGAGTTTAGTCCTAAAGGTTTTACGCTTGAAAAAGCCGGGAAAGGTTTTGTGGTCGGGAGTATTGATCAGAGCTCAGCTGCCTACAGAACTGGCCTAAGAGACGGCGATGTTATTGTCTCAATTGATAATAATTTTGTAATATCATTGTCTAAAGAAGAAGTTTTTGGTCTGATAGATAAGAATGGGCTTGCTTATTCAACTGTAACAATAAGGCGCAAAGTTACCCTATAAATTAATTTATTACGTTTAATACCTGAAGAATAGGAATGCTGTTTCTAAGGGCTTGCTAAGTGCGATTTGTCAAAGACTCTATTTTTAAAGCATCAATTTATATCTCTATTAGGTCGTCAAAGAACAATAGTCTGAAGCACTAATAATTTTAAATTTATTCCCTGGCACAAAAATCCTTGAGGAAATTTTTTATAGATCGGATCCTTACGGATTTTATCGGCAGAATAGGGGTTTAATTCTTTAGGTTCTCACCATATAAAGATTTTTAAAAAACAGGCAGATTGATTTGGAAGGAAAGAGTCTCTTAATAATTCAATAATTGTTTTTTACTGGTTTGATTAACCTTGGAGTGTCAATAAGTCCAAGGAATTTTTTTTAGGAGTTCGTAAATGCATAAGAAAATATTTGTATTAAGTATCAGTGTGCTTTTAGTTTTATGCGCTATTTTCTATTTTAATAAAAGTAATGTCCCCGCGCCTAAGGAGAGTATTCCTAATATCTCAAGTATCTCAAGGCTTGGTGAGGAGATACTCTATGATATTGAGCTTAACAAAGTATTTATCGGGCAGGCAAAATTTACGCAGCTTCCCCCGGAAGAACTTGATGGCGCGATGGTAGACGTAGCTAAGTTTGAAACTAACATAGTTAGCTTTAGCGATGTGGAAAAAATATACAGCGACCCAAAAACCTTTCTTCCTCTTAGGGTTGAGCGCGAAGTAATACAATGGCCGATGAAAGAAAAGATAATCGAGTACTATGACCAGAAAAATTTTAGTGTCAGGATAAAAAAAATAGAACCTCCCAATGGCGAGGATATCCTGATAAAAAGAGACAGCCCTTTGCAACACGGCATATTGCTTCCTTTCTATCTGAGGAACATATCTGGGCTTAACATCGGATGGACTTTTTTGGCCAGGCTTCCGAAAGACGAATTTACCATTACCCTTATTTCCAAAGAGAAGATCAGGGTTCCAGCTGGCGAGTTTGATACATATCACTTCGAAAGTTCTCCAAAAAAATTTGAAGTATGGATCACAACGGATGAATATAAAACGCCGGTTAAAATAAAAGGATCGGGCGTCTTTAACCACGTTCTTAATATGAAAAAACATACCATAAGATGAAACATTTAATACTGGATGGATATAATGTTATTCACAAGATCCCCCGCTTAGGCCTGTTGGCTTCTAAAAGTCTGAGGGAAAGCAGAGAGGCTCTTTGTTTTTTTATCAATGAATGGAAAAGAGACGCTAGATATAAGGGCAGGGTTACGATTGTTTTTGACGGGCAAGACGATGCGGCACCAGGTTTTGAAAATGCCGCTATTTATGGCATAAATATTATCTATTCTAAGGGCAGTATAGATGCGGACAAAAAGATCATTTCTATGATAAAAAATTCTTCCAAGCCGTCTGATATTACGGTTATTTCGGATGATAACTATGTCAGAAATAATTCTAAGGCCCATGGCGCTAATGTTAATGGGGTAAAGTTTTTAATAGATGGTGCTCCCAGTAAAGAAGCAGGGCCGGATAAAGCAATAGATCCCAAAGCGGAATCGGAAATAAATGAGTATCTTAAAAAGATCTGGAAAATTTAGCATGGCAGGGATTGCCAGGGTACTTGTATCGGTTTGGGTAGTTATTTGCCTAAAAGAAGGTATGGTTTGGGCGGGTGCTAAGCCTGATAGCGGTGCAGCAAAAGAGTGCATATCCTTTGTGAATATGCTTGAATCAGAGAAGATGATGTTATTTGATAAAGTAAATAAAAATAAGCTGATCAGGCAATTTATGAAGACCAAAAACCTGGTTGATAGATTTGACAAAAATTACTATATGGATCTGGCCGGGGTAACAAGAATACCGGTGCTTGAGACTGAAAGTATGCTAAAGAGCAGTACCTCACGGGAAGATTTTATTTTGAAGTCCGAAAAAAGGCTTAATAGGAAGTTAAAACCAGATCAGATCCAAAAAATGGAAGCGCTTAGGTCCAAGAGGAAGGATATGATCCTCCCGTATTGGAAGAGCTTCTCGGTGAAGGCTTCCAAAGCTTATAATATTGATTATCAGGATATTATGAAAGTGGTAGAAAAATTGGAATTTTGATCTATGTTCCGTCATTCTCTAAAATTATCTTGCGATTTAAGAATATATGGTTTAGAATTTATGTTAGGAAGCCTATAAAACTAAATATTCAGATTTCTTTTTAACCCCAGGGTTTTATAATGGAAAAAAGTAAATTAGTTTCGGAATTTTTATCGTTAGTTGACGTAGATAACTTTGATGATGTTTATTCAAAAGATATTTTCGAGGACAATTTTTTTGGTATGCCTTTAGGGCTTATTGTGGATGCCGAAAAGCGCCTCAGATCCTCCCACGAAAGGCACATAGCCTATTTTTCTATGGAATATGGTTTGGGGTCGGGTTTTTATAATAGGTTTAAGTCCAACCGCCAAATCTCATCTAATAACAATGCCTTTGAGAACGAGATCTTTTCCAACCAAAGGTTCATTGACTATTATTTTACGATAAAGATCGGCGATTTGATAGGTCTTCCGATCTATAGCGGCGGTTTGGGGGTGCTTGCAGGGGATACGGTCAAAACAATGGCCGATTATAAGCTTCCGGCAGTCTGCTTGGGGATGCTGTGGAAATCCGGATATTTCAGGCAAAAATTCTGGTTCAAATACGGGCAGGTTCCCGAAGAGATGAATTGGGACCAATACACGTATCCCGGCTTAATACCTTTAAAGAATAAGATCAAGATCTCTTTAAAAAATGAAGACATATATCTAAAGATATGGAAATACTATGTGTATAGCTACAAGCATGACGGAGTTGTCCCTCTTATATTGCTTGATTCTGATGTCGAAGAGAACAATGAGAAAAACCGCACCCTCACCAATCAGCTCTATAAAAGCGATAATGCCTGGATCAAGGCGATGCAGAGGATAATTCTCGGTATGGGCGGGGCACTTGCCTTAAAGGAGCTTGGGTATAATATAGATATATATCATCTGAACGAAGGCCATGCGGTTTTCGCATTTTTGGGCAAGGCGAGAGAATGGGGTTTTAAGAATATCGAAGAGCTTAAGAAACATTTTGTCTATACCTGCCATACGCCGGTTGAGGCGGGCCATGATAAATTTACTCAAAGCGAATTAAAAAAGATCTTCGACGAAGAAGATCTTTCCCTTTTAGAAAAGTACGGTAAGGATTCCCAGCATACGATAAATCTAACTTTACTTGCCATGAATGTTTCTTCCATAATAAATGCAGTATCATTAAATCACCAGAAGGTAATGCATATACAGTTCCCAAAATATAAAGATAGAATAAAATTTGTTACAAATGGAGTCCATCCTTACACCTGGATCACAGAGCCATTTATGGAATTGTACAATAAGTTTCCTCAGGTTTTTGAGGATGTAAGATCAAACCCGATGGTTTTAAAAAGAGCTGAGGAGCTGAGGCCGAGCCGTGAATTCAGGAGCAAATTATGGCAGACTCACCAGGTTAATAAGGCCAACCTTTGCGGTCTATTGGATAAATGGAGATTCAACAAAGATGTTTTTACTATCTGTTGGGCAAGGCGCGTGGCTGCATATAAACGGCCGAGCCTTATATTAAGCGACGTTAATAGATTGATAGATATCTCAAAAAAGATAGGCCCCATACAGATAATCTTTGCAGGGAAAGCGCACCCGGCGGATAATCTCGGATTTACTTATATAAATGAGATGCTTGATAAGGTCGATTCACTCAGCGATGTTTACGATAATTTGAAGATCGCGATCCTGGAAAATTATAATATGAGCCTGGCGAGGATCCTTGCTTCAAGCGTAGACGTTTGGCTCAATAATCCCCTGCCTCCGTTTGAGGCATCAGGCACCAGCGGTATGAAAGCTTTGCTTAACGGAGTAATACAGTTCAGTACTTTTGACGGATGGGTCGCTGAAGGCGCTTCCAAAAAAATAGGCACGATTTTCGGATATAGAAATGAAGAAGGCCAGATCGGAGATGAGCGTAATCTTCACATAGAAGAAGATTCGATAAAGCTTTATGATGCCTTGGAAGAGATGGCAAGGCTCTATTATGCAACTAATGACCTTGGCAAGGTGGACCTAAATTCAAAGTGGATTGATACAATGATAAATTGCATCATTGCGGGAAGTTATTTCAATACCTACAGAATGCTTGATGAATATAAAAGCGATATCTGGAAGCTAGCTTAGTTATTGCTATAATTGCAGATTAAGGGTATACTGGCTAATAACATAAATTGATTTTTTGTAGAGGAAAAACTATAGAATGGACAGGAAGAGAATACTTATTGTAGATGATGAGCCTGACTTAGTAGAGATCATCAAAAAACGCCTTGAGATGAACAACTATAAAGTTGTTGTTGCTTATAATGGCTTGGAAGGGCTTAACAAGGCTCGTACTGAAAAGCCGGACCTTATTATTCTAGACCTTATGCTTCCAGAGATAAATGGATTTGAGGTGTGTCGGCTCTTAAAATACGACGATAAATTTAAGTGCATCCCGATCATCATACTAAGTGTCAGAGAACAGGAAAAAGATATGAAGTTAGGGAAAGAGGTTGGAAGCGACGCCTATCTAACCAAGCCTTTTGACCCTGGTGTGCTTCTTGAGAAAATCGAATCCCTGATCCAAAAATGATAAATTTTGATCAAAAGGCCCTCTTTGTTAAAGGGGGCCTTTTGTTTTTATTCTATTATCTGCTTGCTTTAAATATCCGAAGGTATTAAAGCGGTGACGAAGCTTTAGCTCTCTTTAAAAAAATGCCATCGGCCGGTTTCAAGAAAAAAGCAATCTAATTTCACAAATATTTTTCGGACAGCTCCCATGCCTTTGAGTTTCCTTGTGGAATAGAGATCATAAAAATGTCGAATAAAAAAGCTTAATTCATGAGGCAAGATAATTGTTGACTAAACTTGATTAATAAGGTATTATTATTAGGTCTTCCGGTAGTGTATGCTGGAAGACTTTTTTATTTTCAGAAAGGTTCTATTGATGAACGGCGAAAAAGAGACGATTTATAAGAAGATCAAGGATCTGGTTATCGGAAAGGCAAGGAATCCGGAAGATCCTAAGCTTTTTCATAAGCTTTCTTTAATAGCGTTTTTTGCATGGGTAGGGTTCGGGTCGGATGGGATATCGTCAAGCTGTTATGGCCCCGAAGAAGCCTTTTTGGCTTTGGGCAGCCATATGTTTTTGGGTATTTTTGTAGCAATTTTGACAGCTATAACTATTTTTGCAATAAGTTCTAGTTATCAACAGATAATTGAGTTATTTCCATCAGGCGGAGGAGGGTATCTCGTAGCCAGCAAGCTCCTTTCCCCAAATATAGGCATGGTCTCAGGTTGCGCGCTTTTGATAGACTATGTTCTTACCATTACCATTTCAATAGCAAGCGGCGCTGATGCGTTATTTAGTTTTTTGCCCCCGGAATTTTATTCGTATAAAATTATTTTTGCTATATTGGGAATAGCAATCCTTACGGTATTGAATATGAGAGGGGTAAAAGAGTCTGTGATCCCGTTAGTCCCTATTTTTCTTGCATTTATTATTACACATGCTTTCGCAATATTATATGTTTTCTTTACGCATGCATCGGATTTTCAGGGGCTTGCTTCTAATACAATAAACGATGCCAAATTAGCCTCAAATGAACTCGGCCTGTTCGGAATGATATTTCTAGTTCTTAAGGCTTACAGTATGGGTGCCGGAACTTTTACAGGGATAGAGGCAGTAAGTAACGGGATACCTATTCTTAGAGAACCAAGGGTCCAGACTGCCAAAAAGACAATGCGGTATATGAGTATATCCCTTGCTTTTATGGCGGCGGGACTTATGATAGGGTATTTATTATTCAGGGTTACCCCTATCCACGGCAAGACACTTAATGCGATATTCTTTGAAAACGTTACAGCTAATTGGGTAGCTCCCTGGAATTATTTATTCATATTTTTAGCGCTCTTATCGGAGTCGGTGCTTTTGTTTTTTGCGGCACAGACAGGGTTTTTCGGAGGGCCGAGGGTTCTGGCGAATATGGCTCAGGACAGATGGTTCCCTTCAAGATTCGCGATCTTGAGCGAGCGGTTTGTTATACATAACGGCATCCTCCTAATGGGAATAGCGGCGCTTGTTATAATGATAGGGAGCAAGGGTTCGGTAAAATTCCTAGTCATTCTTTACAGTATAAACGTTTTTATAACATTTTTATTGTCACAACTAGGTATGGTGAGGTATTGGTGGGATTCAAGAAAAAAAATTAGTCAGTGGAAAAGGAAAATTTTTGTAAGCGGGACAGGCCTTACTCTGACAGCTTTTATTTTATTTTCAGTTATAATATTAAAGTTTCACGAAGGCGGATGGATAACGATATTTATCACAAGCATCCTGATCCTTTTGGCGATACTGGTGAAAAGACATTATAATTCGACCTTCAAACTCTTTAAAAGGCTTGATAATCTGATAAGCGTTACTGACGACGCTATAAAGCAGTTCGATAAAGATAACTCAAAAAAAGCTTTTTATCCTCCTCAGCCTGACCTCAGCGCAAAGACGGCGGTCATATTGATAAGCGGTTACAATGGGCCGGGGCTCCATACATTATTCAATGTATTGAGGCTATTCGGCGGGAATTTCAAGAATTTTATTTTTGTCCATGTGGGCGTCATGGATGCAGGGAACTTTAAAGGTAAGGAAGAGATCGAGAGTTTAAAAGTCCACGTAGACAGTGAACTGGCAAAATACATAAAATTTATGCATAGCCAGGGATACTATGCAGAGGCCCTTTCAGGTATAGGCACTGATGTAGTGGAGGAGACCACAGGTATCGCCTATCAGATATTTGAGAGATTCCCGAATGCGGTGTTTTTCGGAGGTCAGGTGGTTTTTCCTAAAGATACCTTCTTTACAAGATTCCTTCATAACTATACTACATTTGCGATCCAGAGAAAGCTTTATCAGGAGGGGATACCGTTCCTCCTTATGCCTCTGAGGGTAAGTTAATTTTTTTTAGGTTAAATGATTAGGTAATTGTCATTATTAATTTTTTGATATATAATATCTGAAAAGGGCAACGATCAGATATGTATACAAACATTTTTTTAAATAATTTTTCCCAAACAAATTTTTTGTTTGGGATTTTTTTTACCCAGATTTTGTTTGCTCCGCCTCATGGCAGAGCAGGCAAAATCTGCCCAAAGGGCCGCCTAGGTTAAATCTCGAAGAGATTTAACTTGCATAGGCGGGGTACCCAGATTCTTGAAAAGAATCTGTTCCCTATGAAAATATAAAATGATAAAACATACGAATTTAAATAAGATCAGCGCATTTATCAATATTATAATTATATCTATGCTGGTATTCGCGATAGACGGATATAGCGCTGAATTACTGGATAAGGGTTCTAGCGTTGTATTTTCTCTGGAAGAGACCATAAAGACTGCCTACAAAAACAATAGGGATATCCAGATCGCTGAATATGAAGTGAGGGCTTCAAAAGCAGGCATTCTGGATGCTACAAGCGAATTCCTTCCAAAAGTTGAGCTCGATGCAAACTACAGGCTAAATGCCGCTTCTCTCGGGACTTTGGCAAGCGGTCTTGGGACTAATTCCAAAAAGGACATAGGGGTTTACGCCGGGTACAAGAATGACAATTTCCTTGGGCTCAATCTTGAAGAATCGGTTTACGACGGCGGCAAATCTATAGCTAATTTCGAGCAGTCAAAGATTAACTTTACAATACAAAAAGAGACTCTTCGCGCCAAAAAACTTGATATAGAATTTGAAGCAAAAAGATTATTTTACGGTCTGCTTCTGGCATACGAGACTGAGCGTATTGCAAAGGATCTTGTGGACCAGGCCGAGGACCATTATCAGGATGTAAAAAAGAAGTTTGAGCATGGTACATCTTCAAGGTTTGACCTATTGCAGTCAAAGGTCCACGTATCCTTAGTGATACCGGAACTGGTCAAAGCGACAAATTCCGTCGACCTCATAAAATCCGAGTTAAAGAAACTTCTCAGCCTTAATATGAGGGACGATATTAAGTTAAAAGGCGAGCTGAGTTATTCGCTTATTAATATCGATGAAGAGAGTTTTTTGGCTGAGGCATGTAAGAATAAGCCTGAGATGATACTTAAATTCTTAGGCATTGACATGAATAAGTGGTCGATCGACATGGCAAAGTCCGGCATGCGCCCAAAATTAAGCCTCGATGCTGACTATAGCTACAGGACGGGAAATCTTAATAATATGATAAACCCCCGGCATAATAACTGGAGTTTCGGAGTGGCGGTAGTACTCCCAATATTTGACGGATTTTCCTCCAAGGCCAAGGTAGATGAAGCGAAGGCAAAATACGCCGAAGCGGTTCTTTCAAAAGAAGATATGACAGACCAGATAGCGGTAGAAATCAGGCGCGGCTGTCTTGACCTTGTGCAGGCTGAAAGCATAATAAACTCCCAAAAAGACAGCATTATAGAAGCCCAGGAGGCTCTTAAGATAGCCAATGTAAGCTACGAATACGGGGTCGGGACAAATCTCGATGTCATAGATGCGGAAGTTTCTCTTAGTCAGGTCCAGACAAATCTCTATCAGGCAATTTATGACTATCTGATGGCCCAGGCGTATTTAGACAGGACTATGGGAAAAGAATATATAAAAGACCTTAAACTAACTTCAACAAAATAATTTTTTTAAACAATTATCAGCATAAATTTATTTAGGAGAATAAAATGGACCCAAAAATCCTGGAAAAATTAAAAAGTAAAAAAAAGATTTTTATATTAGGATTGATCATTATCTTGATAATGGTTTTTGCCGCTATTTTAATATTACAGAGAGAGGGAATTTATAATAAAGTAATAAAAGTCTCGGGGAATATTGAAGGAGATGACGTCAAATTCTCTTTTAGGGTCCAGGGGCAGATAACGGACCTTTTTACAGATGAGGGAAAGGTGGTAAAAGTGGGCGACGTAGTTGCCAAGCTTAATACCGACGAGCTCTCCAGGATAAAAGACGAAGCTGAGGCGTCCTTAAAAGCCGAAGAGTACAGGAATAAGCTTGCTGAGGATGATTATTTCAGGGCTGAGAAACTATTTGAGGTAGGTTCGATTTCGGCGCAGAAAAGGGATTCTTTTAAGACTGCCGCAGATTCCACCAAAGCAAATATTGACCAGCTGGAAGCGTCTCTGGAGCTGGCTAAGACAAGACTGGGCTTTACGGATCTAATTTCGACGCTTAATGGTTATGTAATAGTAAAATCGGCTTTACCCGGCGAGGTTGTGCAGATAGGCGCTCCGGTATTTACGGCGATCGATCTTAATAATATCTGGCTAACGGCTTATATAAATGAAACTGATCTAGGGAAAGTGAAACTTGGGCAGAAGGCATATATTAAAACTGACGCATATAAGAATAAGAAATACGAGGGATACATATCTTTTATATCTCCGCAGGAGGAATTTACTCCCAAATTCATCCAGACACAGGAAGAGCGCGTGAAGATGGTTTACAGGATAAAGATAAGAGCCGATAATAAAGACCTTGAGCTTAAGCCCGGGATGCCTGCCGACGGGTTTATCATATTAGAATAATATGCCCACAATAAAGACTGTCAATTTGACCAGAAAATTTGGCAGCAATACCGCCGTAGATAATCTCTCGTTAGAGATAGAAGAGGGTGAGATATTTGGCCTTGTCGGCCCTGACGGAGCCGGTAAGACCACCACCATGCGGCTTCTTACAGGTATCCTCGACCCTACATCGGGCGACGCCTGGGTCTATGGTAAACATATCGTAAAAGAATCCGAGCCCCTCAAAGAAAATATTGCCTACATGTCCCAGCGCTTCGGGCTTTATGAAGACCTCACCGTATTGGAAAATATCAATTTTTACGCCGATATTTATTGTGTCCCCAAAAAAGAACGGGCTAAAAGCATAGAAAAGTTACTGGGTTTTAGTAACCTCACACCTTTTAAAGACCGACTCGCCGGAAATCTTTCCGGAGGCATGAAGCAAAAACTTGGGCTTGCTTGTTCTCTAATACATACACCGAAAGTACTTTTTCTGGATGAGCCTACAAACGGCGTAGACCCTGTTTCAAGGCGTGATTTCTGGCAGATACTCTACCAGCTCCTAAAAGAAAAAGTAACAATTCTATTTTCCACCTCATACTTGGATGAAGCGGAGCGCTGCAAAAGAGTGGCGCTCATCCATAAAGGAAAACTTCTAAAGTGCGATATCCCCCAAAACATAAAAAATGAATGTAACGCAAAGAGCCTGGAAGAAGCATTTATAAAAACAATAAATAAATATGAAAAAAAATGATTTTGCAGTAAGCGTAAATAAGCTCGAAAAAAAGTTCGGCAAATTCACCGCCGTAAATAAGATCGATTTTGAGGTTCCTCGCGGCGAGATATTTGGTTTTTTGGGCCCCAACGGCGCAGGTAAATCCACTACCATAAGGATGCTCTGCGGGATCGTTACACCTACTTCAGGTGAGGGTCAGGTGGGCGGGTTTAACGTTATAAATGAACAGGAGCTCATAAAAGAACATATTGGGTATATGTCCCAGAAATTCTCTCTTTATGAGGATCTGACCGTCGAAGAGAATATAGATTTTTATAGCGGGATATATAAGATCCCAAAAGCAAAGAAAGCTGAGAGAAAAGAGTGGATCATCAAAATGGCTGACCTTGAAAGTTTCAGGCATAGCCTTACAAAAACACTTTCTGGCGGCTGGAAACAAAGATTGGCTCTTGGATGCGCCATAATCCACGAACCGAAAATTATTTTTCTTGATGAGCCGACCTCAGGAGTAGACCCCATAGCAAGAGCGAGTTTCTGGAGCCTTATAAAAGATATGTCAAGCGAGGGAGTAACTGTTTTTGTGACGACACATTATATGGACGAGGCGGAAAACTGCAACAGGATCGCCCTTATATATAAAGGCAACATCATTGCGATGGGCGGGCCAAAAGACCTCAAGACTAGCTATATGAAAAGCGATTGCCTGGAGATATCTTTATCGGATTCTGAAGAATGGATAGATAAATTAAGTTCTCTGGATACGGTGGAGGAGACAGCACTTTTTGGATTAAATATCCATGCCCTTGTAAAAGATTCTAAAATATCCATACCTTTGATCGAGAAATTTCTCAAAGAATCCAATGCCAAAGATTTTAGAGTCAAGAAGATCGATCCGTCGCTCGAAGACGTCTTTGTGTCATTGATTGAAAATTACGATAAAGAGCATAAATAGACATGAACCTGAAAAGAATAGCCGCACTTGCAAAAAAAGAATTTGTCCAGATAAGCCGGGACCCAAGAAGCCTTGCCATGGCAATCGTGATACCTTTACTTATGATCATACTTTTTGGTTCGGCTTTGTCGCTGGATGTAAACAATGTACCGATGGTCATCTGGGACCAGGATAATTCCATGGTATCCCAGAATTTCATCAAAAATTTCAAATTTTCGAAATATTTTAACATCGTCGCCTACTTTGATAATTATAAAGACCTTGAAAATTATATCGACAGAGGCAAGGCGATCATGGCCATGGTAATACCAAAGGATTTTTCGCGGTATCTTAATTCCAGCGCCCCCGCGCCCCTCCAACTGATTGTTGACGGAAGCGACTCTAATACAGCTACTATCGGCCTTGGCTATGTAAATTCGGTTGTTTCAAAATATAATCTTGATCTAGCAGTCAAAACTTACAAAAAAGCGGGAGTAACGACGATACCGGTATTGGAATTCAGGCCCAGGATCTGGTTTAACCCTGATCTAAATAGCAGGGTATTTATTATCCCGGGCCTCATTGCGGTAATCATGATGGTTATAGCAGCACTTCTTACATCTTTGACTGTTGCAAGAGAATGGGAGAGGGGAACAATGGAGCAATTGATCGCTACTCCTGTAAAAGCCGGCGAGCTTATAGTAGGAAAATTCATCCCCTATTTTGTAATAGGCTTTATTGATCTCTTAATAGCGGTGTTCATGGCACAATTTGTATTTTTGGTTCCATTAAGAGGGAGTCTTATTTTACTTTTTATTCTAAGCAGTGTATTTCTTACAGGCGTACTCACTATGGGTATACTTATTTCAATCGGCACAAAAAATCAGCTTTTAGCAAGTCAAATAGCCATTATTAGTACATTTATCCCCGCATTTTTATTATCAGGGTTCATGTACGCCATTTCCAATATGCCTCCGGTAATTCAACTTATTACCCATATAATTCCGGCAAGATATTTCATTACAATATTAAGAGGGATATATCTTAAGGGCGTGGGAATAGAGATATTGTGGACGCAGGCGCTATTTTTAATAATCTTTGCTTTTATTATGGTGGCTATAGCGAAGCTAAAATTTAAAAAGAAAGTTTTTTAGATCATGTTCGAGCGAATAATAACTATCCTAAGAAAAGAGTTCAAGCAGATACTTCGCGATCCGAGGATGAGGGTCACTATGTTTATTGCGCCGCTTTTCCAGCTCTTGGTATTCGGCTTTGCCGCCACCACAGATGTAAGCCATATTCCTACGGCGATATACGACCTTGATAATACCCCTCAATCAAGATCGATCATAAGGGATTTTAGTTATTCGGAATATTTCAATGTAAAATATTATATCAATAACGACAAAGACCAGCTGTATCTGGTGGATAAGTCGCTAGTGAATGTTGTTATAAGGTTTAACCGTGGTTTCGCTCAGGATCTCGAAGGACTCAAAGGCGCAAAGGTGCAGTTTATTCTCGACGGCACAGACTCTAATACGGCTGCTATAATTTTAAGTTATGCCAATGTAATAATGAATAAGTTTACGACAGAATTTATGAAAACGCAGATCATGCCCGTCATACAAAAAGTCCCCCAGGTCCCAAAGATTGACCTGAGGTCTAGGGCCTGGTTTAATGAAAATCTTGAATCAAGGTTATTTTATATCCCGGGAGTTATTGCGCTTATTATATCAATCATGAGCCTTTTATTGACCTCGATGGCTATTGTTAGAGAGAAAGAGGTGGGGACTATAGAGCAGTTGATGGTGAGTCCCCTTAAGCCTTATGAGCTTATTTTGGGCAAGCTTCTTCCGTTCGGGATTATCGCTATTGTAGATGTCGTGCTTGTAACGATTTTAGGGGTATTTGTATTTGATATTCCATTGAGAGGCAGTTTGACCTTACTATTTTTTTCAACGCTTGTGTATCTACTTACTACGCTTGGGGTGGGGCTATTTATTTCCACTATTTCAGCCACACAGCAGGAAGCGATGATGAGCGTATTTTTATTCTTCTTTCCGGTAAATCTTCTTTCTGGATTCATGTTTCCCATCTTCAACATGCCTCCTATAACCCAGTACATAACTTATTTAAATCCGCTAAGATATTATCTGATTATTCTAAGAGGAGTATTCCTAAAAGGCATCGGGATAAAGATCCTCTGGCCGGAGATCCTGATACTTTTAGTTATGGGTGTCGGGGTAATCTACATAAGCTCGCTTAGGTTCCATAAGAGGCTGGGGTAAGATTGTTATTCTTTCCAATAAAGCAAATAATAATATACCAACACAAATAATTATACTAAAATATCACGATTTTGTTAATTGTAACAAAAGCTAAATATGCCTTGTTTTAGGCTATTTCATTGGGTATACTTGTATTAAAAGACATATATTAGCATTTCCCTTTTAACCAAATTTTGCTTATTATTTCTAGGGTAAGCAAAATTTCCCTAAGGGCCGCTTGCGAAAAACTCGTAAGAGTTTTGAGCCGATTAGCGGGGTATTCCGGATTTTTCTAGAAAAAGCCGGAATAAAATAGTCATTTAACTAAAAGGGTGTAGAAATGTCCACAAAATTCGCTAGTGGATTTCTAAAAGTTTTTTTATTAGCACTTATTTTGCTGATTTTGGAAGGCAATCTTGTGCTTTCTAATGGGGCTGAACTAGCTGCTAAATATACCAATAAGCCCATCTCAATTGACGGCCAAATAAATGAATCCGCATGGAATTCTACCAGCTTTACCACCTACGCAACGCATCCAATTGCCAATGACTCCACAACCGCAAATGTAAAGCTTCTCTGGGACGAAAAATACTTATATGCAGCAATTGATGTAACTGATGAATACGTTGAAACCGCCAGTCAGGAATGGAACGACGATTCAGTCACTCTAACCATGAAAAATGGTATTTATGCTTCCAAGAATCGCCAGGATATTAGAGGGACGGGTGAGGGAGCAGCAGTGAGAGCAGTGCTTCCAAAATCCGGAACGATAATAGATAATAATTCCAATATAGATGCAGGCTTTACAATTGAAATGAAAATCCCCTGGTCTTCAATAATGTTTATTCCCAATATTGGCGGTGTAGTGAATATTGATTTTCTGAGTGTGGATCACGACAAAAACCCAGGTGGTAACTATTACGATCCTGCTACGGTTTTTTCTAAGCTTTCCTGGGACGGCGACAAAAATCCCGATACAACTTTAAATGCTTTGGTTTTAGAAGGGATAGATACTCCACCCGCCCAATCGGCAACCAATCCTCCAAACACCGATAACGCATGTGATTTCTATGGTTTTGATGCTGGGTTAAGGTCTGGTGATGTGATTTCTTTAAAAGATTCGCTTGGTAATGAGTTGGGTTATGGAACCTTAAACGAAGACGGTAAGTATGGTTTTGTGACAGCCCTCGGGGACGACCTTGAAACCGTTTTAGATGAGGGATTTACTGAAGACGAGACTGTTTATATATATAAAAATGGTTCCAAACTTCCTTATGCTGGTAAGTGGCATAAGGGCGCAACGATGAGGCTTGATAGCCTGGTAAATACCAATAAAGCCCCTACGTTTTATAATATTGGCAATCAAACTGGCCCGGCAACAAAACTTCTCCAATTTTCTGTAATGGCTTATGATGCAGATGGTGACTTTTTAACATGGAAATCCGAAAATCTTCCAGAGGGTTCTGTGTTTGATTCTTCAAATGCTGAATTTAGCTGGACTCCCACGGCCTATGAGGCGGGAACATATGTAGTATATTTTGAAGTGAGCGACGGGATAAATGAACCAATTGGCCAGTATGTTTCTATAAACATAACTACAGAAAAAGATTTGGTCTCAATTGAAGCAGAAGATCTTACTAATCTAAACCATGAGATTATCTATGACGTATCTATTGGTGCCTGGGCAAATGCCTATGTTATAACCACTAATTTTAAGACAAGTTCGCATAATTTTGTGTTGCCGAAATATGGCAATTATACTATATGGGTCCGGATGAGCGGGATTAGCGATAATAGCGATGCTGTAAAATTAAATATTGATTCGAAAGTAGATCTGATTTTGGGTGATGAAACGGGGAATAATTACTCAGGTTTTAAGTGGGTTAATTTTAAAAATGGTGATGTAAATAATAAAATCTCTCTTTTACTTTACAAAGGGAAGCATGTTCTAAATTTAGTTGATTGCGAAGCCGGGGTAAAGATAGATTCGATAATCATTACCAATAATTTTAGCTACCTGCCAACGGAAATTCCTCCTAATATTTCGACTGGTTCATGGGAAAATGTAGTGAGCGATGGATTTGGCGATATTAAGAACCACGAGGCAAAATTGATGCAATTTGAAGGAGCCCTATACGCTTCTACTTCCAATGCCAATCTTCATCCGGCGATATTTAAATCTGAAGATGGGGAAAACTTTGAGAAGGTTTACGAGCTTAAGACTCCGTATAGTCATGGGTATTACATGTATAGGACTTTGGATTTGAAATATTTAGATATCGGGGATAACTCGGGTCTCTATGCATTGTCCGACGACTGGTATGGGAGTTGTTATTTGACCTACATGAATCAGGCGGGAACTTTCTCGACGCTAACGCTTGGCAACAGGGACTGGTGGGCAAAGGATATGATATCGTTTGGCAATTTTGTCTATGCAGGATTTTATAATGACTGGAATCTGTGGTTTACTATGCGAAAAACTGCTTCTCCCATGAATCTAAATATTAAGACCAGTTGGCAGGCGGCTTCTTTGGCAGCATTTGGTAAAGACGCGAGCGGGAAACAGCATGCCAATATGGACGCGGAATCTTCGTGTGTTTTTAAAGGCTATCTCTATGTAGGCACATATAACAATGGCTACTTCGGCAGGACTACTACAGGCGCTCAAATCTGGAGAACAAATGACGGAACAAACTGGCAGCAGGTAGTAGGCAATGGCTTTGGAAGTACATCTAGGTCCAGCATATCCCAGATGGTAGTCTTTGGTGGATATCTATATGCTACTACAGCCATACCTTTTGGATCCAACTATATCTACAGGACCAAAGACGGTACAACATGGGAATTGGCCTTCCAGGGTATGGGCAATGAACCATACTTCGGAGATATTACTACTTATATGGGAAGACTGTATATCACCACCTACAACTGGGGTGGAAGGGTATACTCATCCCTAGACGGTAAGATATGGACTCCTGTAAGCGACCATTACATAAATAATGATTCTACAAATTCCTTAGTCGGGGATTTGGAGATTTTTAAAGGCGCATTATATGTAAATACGCGTAATGGGAAAAATGGGACGAATGTGTTTAGGGCGGAAATTGAATAAATTAGTTCATGGCTCATAGCTCTCGGCTCATGGGAAAAGGAAAAAACAGCTGAAAGCTGAGAGCTGATAACTAACGTAAATACTTATTGAATTTATACTTATAAATTGATATATTGGAGAAAACAAATGCCAAATCAAAAGAAAAAAAATATAAAGTTTTTTCTTTTTTTCCTAGCGTTAAGCTTGATTTTACCTTTTTATGCCTATTCCGCTACCTTTGACCTTCCGCTCATAAAGGGATGGAGCTTAGTCTCGCTTCCTCTGGTGCCAGATAATTCTGATATATCGTCCGTATTTAGCCCTA
>CAYWPX010000012.1:0-40538 GCA_964460615.1 uncultured Planctomycetia bacterium
CGCTCACAAATAGTAAAACCGCAACCCATAATAAAATAGTTTCAAATGCCATAATTTATGAATCTCATCCTTTTTATAAAGACCAATAGTCACTAAACAGCGAACCCTGCCCAGAAGTACCGGACAGGGTTCGCCTGAGCGTCAACAATGGCGGAGAGACTGGGATTCGAACCCAGGTATCTCTTACGAGATAACACGCTTTCGAGGCGTGCGCTTTCAACCGCTCAGCCATCTCTCCGAAATTTGCGTGCAAATTTTGATCCTGATGATGCGAGGAATACAAGCATCAGAAGGACCTTTCTTGTGAAACAATTTTCATCCCGAAGCTTACGCTGTAAATTCTTACATGTTTCTTTAAGTAAGAATTTACAAGTGCTTAAGCGAGGGAGAAATTCAGAGTAATTCCCAAAAATTTAGTCCCGCAGTCTATCTCAATAAATTTTGCAGAAATTTATGAGATGGTTAGACAAGGGGCATACAAATAGAAGCTTCTATGCAAACACTCTGAATTTTAATGCTTCGCAATTGGTTTAAATTCAGAGCAAAATTGAATTAAATTTCAAAATATTCTTTGACGCTTTCCCCTCGTATACTTATTACTCGGGACTCCCTTCGCTATTGCTCGCTGAGAACGCTTCTAGAATTTCTGCATCAAATCTTGATCAGCGGGCCAATCCCTAAAAATTGTGATTCAATTTTTAAACATCGGCCTCGCTAAGATTCGATACGAATAAAAACGCTTCTTCCTCTGATTTTATGGTCAAATTTTTATGAAACTAATTTAATCATCAAATTCTAACCGGTTGAAAGTTTCTTCGGCTACGCTTCAAAAACTTTCTAACCAGAATTTGATGCGTTTAATAAAGTTTCCATCAGAAACTTTATTAAACAGTGGTGGAGGTGGCGAGAATCGAACTCGCGTCCTTAGATATCGAAATAAAGGCTTCTACATGCTTATCCTAATCTTTAAAATTTCGCCGCAAAGGACTCCAATAGGCCGGATTCCTTATTAGCTATCTTTTAGAATTTTCGCTTAAACGCCTAAAAGATAAGACGTTTAAACTATCCTGCATATCGGAGCTATTCGGCCCTCCCAGGAAACTGAGCCGATAGCTTACCGCAATTAAGCGGCTAGAGCTAACTCTTCATTAGCATTTATGTTTTTGCAAGGTGTTTTCTCCCTCACCTGACCAAAGGCCGGCTCGGGATGGCTTACGCCAAGAGGCCTCCTTGCAACCTCTGCATGCCACCTCTACCTGATTACCCAAGTCGAGACCTTTTCACCCCCTTAGAATTTACGCAGTAAATTCAGTTCTTTGTTCTGGCGAGGTAGATGTTAAAAATTGAATTGTAATTTTTGAGATCTAACCGTCATCTTAGAACAAAGAACATTTAATTAAAGCTTAATCCAAATCACCCCGAGTTCTGGTGTGACAGATTTCTAAAAACTGCAATTTAGTTTTTAGGAATCTGACCACCATGTTAGAACGAGGGACTTTCCAAATTCAGTTCTTTGTTCTGGCGAGACGAATGTCGAAAAAATTGAATTATAATTTTTGAGAAATTCGGCCGCCACGTTTAGAACAAATGACATTTAAGTATCAAATCACCCCGGGTTCTGGCGAAGTAGATTCCAAAAATTGTTGTTTAATTTTTGAAAATCTAACCGCTATGTTTGAACGAAGGGTTACTAAATTAGCTCATGGCTCTTGGCTCATGGCTCATAGGAAAAACAATAATTTATTTTCACATAAGACCTCTAACCAAAAACCATAACTAACCCAACTTCTTACTTCAAATGTCTTTTCATTTCTCGATCTTGTTCGCGCTTTTTGATAGTTTCGCGCTTATCGTAGAGTTTTTTTCCTTTACAAAGAGCAAGTTCTACTTTTGCAATTCCATTTTTGAAATATATTTTAAGCGGGATCAGCGTAAGCCCTTTTTGAGTAAGTTCGCCGACCAATCGCCTTATCTCACTTTTATGAAGAAGTAGCTTTCTTTTGCGGCGAGGTTCAACATTGGAGATATTCCCATAACTATAAGGCTCTATGTGACAATTATTTAGGAATAATTCCCCTTTTTCCACAAAGGCATAGCTGTCCGAAAGGCTCGCTTTCCCATCCCTAAGAGACTTCACCTCAGTACCCTTCAATACAATACCCGACTCAAAGGTATTGAGAATATGATAACTGAACCTTGCTTTCGAATTGGTAGCGGCTATTTTCTCGTCCATAAATAGGCTATTACTATATCATATTATTAAGATATTTGCAATAAACGGACACATTGAAGATTTGGTCTAAAAATCGTCTAATTTGGCAGGATTATTAGTAACTAATAGAAACCTATTCCCAGATAAGAAAGGACTTGTCACTTTCTTTATAATTGATCAAAAAATAACTGATATCTTCCTGATCAAAACCGGCAAGAGCAAAATCAAGATTTATTGAATAATTTCCTCCGGGGGCTACTTTAGTATCATCAAGCCAGCTGGATTTTGAGGCGCTTAAAAGTGTGCCGTTTTTATCAAAAATAGCCGCTGTGACATAGACATATTTATCGGCTGAAGAATTATTTTTAAGATTCAAAAGCGCCTTGATATACCTGGCCCACTTAAATTTATCATTAGGCTCCTGCAAATAAAATGTTAGTTCCGGATCAAGATCCCCTTTTAATTGATAAAGATAATCTAGTTTAAAATCAAATTTTAGGCTTTCTCCTATAGAAGCAGCCGGATTAAAATTAGTCTCTTTTTTAAAATCATCTTGTGCTGACGCAATAATTCCGCCATTATCAGATTCCACCTCTGCCTCTTTTTCAATATTTTCTATGTCGCTTTTATTAAGAGTAAAAACGATCGTATTGCCCCTGTCTATTTTTATATACTCAGAAGTCTCTTCGACCAATTTTCCCTCTATAATTTTGCCGCTCTTCAGAGTTATCTTGGTTTGGGAGGGTTCCGGGTTTTTTGGAGCCTCTACCGGGTGAGCACTTGAATCTGGCATAGAGGTTTCCGTATTTTCCAAACTCTGATCATCTTGGTACTCTTTTATGTCAAAATTTATTCCGTCACCGCTACAGACCACTTTTGGAGTATCTTGCATAGCATAAAGTTTATCCATAATAGAAGGATCATTGAATATATCCCCGCTAAATTCCATAGAAGCGGTCTTGGCATCCTTTTTTGTAAAAACGCCCTGAACCTCTATTATGTCATTAGGCATAGTAACCTCAAACTCCACCTTAAAACCTTTCATTGCCTCAAGAGCAGCATCCCTTATGGGGTTCTTATCCTGCGGGAGGTTCTTTTTCCATTCTTCAAACTTTTCCTTTTGCATCTTGGCTTCATCTACTTTTGAAGGCTGTTTTTCAATATAACAAACAAAATTCCCCTGATTATCTTTCGCAAGCCTGATCTTTGTCCCCACAGCATCTGTTGCTAAAAGCTTATTTATATCATCAAATTTAAATTTGTAGTCAACATGAAGGTCCGCTCCCTCCATCTTTTTGTCAAAATACTCAAATTCATAATTTAAGTTCTTACTCTTTAACTTATTTTCATATTGGGCTTTATTCCCGAACATCTCTTCTGAGAAAGATTTGGGGGCTTCTTCCTGGTTATTACTAGCCAATTTTGCCATTGCCTTGCCGAACTCACCGAACATAGAGTCAACTAATTTTAAAGTACCTTCGGGTATAACCTGATTTACTTCCAGCGTTCCAGACCCGTCATTATTGATTACAAGATGGTTTCTTTCCTGAAAACATCCCGAAAGAAAAATAGCTAATATTATTAAAATAAAGAGATTTTTTTTCATCTGTTCTCCATAAATTTGTGTGCAAATTTAATTATTACAAAATATACCACAGATATTGATTAATAACAAGTAAACTTGATAAAACGCGTAATTGACAAATATAGTCTTTTGGGATATATTAATAGTCCTGCGTAGCGAGCTTTAGCGAGCGGAGTACCGATGCTTGAACTCTTTGTAAATTATACTTTGCCGAAGTGTCCCTCGTCTGCCCTACGGGCCGCTCGGGATGATTTTCCTGCGAAAAAACTCGCAAGGAAAATTCAGCGGAACCTATCCTGATTTGGCGAAGGCAATCTTGGCATAAAAATTCTTTGTAATTATTAGTTGCCGAAGTGGCGGAACTGGCATACGCGTCGGTCTCAAAAACCGATCTCCGTAAGGGGATGTGGGTTCAACTCCCACCTTCGGCACCACTAGTTTATTTGGTTAGCTATGCTAACTAAATAAACTGTGTCACGTTCTAGTTTAAAAATATCGAATGATTTGTATGAGAGATTTTTGAACTGTTTAGAACGTGACAATGAACCATTCTCCTATCTTATGTAAAGCCATGCCACATTCAAGGCTAAAAATTTTGAACGATTTCCGTGAGAAATTTTGCCTGTTTTGAATGTGGCGTTTTATTTTATAAGGCTAGTAAGCAAAATTGGCAAGTGTGCTTCACAAAGTGAAGCAAGGCAAGGGGGCCCGCACAAAGCTGTGTCACGTTCTAGTTATCCCGCTCCATAACATGTTGAAAAATCTACTCCGGAAATCCAAAAGATTTCCTAGTAGTACCATTTTTACAACATTCCGCGGGATGCTTCGCAATATCGAATGGTTTATATGAGAGATTTTTAACTGGTTAGAATATGATGCTTCTACAATATTTGGTTAAGGGCCACCTTCCCAAATCTTTTATCAACTATCTCTTCTGCTTCTTTTAACCACGCTTTTCTCCTTTTTAAAGCGCTTGTAACAATAATTCCAAAGCTTTTTCTATAAAACTTTTTTGTACCGCAGAACCCAAATATGCAGTTTTTCCAAAGTGTCTCAAGCGGATCCCCAAAAGCCTTCATTTCTCTTGAATAAGAAGTATCTGTTGTATTAAAGATAAGTACCGACTTGCTTTTCAGAAGCCCCTCCGGAACACCTTCGCCTTTATCGCCAACTTTAAATCTGTACCCGATCCCCGGCCTTATCACCCTATCTACCCATCCCTTTAAAATTGCCGGAGGTTGCCCCCACCAATTTGGATGAATAATTATTACGCCATCTGCAGCTTTTAATTCTTTTTTATATTTACCTATCATTGGGCCCGATCTACTGCTTTTTTTTATTTCATTTATTTTTAATATCGGGTCAAACCTTTCTTTGTAGAGATCATGAAAAAAAACTTCATGGCCGTTTGCAGTCAATCTATTTTTAACAACCTTGCTTATAGCATGATTAAAACTCTTATTTACCGGATGAGCTAATATAACCAAAATTTTCATTTTATGCCTTTGGGCTTAGTTAAATTCTGCAATATCGCCTATTTTTAAACCATTTTTTTCAGAAAATCCTGAATTGACTTCCAAAACATACTTGGAGTTTATACCAGAAGAAAATAATTCGCAAGAAGTTGCACAAGGCCGGGCATCTTTTTTTATAAACACAATTTTCTTGTCTTTATCGATCCATATAATATCCAAAGGAATCTTAGTGTTTTTCATCCAGAATTGATAAATCCCCTCTTTTTGATAGATAAAAAGCATACCCTCGTCACCAGCAAGTTTTTCTCTGAACATCAATCCCCTTGCTTTTTCACGAGGAGTAGAGGCAATCTCAGCTTTAATAGTTACGCCGTTAATTTTGACGATTTTACAGGTTTTGGCATATGCTATATTTACTATCAAGATTAATAAAACGAATAAATACGGAAAGAAAAAATATTTGGGCTTGATTATTGAAAATTTAGTATTATTTGGAAGTTTCATATATCGAAACTATTGGCGTGTAGCTATTTATTCCTGGAACTGCCCCATCTCGCGGTATTTTTCATACCTCGTCTTTACAAGTTTTTCCGAAGAGATATCTTTAAGCTCAGCGAGGAATTTCTTTAATGATTTTTTTATATTCTCAGCAGTCTTTTCCAAATCACTATGCGCCCCGCCCAGCGGCTCTTCAACAACTTCATCTATAAGTTTAAATTTGTAAAGATCCTGAGCGGTAAGCTTCAGGACTTCTGCTGCTTCAGGTGCCTTTGAATTGGCTTTCCAGAGAATTGCCGCGCATCCTTCCGGGGATATTACCGAATAATATGAATTTTCAAGAACGCAGATCCTATCCCCAACCCCGATACCTAAGGCTCCTCCGGAACCGCCCTCACCAATGACAAATACAATTATCGGAACCCTTAACTCAGCCATCTCCATAAGATTATATGCTATAGCACTTGCCTGCCCGCGCTCTTCAGCGTCTATGCCCGGATATGCTCCAGGTGTATCGATAAAAGTAATAATGGGAACATCGAACTTTTCAGCTAGCTTCATAAGACGAAGGGCTTTCCTGTAACCTTCAGGATGAGGCATGCCAAAATTTCTTGCCATCTTTTCTTTTGTATCTCGCCCTTTTTGCTGTCCTATAATAAGAACCGTCTGGCCTTCAAATTTGGCAAATCCGCCTATAAGAGCTTTATCGTCGCCAAAAAGCCTGTCGCCATGCAACTCCATAAAATCAGTAAAAAGAGCCGCCACATAATCCAGAACATATGGCCTTCTGGGATGCCTGGCTAGCTGGACCCTTTGCCATGGCGTAAGGTTGGAAAAAATCTCTTTTCTTGTATCTTCGAGTTTTGATTCGAGATTTTTGATCTCTTTGGAAATATCTATCTTCTCAGAAGCAGAGAATTTTTTTAGCTCTTCTATCTTATTCTCAAGCTCAAGAATTGGTTTTTCGAAATCAAGTCCGCCTAAAGCCATTTATATCCTCCGATTATTCAACTATGGTAACTTCTGTATTTACCGGAACAATTGTATAAAGCTCTTCGACCTCATTATTCTTCATTCTTACGCATCCGGCAGTAACCTGCTTGCCAATATCGGAGGGATCATTGGAACCATGTATCCCATAATGAGGCGCTGAAAGCCCCAGCCATCTCGTACCAAGAATATTTTTCGGGCTGCCTGATGGGACCATTGCATCCTCAGTATACCAAACTGGATCGACGATTTTATTAATAACGGTAAAAGTCCCTACTGGTGTACAACCATTAAGCCCTGTGGCAACTCTGTAAACCTTAAATACTTCCTCATTTTCTTTAAGAGTAAGGATATTTTCCGATTTATCAACGATAATACTGAACTTGCTGGTGTTGACCTTTAGCTTCATCTTTGGGCGGATATGGTCACCTTTTATATTATTGCTTTTTTGGATAAGATCCACCGTAGTCCCAAATCGTTTAGAGATCCTGCCCAAAGTGTCACCCGACTGCACTTCATATATCTTTGAACTGGGGGTTGCCTCAGATGAGAATAACATCTTAACATTTAGATCACCAAGCCTGGCCTGCGTACTGGCAATTAAGGGACTTGCCATGTAATTTGACATAATTTTTGAATAATACTCTTTAGCTAACTCAAATTTCGATTTCTTTTCGTAAAGAATACCCAGATTATAATATACCCCATCCAGCTTTGGTTCATTTTTTTTGTCAGCAGCAAGAACCTTGAAATATTTTATCGCGTCATCTATATCTTTTTGGGATTCGAGGTTATTTACATCATTAAATTTCTTAAAAGTTGTTTTCCCCGAAGATTTAGAACTATTAAAGGTAAAACCCAGAACTACCCCCAAAAAAAGCATTAAAACAATAGAAACCGTCACTACGATTCTTTTTCTCACTATCCACCTCTGGTTAAATAAAACTTATAATAGCTACTATTATCCCCAGTGCTACTCCGGCAAAAACCTCAACCGGGGTATGCCCCCAGAGCTCTTTTAATCTTTCTTCTGTCACTTCTCTATGCGAATACACATCTTCTACGATCTTATTAAGTATCTCTGCCTGCTGGCCTGTGGCACGGCGAACCCCCTGAGCATCGCCTAAAACAATAATTGTAAAAAGCAAACATGCCACAAAGAGATCTGAATCAAGGCCTGAACTAAAGGCTACTGAAGTTGTAAGAGCGGCAACACTTGCAGAATGCGAACTTGGCATGCCTCCGGTCCCTATAAACCATTTAAAATTAAATCTTTTTTCCCGTATTATACCCAAAACAACCTTTATTGACTGGGCAATAAGCCACGCCAAGAAGGTGGTGAGCATTACCTGATATTTAAAATGCACTCTTCCTTACCCTCCGAAATTATTTGACTAACAATAGGGTATTAGTATATTATAAATACACCAATAATGCAACAAATTTTACCCTTAACTAATAACAAATAAACTATTAAGTTTGAGGTATTAATGCTATCCAAGGTCAACTCTGCAACTCTCTTCGGCATCGAGGGGCATCTTATTGAAATTGAAGTTGATGTTGCTAACGGCCTTCCGGTCGTTAATACGGTAGGATTGCCTGACGCAAGCGTGAAGGAATCAAAGGACAGGGTCAAATCCGCTATCCAAAACAGCAATTTTACTTTTCCTCTTAAGAGAATAACCATAAATTTAGCTCCTGCTGACATAAAAAAAGAAGGCCCATCTTTTGATCTGGCAATAGCCCTTGGGGTGCTTGCCAGTTCCGCTCAGGTTAAGCATGAAAACTTAAAGAAATTCGTTATTCTCGGGGAACTTGCCCTTGATGGAACGGTTAGGCCGATCAAGGGGATGCTTCCTATAGCAATTTATTTGAACAGCAAAAATAAAAATTGCATCATATTACCAAAAGAAAATCTTAAAGAAGCGACTATCATAGACAATATAAAAGCCTATCCCGTAACCAATCTCAAAGAAGTTGTGGATTTTCTTAATGATGAGATCAAGGTTGAACCGGTAGTTTCAAAATACAAAACAAATTCCAGCATAGAAAGTTCATCAGATATTGATTTCTCCGATGTCAAAGGCCAGTTTCAGGCGAAGAGAGCCCTTGAGATAGCAGCCGCCGGATCCCATAATGTCCTGATGATAGGCCCTCCAGGAAGCGGCAAAACCATGCTAGCAAAAAGATTTGCAACAATTCTACCCAACATGACTATTGAAGAGTCACTTGAAGCAACAATGTTAAATAGTATCGTTGGATTAATCGACACGGAAAGGCCTCTAATATCAAGCCGGCCTTTCCGCTCCCCTCATCACACCACTTCGGACGTTGCATTGGTCGGAGGAGGCACAATACCAAAACCCGGAGAGATATCTTTGTCTCACAATGGCGTTTTATTTTTGGATGAATTACCGGAATTCAAAAGAAATGTGCTTGAGGTCCTGAGACAACCTCTTGAAGACGGGCATATAACGGTCTCAAGAATAAAAGGAAGCATCAAATTCCCGGCGAAATTCACTCTCATTGCCTCCATGAACCCCTGCCCGTGCGGATTTTTTGGCGACCGGAAAAAAGCCTGCCATTGCACACCAAACCAGATCCAGAAATATATCTCAAAGATCTCAGGACCTTTAATGGATAGAATAGATATCCATATAGATGTCCCTGCGATAAAATATCAGGATATCTCAAGCAATCTGCAGGCCGAATCTTCATTCAATATTAAAAACAGAGTGCAGACAGCCAGGGATATACAATTAGCAAGATTCAAAAAATGCGGTATTTTTTCCAATTCACAGATGTCTCATAAACATATTAAAGAATTTTGCCTGATCAGCGACGAATGCAAGGAGCTTCTTAAAATGGCTATGAATGAGCTCGGTTTTTCTGCAAGGGCGCATGATAAGATCCTAAAAGTCAGCCGCACAATAGCAGACCTGAACAGATCTGAAAATATACTTCCCGAACATATCTCTGAAGCCATCTCTTATAGAAGCCTAGACAGAAATCTGTGGTAAATTGATTGAAAGGTGTTAATGGACCTGCCCTCCAAGCTTATCCGCCAATCTTTGTGGCGGATTTTGTGGCGGGACCCTCTGGTAGAATTATTAATTTGCTTATCTTGATTAAATACACAACTGATGATAGGATATATTTATGAATAAAAAAGCTTTTACACTTATAGAACTTCTCGTAGTAATTGCCATAATGGGTATTTTGGCAGGAACTCTTCTTTCGGCAATTGGAAAAGCCCGCGAAGGCGGAAGACGCGCCCAGTGCATAAACAACCTCCGCCAGATCGGCATAGCTATGGCAACCTACAGCGATGAACACAATTTTAAAATGGTCAGGGCTTTTAATGAAAATTTTGACCCTGTATGGTATGTCGATTTAGGAAGATACCTTGATAACCGCAATATCTTTGCCTGCCCGAATTACAAAAAACATAATTATGATCTGCCATGGGAATCTTTTTCATACGGATATAACTATGCCGGCTTAAATGATACATGGGTGTGGCCGTGGGCTGGCTTAGACATAACTCAGATAAAAAGCCCGACTCAATGTATAATGGTAACCGATTCTTCCGATTCTTGGGATCCCAGCTGGAGTTATTGTTATATAGATAAATGGATGGGTTTATATGGAAGACACAGCGATGGGGTTAATATTCTTTTTGTGGACGGACATGTAAAATGGCATAAAACAACTGATATCCCCATTAATTTTGATGACGGCGATATACCTTGGTGGAATTTTGTTTGGTAAAAGTTGGTTTTGCTTTTTTTCTAATAGTCCGGATAAGTATAAACTTTTTTAGTGTCATCTCTTATGCCGGTCCATCCCTCTTCAATATCTTCCTGCAAAACAGGGCCAAAAACATGCCCGTCCACAAAAAGCACCATTAGCGGAGTCTGTCCGAAGAGATTTCCTTTTAGGCTGTGACCAGGTAAATTGGATGGATAGCAGGTTTCCAGAAAAAACTTAGATTTAGAACGAACTATAGAGGATAAAGATAATGGCGAAGCGCCGCCATTATCAAGGCCGACCCCATTGCACCAATAAGAATTTCCATAAAAGTCAAAAGCCGTTTTTGAAGTCCCTACAAAAATAATAGAGGGCTTTGTATCGTTTGGGCATTGAAAAAGTTTTGTTGAGGGGCTAGTGTCATTTGTTATATCTAAATACCTATTTAAAGCCCTATATTGCGCTGAACAAGTTCCGGAGGGGTACCAGGCCTTATAACTAGATCCTTCTTTTCCTCCGAAGGTATAATAATCTATATATCCTTGCTGGGGCGAACCTATTACGGGATTCATTTGGAAAGGAGGAAATTTGTCGTCGTGATCGCTCAAATACATATGCCAAGCCATCCCATGCTGGCGAAGATTATTTAAGCATTGCACGCGCCTACCCTGTTCTCTCATGGAGCCGATAACCGGCACAAGAAGCCCTGCCAACACACTAACTATAGCAACGACAACCAAAAGTTCTATAAGGGTAAAAGCAGCAAAAGATCTCTGATATTTTTTTATATTTATGGCCATACAGATCCCGAGTCTCTTAAGATCACGTTTTTATTCGACTAAGCTATTAAATTTACTTTTTCAATACTACCGATACTGCTATCTGCCTATCGGATATGGACCAGTATTTTCTTAATAGAATATCTTTTTCTTGGGTGCTAACCATTTTGAATCCGTGTTTTTTATAGAATTTAATAGCCCAGCTGGCAGCTTCCCATGTTCCTATTAACACTTCCTTATCTGTCAAGCCAAGCAGGTGTTTCAGGAGTTTGCTTCCTATCCCATGCTGTTGAACCCTACTACGCACATACGCATGCCTTATAAGGCTAACATCCCCGACATCCTGTATGCCCATAACACCCAAAAGCTCACTGTCTATCTCAAATCCCCAGAAACGAACACCGCTATTAATCTCTTTGGCAAGCTCTTCTCTTGTCATATATGGATCATGATAGCAATCGGGAGGGATAACCCCTTTATACAAATTGGCTCCGTCATTTATAACGCTATAAATAAATTTCCGATCTCTTTCTCTCCTTAAAGGAACTATTAATTCGCTCATCAGGATAAATCCCCTTTTTATTCAAAAATAAAGGACACATAAATTATATCATGAGATCAAAAACTATATGTGCCCTGGTCTTCTTGTTTTGTATTCAATCTATAAAAATCATGGCGTGAATTTATTGCCCGTACCCCAATAGGTATTTATCTTAAACCCTTCCGTTATTGATTCCATATACATATATCTGCCGCTATCTAACTTTATTATCTTGATCAACCCATTTTCATCGGGATCTACAAAATAATAAAATGGGCTGGATATCGTATAGAGAAGGACTTTATTGCCTTTTGACTTCCAGTAATATACGTCCTTATCCTTAGTAATAATTATCTTATTTTTTTCAGCCTCATCAGCTTTAACCGGAGCATTAAAACTGGATTCCGGCGAAGTGATATTACTTGATTCAGGTGTCCCTTCAAATACAACCTCAGGTTCAGCATATAAACTTGAAGCAATAAATAATAAAGCAAATGCAACCAATATAATTTTCTTCATAAGCCCTCCAAAGCGCAACCGGGTGTTTTAAGCAATAAATTTTATTGGATCCGAGGATTTTGATTCCATTAGAAAAATATTATGTTCTAAATATTTTTATCTCTTAAAATTCAAATTCCCAGAAAAACTATTCCAAAATCCGGCCTTAGCAACACAAACGAAACTGCTTATCCTGAAGCCAAAGCTAATCGGTGATCCCTTTTGTAAGTTTTTTTGAATTTTGCTTCTTTTTTTTATATCAATCGTTTAATTGAGCTATGATCTTTCTGGCTTCGTAAACCCCGTCATCGCCCAAATAATACTTTACAGTTACGTGGTCTCCCTGCTCTATATCATCAGCGGTTATTTCTTCGTCTCCGCGGAAGATACATGTATCCGGCAATATATTTATAGAGATCTCTTCCTCGCCGACATCCCCTCCCCCTCTTACCACTATCTTTGAACCAACCCAATCAACCTGAACGAGGCTACCCTCCACAGTCATAATCTTATTTTCCTCATCCATATCCTGACAAAAAGAAATACCATGAACTTGACTTAAAACAAGAACAAGAACAAAAGCTGCCTTAGTTAATAATCTTGTCGCCATAACTAGATCCCTTATATTAAAATATCTTTTAAGTAATTATCCTTATTTCTCCTGCCTCAGTATTTTTAAAAACACATTTACAACCTTTGGATCAAACTGCATACCGGAACCATTTTTAATTATTTTTACCGCCTCAGCCTTTGAATAGGCTTTTCTATAAGGTCTGTCGGAGGTAATTGCATGATAAGCATCCGCAACCGATATAATTCTTGCGCCCATCGGTATCTCTTCGCCTTTAAGCCCTGCCGGATACCCCAATCCGTCCCATCTTTCATGGTGATATAAAATTAACGGGATTATTTCATGCATAAACTGAATGGGTCTAATTATATCAACACCTATCTGGGGATGTTTTTTAATCTCCTTAAATTCAATTTTTGTAAGTTTAGCGGGTTTTTTGAGGATTTTTTCGCTTATACCTATTTTCCCAAGATCATGAATAACCGCGGCCTGTTTTATGTACTTTATCTCATCATCTGAAAGTCCAAGGCTAGACGCGATCTTAGTAGCGTACAATACCGTCTTTTCGACATGCTCCCCTGTGTAATGGTCCTTCAGTTCGATAGTCTTCGCAAAAGCAGAGATCGATTCAATGACGCTCTGATTGCCCTTTTTGGTCAACTTGGATATTTCATCTTTCAGAAACTCAACATCCTGAGCCTTCTCATTGAACTCATAAACGCTCTCTTTCTTTTTCTCCTTGGCTTCTTTAGATGAATAAACCCTATTGCCTCCCTCTTCTTTAGCTTTGTTCAATATCTTATCAGCTAGATTAATAAGGTCCATACCCTTTTCAGCCTTATCCTCAGGATAAGATGCGACTGCAACGCTTAATTTAATCTTTACAGTCTGTTTATGATTACCAAAATTATATAGATTCATCGACTCCAAAAGTCTGTGAGCCAAAATAAGCGCCTTTTCCTTATTGATATTCGGCGAGACAATAACAAATTCTTCCCCGCTATATCTGATGACAATATCATAACTTCTTACCATAGTTTTCAGCTGTTTAGAAAATTGCTTAAGCACAAGATCCCCAAACTGATGGCCATACACCTCATTTATCGATTTGAAATAATCCAGATCTATCATAATGACCGATAACGGATGGACATACCTTTTCGCCCTGTAATACTCCGGATCGATTATCTCTAATAAATAATTATGGTTAAAGAGACCCGTTTGCGGATCCCTCAAAGCGATCTGTTTAAGGCGTCTGTTGGATTTGGCCAGCTCTTTGTTTAATTTTTCCAGCCTTCTTTCGGCACTTTTTTTAGCAGTGATATCTCTTACTATCGTTAATACCCTTGTGACCTGGCCATTCTCGAAGATAGGGATCTTGCGTGTTTCAGTTATAAAAGTAGTATCCCCTAGGTCACTTTCCTCTTCGGTCACCAACACCTTTCCAACCTCAAAAACCTTCTGATATTGTATTCTGACCTTATCATTCATGAACGGGAAAACTTCGAATATGTTTTTGCCGAGAACATCGGTGATAAAACCTAGTTTTTCATTAACGTGCTTTAGCGTATCATTAGCTAAAACTATATTTAAGTCGCGGTCAACCACGTGTATAATATCAGCCATTGAATCGATGGTGGTCCTATATTCACTTTCGCTTTTTTTGAGTGCTTCTTCGGCAAGTTTTTTTTCGCTTATATCCCTGACATACTCTATGACTCCTTTTAAATCGCCAGTCTCCTCGTCTATCATTGGAAAACTATAAAGATCGAACCAACCTGTTATCCTGCCATCAGAGCCTACCTTAGGAACTGTCTCATAGGCGCTCTTTTTTGTTTCCAGGGAAATTTTGGTAGGACAGGTCTCGCAGGGTGTCTCCCTATGATGATACACTTCATAGCATTTTTTGCCCAATAGCGGCATGGAATGAGCGTACCATTTTTCCATTGCCGGATTAACTCTTATGATATTAAGCGAATTATCCAGAACGCTTATCCCATCCTGAATGCTGGTAAAAATATTTGAAAGAAATCTTTCGCTATAAGCAAGGTCTTCCTGGGTTTTAAGCTTATCGGTAACATCCTCGCCGGAGCTCAATGTTGATACGACATTGCCTTTCTCGTCCCTTAAAACAGTATTATGCCAAGAGATTATTTTTTCCTCTCTGTTCTTAGTAAGAACAGAACTTTCGATATACTCAAAAGGCCCCTCCTTACCGGTTAAAAGCCCAGAAAAAGCATTTTTCATATCGGCTCTTATGTCTTCAGGGATAACCGTATCAAAAAAATTCCTTCCTGATAATTCATTTTCATCATAACCGAGGATCTCGCAGCCTTTTTTATTTATAAGCAGGACTTCCTGGTTGGAATTAAGAACCAGGAACATATTTGCCGCTATATCGAGATATTTTTGGGCTTTGTCTCTTTCCTCTCTCAGGGTCTTTTCTTTTTCGATTCGTTCGATTAAATATTTTGTGTTTTCTATCGCAGGAGCAGCACTTGCGGCAAGGCTCTGCAGGATCATAATATCCTCGGAAACAAACGGCTTGCCAAGTTCCTTATTCTGCACCTCGATAGCTCCTAAAAGCTCTCCCTTGCCGCTTAATATCGGCACCATGGCAAAATTACTTACGTTTAGCGCGTTTCTAACCTCAGGGATAATATACTTATCATTAAGGGCATCATTTGAGAAATACGGCTTTAAAGAGTCAATAATCCGCCCGGTTGCTCCCTCGCCGGGCCCAAAAGCATAATTGATATTCTGAAGTCTTCCTTTTTTATTGTATTCTTTATATATAATTTTGCCATTTTCAAAAACTCCACCCATACCGCCTTCTGCCCCAATAATTTCCATACTTGAGGCAACAAGGTTCCTGAGTATAACCGGGATCTCAAGGATCGCATTCAGATGTATGCTGGTCCGCCTGAGAACCTCCAGCTGGTACTCTCTTTTAAAGATGATCTCTTCCTGGGCTTTTCTCTCGGTTATGTCACGGGCAAATTCTATTATCAGCTTGGAACCCCTGAATTCTACAATTCCAAAACGTATATCTACGGGATAAAGCGAACCGTCTTTCCTTTTATGAACGCCCTGCATAGTAATAGGGCCTTCTTGAAGCTTATCAAAAAATTTTGACAGCTCCATTATTTTAAATTTCATTTCAACATCGCGGACATTAAGCCCTAATAATTCCTCTTCAGTATAACCAAGATTTAGACATGCCTGCTTATTACAAGCCAAGATATTGCCATCAAGGTCATGAACAAACATCGGATCCGCTGCCTGATCGATCAACTGCCTAAACTGCAACTCGCTTTTCTTTACTATGTCTTCGGAAGTCTTTTTGTTGGTAATATCCCTTGAGATACCCATAACTGCATAAACCGAACCATCCTCATCTTTAAAGGGTATCAGGCGGGTACTCAACCAAAGACTCTCTTTCGGGAAATCAATCTGATCTTCTCCCATAAAGCTCTTACCGGTTTCAAACACAGACCTAAGATGCGCTCTTTGCATCTCAAAAACACCCGAGGAAAATATCTCCGAGAGGTGCTTGCCTATCATTTGAGAAGATGTTTGATTAAAAAAACTTGAGGCAAAATTATTGATATACTGGATGCACATTTTATTGTCTATTATAAAAATAAACTCTTCGGCATATTCAGCAATCAATTTATAAAGCTCTTCGCTTTTTTTGAGAACCTCCTGATATTCCTTGAACTTTGCATAGGATATCTTAAGGCTGTCTAAGTCTTTTTTGAGCCTGGAGAGGTCTTCTATTAACTCTTCTCTGGTTTTTGAAATATTATCCATGAACACTTCTTTAAGTATAATAAAAAAAGGCAACCCTCTAATTATTAGAGAATTGCCATATAATTATTGATAGTAAAAAAACCATTTGATTGCCTCCTTGTTTTGCTTGGTTTTGGCTTATTAAACTCGCACAAAACAGCAGGCGGTTACCCCCAATAAAACAATAAAAATGGATTATTTTTGATAGCCTTGCTTTATTAAGCTATCTTGGAAGTAACTAAAATATACCATTTAATTGGGCATAAGTCAAATTCAAAAAAAATAAGCCCGGAAGCTTATTCCGGGCTTATTTAAAATATAATCTTACTAAATTATACTTTTGTTACATTTACGGCCTGTTCTCCTTTAGCACCTTTTTCAATGCTAAATTCGACTTCCTGGCCTTCGTCCAAAGACTTATAGCCATCACCCTGAATGGCGCTAAAATGCACAAATACATCTTCGCCAGTCTCAGGAGTTATGAATCCGTAACCTTTTTTGTTACTGAACCATTTTACTTTTCCTTTTGCCATTACTACTTCCTCCTTTTAATAAAAATTTCATTCTTTCTACCCAAGGGATGATCAATATAAAAAAACCGCAAGGCGATCAATCAATAAAACCCTGCGGGTTAAGATTTCAACTCCTTGTAACTAATATTGGTGATAATATACCTTAAAAAAAATAATTTGTCAACATAAATTTATTAAATGATTAATTGACAACTCAAAACTAATGCTTTAGAATACATTTTTATGAAAACGATTATCTCTTTACTTATTTGGATCATGGGCGGCCTCTTAACAGCGCTTCTCTATTTCACTATTCTTCTTATAGTTATCATCACTTTCCCCTTCGATAAAAAAAGAAAACTATCCCATGCCCAGTGCTATTGGTGGGCAGACTCAATAATTTCTCTTAATTCTAACTGGGACCTGCATGTAAGCGGCCTTGAAAACATAGACAAGAACAAAACCTACGTTATAGTGGCAAATCACCTCAGTCTCGCTGATATAATAATTATGTATAAGATAAGGGCTCAGTTCAAGTGGGTTGCAAAAGAAAGCCTTTTTAAAATACCCTTTCTTGGCTGGTGTTTATCTTTGTGCAAACATATCAAAATCGAAAGAGGCAAATTTTCGAGCATAAAAATAGTTTACCGAAAAGCTGCTGAATGGCTGAGACGCGATATGTCGGTCTTATTCTTCCCCGAAGGAACACGAAGTTTGACCGGAGAGATCCAGGAATTTCAAAACGGGGCTTTTAAGCTTGCTATAAAAGAAAGGGTTCCGGTCCTCCCTATACGGCTCGAGGGGACTGATAATGTTATTCCTAAAGGCAGTTGGGTCCTGAAAACAAAAGTCCCTTGTTATTTAAAAGTTTTCCCTGCCATCGATACGACCCAATTCGAAGCCAAGGATTTTGAAAAACTCAAAAATATAGTCAAAGAAAAATTGGGCTAACACTGGATGCTATTAAGATGCCCCCTCTTTTATCTTTTCCATAGCTACACCGCAGCATACTAATTCTCCGCCGCCGACTTTAGTGACCTCAACTTCATTACCGCAAACATTACATCTGTATTTTTCCCCGATCTTTTCTACGGCCATATGAGCCTCCTTTTAAACAAGTTGAAAAAATCTTACGCCGAAAACTTTTTGGGATATTCAATTTCAACAACACCGTCTTTGAATGGTTCTAATATTCTCTCCAGAATACCGTTTAGATACGCCATTAAAATACCGTAATTAGTAATAGGTACACTTTGACTGTTTGCTTTCTCAATTCTATGCATAATCTCGCGTCTATTAACCATACACCCACCGCAGGAAATGATCAACTTAAATTTTGATAGATCCTCCGGGAAGTCCCCTCCTGCGCATACATGATAATTAAGCTCTTTTTTTGTATAATTCATTAGCCATGTAGGGATCTTGGTCCTTCCGATGTCTTCAGGCTGGACATGATGCGTACAAGCCTCAGCGATCAGGATCTCGTCGCCATCCTTTAAATCCTCAACAGCATAAACACCCTTAACATAACTATTCAAATCTCCTTTATGCCTTGCAAAAACGGTAGAAAATGAGGTAAGCGGTACATCCGTAGGCACCATCTCCCTGACGATCTCAAAAACCTGAGAATCGGTAATAACGACTTTCGGCTTTTCTTTTAATGATCTTAGGGCAGAAACAAGCTCAGTCTCTTTAGTTACAAAACATGTGGCATCGGAATCCAAGCAATCGCGCATGACCTGAACCTGCGGCAGTATCAGCCTGCCCTGGGGCATGGCGCTATCTATAGGGCATACAAGCACCACGACATCCTTTTCATTAATAATATCTTTTACAAGCGGTATCGGGGACCAGTGCGCAGGCGCCATATCGATAATGCTCTTTTTGAGAATATCAATATTTTTGAGGGTTTTTGAACTTACGGATAAAAACTTAAAACCCCTGTTATTAATTTCTTTTTCCATCTTTTCAGGGTTTTTGATATCGGTCTTATTGATTATGAATAAGAACGGAAGCTTTTTTTCTTTAAAATTATTTATTAACTCATCCTCAAATTTATCTAAAAGCGTATCTGGCTCGACAACAATAATGCCTACATCTGTTTTGCGCAACACTTTCCTTGTTACTTCAACTCTCTTTTCTCCAAGCAGGCCTTCATCGTCAATTCCTGCCGTATCAATAAGCATACACGGCCCGATAGGAAGAATCTCCATCGATTTATATACTGCATCGGTTGTAGTCCCGGCTATATCCGAAACGATCGCCGTATCCTGGCCCGTAATCGCATTAATAAGGCTGGATTTCCCTGAATTTCTTTTTCCAAAAATTCCTATGTGGAGCCTATTGCTAGCTGGGGTTTTATACATTTGTTTTCACCTTTTTATTTTTTAATGAATCTCCTTTTGAATAATCTATATATCTAAAAATGCTTTTAGCAAGCCCTTCCATACACCTTGGACAATCTCCGGGCAGGTCATTTATACAACGTTTACCAGGATATATTTCATAAAGTTTCTTATATTTTAATGGTGTAAAATTCGGCATAAGGACATTGGCACCGCAATTTAGGCCATCAGCCCTATAATCTTTATCCATGCTCCCCAGGGCCGTAGTTGCCGGCAAGTGAGCATTTTTTGTGACGATCCTTGTAAGTGCTAATACTTTTAACACCATGTTAACTTCCGGCCTTTTTGAATCCACCAAAGGTGTAGCAGGATGCGGAATAAACGGGCCGATACCGATCATATCGAAATTTCTTTTTTTAAAAAAAATAATATCATCGGCTACCGACTCAATGGACTGACCCTTTAATCCGACTATTATCCCTGACCCCACTTGATAACCCAGGCTTTCCAGATCATCAAGACACCTTATCCTATTATCAAAGCTCATACCCGGATGAAGCATTTCGTACAAAGATCTATCGGTTGTTTCGATCTTCAACAGGTATCTGTCCGCTCCCGCATTTTTCCATAACCTGTAATTCTCTCGCTTCTCCTCTCCTACAGATAAAGTAATAGCAACATCAGATCTTGATTTGATACCAATAATAAGAGTCCTAAGCCAATCCGGATCAAGATTCGTATTCTCCCCTGACTGAAGGACGATCGTCTTGATACCGCCTGATACAACAGCCTCACAAGAAGCAATAATTTCTTCAAAACTCATTGAATATCTATTTAAGGTTTTATTGTTCTTATTAATACCGCAATATAGGCAGGTATTATTGCAGTAGTTTGAAAATTCGACTACGCCTCTAAGCAAGATTCCGTCTCCGGCAAATTCCTGCCTAACCTTATTTGCAAAATCAAACAAAACCCCCAGCTCATCCGTTTTTTCTATAGATAAGACGAATTCGAGATCTTCTTTATCGGGAATACTAGCCTCATATATCTTTGCCAACTTTTCTTTAATCAGTGTTTTTCTATTCATTTTATATTTTTATTAGGTACAACTTTTTTATCTTTTGTCTTTCGGTTTTACTATCAGCTATGAGCCATAAGCTAGGAGCTGGTTAAACATACTTATCCCTTACACCCTTTTCAATCTCCTCAAAAAATCTGGAAAGCTCTTCTTTTGTCTTATGGTCAAGGTTGTTCTTATATCTATTTATAAGCTCATAGCCCTTTTGCCTTACCTCACCAGAGGCAAAATCATCCAGGTACTCCTTTAAGGTGATCAGGGCATTTAAACTGCATTTACCTTTAATCGTCCCGGGTTTTGCGAGATTCATAAAGGCCGCGCCGGTCCTTTCTTTTCTGTAACAGGCCGCGCAGAAACTCGGTATAAAATCCCGTTCCAATAATGATCCTATGACTTCATCCAATGTCCTGTCATCAGAGAGGTTAAATTGGCCAGACCCGTTTATCTTAGAGGTATTCTTTGAATAACCACCGGGGAATGTATTGGATTCGGCGCTTATCTGAGATACCCCCAGATCAAAAAGTTCATCACGCATCATTGGGGTTTCGCGTGTTGAAAGTATGATACCCGTATAAGGCACTGCCAGCCTCAATACGGCCACGATCTTCTTGAAATCATCATCACTGACCTTATATGGGATATTTTTACTGAACTCGGATCCTAACGCCGGCTCAATACGGGGAACTGATATTGTGTGCGGGCCGACATTAAAAGTTTTTTCCAGATGCTCTATATGCATAAGCATTGCAAGTGTTTCAAATCTCCAGTCATATAGCCCATAAAGCACTCCGATACCTACATCATCGATCCCCGCCTCAAATGCCCTGTCAATAGCCGTGATCCTATTGTCGGGATCGCTCTTAGGCCCTTTGGGATGAACATGGCTATAAGTCTTTTCGTGATAAGTCTCCTGGAATATCTGGTAAGTACCTATACCTGCTTTTTTTAAACGCTTGAAGTCTTCTACGCTTAGCGGCGCACAGTTAACATTTACTCTTTTAATTTTATGCGGCCCGATACTGACAGAATATATCGCCTTCACCGCGTCAACAAAATATTTTACATTGTGCTCAGGGTTACTTGCTTCGCCCGCTACCATGAGTATCCTTTTATGCCCTCTTTTTAAAAGCCAGTTTATCTCTTCTTTAATCTCATCCAGCGTAAGTATCTTTCTTTCAAGGAGAGAATTATCGGATTTAAACGCACAATAAAGGCAAGAATTTGCACAAACATTACTTATATAAAGCGGAGCAAAGAGGACAACGCGTTTTCCGTATATCTCATTTTTTACATAGGATGCGGCTTCGAAGATCTTTTTAATACTTGCCTCATCATCCGCCGCCAATAAAACAGCTGTTTCTTCAAGGGTAAGCCTATTTAAGGATTTTGACTTATTTATTATTTCATCGAATTTTGAGGGATCAGCTTTTTTGGAATCTTGCAATAGCCCTTCGATATATGATCCATTTATATATTTCATTTTATTTTCCTTTATTTTTCTTTGGTAAGGGCAGATTTTACCGAAACACCCTCTACAGAACCAAGCTTTCCAGAAAGCGCGCCAAATTCATCCGTCGTCGCATCAACAACTATAGTGATAACACAGCATCGTTTTTTCTCATAGGGAAATCCGAGACGGGCTACAATAATATGGCCGAAGTCCGATAAGATCTTATTGACCGTCTGCGCCTCTTTTTCCCTGTCTTCGATTATTATTCCTACAAAACCCAATCTCTTTTCCATATGTGACCTTTCCGGTTATTTTTTTAAAACTTTGCGGAATACCCCCGCTACATTACGCGGGGGTGTCTTTTATGCTACGCATAAAAGACAAAAAATCCCAGCACGATTGTTACCTGCGGTCATGCTGGGATATAAATTTTTCAATCTACTTCCCCTTGGGTTCAGGATTTCCCCCTAGCCGCAGGTATATATATTATACATTGAATCTTTAAATCTTTGGAATTATTTATCGTTTGTATATTGGCCTTGGAATATATTGAGTATGGAACAGCTTCTTGGCTTTCGGGCTTAAAGGCTTATCTAAATACTCTTTATACAACTTCTGGACATAAGGATTGTCGTGCGAACATCTGACAGTTCTTGCCTCATCGTCATCATAAAGGCATTTTGCTCTTATGAGCCTTAGCTCATCGGTTACCATATAAGGCTGACCACCGCCTCCAACGCATCCGCCGGGGCATGCCATAACCTCAATAAAGTGATAGGGAAGCTCTTTATTATTAAGCTTAGCCTCTCGCACCTTATTTAAAACATATTCCACATTACCCATGCCATGCGCAACGGCAAGCTTTATCTTATTACCGGCGATCTCGATCTCAGTCTCTTTGACGCCTTTAAGGCCTCTGACATTTTCGAACTCAACTTTAGCGAGATTTTTGCCTGTAACAAAATAGGCTGCCGTCCTAAGCGCCGCCTCCATAACGCCGCCTGTAGCGCCAAATATTACGCCTGCACCCGCATATTCTCCGAGGATACTATCTGCCTCTTCATCAGGAAGATTCAGAAAATCGATACCGGCCTGCTTGATCATCCTGGCGAGTTCTCTGGTAGTTATAGAAACATCTATATCCTGACTCCCGGAGGCAAACATCTCTTCGCATCTGGTGATCTCATATTTTTTGGCTGTGCAAGGCATAATAGAGACCATGAAGATCTTTTTGGGGTCTATGTTATTTTTTTCAGCATAATAAGTTTTTGCCAAAACCCCGAGCATCTCATGAGGAGACTTGCAGGATGAAAAATGGTCGATCATATCAGTATGGAATTTCTCCATAAAATCTACCCAAGACGGACAACACGTAGTAATCAAAGGAAGCGGCCCTTTCTTATGAACAAATCTTTCTACAAATTCACTAGCCTCCTCCATTATAGTCACATCTGCAGCAAAGTTGGTATCAAAAGCAGCCTTAAAACCAAGTCTTCTTAAAAGCGCATAAAGTTTTTTAGTAAAATTCTTACCTTTGATCCCGAATGCCTCCCCTATTGATGTTCTTACGGCGGGGGCAATCTGTGCCACACAATACACATCAGGATTCTGAAGGGCTGCCCATACCTTAAGCGTATCATCCTGCTCTACGATAGACCCTGTCGGGCAATGCGCCGAACATTGGCCACATTTTATACACGGTGATTCTGCCAGGGATATATCTCCAGCAGGAGAGATCCTCGTTTTGATCCCCCTCTCCAGAAAAGTTAGCGCCCAGACATTCTGGAGATCCTGGCAGACATGGACGCACCTCCCACAGAGAATACATTTCTCGGGGGCAAGCACCACAGCCTGGGTGGAAGTATCTACAGGAAGTTCTTTAAGGATCTTTTTAAAGGCCTCCTCTTTTATCCCGAAATCCGCTGCCAGATTCTGCAGTTCACAATTATTATTCCTATCGCATTTGAGACAGTCATTGGGATGGTTGGACAAAATCAGCTCCAGGACATTCTTTCTGATCTCTACGATCTCAGGATCATGGGTAGTAATATCCATACTATTTTCTATGGGCGTACAACAGGCCCTTAGCATTTTATTTGAACCCTTCACCTTTACCACGCATATGCCGCAAGCGGCAGACGCTTCCAGATCGGGATGTTTGCACAAAACCGGTATCTTTATCTGAACTCGCTTCGCGGCATCCAGAATAGTTGTACCTTCCTTTACTTCCACCGGAATATTATTAATCTTTGCTTTAATTAATTTTTCCATTGTTTTATTCCTTTGAAATTGAGTCAAATTTACATATCTCAAAACATTTTCCGCATTTAATACATTTTGTTACTTCGATCCTATAACCCTCTTCTCTGGACCCCGATATGGCTTTCGCCGGGCAATGCACAACACATCGGCCGCATCTTTTGCATTTGTCCTGGATAATAGAATAATTGAGTAGTTCTTTACATTTCTTGGAATTACATTTTTTATTTATTATATGTTCCTTGTATTCATTTTCAAAATATTTCAGGGTGGATACTACCGGATTCGGCGCCGTCTGTCCAAGACCGCAAAGAGCGGCTTTCTGCATCGCTTGAGAAATCTTCTTTAGGATATTCATATCCTCCAGCTCACCCTGGCCTTCCGATATTTTCTTTAATGTATTAAGCAGCTGCGTACTTCCGATCCTGCAGGGAGCACATTTACCGCATGATTCGTCCACACAAAAACCGAGGTAAAATTTGGCTATATCAACCATACAGTCGTCTTCGTCCATTACTATCATCCCGCCTGACCCCATTATAGATCCGAGTTTCTGCAGATTTTCATAATCTACGGGGGTATCCAGAAAATCTTTCGGTATCACTCCGCCCGAAGGCCCTCCTGTCTGCACAGCCTTAATGGGTTTACTTGAGATCGGACCGCCGCCTATATCAAAGACTATCTCTCTTAAGGTCGTCCCCATAGGAACTTCAACTAGCCCGGAATTTCTTACTTTTCCGGTAAGGGCAAAAACTTTTGTACCTTTCGAAGTCTGCGTCCCAACACTTGCAAAAACATTTGCGCCTTTATCTATTATATAAGGAATATTTGCCAGTGTTTCGACGTTATTTATTATTGTCGGCTTACCCCAAAGGCCTTTTACCGAAGGATACGGCGGCCTTGGGTGCGGATAACCGCGCCTGCCTTCAATGGATGCTATTAACGCCGTTTCTTCGCCACAGACAAAAGCGCCTGCACCAAGCCTTATGCCGACATCAAAACAAAAATCACTTCCTAAAATATTTTTTCCTAAAAGCCCTGCATCATATGCCTGCTGAGTAGCTTTTTCGATCCTTTCAACGGCCAGAGGATACTCTGCTCTTATATAAAAATAACCTTTTTTTGCCCCAATGGCAAAACCGGCTATTATCATGCCCTCTATAACGGAATGCGGATCGCCCTCTAATACCGATCTATCCATGTATGCCCCGGGATCACCCTCATCTCCATTGCATATTACATATTTTTCATCCGACTGCACTTTTCTGGCAAAATCCCATTTCATCCATGTAGGAAACCCGGCGCCTCCTCTTCCCCTGAGGCCGCTTGTCTTCATCTCCTCTATGACCCGCTCCTGAGATTTGAATTCGAATAGGACTTTTTTCAGGGCCTGGTAACCATCGTTCTTGATATACTCTTCTATACTGTCAGGATCTATCTTGCCGCAATTCTTTAGGACAATCCTTAACTGCTTAGGTTCCTTTTGGAAAAGAAGCTCTTTTATGATTCTGTCATTTTTTATAGTATCCGAGATGATCCTTTTTACGTCGGTCTCTTTGACGCCGCTGTAAATAATATTCTGCGGAAGGATCTTTACAATAATACCGCTATTATAAATTCCGGCATCAGAGATCCTAACAACCTGCACTGAATCCTCAAGGTTGTTATCCCTTATCTCATTGGAAAAAAGAGTGTAGAATTCCTTTGCCTTCTCGTCGGTCCTTGAATCAGTATCCTTTAGGTAAATAATTTTTCTGTCCATTTTTAAGCTTCCTATTTTTTTAACTTCAAATCATAAATATGATCATTAACAAGCTTTTTATTATGCACATGCTCATCTAAGATATTAATAGCAACCTCTTTAGTCACTCTCCCGTAAATAACATCCGGCAACCCCTCGATATTTACTTCGACCAAAGGCTCGACATGGCACATCCCGAGGCAACCGCACTTTTTGACATCTATATCGATATTTCTTTTTTTTGCCTCTTCGACAAAGGTCTTAAACACTTCATCCGCACCTGCTGCGATACCGCAGGTAGACATGCCGACTTTTATCCAATTCTTTTTATCCGAAGCACTTTTCTGGACAATATCCAGGTCTTCTTTAGTTAGTTTTTTCATTGCTTATTTCCTCGCGCTTTACATACTTTGATAAAACGTCAATAACGTCACTTTTTTTAAGTTTCCCGTAAACTTTATCATCCACCATGATCACCGGCGAAAGCCCGCAACAGCCAAGGCACCTGACAACATCCAGATGAAAAAGCCCGTCTTTTGTTGCCTGGCCTTCTTTGACATGAAGAATATTTTTTATCTCATTTAAAATATCAGGAGCGCCCTTCAAATAGCAGGCCGTACCCATACATACAGCAATTTTATGTTTTCCGGGAGGCGTCAATTTGAAGAAATTGTAGAATGTTATCACCTCATATATCCTTGCAAGCGGAAGATTTAAAGCCTTTGATATCTCCAAAGATGCTTCTCTCGGGACATAGCCATAAAAATTCTGCAGCTCATGAAGCATCATGATAAGGCTTCCCTTTTTATCTTTCCATTTCTCTACCAGATATTTTATCTCTGTCTGAAGATGTTCGTCGGTCATTTTTATTTTTTCTCCTTAGTCTTTGACATAGCATTTACAAAATAAATTACGTTCTCCAACTCCGACTCTAAATTCACGTTATTTATAACAAGCTCCTCCGGCCCTCTAAGCCTGATAGGCGCAAAATTTAAAACTCCCTTTATCCCCGCCTGTAACATTGTATCCAGAACCCCTTGCGCAGCTATATCGGGAACTGCTATAATACCTATCTTTATCTTATTTGCCTTAACAAAATCGACCATTTCGTCAACGGGTAGAACGGGTATCTCAGCGCTTCTGTTTATCTTACCGGGATCGGTATCAAATCCGGCAACTATTTTTATTCCTTCTTTTATAAAACCCTTATATTTCATTAAAGCTGTGCTGATATTCCCCACCCCTACTGCAATAACTTTATGAGTCTCGTCTTTACCCAAAAGAAAATTTAATTTCTCAAGCAATTCATCTATCTGATAACCGCCACGCTTGTTGCCGGCAATACCAAACATCGAAAAATCTTTCCTAACCTGGGAGGGTAGGACTCCCACTGCATCAGCCAGGTTATCAGAAAAAACCTTTACAAACCCCAAGGTTTTTAACCTATAAAGAGCATTTTTATATCGGGATAGCCTAATAACTACATTTTTATTAGTGATCATTTTGTTCCTTATTTCACAATATACACAGTAAATATATCATATATTAGCTTAAATGTCAAGTTTTTTGTAATTTTTTTCACAATAAAATAATTTAAATTATACTATAGTTCTATAATGCTGCAAAAAAATATTTGTAATTGACCTATAAATATGATAGAATTATTTTACATTGGAGGATAACCGCTATGGCAAAAGGATACAGAAAAAGAGCGAGAAGGAATAAACGAATCAAAAAGTCTCATCACGGAAAGAGACCTTGCTTCTAAATTTTTAACGCTTAGAAAAAAATACACGGGAAAATCTATCCCGTGTATTTTTTTGTCCAATCTTATGACCTTATTAGTGAAAGAGCCTCTGCCCGGGTTTTTTCGTTTTTCTGAAAAATCCCTCTTACGGCACTGGTAATAGTCTGGATACCCGGTTTATTCACCCCTCTCATGCTCATACATAGATGTTCAGCTTCGACCACTACCATAACCCCCTTTGGCTTAAGTTTACGCATCATAACATCGGCTATATCGGTAGTAAGCCTTTCCTGCACCTGAAGACGCCTTGCAAACACATCTACTACTCTTGCCAATTTGCTAAGACCCGTAACGCGATTACCATCAGGTATATATGCAACATGCGCTTTCCCCAAAAACGGCACCAGGTGATGTTCGCAAATGGAATACAAGGGGATATTTTTTAATAGTATTATTTCGTCATGTTCTTTTTCAAAAATTACCTCCAGCTCTTTCTGCGGGTCTTTTTTTATTCCGGAAAGGATCTCTTCGTACATTTCGGCAACGCGCCTAGGTGTATCAACGAGGTCCTTTCTTTTTGGGTTCTCTCCGACTGCCTCTAAAATCATCTTGATCGCTTTTTCTATCTTTTTCTTGTCCATGCATAACCTCTCAAATTTGTGAAACAAGTTTCCTGCCTGCCGGCAGGCAGGGATACTGAAACATCGTCAAAAATGCTGTGAATAACAAGCATTTTAGCTGCTGAAGTACCTTTCTTTTTATAGCTCATAGCTCCAAGCTCTTAGCTCATTGTTTTTTGGTCTTACTATGAGCCATGAGCAATGAACTCACTTATTTTCCTACACAAAATTGATCAAAAATTCTTTCCAGAATATCGTCTCCGACAGACTCACCTATTATCTCATTTAAATCCCTGATCGCCTCATTCAGATCAGCCGACACAAACTCAGCTGAAAGTTTTTCCTTCAGGGCTTTTTTAGCGTTCAATAAATTATTTTTTGTCTTTAGAAGCGAATGCTTATGCCTAAGGTTTGAAATAACCACATCCTCGCTTTTTGACAAATTTACGCCTTCAAAAATCACATCTTTAAGCGCGTCCTCAAGTTTTTCAAAATTTTTTCCGCTAAGCGCCGATAATTCTATAATTTTTGACGACGGTAAAAGCCGTTTGGCTTTTTTGGTATCAATTTGTTTAGGAAGGTCCATTTTATTTATTACCGCTATCACCTTTTTTCCTGCCAGCTCTCTTATGATCTTTTCATCAGCTTTTGAAATATTTTTGCTCCCGTCAAATATATATATTACTATATCCGCTTCATTTATGGAATCTTTGGACCTTCGTATCCCCTCTTTTTCTATAATACATTTACTTTGTGCTATACCGGCAGTATCTATAAAATTGACCGGGACACCTTTGATATTTGCAGATTCCTCTATTGTATCACGCGTTGTACCGGGAATATCAGATACAATTGACCGCTCTTTTCTTAAGATCAGGTTCATAAGGCTTGATTTGCCCACATTCGGTTTCCCCGTTATGGCGCATTTTACCCCGAACCTCGAAATAATGCCTCCGAGCGAGGTTTCGATGAGGCTATCGATATCTCTGATGATTATATCAAGGCCTTTGGAGATCTTTCTGGCAGTATTTGGCTTAATATCCTCTTCCGAAAAATCAATCGATGCCTCAAGATGCATGAGGATATCCAGTATTTCATTTTTAAGAACTTCTATCCTTTTAGAAAGATTCCCTCCGAGCTGCTTTAAAGCATTATTCAGGGATCTTTCGGTCCGGCTTGAAATTACATCAAGCACCGCCTCAGCTTCAGCAAGGTCTATCCTCCCGTTTAAAAAAGCTCTCTTGGTAAATTCACCGGGCTCAGCAAGCCGTGCTCCATTTTCTATTAACAAATTAAGTATTCTTTTGAGAGTAGCTAACCCGCTATGGCAGTTTATTTCGACAATATCCTCTCTAGTATAAGTCTTTGGGGCTTTCATCAACATAATAAGCACTTCATCTATGATCTTATCGGCATTATATATTGTCCCATAAGTAATACTGAAATTCCTGGCTTTTTTAAGGCTTTTGCCGGATCTTGCCTTGAATATTTTATCAACAATACTTATAGCATCAATACCGGAAAGCCTGACTATCCCTATAGCACCCATTCCTATGGGGCTGGATATCGCCGCTATTGTATCAAGCTCGTAATCTTTATTCATAAATTTTACCTGTTCAAAAAAACTTTCGCTTCTCCGACTACAAATAATGATCCGGTGACAAGGACAAGGTCTTCCCGTCCGGCAATAGATAAGGCATATCTGATAGCGTCCGGAACGGATTTTTTTAGTATAGGACTTTTACTTTTAAAATAGTTCTCCATCACGCTCACTTCCATAGCCCTTGGAAGGTTTGCTTCTGTAAGCACAACATTATCTGCAATACCCAGCAATTCCTCTTTTATACCCGAGATATCCTTGTCATTTGACACCCCGAGTACGAGTATCAGTTTTGAATATCTGAAATATTCTTTTATCGTCTCTTTAAGGGCTCTTGCGCTAGCGCGGTTCTGAGCGCCATCCAGAACTATCAATGGGTCCTTTTTTATTATCTCAAGCCTACCCGGCCAATCGGTCTTTTCAATGCCTCTTCTGACCGCCGAATCATCTATCATTATACCATAAAATTTTAATGCCTCAGCCATCCCTACGGCCGTTGCTATGTTTTCAAGCTGATGATCTCCTAAAAGCGGAGACCTCAGATTTTTATATTCCTTTAAAATGCCTTTAAGGTCAAACTCCTGAAAATCCAGACTATGCCTGATCTTGTTAAACGTAATATCTCTCCCTACTGCAAAAAATCTGTTACGCTTTTCTTTTGCAACACTCTCAATAGCTGACATAGCTTCGCCTTCCTGGCCGGAAGAAACCGTTACAGAACCTTCCTTGATGATCCCCGCTTTTTCAAATGCAATTTCTCCCAAAGTATTTCCAAGCTTATCAGTATGCTCAAAACTTATTTGGGTTATCCCTGATACTAGCGAAGCTGCAACATTGGTAGCGTCGAGCCTTCCGCCTAAACCTGTCTCAAGCACCACAAAATCGGTTTTTTCCCTTTTAAAATGTAAAAAAGAAAGAGCAGTATAAATTTCAAAAAAACTGGGTGCGTTATTTTTGGATCTCAGATCAAGACAATGCGGCTTCAACATTTCGACAAGCTCAGCGATAATATCATCTTTTATGTTGATATCGCTTACCTTGATCCGCTCATTAAAGGTTATTAAATGAGGTGAGGTATAAAGTCCTGTTCTAAAACCTGCTTCTTTTAGTATTGAATAGAGCGTGGAGGCGGTTGAACCTTTGCCTTTAGTACCCGCTATATGCAAAACCTTTAGATCCTTTTGGGGGTTTTTGACTAATGCCAAAAGAGATTGCATCCTGTCGAGCTTCAGCGACTCCTTATAATTGTACGAAGTATTTTTCTCGTAGTTAACAAAAGAATCGAGGAATTGAAGAGCATCCTGGTAGGTCATAATATATAATCAATTTTCTTAAAACTTATGGCTTATAGCTTAAGGCTATTTTTAATGTTTAAAATGCCTGAGACCCGTCAAGACCATTGATAGCTTTTTTTTGTCGGCAGTCTTTATCACTTCTTTATCCCTTATTGAGCCGCCCGGTTGGATAATAGCCTTAATTCCATGCTTTGCCGCGAGCTCAACTCCATCTTCTTTCGGAAAGAAAGCATCGCTTGCTAAAGTAGCCCCGTAGGCGTTCTTACCGGCTTTTATAACCGCTATCCTTACAGAGTCCACTCTGGACATCTGGCCGGCACCGATCCCAACGGTTTTTGTGCCCTTGCACAAAACAATCGAATTGGATTTAACATGCTTCGCGATTTTCCATCCGAATGTCATAGAAGCAATTTCTTGCTTACCGGGCTTTTTTTTGGTTACAACTTTAAGCGCTTCGGGGTTGAAATCTTTTAAATCTCTATCCTGGATAAGAAGGCCTCCGACGACCTTTTTAACATCAAAATCATTCAAATCTCTTTTGGTGCTAAAATTAGGTACTTCCATTATTCTGAGGTTCTTTTTTGCCCTTAAAACCTCCAAAGCTTTTGGCTCATATCCGGGGGCAATAACGCACTCGACGAAATCGCTTGAGGTAATCTCTTTAGCAGTATCCAGATCGACTCTTTTATTTAACCCGATAATACTTCCAAAAGCACTCAATCTATCGGTATCCAAAGCATCCTTATAAGCCTTTTTTAAAGTCGGTGCAGTAGCCGCTCCGCAGGGATTTGTATGTTTAATAATACAACACGCCGGCGCATCAAACTCTTTTACTATCTCTAAAGCGGCATTTAAATCTATTATATTATTGAACGAAAGTTCTTTGCCATGAAGCTGTATCGCCCCTGATACGCTTGGCTCGCATATTTGAGTATCTTTATAAAACACCGCTCTTTGGTGGGGATTTTCGCCGTATCTGAGATCCTGGACTTTTTTAAAACTAAGATTAAGATTTTCGGGAAAATCGCTCTCAACTTTTGCCCCGGGCCCCAGATTGGATTTTAGAAAATTATATATCATGCTGTCGTAGCTCGAGGTAAGATTAAAAACTTCCGAGGCCAGGCACATAAGGGTGTCAGTACCGAGCGAACAGTCATTGGCCTTTAATTCTTTAAGTATATCAGAGTATCTATCCGGATTTGATATAACCGCAACGGAATGGAAATTTTTTGCTGCGCTCCTAAGCATAGATGGCCCTCCGATATCGATATTCTCTATTGCGTCCTCAAATTTCAGGTCAGGCCTTTTAATGACCTCTCCGAATGGATAGAGATTTACTACCACCATATCTATTAGCTCTATTCCATGCTCCTTAACTGTCTTCATATGTTCTTTATCTTCGCGAAGCGCCAGAAGCCCGCCATGAACTTTCGGATGAAGAGTTTTAACGCGGCCGCTTAAGATCTCAGGGAAACCCGTAAAATCAGAAATATTTCTTACCTTTATGCCAAGTCCCTTTATAAGGGATGCAGTACCGCCTGTTGAGATAATCTCTATCCCAAGCTCGTCCAGGCCTCTTACGAATTCTTCGATATTCCTCTTATCCGATAAACTTATTAAAGCGCGCCTTATTTTCATTGATATGACTCCTTAATAACTCCGACTTGCCCAGGGGCAACGTCGGAGAAAATTGTCCCAACTGCATTATAGGAAAAATTTTATCATATTGCCCTGATTTAGGCAATAACATTATCTTATTAAATTAACAATGCGGCGAATCGGGCTTATTGTCTTAATGTGGCGAGCTTAAGTTTGAGGAATTTAATTTTTGAATTCAGGATCTTAATATCTTCTTCAAGAGGAGCGATCTTATCATTTATATCGTTTACCTCTTTAGACCACATCTTTATATCGGGGCTAGTCTGGCCGGAAGACTGGTTTTTCTTTATAAGCTTTTCAACATTCTTTTTCGCGCTCCTAAGCGATTTAAGGCTTTGGGATTTTGAATTAAGCTCATCGCGAAGAAGCGATATTTCAGAAGAGATCTTGCCCCTATCGGGATCTAATTCACTTTTTAATGCCGTGATCTGCTTATTTACCTCATTTTGAGTAAACCTAAGTTCATCTCTGAGCGCATTTATCTTGGCATTGGTATTCTCAGTCTTTTCAATAAGCTTCGCTCTCAGGTCTGTTATCTGCGCGTCTAATATAATTTTTTTGTCAAGGGTCTCTTTAAAGGCAGGGTCTTTTTCCAAAATAAGTTTTTTGGTGTTCTCGTCTACTATCGGAGAACATCCTGATATCAATAATATTAATAGCGGTATTAAAATAAACTTATTTTTCATATACGGCACCCTGACTTTAAGTTTATCACAAGCAGTTCTTGAGTCAATAATAATTTATAAATGCTTATAAAAAAAGGGCGCAAGATCATTAATCTGACGCCCTTTTCATTAATAACGGATTATTTTTTCTTCATCTTCCCGATAAACCCTGATATAGCTTCTCCTGCTATGTCTTTGCACCCTAATCCGACCGCTAAAGCAAATGCTAAGCCCACTGCCGCTAAAATGATCTTCAGCGAATCCGATAATACGCCGCTTGTATCAATTTTCAGCTGCTCAATAGCAACAATAACCGCAAATACCATTATTATTATCTGCGTAACATTGCCAAGTGATTTTGACTGCTCAATCCCTGAATTGGCAGCAGTTGCTCTGACTATCGAAGAAAGGAACGTTGCTAAGAAGATACCGAATATAATAGCAAATATCGCAGCCAAGACGCTTGGTATATAGTCTATTAACTTCGTAAGAATATCGCCTATCTGTCCAAAGCCCATATAGCTAATAACACCGGCCAAAACAACTAAAATAATAAGCCAATAGATAACCAATCCTATCAACCCTGAAAGCGTATACTTTATTTCCCCTTTTGCCAAGAAGCTTTCTATGCCTACTTTTTCGCTTCCGGCATCCAGTTTAAGCATCTTTAATAGTTTTACGATAACTTCCTTGATAACTTTGGAAAATATCCAACCGATTATAAATACCAAAACGGCCACAATGAGCTTACCGGCAAATACATAGCCCTTAACAAAAAGACTAGCTGCAGGACTTAAAATGCTATCATACATTTGATCACCCATTTACGCCTCCTTTAATGAGGCCTCAATCCATAACCGCTTATCAGCTTTTTTCAATAAAAAATGCGATTATGCAATAAGGCCTCTATTTTTACTATTTTTAAAAGTTTACCACAAAAAGTTAGATTTTTCAAATTAAACTTTAATATTTATTGTTGATAAAAATAAATTTACAATTTTGTTAGGAAATATTGACCTGAATTATTGTTCCTGAAGAGATTCGAGAATTAATTTATTATTGGCAGCATCTATCTTTACATCGAAATTATTAAGAAATGACATCCCAAGAAGCCCGTCTACGCCGGATGCGGGAGGATTATCCATAACCGCCGCTAGAACATTTTCAGCTTTTGAATCGCCAACCTCCACACTTTCAAGATGGATTAATTTTGCTTTTGATTTACTACCGTCTGCGAGCGTTATATCTGCCTCGCCCTGAGCAGTTGATAAATCTATCCCTAATTGATCGGCGATCCCGGCTGTGATAGTAACTATATCGGCTCCGCTATCTACGACCATAAGGGTAGATACTCTTTGATTGAGAGTCACCTCAACTACAAGGCTTTTGCCTATGGCCCTTGATGCGCTGACAATATCTTTTTTAAAATCATTATCCATAATGGAAAGATCTCTTTTGATAGTCTCGAAAAAATACTCTTCGTCTTCGGTGATTTCTTCCTTTTTGATAGAACTGACCTCTTTTTGAAAACTGACCCTAAATTTATCCATATTATTTTTGTAAGTCGTTATGGCTTTATGCAGATTACGGCTAAAGTCCACACTTTTGTCGTTGATCTTTTTTACCTCATTAGATACCGCAACTAGGCTTGCATTAAGCGAATTTATTTCGCTTACCACCTTATTATACGCCTGGACATCTTTATCGGGCGACATATTCTTTAGATCTTTAGACCTTATATCCAGGGCAGTAATTAATTTGTCCATCTTTGATTTGCCAATTTCAAACTCTTCCTTAAGATTGTTGAGTTTATCGCGCTCTATCTCAACCTTTTCCCTCGTCTCCTTTAATTCTTTAAATTTTTCGCTTAATTCAAATAATCCCGGAGGGGCGTAATTGCCTTTTTCTATGTCTTTTTTCTTCCAATCTTTCAATAACTCGTCTCTCTCTTCCTTGCTTGTATGCTCGATAGACTCCACATCAGATTTTGAGACGGTAAACTTCCCTATCCCGACATTTATTGTGATAGAATCATCCGATTCGCTGTCAATAATACCCTCTATCTGATTGCCGTTCTTTAGATATATAGTATCAGCCCATGAATAATCCGAAAATACCGATAAAGTAAAAATAATTAATACTATAAAAAATTTTGTTTTCATTTTAGCTCTTTATCCATTAACCTTGAATAATAAAACAGGTAAACCTGGGCAAACCCGGCATACTCTTTCCATTTATCCAGGGCAAATTCCCTTATATACGGGTCCTTAACCTCTTTTTTTATATAGCGGCGTATCATAACTCGCCTGATCCAGACATCTATGGGGAATACGTCATATTTCTTTAGCGAATAAAGCATTACGCAATCAGCCACCTTTTCCCCGACGCCGTAAAACTCGATTAAGCGCTCCCTCGCAACTGCCGTTCGTAAGCTTTTAAGGCTCTCCAGATCTATCTTCTCATCCAGAATTTTTGATACCGCCTTTAAAATATAAGGCTCTCTATATCCCAGCCTGCAATGCCGAAGGTCCTGGCATTTACATAGAACGTCCTCCGGCTTTGGGAAAGAGAAACAGTCTTCCCAGATATGCCTTCCGAATGTCTTTGAAAAAAACTCTATATTCTTTTTTATGGATGGGATGCGTTTTCTTTGAGAGATGATATATGAAGCCAGGCACTCCCATACATCCTGATTAATTATTCTTAAACCCCAAAAGCGGCTTATTGCTTTATTGATATAACTATCTGTATCTATTTTAGATAAAATTTTTCCTAAGTCAATATCCAGGTTAAAATAATATTTCAACCTGCCCAAAGTATCTTTTTTTACCTTTGGGTGGCAATCAACAAAAAGGACGTTTTGGTCTTGTCTTATATCTAAGACAACATTCCCCAAAACGCCTCTTTGTATTTTGCCCGCTTTATTGAACCTGAATGCCTGGCCCGAATCAAGCGAATAATCCAGATTGAAATCTTTTGTTACTACCTTTAACACTTAGAAAAACCGCAAGAGTGGCATTTTAAACATCCCTCTTCGTGACGCAGGGCACTTCCGCAATCAGGGCATACCCCGACAACGTTGCCAAGATTCTTTGATTTTACCGGTTCAGCGAATATAACCTCTTTCATCTCGGCATCAACCTTGCTCTCACCTTCGATCTTTTTGGAATTCCCAAGGCGATTATCCATTACCCTCGCGATCGCATCTGAGCAAGAGAATATTCTCATACCTTTTTCCCAGCTAGGGCTTGGGCACCTGATCCCCCTGAGCTGCTCTAGTATAGAATTGATCTCTATATCGCTTCTAAGCGCAAGGCTTAGGAGCCTTCCTATGGCCTCCAGCTGGCTGCCTGCGCAACCACCGGCTTTTCCCATAGACATGAACACTTCAAACGGCCTGCCCTTATCATCCTCATTTATCGTAACATAGAGATTACCGCAGCCTGTAGCGATCTTTGTGGTAGTACCTCTTGTAACCGCGGGTCTAGGCCTTGGAGAGATTTTTGCCCTTACGCCAGCCTGGGCCTCTTTTGGTGCTTCATTAACTTTGCCGACATTTAATACCTGCTCTTCGCGGCTCTTATCTCTATATACTGTGAGGCCTTTACACCCGGTTTTATAGGCAAGAAAATAGGCTTCTTTTATATCATCAACCTTTGCATCATTGAGAAAATTAATCGTCTTTGATACAGCATTGTGAGTATATTTCTGAAAAGCCGCCTGCATCTTAATATGCCACTCGGGAGATATATCAAATGCCGTAACAAATACCCGTTTCACATCTTCAGGGATCTCTTCCATATCCTTCAAAGACGTAGACTTTGCAATCATCTTCATAAGTTCTACGCTATAGAACCCTCTTTTCTGGGCAACTTCCAAAAATAGAGGGTTTACCTCAACCAATTCATTCTTATCCATAACATTTCTGATATATGATATGGCAAAAAGCGGCTCGATCCCGCTTGATACATTGGCAATAATACTAAGAGTACCTGTTGGAGCTATTGTAGTAAGAGTAGCATTCCTTAAAGGAGTCCCTCCTATATATATAGATCTTTCGAAATTCGGGAAAGCCCCTCTTTTATTCGCCAGCTCTTCTGATTTTTTGGTAGCGGATTTAAGAATGAACTCCATTACCTTTTCTCCGAGTGATATTGCTTCATCTGAATTATAAGGCACGCCTAACTTGATAAGCATATCGGCAAAACCCATTACGCCCAGGCCTATCTTTCTATTGCCTTTTGTCATATCCTCAATTCTCTTGAGGGGGTATTTATTCATATCTATTACATTGTCAAGAAAATGCACCGATGTTTTCGTAGTTTCATCAAGAAGCGCCCAATCCAGAGAACCATTCTTGACCATATTGGACATGTTAATGGATCCGAGATTGCATGATTCATACGGAAGAAGCGGTTGCTCCCCGCAGGGATTAGTTGATTCAATACTCCCTAATGAAGGGGTGGGATTTGTTTTATTCATTCTATCAATAAAAACAATCCCGGGCTCTCCGTTCCTCCACGCCTTATTTACTATAAGGTCAAATACCTCTTTGGCTTTAAGACGGTTTACTACTTTCCCATTATGAGGGTCTATAAGATCATAATACTCATCCGTCTCGACCTTCTTCATAAACTCTTCGGTAATAGCGATGGAGATATTGAAATTAGTTATCTCTTTTTCGTTTTCTTTGCAGGCTATGAACTCAAGGATATCCGGATGGTCTATCCTTAATATACCCATATTGGCGCCGCGCCTTGTGCCGCCCTGTTTTACCGCCTGGGTAGCAGAATTAAAAACTTTCATAAATGATACCGGACCGCTGGAAATACCGCCTGTAGAACGAACCTGTGAATTTTTGGGTCTTAACCTTGAAAAACTGAAACCTGTACCACCGCCTGTTTTATGTATGATTGCAGTATCTTTTATAGCTTCAAAAATTGATTCCATAGAATCCTCTACCGGAAGTACAAAACACGCTGAAAGCTGCTGCAGATCGCGGCCGGCATTCATGAGTGTCGGAGAATTAGGCAGGAATTCAAGCTTTGACATCATATTATAAAATTTATCGGCCAAAGCATTGACATCAGCGGATTCATTATAAAATTTATCCGCCTGGGCAATATTCGTCGCAACGCGCCTCAAAAGATCTTCGGGCGATTCAACAACCTTGCCGTCATCGTCCTTTTTGAGATATCTTTTTTCAAGAACGGTCCTAGCATTCTCAGAAAAGTTCTTTTCCTGAGCATTTATTTTAACATCAAGACCCATACTCACCTTTCCTTTCTTTAATTTTATTTTTAAAAAAATTTACAAAATTTTTTGATATGGTATCAGAATCCATTATATCCGACGATAATAAATCTTCATTAACAATTTAGAGTAAGTTTATCATAAAAAGTTAGTTTAGTCAAGGCTTAATTACTATATATTGTATATAACCTTATCTTCTAGCTCTATGGATAGGGTATTTAAAGGCGGGAATTCTTAATATTTATCCATAAATACTTTATATTCAATAAGTTATGACAATAACACTCAAAAATACCGAAAAAACCCGTCGAAAAGGAGTCTTTTTCCCCTCTCCGGCGGGCTACAATAACTAACTACTCTTTTTGTCTAATTTATCCTGTATCTCGTCTTTTAATTCGCCTAGTCCTGCAATCAACGCCACTGCCCCTCCTATAATAAGGACTATTGAAAGCGTTGCTTTAAACATATATACAAAACTATCCCACCATTTGACAAGTAAAATCAATCCCACTATTGCGCTGATAGCTCCGAGAACAATACTGATTATTTTACTCATATTTTACAAACCTCCAAATAATTATTTAAGGGGTTTTGGTTTCCGTTTGAGCTTTAGGTTCAACAGGCAAATCTTTTTTTTCTTTGGTTTCGGAAATCTTAATATTGGATAATATGTCTAAAGGATTCACAGTATCTGTAGCCGGTGATGATGCTGTTGTTTCACTTTTGGGATCAAGAGGTTTTGATTCGTCTTGCTTAATTGGCTCAGGAGGGGCAAGATCAATTATTATTTCTTGCTTAGGAACGAGCTTATATGAAAACGATCTGATATCTTTAAGTGTAATAGGAAGAGCCTCACTAGCAAGATCAAGAGGAATTATCATAAAAAAAGGCGCTCGTATGTTTTCGGTATTTTCTAAAGTCTCAAAGCCTTCCTTCTCAATTCGTATATGGCGTTTACCATACCACAAAAAATCAAATTGAAGCGGCGTCTTACCGACCTCCTTATCCTCAAAATACACCATCGCACCCGCCGGTTCAGTAGTGATATTGACTTTCCTCTCTACCCAACCCGTCGAGAAAACTGATGCCGCAAAAAGTAATACTATTAACCAGATTTTTTTCATTGTTTTAAAATTATAGCCCAAATAATTTTATTAATCAAGATAAATTTTGGATAGGTTCTGCGATTTTTGAATGATTGACAATACATTTTTATTACTTTATACTATATTAAATTTGTTTTCTCAAAATTTTATGCAAAATTAAGCGGAAGTGTCCATAACGCCACCATAGGCGGCGCTTAGGATGATTTTCCCTGCAGGATTTCTCCTTCAGGGAAAATTCAGCGGAATTGTCTTACCGCTGGTCATTCTAATTTGATAAATTGTAAAGTTTTGTGCGGAAGTGTCCATAGCGCCACCATAGGCGGCGCTTAGGATGATTTTCCCTGCAGGGAAAATTCAGCGGAATTGTCTTACCGCTGGTCATTCTAATTTGATAAATTGTAAAGTTTTGTGCGGAAGTGTCCATAGCGCCACCATAGGCGGCGCTTAGGATGATTTTCCCTGCAGGGAAAATTCAGCGGAATTGTCTTACCGCTGGTCATTCTAATTTGATAAATTG
>CAYWPX010000013.1:0-188 GCA_964460615.1 uncultured Planctomycetia bacterium
GGCAACCAATTTTTGGCGAAGCCAAAAATTGGGCGTCCCGAAACTTACGAACGCAATTTCTTTGAAATTGCGGAGTGCTTAAGTGAGGGGCAACCAAAAAGACTAAATATAAAATTCTTCGCTTTAGCGAAGTTTGGGCGTCCCGAAACTTACGAACGCAATTTCTTTGAAATTGCGGAGTGCTTAAG
>CAYWPX010000013.1:288-39416 GCA_964460615.1 uncultured Planctomycetia bacterium
TGAGGGGCAACTGAAACCTAAAGCCACACCTAATTAATTTTTAACCTATGACCAAAATCCTCAATCTAGTAGTCGGCGGTGCCGCAGGAACTCTTGCCAGATATTTCTTATCCACTTTTATATATGGAATTTTTGGTCCCAGTTTTCCTTATGGAACAATGGTTGTAAATCTTCTCGGGTGTTTTATAATAGGGATACTAGTTTCTTTTTCTGAAAATAAATTTATACTTGGTTCAAATGCAAAAATTCTTCTTATGATTGGTTTTTGCGGTGCATTTACGACTTTTTCGACCTTCATTCTTGAAACTTCCAACCTTATTAAAGACGGTGAGTCGATGAGAGCATTTTTAAATGTGATACTAAGCGTGATCGTCGGTTTTATTGTTTTTAGAGTCGGCATTCTAATCGGGGATATAATATAGGAGAGTTATTTAGATGAAGATACCAAGAGACGGAAAGCTCCTCAGGATTTTTATCGGTGAAGCTGACAAGTGGCAAGGCAAACCTCTTTATGAGGAGGTTGTGTTGCTAGCAAAAAAAATGCAGCTTGCCGGCGCAACGGTGATCAAAGGCATTATGGGCTTTGGATGCAAGAGCCATATGCATACAGCAAAATTATTGGAATTATCCAGCGATCTTCCTATAATTATAGAAATTGTCGATAGCGAAGAAAAGATAAATCAATTTATTCCCAAGCTTGATGAGATGGTAAAAGAAGGCCTTATTACATTAGAAAAGGCCGATGTAGTAATGTATAGAGCAAAATAAATTTTAAGGTACTCCGATAATTAGCCACTGCGCAATTATCAGAGTGTTTCGACGCATCACTTATTGCGCTTTGCTTCGTAATCGATGGTCTCACAAATTAACGGTCATGACCTATAACTCCTGATTTAAGTGCCCTTGTTTGGCAAATTAAATCAGGAGCACCCAGACCTATTAGGACAAGGTTATGATCGTATATACAGAATTCAATAAAACCCCGCTTTTATTCCAAGATCCCATATCAATAATAACCTCATTCGACACCTCTACAGTAAAAGATGCTTTTATAAAAATGGAAGAGGCGATTAATAGGGGTTTTTATCTGGCAGGTTTTGTAGCGTATGAAGCAGGATACGCTTTTGAGGATTTTGGTTTAAAAAACCGCACATCAGATTTTCCTCTGGTATTTATGGGCGTTTATAAAGAGCCTTCAAAAAATAAGCCGACTATCGGGAATGGCCGCCAGCCCGTAATAAACAATCTTCGCATCAATATACCGAAAGAAAAATATTTTTCAAATATTGATAAGATCCGTGATCATATCGCTAAAGGCGATGTCTATCAGATAACCTACTGCATAAAACTGCTTTTTGAATTTTACGGGGATACATATAGATTTTATAATCAGTTATTAAAAGAGCAGCCGGTCCCGTACCCGTCTTTTATTGAGGCCGATAAATTTTCCATCCTATCCCTCTCTCCAGAAAAATTTATGAAAAAAGATGCGGATTTTATTATCACTAAGCCTATGAAAGGCACATGGCAAAGAGGATCCAATACGCTCTTAGATATTTTGGAAAGAACAAAATTCCAATTTGACAAAAAAAACCGCGCTGAGAATGTTATGATAGCGGACCTGTTAAGGAACGACCTCGGGAGGATCGGCCGGAATGTTAATGCTCCGCGCTTATTCGAAGTGAAAGGATATAAGACGCTTTTCCAGATGACATCTACCGTTACTGCCGGTATATCCAAAAACATTTCACTACTTAGCCTCTTTAAAGCCCTTTTTCCTTCAGGTTCAGTCACCGGCGCTCCCAAGATAAGGGCAATGGAAATAATAAGGGAGATAGAAGAAGAGGACCGGTTTATCTACACAGGAGCTATAGGGTATATAAAACCGGATAAGGACCTCTTTTTTAGCATTCCGATCAGAAGCCTTTTGATTGAAAATGGCCATGGCCAGATGGGCATAGGCGGAGGGATCGTTTGGGACTCAACTCCGCTCGGCGAATGGGAGGAAGGATTATTAAAAGCACAGTTTCTGACAAAACTGAATAAGAGGCCTACCGTTCCCATACCTTTACCTTATTAAAAAAACCATGATGTGTTCTTATAAGTATTCTCTTGAAAACTTTCATTTAAGAGTATAGAATGTTCTATAATAATATTATCCTAAAAAATTACGGATAAAAACTTGATGGAGGTCATATGCCGCTAAAAGTCACAATTGGAAGAAAAGAAAAAGGCATTTACGTTGTATATCCGGTCGGTTCTATCGATTCCAATACTTATACTGTTTTAGAGAAAGAGATCGAAAATATCCTCAAACAGTCTCCAAGCGGAATAGTTTTTGATATGAAAGAAGTTAACTATATCAGTAGCGCCGGGGTCAGGATAATCATCAAGACTGAAAAAGACCTCAAGCTCAAGGGCGCCAATGTCATGATGGTAAATCTTCAGCCTCAGATAAAAAAAGTGTTTGAAATAATAAACGCTCTTCCCGCCGAACAGATCTTTTCCAGTATTGAAGAGATGGATAAATACCTTGCTAATATCCAGCGCAAAGTAAAAGAAGACGGTGATCTCATATAATAATGTCTTTTTTATTCAAACAAAGCAACTTTTAGCCATAAACATATGACAAAAATCAGAGGAATTGCGTTTAAACTTGTCTTTTTTGTTCTTTTAAGCGTATCAGTGATTTTTATAATAATTTTCGCCTACAATTATTCCGTTTCGAAAAAGATAATAATAAAAAATATCGAATCTTCCGCCAAAAACCTTACCCTTGTAACTTTAAATAAAATTGAGAGCGTCCTTAATCCGGTCGAGAAAGTACCTCAGGACCTTGCAAACTTTCTTGAATACGGCTCCTACGATAAGACAGAGCTATTTGATATTCTCAGCTCTATTGTAAAATCAAATCTAGAGATATATGGCTCTACAATTTCTTTTGAACCTTATATGTTCGAAAAGGAATCTTATTATTTCGCTCCTTATTATTATAAATCTGGGGCTGAGATCAAATTTTCATATCTGGATGAGTCGTATAAGTATTTTGATTGGGATTGGTACAAATCTCCCAAAACCCTTAATAAACCCGTATGGAGCGAGCCATATTTTGATAAAGGCGGCGGCAATATACTTATGTCAACATATTCTGTCCCATTTTATAAATCAATTGATGGCAAAAGGATCTTTGCAGGAGTTGTGACGGCAGATGTCTCGCTTTCATGGTTACAGGATATTGTTTCATCCATAAAGATAGGCAAAACCGGCTACGGATTCATGATATCAAAATCAGGTATCGTTGTAACCCATCCCGATAAAAGCCTTATAGTCGATGGCTCTATCTACAATCTTGCAGCTTTGCGACAAGACGATGATCTTAAAAAGATCGCGGATAGTATGATAAAGGGTAAAAGCGGTTTTGTCTCCTCTAAAAGCGTTATTACGGGTAAGTTATGCTGGTTAAGTTATGCTCCGCTTATTTCCACGGGTTGGTCTTTGGGAGTTCTTTTCCCACAGGATGAACTTATGGCCGATATAGTTCATCTTAATATAGTTGTCTTTAGTCTCGGCATAGCGGGGTTATTTCTGCTTTTAGTGATAATAGTTATTATATCAGGGACGATAACAAGGCCCCTTAGGATCTTAGCCCAAAAAACCAAAGATATAGCAAAAGGGAATCTGGATTTTGAGATTAGCGGTATCGGCTCAAAAGACGAAGTCGGCAAACTTGCCGAATCGTTCGAATATATGAAAAGCTCCTTAAAGCAGTATATAAAAGAGCTTACAGAAACTACTGCCTCAAAAGAAAAGATCGAGAGCGAATTAAAAATAGCTCATGATATCCAGATGTCCCTTGTCCCGCATGTCTTTCCTCAATTTTTAAGCAAAAAAGATTTTGATATTTATGCTGTTTTGGAGCCCGCCAAAGCGGTTGGGGGAGATTTTTATGATTTCTTTTTTATAGATGATACGCATCTGTGCTTTGTAATAGGCGATGTCTCGGACAAAGGCGTACCCGCGGCACTTTTTATGGCTATGACCAAAACCCTGCTTAAGCTTACGGCCAGGGAACTAAAAAAACCTGAGGACATACTTTCAAAGGTTAATAAAGAGATATCAAGGGACAATAAGTCCTGTATGTTCATTACAATTTTCTGCGGGATACTTGATATAAATTCAGGAGAGCTTGTATACGCAAATGGCGGCCATAATGAGCCTTTTATTGTTAAAAATAATACTGATGCGGAATTTCTTAGGTGCAGTCGCGGCCCCGCTATCGGTATTGATGCCGGCGCTATTTATTTAAGTAATAAGGTATATTTAAAAGAAAACGACATGATATTCACATATACTGACGGCGTTACCGAAGCATTTAACAAAAATCATGAGCTGTATTCCGAAGACAGGCTAGAAGATGAGTTATCAGGCGGTTTTAGGCTCACTCCGGAAGCGATAACCGCTAAGGTGCTTAAAAGCGTCCAGGATTTTTCTCTGGGAGTGAACCAGTCAGACGATATAACTATACTTGCCATTAAATTTTTAAAAAGTGTTGAAAGATCTTCGAAATCAAAGGTGTTTGTCATAAATAATTCCATAGAACAGATTGAAATGCTTGCTTCAGAATTGCTTAAATTCGGCAAAGATAATTCCTTGGGGGATGATGTCATGTTTAATATTCATCTTGCCATGGAAGAGGTTATATCAAATATCATTCTTTATGGTTTCAACGATAAGCGCGAACATGAGATATTTGTGCGCTTAGAGCTTGATAGGAATTTTATCATTGTAGAAGTAAAAGACGATGGCAGGCCATTTAACCCTCTTGATCTGCCAAAGCCTGATCTGAATAAGCCTATTGAAGAAAAGCCGATAGGTGGGTTAGGGGTGTATCTGGTGAGGGCGCTTATGGATGGGGTAGAGTATACAAGAGACGGGGATCATAATATACTTAAGATGAAAAAGAGCACCTCCGACCATAACCCCGGAGAGATCCGGCTTTAAGCCCTGTCCGGAGGGCCGATAAACCGTGTTTTCCCGGTTTTCGGTGTCCTGATAAATTATTGCTGGACGAAATAATGATTTAGGGGTATATTATACACTTCAGCGTACATGAAAAATTGCAAAATTAAAAAGGAGTTATATTATGAATAGTTTCATAAAGAAGTTAACAAGCCTTCTTATAGGTTTGCCGGCTATTATGTGTATAGCCGCGGTTATGCCTGCTTTTGCAGGTGAGGCGGATCTTATTATACCGGATCTTGCCTCAGCTAAATTCATGAATACAGATGGTCGTGTTATCCTTTTATACGGGATACTGATCTGTATTTTTGGTTTTGCATTCGGCCTTAAGCAGTATATGAGCATCAGAAGAATGCCGGTTCATAAATCGATGAAAGAGATTTCAGAGCTTATCTACGAAACCTGTAAAACGTACCTCATAACACAGGGTAAATTTCTTATATTCCTGGAGGTTCTTGTAGGGCTTTTTATCGCACTATATTTTGGGTGGCTCAGGCATTTTGAAATAAATAAGGTTGCCCTTATTTTAGGATGTTCTGTTATAGGTATATGCGGAAGCTACAGCGTAGCATGGTTTGGTATGAGAATAAACACAATGGCGAACTCAAACTCTGCCTTTGCTTCACTGAAAGGCCTGCCATATCCGGTTTACTCCATTCCTTTACAGGCAGGCATGAGCATAGGGATGCTTCTTATAAGCACAGAGTTATTGGTAATGCTCTGTATACTGCTTTTTATAGACGCTTCTTACGCTGGGCCTTGTTTTATAGGTTTTGCCATAGGAGAATCTTTGGGCGCATCGGTATTAAGGATAGCCGGCGGTATATTTACAAAGATAGCTGATATAGGTTCGGACCTAATGAAGATAGTTTTTAATATAAAAGAAGACGATGCGCGTAATCCGGGAGTTATAGCTGACTGCACAGGGGACAATGCAGGAGATTCCGTAGGCCCTACAGCGGACGGTTTTGAGACATACGGCGTTACCGGAGTTGCTCTTATTACGTTTATTCTCCTTGCTGTAAAAGAGCCTATGGTTCAGGTACAACTATTGGTTTGGATATTTGTAATGCGATTAGTCATGATAATAGCCAGTTCCGGTTCGTACGCTATTAATAGTATGATAGCAAAAGCAAAATACTCCAAGTCCTCGGAAATGAATTTTGAAGTTCCGCTTACATCATTAGTCTGGATCACATCCATTGTTTCAGTTATTCTTACTTTCGTTGCTTCATATTTCCTTATTCCGCAGCTTGGCGGCGGAACGCTCTGGTGGAAATTGGCCGCGATCATTACATGCGGGACAATGGCCGGAGCCATTATCCCTGAAATAGTGAAGATGTTTACCTCAACAGAGTCTGCCTATGTCCAGAATATCTACCAGTCATCCAAAAAGGGCGGGTCATCTTTAAATATCCTGGCTGGGTTTACAACCGGTAATTTCAGCGCATGCTGGATGGGATTTATTATAATTATTCTTATGGCACTGGCTTATTTTGTCAGTACGCTTGGGTTCACTTCGATCATGATTGCTCCTTCAGTATTTGCGTTTGGTTTGGTGGCGTTCGGATTTTTGGGTATGGGGCCGGTCACAATAGCGGTAGATTCCTATGGCCCTGTTGCTGATAATGCGCAGTCTATCTATGAATTATCGCTTATTGAAACTCTTCCTAATATCAAAGAAGAGATAAAAAAGGATTTTGGTTTCGTCCCTGATTTTAAAAAGGGGAAAAAGTCACTGGAAGAGAATGACGGCGCAGGCAACACATTTAAGGCTACTTCTAAGCCTGTTCTTATAGGTACCGCTGTAGTAGGCGCAACGACCATGATATTTTCTATTATAATGATCCTTACTGAAGGGTTGACTGCCAATATTGACAAGCTCTCCATTCTTTACCCGCCGTTCCTTTTGGGTATAATGGCAGGGGGAGCTGTTATATACTGGTTTACCGGTGCATCCACGCAGGCGGTAAGCGCAGGGGCATACCATACGGTTGAATTTATTAAAGGTCATATTAAGCTTGAAGGGGCGACCAAGGCATCAATAGAGGACAGCAAAAAGGTTGTCGAGATATGCACAAAGTTTGCTCAAAAAGGCATGATAAACCTCTTCTTGACCATTCTATTTATTACACTATCTTTTGCTTGCTTAGAGCCGTTCTTTTTTATCGGCTATCTTATTTCCATAGCGGTATTCGGGCTTTTCCAGGCTATATTCATGGCAAACGCAGGAGGAGCTTGGGACAATGCCAAAAAGCTTGTAGAGGTAACTTACAATGAAAAAGGTACAGAACTTCATGCCGCAACTGTAGTTGGTGATACAGTAGGAGACCCATTTAAAGATACTTCCTCAGTAGCTTTAAATCCCGTTATTAAGTTTACTACACTCTTTGGGCTTTTAGCCATAGAAATAGCGATTCAATTAACAAGAACCGTTAATAGCATATTGGCTGCTGCTTTCTTTGCGGTAGCATTTATTTTCTTCTGGAAGTCATTCTATGATATGAGAATAACCTCACAAAAAGAAAAATAAAATATAATATTTATCACTATATACCCCCTGAGGCTAAACCTCAGGGGGTATATTGTTCAAAGGAACAGACTTTCCTTCTTCCTCTGAAGGAAAGGTCTTGTTCAAAGGAACAGACTTTCCTCCTTCCTCTGAAGGAAAGGTCTTGTTCAAAGGAACAGACTTTCCTCCTTCCCCCTCTAAATAATGGACTTATTTAGACCATTTATTTCATAGTGGAAAAATGTCAATAAATAGTAGAATGTGCCTCTACCAAAATATTGTTGTTTAAATATAATAATCCATAGAATTAATAAATAGGGATCTACGATCAAATGTCAAAAAAATTCATTAAAGAAATTCCGTTTAAAAGACAGCTTCAGCTAATAAGGCTTCAAAAGATTATCTCTAAAGGGTTAAGCGCTATCGAAACCGATCCAGTGTGCAACACCTTGATATGCAAAAGAATCGGACGATGTCCATACATATTCTCCCCTCTCCAAAAAAGATAGGGCTTAACTCTTTAGGATAATTAATACCGCGCGGCCTCTTCAGGCAAATCATACTTCTTGAATATTATCCAAAATCCTGCTAAACTAAAACCAGAGCTATTTAACAAGTGTTGTCAGCTATTGCATGAATAAGTTGCTAATAAACTAATAACGCGTCCCCAATATGCCGCAAAAAACCAGATTTACAGAGCTTAAGAAGATATTTCAAACCCTCCATGGCCCGAAAGGGTGCCTTTGGGACAAAGAACAAACGCATAAAACGCTTCTCAAGTATTTAAAAGAAGAATCGGACGAATTTATTGCCGAGGTTAAAAAAGGCGATTATCATCACATGAAAGAGGAGCTTGGCGATATACTCCTTCAGGTGATGTTCCATGCCCAAATAGCCTCAAAGTCCAGTAAATTTGATATAGAAGATGTTATAGATGTCCTTATAAAAAAACTCAAAAGGCGCCATCCGCATGTTTTTAAAGGAGTGAAGGTTAGATCTTCAGGAGAGATAATAAAGAACTGGCATAAGATAAAAAAACTCGAAAAAAAGAATAAATTATAAAGGATTTATTTTAATTTGACAATTTACAGCATAGTATGTAAAATTAATAAAGAAGGAGTACTGACTCGATGTGCTTATCGCCACTCCATTTTATAATTATACTCAAATTATACTAAAATATTAAGCCTCTGGCATTAATTTGCCGGAGGATTTTTTTTAACCATATTCTGTCTACTGAGCTATATGTTGGCTTATGCCAACATATACAAAATCTGCCTATAATGGTGCAAAGACAAATCTATCGATCATAAGGCCCGGATAAAAAAAGATTTATGAAGATATACCAAAAGATCATAGTGTTATTTGTGCTTATCGTATCCTTTTTATCGGGAGTCGTTATTCTGGCTCAACAACACGATAAAAAACAGCTGCAGGATATTTTTCTTGCCGAAAAGAAAGACTTTAGGTCTAATTTTGACAAAATTATTGAGTTAAAAGGAAAGCCATTAGAAAAGCTGGTTTCTACAGAGACTTACTGGGATGATCTGGCCAATTTCGCTGTATCCGGAGATTTGAATATTTGGCCTATAAAGAATGTGCCTGCTTATTTGGAGAACAGCAAAATAAACTCTCTGTGGGTTTATAGCCTGGATGATAAGCTGCTATTTTCCGGCAATAATATTAATGATCCTTCCATCAAGTATTTGCCCATTCAAAACAATCCAGTTAAAAATTTATTCAATTCAAACAACTTTTGCCATTTTTTTATCAAAACAACCAAGGGATTGATGGAAATAAGAGGCGCTACTATACATCCATCACATGATTTTGAAAGAAAAACTCCCCCCACAGGGTACTTGCTTGCGGGATTATTATGGGGCAACTCTTATCTAAATGAGATCTCTCGGCTGACCGGGGCAGAACTTGATGTTAAGTATACCCCTATAATAATTAAAACCAAAGCGGGTAAAGAGAAAAGTTTAGAAAAAGAAGGGATTATTGAATTCAGCAGAAATATCCATAGCTGGGATGGTTCGCAATTAGCCAGAATAAATGTAAAATTTAATTCTTATATTATCCAAAGCGCCATCAGGCATACAAAAAATGATTTTTTCTCTACTCTTTATTTTGCCATCATCACGTCAGCGCTGATCCTTATCGTACTATTTTTCTGGATCGATATCCCTTTACTTAGAATTTCAAATGCCCTGAGAAAAGATGACCCGGAGCACCTAAAGAGGCTTAAATTTGAAAAAGGAGAATTCGGAGATATAGCTCTCCTGATCTTTAAATTCTTACAACAAAAAAATAATCTCATCGAAGAGATTTCTGAACGAAGAATAGCGGAAAAAGATCTGGAAACATCCAAGGATTATGCCGAAAGGATTCTAAAACTTATCCCAAGCGCTTTTTTTACCGTAGATAATAATAAAATCATAACCAGCTGGAATGATATGGCTGTTAAAATCACCGGTTATTCGAAAGAGGAGATTATCGGCAAACCCTGTGATATATTTTCAAAAAACTTTTGTGGGTTAAATTGCGAGCTTTTGAATGGCGGTGTCGAAAAGCCGATTTTTGGCAAAGAGTGCACTATACTTTCGAAGTCGGGCAAACTATTAACAATATTAAAGAATGTTGATTTATTGAAAGATGCTGAAGGGAATGTTATAGGAGGAATAGAAAGTTTTATAGATATAACGGAACGCAAAAAAACTGAAGATGATATAAGGTCCGTAAAAAAGCAGTTAGAATTTATTTTGGACTCTACGAATACAGGACTGGATATCATAGATTCTAAGTACAATCTGGTATATGTCAATCCCTCGTGGGCGAAGCTTTACGGGGATTATAAAGGCAAAAAATGTCATGAATATTTTGCTGATCGCAAGACCATTTGCGATGGATGCGGTATACCCGAGGCGATGAGAACTAAAAAAATAATAATCAGCGAAGAAATTTTACCAAAAGAAAACAACAGGCCGATCCAGGTTTCTACAATTCCATTCCAAAATGCCTCAGGGGAGTGGTTTGTTGCGGAGGTAAATGTAGATATTACAGAACGAAAGAAATATGAAAAGGAGCTTATTAAAAGCAAAATACGTTTTGAACAGGTAGCCGAACAGGCCAGGGAAATGATATGGGAGGTTGATGTTAACGGCCTTTATATATATGTCAGCTCGGCCGTAAAGAATATATTAGGCTATGAGCCGGAAGAGATCATCAACAAATTCCATTTTTATGATCTTCACCCGAAGGAAGGCCTGGAAGAATTTAAAAAAGAGGCTTTTGGTGTATTTGAAAAAAAGATGCTATTTAAGGATTATCTTAATCCCGCTCTGAAAAAAGACGGTTCTATCATATGGTTATCTACAAATGGGGCCCCGATATTGGATGAGAACGGAGACTTATTGGGTTATCGTGGTTCGGATTTTGATATTACCGAAAGGCGCCTCTCAGAAAGAAGAATTAAAGAGAGCGAAGAAAAATACCGCGCTCTTGTTGAGAATTCCCCGGACCTGGTATTTTCGTTAAACGAAGACGGTGAATTTACATTTTTAAATCATATTGCGGCAAAAGAACTTGGAGGTAAACCAGAGGATTATATAGGAAAGAGAATCAGCGATATTTTCATTGATGAGATAGCCAAAAAACATTCTATGGCAATAAAGAATATTTTTAAATCAGGTGAAGCTATTGCTGCAGAGATGCCCTCTGTTTTTCACGGAGAGAATAAATGGTTCTTCATGAATGTTCAGCCCGTTAAGGATGCCTCGGGCAAGGTTTTGTCGGTTTTAATAATAGCTACAGATATAACAAAAATCAAAATAACTGAAAACGCATTGAGAGTATCCGAAGAGAAATATAGGCTTATTTTTGAACAAGCGGCAAACCTAATAATATCGTTTGATAAAGAAGGGATTATAATCGATTGTAATAAACAATCCGAGGAGCTTTTGGGATTTGCCATAAATGAATTGATAGGACTTCCGGCATCTCAGATTATCCATGCCGATTATATCGGTAAATTTTGGGAAAGCATTGGTGAGGCAATGAGCCAAGGAACTTCTTATAATAGTGAATCCAAGCTTATCGCCAAAACTGGCAATCTCGTAGATGTTAATATTAACTCATCTATCCTTAAAGATAAAGATGGAAAGTATTTAAGGACAATTTTAATATTTCAGGATATTACTCGGTTGAAGCGCACGGAATTCATTATAAATAAGATAAATAATTCTTTTCTCAGGTTCGGCCCCTCATCGGAAGAAAATATTAATATACTGACAGGCCTGGTAGGCGAAATTTTTGAAGCAGCATGCGCTATGTATAACAGGCTTGAGAATGATATGCTACGTACAGTCGGGCAATGGAATCTGCCTTCTGACTATAAGCCTGTTGATAAGGGTATTGGGCATATTTGCTATGATGTGATAAAGCTATCGGAGGGGAATCCTTATTTTGTACAAAATCTTTCCGATTCGAAATATGCCGAAACCGATCCGAGTGTTCTAAAATATAATCTTAAGACCTATCTTGGCAAAGCAGTCAGGTGCAGAGGGAAGTATGTTGGTTCCATATGCGCTGTTTTTGAAAAAGATTTTAAGCCAACTGAAGAAGAGAAGAAATTCTTGGGTATAATCGCTTCGGCTATCGGCATAGAAGAAGAAAGACGGCTTGCCAAGGAAGAGGTAATGCACGCCGAAGAGAGGTATGCCGAGTTAGTTAACAATCTTAATATTGGTGTATATCAGAATACTCCGGGTCCTGAGGGGCATTTTATAGACGGAAACCCGGCAATAGTAGAAATGTTTGAGGCAGATTCAAAAGAAGAATTTTTAGGAATTAATGTGAGCGATTTATATGTTAACCCGGCAATGCGTAAAGAGTTTAGCGATAAAATGCTCAGGCAGGGTTTTGTAAAAAATGAGACCGTTGAATTAAGGACCCTTAGGGGGAAACATTTTTGGGCTTCGATATCGGCTATAACAAAAAAGAACAAAGCAGGAGATGCCTACTTTGACGGCATATTGGAAGATATTACCGAGCGTAAAGAGATGGAGGATATGCTCCGTGAAAGTCAGTATCAGCAGAAAGCCATTCTGGATAATATACCTGATATAGCTTGGTTAAAGAACGAGGATGGAAGGTTTATCGCTGTCAACGGCCCGTTTGCCAAAGCATGCGGAAGAGCCCCGGAAGATGTTGTATCCAGGACAGATTTCGACGTCTGGCCGGTTGATTTTGCTAATAAATATAGCAGTGACGATAAAGAGGTAATGGAAACAAAAAAACGAAGATATATCGAAGAAAAAGTCAAACAAAAATCAGGAGAAGAGATATGGGTTGAAACGATTAAAACACCCATTTTTGACGAAAATGGTGTTGTTGTAGGCACGGCAGGCATCGCCAGAGACATTACTGCGAGAAAAAATGCTGAAGAGGCGCTGGAGGAGGCATATAAAAAATTAAAAGAAACTCAACAGGAGCTCATCCAGTCAGAAAAATTATCAGCCATTGGAAGGTTATCATCTGCTTTTGCGCATGAAGTTAAAAATCCGCTTGGAATAATATTCGGTGGCACAGAATATCTGGAATCCGAACTGATTGAATCAAAAGAAGATATAAAGTTGACAATTCAAAAAATAAAAGAATCGGTTTTAAGGGCCGACAATATAGTGAGATCTCTTATGCAATTTGCGCGTCCTTCTGATATGAGTATCGAAAAAATCGATCCGAACGGCTTAATCAAAGAAACCGTTGCTCTTTTGGATAATAAAACAAGGTTGTCCGATATAGCACTCAAAATGGAATTAGAGAGTGGACTTTTGATAGAAGCGGATAAAAACCAGATCCATCAGGTTATTTTTAATATTTTTGTCAATGCTCTTGAGGCCACTCCTAAAGGAGGCGAAATCATGATCCAAACATACAAGATAATTCCAAAAAGCGGCGAAAGAGCCTCTTGTGTTATAGAGATAATGGACAAAGGTATAGGTATATCAAAAGAAAATATCGGGAGAATTTTCGAGCCGTTTTTTACGACAAAAAAAGAAATGAAAGGGGTAGGCTTAGGCCTTTATACATCCAAAATGATCGTGGAGAAATTTAAAGGCAACATTATCGTTGAGAGCGACCAATGGAAGTGGACCAAGGTCATTATATATTTACCGCTTGTAGAATAATCACAAAACGGAGGAAATATGGTAAAAAAAGTGTTAATAATAGACGACGAAGAAGATTTTTGTTTTTTTATCAAAAAAAATCTGGAGAAAACCAATAATTATAAAGTTACTGCCTGTTCTGATTCAAAATCAGCCATAGCAGTTGCCAAAGAGCTGAAACCAGATGTGATATTAATAGATATTATGATGCCTGATAAAGACGGTACAGAAATTGCCAGAGAACTTAAGATGATAGATGAAACTAGAGATATACCTTTTCTTTTCCTTACGGCGCTTGTTACTGAAGATGAAATTCAGAAACATAAAAATATCATTAAAGGCGAATATTTTATTGCAAAGCCGGTAAAAATAGAAGAGCTTATAAAAGTAATAAATAGCATCAAGAAGTAAAGTTGCTTACCGTAAGCAAAAGCCTAAATTTTATATTAGTTTTAAGCGTGAAGCCCGAGGTTTGAGGCATTTAAATTATGCTTGATTTATCGAGCAATTGTTTATATAATAATAATCCCTAGTCCGCTTAAATGCGGGCGTTTTTTTAGCATATTATAGCGCCGGGATGGTGGAACTGGCATACACGTACGCCTGCCTGCCGGCAGGCAGGCCTGCCTGCCGGCAGGCAGGTTTGAGGGGCCTCGTATTTGGATGAAATCATAAAATATTATGTATACATACTTAAAAGTTTAAAAGATGATACATTATATATTGGGCTTACAAACAATCTAAAACGTAGGTTGCAGCAGCATAATAATGGAACTAATTTCTCAACGAAGCATAAGATCCCTTTAATACTTATATATAAAGAAATTGCCTGCTCATTAGTAGAAGCACGAAAAAGAGAAAAATATTTTAAATCCGGTTGTGGACGAGAATTTATTAAAAGTAATATTATAAAGATGATTTAGCGCCGGGATGGTGGAACTGGCATACACGTACGTTTGAGGGGCGTATGGGGTGACCCTTGCGAGTTCAAATCTCGCTCCCGGCACCATATTTAACATATAAATTTGAAATTGTGAATGGCGGATAGTTGATAGTGAATAGTTTAAAGCTATATACCATTCACCATTAACTATTCACTAACCACCGTATTTTTATGAAAATAGCCTACCATACTCTTACATGGGCTAATTATTATAAGGAATTTGATCTTGATAGAGAACTTCGCGAAATTCATGATGCCGGGTTTAGCGGAATTGAATTTGTTGAAAGTCTCTCGAAGCTGGGCTCTAGTGACAATCTAAAATCTAAATTAAAGAATTATAATTTGACCCTGGCCTCGCTTTCCTGCGGCCTTAATATGTCAAAGTTTGATAAATCTGACATTGAAGAAACGAAAGCAAGGATTGAATACGCAAATGAGTTTGATGTTAAGCCGATAATGATATGCGGCGGGTGGCTTCTTGAAAAACGTCCTAAATGCGAAGATGATTTTAAGCTGTTGGCAGAAAAACTTGAAATCGTCTCTGAGTATGCAAATGAATTCGCAATGTCCGTAGCTTTTCATCCCCATAAAGATACTATCGTTGAAACAGAACAGGATATCGAAAGGCTTTCACAGTATTTGAGTTTTACAAAATTTTGTATTGATATTGCTCATCTCGCATGGTGCGGGTCAGATCCTTTGACGGTGATAGAGAAGAATATCGATAATACTGTTTATGTACATCTGAAAGATTGGTCCAAAAGGCTGAATAATTTCGTTGAGCTTGGGATGGGCGAAGTCAAAATTATCGAATCTATCGAGCTATTAAATAAATTAAGGTATAACGGCTGGATGACAGTGGAGCTTGACCACACTGCGAGCGATCCATACAAAAGCGCCCAGATCAGTTCCGGTTTTCTTAAAGGAAAGAATTTATTATGATAAAAGTCGGGGTATGTGGAGTCGGAAGGTGGGCAACGGAAGAGCATATACCCCGCCTAAGAACAGCCGGGGATTTTGAGGTAAAATCTATTTTTGATTCAATACCGGCCAGGCGTGCTTATGCCCAAAGCGAATACCAGGCAAAAGTTTTCTCTGATTTTAAGGAATTTTTAAGATCCGGGCTGGACCTCGTGGTTTTGACGACCCCTTCCAATACTCATTATGAGCTTGCAATGGAGGTTTTAAAGCAGAATATAAATGTAGTTATTGAAAAACCCTGCACCCTGAGCTTTGATGATTCAAAGAAAATATTTGATTTTGCCAAAAAGAAAAAATTATTTGCCACTGTTTATCATAACAGGCGTTTTGATGCCGATTATCTTACAATAAAGAAGGTTCTTAACAATAAGCTTATCGGGGATGTATTTACCGTAGAGTCAAGAATAGTTGGTTTTGGGACCATGTATGATTTTTCTACAAAAGATTTTGACCAGAGATGGCGCCATAAAAAGCTTTACGGCGGAGGCCAGCTTTATGATATGGGATCTCATTTAATAGATCAAATGCTTATGCTTATTAATTTAGAGCCAAAGTCGGTATGGTGTGAAATGAAAAATATTATTTGGTCAGAAGAAGTGGATAGTTATTTTAAATTGGCTATAAGGTTCAAGGGCGGAATGATGGGGATAATAGAGGATAGCCAGCTATCAAGATATAGGCTTCCCAGATGGTATGTGTTGGGCACTAAGGGAGCATTATTAAGCGAATATTGGGGGGCGCCCGTTAAAATTAAGATTGCTAAGACTGAAAATGAAGAAGGTGAAGAATCCCTTGTTGATATGGAAAAGGATGATTGGGGTAGATTTTATGGTAATATTAGAGACGTTTTTAATAGTAAGGCCCCGCTTTTAGTAAAACCGGAAGAGGTTTTGAATACCTCAGCAGTCATTGATGCGGCAAAATTATCGAATTTAAGAAAGATTGAAATAGCGTTGTAGCAAAGTCGCATGCTGCAGGTCTGCCTGCAAAGCAGGCGAGGTTGCAGTTTTTGAAATTTAATAAAGAGCATTAAATTTCTAAAGGAATGCCTTCGCATTCAAAACGCCGGTTAGATTTCAAAATTTGCTACGCAAATTTGTAAAAATCTACCTCGGCTGAATGCGAAGTGAAAATTTATAAAAGACATAAATTTTCTAGGCCCCATCGTCTAGCCTGGTCTAGGACACGTGGTTCTCAGCCATAAGACACCGGTTCAAATCCGGTTGGGGCTACCACCCTTCGACGCGGGAAAGCCTCTCTGTTGGAAAACAACAGAGAGGCTTTCCCTTGCTCAGGGTGGCGGTGAGCAAAGCCGCCGAAGGCAGCTGCGCCGAACCGCCATAGTTCGACGCTAGAGGTTTATATGTGGATCGTCTACATAATTGAGTGCGCAGATAAGAGCTTTTATACAGGTACTACTACCGACATTTCGCGACGTCTAAAAGAGCATAATTCTAGTAAAGGTGGTAATTATACACGAATTCGCACACCCGTTAAGCTAGTTTATCAGGAACCCGCCCGCAATCATTCTGACGCCCTCAAGCGCGAAGTCCAGATCAAGCGTTGGACTAAACGCAAGAAATTAGCGCTGATAAATGGCGATATCGCAGAACTTTCAAGGCTTAGCATCTCTCACGATCAATAATCTCTGAAATAGCTCGATTTATCTCTCGTTGGGAGTATATTTTGGCGATATGTTGGAGGGTCAATGCTGGCGCGATACTATGATATGAGTATATATAAATACTAATTTTTCCTTTTAAATAATCTAATCACTAATCCACCGAGCCCAAATAATATGAACGAAGCTGGTTCTGGGGTGGTTTGTGGATGTGGTGGATTTATCCATCCACTGGGATAAAATAACCCTGAAATACCTATAGGATAATCTTTTGATTCTGGTATTTGACCTCTGGCTTCTATTGCACCCTGCCATAATACACGGGTAGGTATCCACAAGTAATCGGAAGCACCGGTTGTCAAAAAACAAAGGTCATAAGCTTTGTTGGTGCCGTGATAAGATATAAATGGATACTTATTGTCATATATTCCCACGATATCACCATTATCAGCTTTATACGTGCCATACGTTTCCTCTGTGGATATTTTTTTGCCGAAATCTAAATTTTGCACAGAAAATCTTTTGGTAAGCGGAACTGGAAACCACGCAGCAGGTTCTTCGCTAATTTCCAATCTATATGTTCTTACTAACTCCTCATTTGCATATCCTGCTGATGCGAATAACAGTAATGCTACAACAATAAATAATATTTTTCTCATAATACACCTCCTGCTAAAATAATTTTACATAATATTTAGAATTACGAATAGTGCCTGATTCCACAAAAAATAGACATCTTTCCGCATTAAATTATGAGTATTTTTAAAATTTTTGTTCATAATAAGCTCAAAGAGATACCTTGTCGTAATGATACGAACAAGGGCTACTATAAATTAAAGTCGCCTCGGTTCTCCCTTAAGCAAATCGCTCATAGATTTCTTTAAAATCTATTCCGAGCTTTAGGGGTTAATTCCGGCATACAATTTACGTCGATATAGTACTCCGTAAATTGTGCCGTCATTAAAAATTTGGTGTCTTGAACAAGGACAATAAATTAGATAACTCTGCAAGTTCCTTGCAGGGTTATCTAATTACATCGAATTTTGGCACAAAGATTTCACAAAATTTGATACGCTTCACTTGCTAATTTTTGGACGTATAAACTTCCATAGCTAAATAACCTAAAACTTATCAAAACTCTTGAACATATATATATATTATGATAAAATTACTCCAGTGATTGGAGGAAAACGAATACAATGGGTTCCTTAACTCAATTATATCTGATAGTAATGGGTGCAAGTATTTTGGTGGGCTTATTGCTTGCCGGTATCGCTATTGTTACCAGTGTTGGGAAAAGTGACTCCAAAAAAACTTCTATCGATATAGACCCTTTCCCTAAGCCTGAAGTTGGAGAAGCAGTGAAAGAAGAGATATCAGACCATCTCAGCCAATATGTAAAATCACCCGATGAACGCAGGAAAATCGCAAAAAAGGTAACAGAAGTTTTCGGTAAAGAGCTTGAAAATAAACTTACCCTTACCACTCGTGAGCTTTCAAAAAAATACGAAGGGATCATTAAGGAAAAAACTGACAGCGAAGAGCGCGCCTGGGCTAAATACACGGATGTCCTTACCGAAAAAAAGGATACAGACGCAGTTATAAGAAGCGTCGCTGAGGGCTTGGTTGTCGTAGATTCGCAGGGTAAGGTTGTTATGATGAACCCTGCCGCCGAAAAACTTCTGGGGGCTTCCAGTAAGGATAAGATCGGTAAGCCAATAAATGATAACCTTAAAGAAGAACAGCTGGTATCTCTTACCAAAACGACCCCAAATTCACCAAATAAAGAGATTGAATTAGTAAGTCAGCAGGATGAGACAAAAAAGATCCTCAGAGCGTCAAGCGCTGTTATTGAAGATGCGAACGGAAGAACCGTTGGCATGGTGTCCGTTTTAAGTGATATTACAAAACAGAAAGAGCTTGATCGGATGAAGACAAATTTCGTTTCCAGCGTTACCCATGAACTCAGGACCCCTCTGGTGGCCATGGAAAAGTCACTCGTGTTGTTATTGAACCAGACGGCGGGGCCGTTGTCCAAGACCCAGGAAGAATTCCTTAATATTGCCACCCGCAACTTAAAAAGGCTAAGCCTTCTTATTAACGATTTATTGGACCTTTCGAAGTTAGAGGCAGGGAAGATGGACCTAAAGCGAGAAACCTGTTCTATAGACAAGGTTATTACGGATTCCATAGAGTCTTTTAGCAACTGGGCAAGTTCTAAGTCTATAAAGCTGGAAAAAAAGATCGAATCCGGTATACCTGAAGGGAAATTTGATCCTAACAGGGTCATTCAGGTCCTTAATAACCTTATCGGGAATGCAATAAAGTTTACGCCAAATAACGGCACTATTACCATAGGTGCAAGTATAGACAGGCCTAAGCAGGAAATCATGGTTTCGGTGTCAGATACTGGTATAGGGATCTCAAAAGAGCATCTTCCGAAAGTATTCGATAAGTTTTATCAGGCGGGGGAGCGGGTCTCTACTGATATAAGCGGCACGGGTATAGGCCTATCTATTGCTAAAGAGATAGTCGAATTGCACGGCGGGAGAATATGGGTTGAGAGTGAAAAAAACAGCGGAACCAAATTTATTTTCACTCTTTCTCTAATATAATAATTTTACAAATTCGGAGGGTGTATGGATAAAGAGATCAAAATATTACTTATAGACGATGAGCCTGATTTTACTAAACCGATGGGTTATTGGCTTAATTCCAAAGGGTATGCTGTTGATAGCGCTAATGATGCCGCAAGCGGAATACAAAAAATAAAGGATAATCCTCCCGACATTGTTTTTTTAGATCTTAATATGCCGGTTATGAACGGGATAGAAGCTATAAAAAAAATAAGAGAATTTAATAAAGGGATCCCTATTATAGTAATAAGCGCGTACTTAGACCATCTTCAGCTTAATGAAGCAAAAGAATTCGGCATATCAGGGGTTTTCTATAAAGGAGGAGATTTTAAAGAAGGGCTTCTTCTTATTGAATCCGCTCTCAGGATGCACAAAAAACTTAAAAATAACAACAACTGATCCCAGTAATTATTAGGCCTTTTTATTTCCTAAAGAGGTGTAAATGATAGAAAGAAAGAGGGTTTTCATAGCGGATGACGATGAAATAGCCCTTACCAGCCTTCAAAAACTTCTTCTTTTATCCGGGTTTGAGGTAGAAGCGACCGTGGATTCAAGCGAGGTCATGTCAAAAATAAATAAATTTAAACCCCATATAATACTTCTGGATCTTCGAATGCCCAATCTTGGCGGTTTTGATATTTGTGATATGCTTAATAAAGATGCCAATACGCGTGGCATCCCGATAATCATTATCTCAGCATTGGCCGGCGATAAGGATATTCATAGGGCTTATCAGCTCGGAGTTATCGGATATTTTACCAAGCCATATGATTTCCCTAAATTATTAAGCGAGATCAATAAAGCCTTGTTTTATAAGGATGAACAAAAGCCCTAACTGCCATAAATACAAAACATAGTAATGATATTTTGAAAGGCTTCCAAATTGGCTTACTTATTTAAATGGCACATCGACTATATTTTCTTTATTTACGGATTTTCTTTCCTGTTTCTTTCCGCCTTAACTTTATTAATAGGTAAATCAGACAGAAAAATTTTGCCGTGGTTTTATCTGGGGATGTTTGCTTTTCTGCACGGTATCAATGAGTTGATGGATTTGGTCAGTTTTAGTTTTGCCGATAGTTTGTTATTCAAATCAATTCGTCTGGTAATTTTGCTGGCCTCGTTCTTGTTTCTTGCTGAATTCGGCCGTCGCGGCATAAAGAGCCTTGAAACCAAAAAAACTACATTATTGATCTACCCGGCAATTTTTATACTAATATCATCGCTTTATGGATATGGGATACTTGGCATAGAGATAGGGATAAGGTATTTTGCAGGTTTTTTAGGAGCGGTTCTTGCTTCTATTGCTCTATTTGTAGCGTCAAAAGATAAAAGTGTTGATTTTAGATTGTCAAAATACATTCAGCTGTTGGGCGTATCTTTATTTTTTTATGCATTTTTTTCGGGATTAATAGTTCCAAAAGCCGGTCTTTTCCCTGCCTCCATAATCAATTATCAGGTTTTCGAATCTATTTTCAAATTCCCTGTCCAGCTGATAAGGACATTGTTGGCGGTATGTTCGGCATTTTTCCTTGCCCAATATTATATCCACCTATTGAGCGTCAAAAGTCCCGAGCAAAAACTGAAATATTTAACTAAAATCAAAAGACTTTTCTGGATCGACATAACCATTGCGGTTTTATTGGGCTGGGTTTTTGTTAATTTGCTCGGTAATACTGCGCTTAATAACTTAGCGAGAGATAATAACAAAGTTGCTTCAACTTTTGTTGAATGGTTAGATGAAGATATGGCGGATGTTGAGGATGCGGCTGCTTTAACCAGCTCCAGTTCAGAAGTCATCAATGCTCTTATCACCAGAGATAATGCCGATATTGATATTGCTAATAAAATCTTGAGTTTATTTAAACATAAACTGAATTTTTCGGCATTTTTTGTTATAGATCTATCCGGTTACGCCTTAGCCTCGTCACGGACTGCAAATAACATTAATATTTCGGAGAAAAATTTCAGTCAAAGCCCGTTTTTTACCGAGGCGATCTCAGGCGGCATTGGAAGGTTCATTGGCTTTGGAATTGATGATAATGAAAAAGGTTATTATGTGTCAAGTTCTGTCAAAGATTATGACGGGAATATAATAGGGGCTGTGGCAGTAAAAGAAGATCTTAATAATTTAGAAGAGATTTTGTTTAACAAATATCCTTTTTCATTTCTAGTTGATTCAAAAGGTAAAATCTTAATTTCCAAAGAAGATGGCCACAATTCAAAATATCTTTGGACCGAGGGATATACCGCTTTAAATAAAAAATCGTCATTGGTCAAAGCTTACCCTGAATCCGGGAAAGTTTTTTTTACCAGGGAAATCCTTGATAAAAATTTTGTAGAATTTAATAATAAAATCTATTATGTGTCCAGAAAGCCTTTATCCGGAGTGAGTTGGTCTATTGTGCTTTTGTCTAACACAAATCTTATATCAAGCTACAGATTTTTTGCTATCTCAATAGCAGGGTTGATATTCATATTAATAGTATCTTTCTTCCACTCTCTTATAAGGCGTGAATCGCTTCTCTTCGATCTATCTTTATTAAATAAAGAAAAAGAGGCCATTCTTGATTCGGCTACGGAAGTGGGGATTATTGCTACCGACATTAACGGGATTATAAAGACATTTAACAAAGGCGCCGAAAAATTGCTTGCATGGAAGGCGGATGAAGTTGTTGATAAATTATCCCCCGTGGCTTTCCATATCAAATCAGAGATTAATAATAAGAAAATGTCATTAAAAAAAATATACGGCGCTGATTTTGATGGTTTTAGGGTATTAGTGGAAAATGCCAGAAGGGGTAATATCGAAAGATCCGAGTGGACATATATAACTAAAGACGGAAAAAATGTCCAGGTAGATCTTTCGGTGACAGCCACCAAGGATTCTTTTGGGAAAGTGGCGGGGTTTCTTTGCATAGCTTTAGATATAAGCCTCTATAAAAAAGCACAAAATGCCATCAGGGAATCAGAGAAAAAACTGAAAGATGTCTTTGAAAATGTAAATCTTATAGCGATCAATCTTGATACGGAAGGCCGCCTTACTTTTTGCAATAATTTTACAGTCCAGCTAACTGGATGGGAAAAAGAAGAGATCCTTGGCAAAAACTGGTTCGATGTTTTTTTGCCTTCTAGTGATAGAGAAAAAGTCAAAAAGTTATACAAAAAAAATATTACGGGAGAAATTGCATCTCATCATTATGAAAATGACATTATAACCAAGGACGGCCGGATCCGGACCATATCCTGGAGCAATACCATTATAAGGGATTTTGAAGGCAATATTATAAGCGCTGCCAGCTTAGGAGAGGATATTACAGACAGGAAATTAGCCGAAAAGAAATTAAATGAACAGCTTGATTTTATTCAGGTCCTGATGAATTCGATCCCTATACCGATATTTTATAAGGATACTGACGGTATATATAGAGGGTGCAATACAGCCTTTGAACTGCTTTTTAGAGTAAATAGGGAGAACATTATCGGGAAAACAGTTTTTGATATTTTCCCGGAGGGGCCCGCAAATCAACTTCATTCCATGGATAAAAGTTTGTTCAATAGGCCGGGTATACAGATCTATGAATATAAATTTCAATTCGAAGTGGATAATCCCAGGAATCTTATATTTCACAAAGCTACCTATCGTGACCCAAGCGGTAATGTCGCCGGGCTTATAGGAGCAGTGCTGGATATTACAGAACGTAAAAAAGCGGAAGAGGCATTAAGCGAAGCAAAGGAGTTTATAGAAAGCGCAATAAATGCTACCGTAGATATTTTTTACGCATTTGATTTAAAAGGTAAATTAATAAGCTGGAACAAAGCTTTTAATGTAGTTAGCGGTTATAGCGACCAGGAGTTAAGCGTTAAAAAGCCGGAAGATTTCTTTTTAGGTGAGGATATCGGGCGTATAAGCGAGGCAGTTAAAAGAATCTTTAAAGCCGGCATGGCAAAGCTGGTGGCCAACTTTGTCACTAAAGATGGGGAACAGATCCCCTACGAATTTACCGGGTCAGTGCTAAAGGACGGGAAGGGCGCTGTTATAGGTTTTTCAGGAACCGGCAGAGATCTTACCGAACATAAGAAGTTTGAAAACGAATTGAAAGAGGCAAAGGATTTTCTCGATAAAATCATCAATTCTATAGGTGACCCTATATTCGTAAAAGATTCAAACCACAAGATGGTCCTTGTAAACGAAGCGGAGTGCCAGCTGGCTGGGTATAAAAAAGAAGAAGTGATAGGTAAAACCGATTATAGCTTTTTCCCGAAGGAGCAGGTAGATATTTTTTGGGAGAAGGACCAGAAAGTCCTTGAAACAGGATTGATGGATATAAACGAAGAGACTATCACGGATAGAAACGGCTCAGTCCATTCCATTATTACAAAGAAGACGCTTTATGTTGATAATAAAGGCCGTAAATACATTGTAGGTGTTATACGCGATATAACCGAACTTAAGCGGAATGAAGAGAGGCTCTCTAACCTTACCAATTGTTTCATAAGTTTTGATGTTGACCCTCTCAAGAACATTAATAGGCTTGTAAAATTCTGCAATGAATTGCTGGAGTCGGATTTTATAATATATTTTCGCGTTAAAGATAATAAATATATCTTAGTTTCCCAATGGAATGTACCCGAAAATTATAGTTATAAGGATTTCCCGGAAGTGCAAGTATTTTTAAATATTATCAAAAATAATATTCAGAATAATGTATACATAGTGAACGATCTTAATCAGTTGGAATTTAAGAGAATAGATTCAAATATTGCAAGGTTGGGTATCGATACGTATGTAGGGAAGATTATCAAACGCGAAGAAAATGTGGTAGGTTTTCTGAACGCATTCTATAAGAATGATTTTGTTCCAAGTGCAGAAGAGAAAGAGATGCTGAGTATTATCGGAACGGCGATCAGCATAGAAGAGGAACGATATCTTGCTCAGGAAGAATTGAAAGTTGCCTATGATAAGCTTAAAGAAGCCCAGATACAGCTTTTTCAATCTGCAAAGATGGCTTCAATAGGGGTATTAGCCGGAGGCGTAGCGCATGAGATAAATAATCCCCTAACAGGGGTTTTGAACAACATACAGCTCACAAGGATGATCGCTGAAAAGAAAAAAGTTTTTGATTATGAAGAATTCAAAGGATATCTGAATGCGATCGAAGAGTCGGCTATCAGGTGCAGAAATATTACCAGAGCCCTCTTAGAGATGTCGCATACCTCTAAAGGGGAACATAAGCCTATATTTATAAATGACGTAGTAAATAAGATATTCAATCTTATAGAACATGAGATGCGCCTAAGCAATATCAATATGAAAAAAAATATTCAACCGGGCATCCCTTATATAATAGGGGACCCCCAGTTATTGCAGCAAGTAATACTCGATATTATCTCCAATTCCAAGTGGGCGATTGAAAATAAAGTCTCAAAGGAGACAGGGTCTATAACAATTAAAACCGAGTACGATCCAATCTCGAAATCGGTAAGAATACGTATAGCGGATAACGGGATAGGGATCCCAAAAGAAAATATTGGTAAAATCTTCGAACCATTTTTTACAACCAAAAATGTTGGAGAGGGAACAGGCCTTGGGCTTTCCTTGGCCTATAGGATCGTAGAAGACCATGCCGGGCATATTGAGGTAACAAGCGAAGTCGGTACGGGAACAATAATCGAAATATCTTTTCCGGCGGCAAATTAACCGTTAGGAGTTTGTATGGATCAATTAAAGACAATTAAAGCGCTGATCGTAGATGATGAAAAAATCGTATGCGATTTTTTGATGAATCTTCTTAAATTGGAGGGGGTTATATCAAAATTCGCCGAAAATGGTTTTAAGGCCCTGGAGATAGCAAAAAAAGAAAAATTTGATATAATCTTTATTGATGTTAGAATGCCCAAAATGGACGGCTTAGAACTTCTAAAAGAACTTAAAAAAATAGAAGCCGGAAAGCTTTATTTAATGATGACCGGCTATTCCGTGGAGGAGCTTTTAAGGGAAGCCGAAAAAGAGGGGGCAGCGGGGTCATTAAAAAAACCTTTTGATATTGAGTTAATAAGGGAATATATAAATAAGGTAAAGCCGGTTAAATAAGGGATCATGATATGCAAATATTCTTAAATGAACTTAAGCCGAATAGTACGGTTCAAAGCACCTATTTGTGCAAAAAAAAGATTCTTAAAAAAACAAAAGAAGACAAATCGTATCTGGAGCTTACCTTGAGTGATAAATCCGGGAAAATCGAGGCCCGTGTTTGGGACAATGCCGAAGATCTAAACACCCTTTTTAATGAGGGGGATGTTGTAAGGGTCTCGGCAAGCTCGGTCCTCTTTAAAAACGATATTCAGTTAAAAGTCGATAATATTGCAAAAGCGGCTATAGATGAATATAAATACCAGGACCTTGTTAGATCGGTCCCTAATCCCGATGGGATACTCGAAAATATTGAAAAACTGCTTTCAGGCATAAAGAATGAGTGGATATTGAGATTAAAAGATTCTTTCATAGACGATAAAATATTCATGGAAAGATTCATTGCTTCCCCCGGCGCAAAGAGCTGGCACAATGCTTATCTGGGCGGGCTTATGGAACATACATATGAGGTTATGTATATAGTAGATAAAGTGCACAATCTTTACCCAAGTGCGGACCAGGATATACTGATTTTCGGGGCGTTTATACATGATATGGGCAAAATATTTGAATTGGATGCAACAAGTTTTGAATATACCGTAGAAGGCGGGTTAGTGGGGCATGTGGCTATCGGTTATAAGATGCTTTCTCAGAAGATCGCAGAGATCGAGGATTTCCCAAAGGATCTAGCCTTACTATTAGAACATATAGTGTTGAGCCATCACGGAGAGTATGAACAGCAATCGCCGGTCCTTCCGAAAACCCTTGAGGCGACTATCATTTATCAGACAGATGAGCTTGTCTCTCAGGCGAATGCCGTAAAGGAGATTGAAGATACCCAAAAAAGCGTTCCGGGCCAGATCTGGTCTAATTTTGTATCTATCAAGAACAGAAAATACTTATTAAAGAAATAAGAGTTATTTATTATAAAATAAAGGCACTATTGAAAAAGTGAAGTTTATATGATATTATCAAAAAATATGAAAAAAACGATAATCCTGCTTATTTTAACTTTTTTACCAGGCTTGGCTTTTGCCGATACCATTAATTTCATTGATGGCGCGTCTTTAAAGGGTTTAATTGTTGAAGAGTATTCCGACAGGTATATAATAAATACAGAAGCAGGCCATAAAGAGATATTAAAAAAAGACATAAAAAGCATTTCTTATGATACCCCTGAACAAAACCTTATGCAATTGGGAAAACTCAGTGAAAATAAAAATGATTTTAAATCAGCTCTTTATTATTATCAGGAGGCGTATAAGTTAAATTCGGATTCTCTTGCCGCGAGAGACGCTATAGAGAGGGTCCAGGGCAAATCCCTGGCTAATTACAGCGAATCTACCCGGGAAGCGGTGGATGACAAGATTCTTATTGAAAAAGCCATGAGTAGAGGCGTAAAAGAGGTTTTGAGCGAAAAAAACCTCATTGATAAGATTAAAGATGCTACAGGAATGACGCTTACAAAGAATGGTAATTTTGTCGAAGTATTGTCTGTGGATAAGGATTCCGCAGCTTTCAAAAAAGGGGTAATAAATAAAGACAGGATAATAAGCGTTTGGGGGGTTTCGCTTATTTATGAGGATTTTCACAGGGCTCTTAAAGAGATAGACGGCCCCAGGAATCTGGTATTCAAGTTTACAATAAAAAGAGATGTCGAATTAAATAAAATAGAAGATATCGAGCTTCAGCTTAAAGTCGAGGGGTTGTTCGTGAAAAAGTCATCCAATCCTCTTATAAAAATAAATGACCTTATTACCGATATAAATGGCAAAAACGCCGCCTATATAAGCCTAAAAGAAGCGGATAACATTCTGAAAAATATTGAGAATTATCCGGTGAGGCTTACAATCCAGAGAAATTTATACTTAACAAGGGAATAATATATGGATCATAATAGACGCAAGAAGATTTTGGTTAAAAAGAAATTTCAGGTCATTTATGTCGGGTACATAATAGTTTTCATGATATTCGTTGCGGTTATATCAGGGGGTACAGTTTTCCATACTCTATTTTCAATTTTGGCTCCCAAGCTTGCGGGAATTTATCCCGAGGGCCGGCTTATGGCAATTTTTACTAAGACCGCGCTTATATTAGCCAGGAATTTGTTGATATTGACGCCTTTTATTATAGTTATAGGAATATTACTTTCGCATCGTATAGCCGGGCCTATATCAAGGATAGAGAGGGTTATGGAAGAGATAGGCAATGGCAATTTTAAGATGAGGTTAGCCATCAGACGCAGCGACGAACTTCAGGATATGGCAGATGCGCTTAATAAAATGACGGAATTGTTGGATCAGAAAGATACCCTGGAAAAAGAAGCACAGAGTATAGTTATAAAAGATCTTGCGGATATCAGGGCGCAGATCGAAAAAGGCAGTCTGGATAAAAACCAGATCTTAAAAGAACTTGCTGAAATCGAAGAAGCTGTAAAAAAATTCAGGAAAACATAACTAAAAAACAGCTTAAAGCTAAAACAAGGAGAATTATATGTTAGTCCCAATGAAGGTGATTCTAGAGGCGAGCCTTGAATCGCAGAAGAAAGGCAATCCGTTTGCCGTAGGTGCCTACAATGTAAACAATATGGAGCAGATTCAGGCAATTATGGCTGCCGCCAAAGAGACCCAATCCCCGCTGATAGTACAGGCATCGAGAGGAGCTCTTAAATATGCCGAGATGAATTATTTAAAGCACCTTATGCAAGCAGCCGAGGAGCTTAATCCCGGCATCCCGATGGCAATGCATCTGGATCATGGAAATAACCTTGATTCTGTCAAAAAAGCCATAGATCTTGGTTTTACGTCAGTAATGATCGACGGATCCCTTATGGAAGACGGGAAGACTGCTTCTGATTATGCTTATAATGTAAAAGTCACAAAAGAGGTCGTTGATTACGCCCATAAATTTGGTGTAACCGTTGAAGGTGAAATAGGTACGCTTGGCGGGATAGAGGACGGTGTAGGATCAGGCAAGGTCCATCTTACCGATCCGGCCGAAGCAGAAAAGTTTGTGAAAGAAACCGGGGTAGACGCCTTGGCGCTTGCCATAGGCACGTCGCACGGCGCCTATAAATTCAAAGAAGAACCAAAACTAGCGTTTGAGATTATAACCGAAGTAAGGAAGCGTTTGCCTAATACGTATCTAGTTTCTCATGGTTCGTCCAGCGTTCCTCAGGAACTCATAGAAATAATCAATAAGTACGGCGGCAATATGAAAAAGACCATGGGCGTTCCGTTCGAATCACTTCAAAAGGCGATTAAGATGGGTATGAATAAGATCAATGTCGACACGGACGGTAGATTGGCAGTTACGGCAAGCATAAGAGAATTTTTTGCCAAAGAACCGGATAAATTTGACCCGAGAGATTATTTGAAGCCGGCAAGAGAAGCGCTTCAAAAGGAAATTGCAAGGCACATGGTTGCTTTCGGAACCTCAAACCGCATTGCTGAAGTAAAGCCGATGACACTACAAGAGATGAAAAAGATTTACAATAAATAGTAAAGCAGGTTTTTATTATAAACCCCTTATTGACCGCATGTGAAGCTTAATAAGGGGTTTATTATTTTATGTGCCTAAACGTAAACTATCAAATCTTTTGAGGTTGACAATACAAAACCCAGGAATTATAATTGTAGTTATTATGGAAAATATATACGGGGTATTAAGCGATTCGATATTAAGCCTTAAAGAGAAACTGAGAGGTATTCTGGAAAACTCTGATAAAAATGTTGTCAGGGAGTTTTTTGAACAGGCAGACGACCTTAGGAAGGTCCATTTTAAAAATCAGGTCAGTCTCTGCGCTATTATAAATGCAAAATCAGGCAAATGCGGCGAGGATTGTTCATACTGCGCGCAATCAGCAAGGCATAAAGCTGATATCGAATCATATCCTTTAGTGGAACCGGAGGTAATAATCAAGAAGGCTCGTGAAGCGTTTGAGCAAAAAGCCAGTTGCTTTTCGATCGTTACAAGCGGCAGGGGCATTGATAGCCAAAAAGAGATAAGCAGCATAGCTAGAACGATCGAACTATTGGCAAAAAAATTTCCTACTCTAAAACGGTCGGCGTCTCTGGGTATTATAAATAAAGAAAATCTTGCTACGCTCCGTGATGCCGGCCTGGAAAAATACCACCACAATCTGGAAAGCTCGAAGAATTTCTTCCCGAATATTTCAAAGACCCATTCTTTTGAGGAAAAAACAAACGTAGTGCTTATGACGAAAGCTTTGGGTCTTGAGATCTGCTCAGGAGGGATATTCGGCCTTGGGGAAAGCTGGGATGACAGGATCGATTTGGCTCTTACGTTGAACAGGTTAAAGGTAGATTCGGTACCGATAAATTTTCTGAACCCAATAAAAGGTACCCCCATGGGTTCAAGGCCGCTCGTGGATGCGACCGAAGCTCTTAAGATAATAGCGCTTTTCAGGATAATATTACGTGATAGAGATATTAAGGTTTGCGGAGGGAGAGCTATTGTTCTTAAGGATGAAGATAAATTGATCTTTGGATCGGGCGCTAGCGGTATGATGATAGGGAATTATCTAACAACGTCAGGGCTTTCATTTGACAGGGATCAGGGTATTTTAAGGGAACTCGGATTAGTTGCCGTATGTCGATAGAATATTTATCAAAAGAACTTGAAAATTTGGAAAGAGATTCCTTAAAGAGAAGCCTCAGAGTTACTGAGGGTCCGCAGGATACTTTTATCATAATAGACGGTAAAAAAGTTTTAAATCTCTCCGGCAATAATTATCTCGGCTTAGCCAATCATCCCCGCTTAAAAAATGCCGCGAAATTATCAATCGATAAATTTGGTACATCATCATCGGCCTCCAGATTAATAAGCGGCAATAATATCCTTTATAGAGAGCTGGAAAATAAACTTAGCCAATTCAAAAAAACAGAAAGCTCCATAGTGTTTAATTCCGGATTTATGGCGAACTTGGGGACGATAAGTGCTTTGGTAGGTAAAGATGATCATATATTCTCGGACAAGCTAAACCATGCAAGCATTATTGACGGGGCAATACTCTCAAGGGCAGAGCTTAAAAGATTCCCCCATAAAGATCTGGCGAAACTCGAAGATTTGCTCAAAAACACCCCTTTCGGTAAAAGAAAACTAATTATTACCGATACGCTTTTTAGTATGGATGGAGATATTGCTCCTCTAAAGGAAATGCATAGGTTAGCAAAAAGGTTTGGCGCTATTTTTATGGTTGATGAAGCCCATGCAACTGGTGTTTTTGGAAAGACCGGGTCAGGGTTGTTGGAAGAATTGTCCATATGTGACCCTGAGATAGTGCAGATGGGGACATTTTCTAAAGCACTTGGTTCTTTGGGAGGATATATTGCCGGCAAAAAAGACCTTATTGATTATATCCTGAATAAATCCCGCAGTCTTATTTATACAACCGCGCTTCCGCCTGCCGTCTTAGCTAGTTCTATCGAGGCTTTGGAAATAGTTAAAGATGACAGCCTAAAAAAAGCCTTATGGGAAAATATCAAATTTTTTAAGGCAGGCATTAAAGATATGGGCCTATCGATCGGTGACTCCGAAAGCCAGATAATACCCATAATTATCGGAGAGTCGCCTTTGGCGTTAAAATTTGCCAAAGGGTTATTTGACGAAGGAATTTTTGCACAAGCAATAAGGCCTCCGACGGTGCCTCAAGGGACATCGAGAGTTAGGATATCTCTAATGACAACACATAGAAAAGAGGACCTGGAATCTGCTTTGGAAAAAATCCGGAAAGTTTCTAAATTATTAGGTGTAATTTGAATAGACCGGCTAACGAAACAGTTCAGCTTAATTATCGTGACATTGGAAGCGGAGAGCCTGTGATCTTTATTCATGGATGGGCGGCTGATAGCAGTGTCTGGGATCCTGTTTTAGAGGAGCTGTCAAAAAATATCAGGATGATCTTAGTAGATCTAAGAGGATGCGGAGAGTCGCCTTTTATTGAGTGTGAAGATTTTATCGAGTCATCGGTTTTAGATGTAGCAGTTCTGGCAAAAAAATTAGGCCTGAATAGATTTTCGGTTTTAGGGTGGTCGCTGGGAGGGATGATAGCGATGAAGTTAGCAGCAAGGCTTAGTGACAAAGTCGATAGGTCTATTCTTGTTTCGACAACCCCGAAATTTGTAAAAGACGGGACATTTGACACTGCGATAGAAAAGACAGCCTATCAGAATATGCTTAGAATACTAAAAAGGTCGCCGGAAAAAACTTTGGAATATTTTAGAAGCATACTTTTTTCTGAAAAAGAAAAAATAACTAAGAACCTAGAGTCTTTACAAAAATTAGCTTCAAACACCAGGCCGCAAATGCTTAGTACGCTTGTGAGTTCTCTCGAAAGCCTGGGGAGGGCAGATTTTAGGTCAGTTCTGCCAATGATCAAACAGAAAACCCTGATAATACACGGCAATATGGATAAAATCTGTTTTTTTGGGGCGGGGGAATACCTCAGTAAACATATCAAAAATTCCAAATTTATGGCAATCGATAATGCCGGACATATGCCATTTTTGACACAAAAAAAAGAAGTAACAAAAGCAATCCAAGAATTTATTGCGGACCGATAAAATGAATCCCATAAGATTTTTATGGATAATAAGTTTGAAAGCTTTAAAGCGGATAATTGGCATGAGCCTGAATAACATATAAGGATCTTGCGGGATGAATAAAAAATTTAAAATAATGCGAAACTTTACAAAATCGGCCAGGGTCTATGACCGCAATTCCGGGCTGCAGGACAGCCTGGAAAATATTCTGCTCAAAAATATTAAACAGGATTTAAGATCAGCCGAAAATATCTCAATCCTTGATATCGGTTCCGGTACGGGAAGATTGCTGAAAAAGATCAGAAAGGTTAATCAGCGCTTATTTATCTGTGGAATTGATATTTCTTGGGGAATGGCAGAATATGCTAATACTCGGGCAAACAAAATAAATAAGCTAAAATTTATCCAGGCGGATGCGGAAAATATCCCTTTTAGGGACAATACTTTTGAAATGCTGCTTTCTAGCTCCACTTATCAGTGGATAACCGATCACAAGAAAGCATTCAAAGAGGCGAGAAGGGTTTTAAAAAGAAAGGGTAAATTTAATTTTATATTTTTCGGGGGATCTACCCTTAAGGAGCTAAAAAATTCATTCTCACTTTCCTATAAATATTATGGCCTGGATCCTCTGGTACACGCTGAAAACTTTGCGGACTTAAAAGACATTAATTCTTATCTCGTAAGATCAGGGTTTTCCAAAGTTAGCCTCAGTTCTTTCTTGGTTGAAAAGAAGTTTAAAGATGTTTCGGATCTGATAAAATTTTTGAAAACCACAGGGGCCACAAATGCAAATCTCGATGCCTCCAGGGGGCTTGGAAGGAAAAAGATCATAATGAAGATGAAAGAATTCTATAAAAAACTTTATATGAAAAACGGCTGTATAGTAGCAACATTTGAGGTATTTTCTGGATGCGCACAAAAATAATGAGAAAAGGGATTTTTATAACTGCTACGGACACAGAAGTCGGTAAGACTTTTGTGGGGGGAGCTATTGCTCTGGTTTTAAAAAAATACGGAATCGACATAGGGGTAATGAAGCCTATCCAGACCGGCGGGAACGATGAAAAGTTCCTTATGGAATGCGCCGGAGCAAAAGATACCAGAAATCTGGTTAATCCTTTTTGCGGCAAAAGGCCCGTCGCCCCGATACTTGAATTTAAAGGTAAAAATAAAGTCAGTCTCGAGACTATCGAAGAGGCTTACAAAAAATTGTGCGATAGACATGAGTTCATGATAGTTGAGGGCGCCGGAGGGGTTTTGGCGCCGATAGGGAAAAATTTATTTATAAAGGATATTATTAAAAAATTAGGATTAGATGTGGTATTAGTGACAAGGCCTGATCTGGGGACTATAAACCACACGCTTCTAAGTTTAGAGTACTTAAGAACTAACGGCATAGAGGTCGCGGGAGTGGTAATCAATTATTCTAAACCAATAAAACCCGGAATCTCGGAAAAAGCCAATCCCGGTTTAATTAAAAAGCTCGGGGGTATTGAGATCTTGGGAATGATCCCGTATCTGGAAAACCCGGATAAACAATCGATTTTATCGATGGCCAATAAAAGTATAGATCATAAAGCAATTATCTTTAAAAAAACTGTAGAAAAAAATTATGAGAAAATTGACAAAAAATTCATCTGGCATCCGTTTACGCAGATGAAGGACTGGATAAAAGAAAAACAGATCATTATTGAGCGAGGCGAGGGAAGTTATCTAATAGACACAAATGGCAATAAATATATAGACGGAGTATCTAGCCTGTGGGTAAATGTTCATGGTCATAACCATCCTAAAATTAATAAAGCCATCAAAGACCAGGTTGAAAAAATCTCTCATTCTACGCTTCTTGGCTTAGGTAATGTTCCAAGCGCTAAATTCGCCGAAAGACTGGTTAAGGTAGCGCCAAAGGGTCTAGTAAAAGTTTTTTATTCGGATAGCGGGTCCACTGCTGTAGAGATAGCTTTAAAAATGAGCTATCAGTATTGGAAACTTATCGGTAGAAGTGAAAAGTCAAAATTTGTTTCATTTAGGAACGCCTATCACGGGGATACCATTGGTTCGGTAAGTGTAGGCGGAATGGATCTATTCCATAAGATATTTGAAAAACTGCTTTTTGAAACATATAAGGCAGATTATCCATATTGCTACAGATGTAAATACAATAAGTCTTCAAATAGATGCGACAAAGAATGCCTTAAGTCCGTAGAAGAGATTTTAAAACTTAATCACAGAAATATCGCGGGGCTCATTATAGAACCTTTAGTGCAGGGGGCAGCAGGGATGCTCGTTTCACCGCGGGGTTTTTTGAGTGGGGTTAGAAAGCTCTGTGATAAGTACGATATTCTTATGATAGTAGATGAGGTGGCTACCGGGTTTGGAAGGACCGGTAAGATGTTTGCATCAGAACATGAGAAAGTTACACCTGATCTTATGTGTGTTGCCAAGGGGATAACAGGAGGCTATTTACCTTTAGCAGTCACCCTTACAAAAGAAAAAATATACAATGCATTCTTAGGAGACTATGAAGAATTAAAGACTTTTTTTCACGGGCATACTTACACCGGTAATCCGGTTGCTTTGGCTGCGGCAATAGCCAGCCTGGAGGTATTTGAGAAGGAAAAGACGCTTAAGAATTTAGCTTCGAAGATTAAATATTTGGAAAAACAACTCAGAAAATTTAAAAAACTCAAGCATGTAGGGGATATACGTCAGCGTGGGTTCATGGTGGGTATTGAACTGGTAAAGAATAAAGCGGCTAAGACCGATTACGAGCTAAAGGAAAAAATTGGTATTCGCGTATCACAAGAGGCTAGAAAACACGGGGTTATCATCAGGCCCCTGGGTAATGTGATAGTGATTATGCCGCCGCTATCAGTTACTATAAAAGAGCTTAACGAGCTTTTGGCGGTTATTTATAAAGCCATAAAAAAAATATGCAAGAGTACTGAGAAGTAAAAGAGGGGACGGTTCTCGGCAGAAATCCACGTCGGGAAATTTTAGGGAGAACCGTCCCCTTGAATCGGGTAGATTGACAATGGTATTTTATAGTTATATACTTGCTTTATGCCTAAACAATTCCCCAAAAGAGCTTTTACTCTGATAGAATTGCTAATAGCAATAATAATCGTCGGGATCCTTGCAGCAGTTCTGCTTCCTAGTATGCAAGGCGCTAGAGAGAATGCCAAGAGGGTGGGATGTGTCAATAATTTAAGGCAGATCTATTTTGCAGTTGAGATGTATGGGCAGGATAATAACGGAAAGTGGGTGGCGGCTTATAAATGGATGCCGCTAACGCCTTCTGAAGTAATCTGGAACGGTTTTTCCTCCAGTAATCTTGGAGCGTTATTTCCTAAATATATAGATGATATCAAGGTTTTATATTGTCCGGCCGCGGATAAATATTACAAAGCCTATTTTGGTACGGACGGCGAATGGACCTCAAACCCGGCATATTTCGGCCAGGCAGGATACTCTGTGGCAACAAGTTATTATTGTTATATGTCTTCAGTTTCCGAAGGGACCATAGCCAATCTTCAAAAAACAATGATAGTTCAGGATGCCCTTAATTATCCTTTCAATACCTATCCAAGCCATAAGGCTGGATATAATTCATTGTACGGGGATGGTTCGATAATTTGGACAAAATACTGAGATATAAAAAACCGGTATTTATCAATAAAAAAGCTTTTACCCTTATCGAGCTTCTGGTTGTTATTGCGATTGTTGGCGTTTTGGCAGGGTTATTAATGCCTACGATCGCTGCTGTAAGAGAGCAAGGCAAGCGCGTTACCTGCCTTAATAACCTAAGGCAGCACGGCATAGCGTGGCATATGTATCTGGAGGATCATGTAGATTGTTTGCCTCCATATGGGGAGCCACCTCAGGGAAAATATGTTTTGGAAAGTAATTTTGGAGGTAAAAAAGGGGTTTATGAAAGCATTCAGTATAAGGCAGAATACAGAGTTCTTAATAAATATCTTGATATAAAAGATGACCAAAGCCCAACTGTAAAAGTATTTTGCTGTCCTGATGATAAATATTTTGATAGTAAAGGCAACTCTTATATTATAAATGGCTATTTGTTTCAATATTACCCAGGTAGTTTGCCTAGTAAAGGCCGCCCGCTTAGTACTGTGAGAAGGCCTTTTGATAAGATTTGTATTGAAATGGATCAATTGAATATACCAGGCCATGGGCCTGATCTTGGAACAGAAGTCCCGTGGCAGCCAAAAAGACCTGTAATGGCCCTTTTTCTGGATGGCCATGCCGGAGGGCCTTTTGTGTACATTACGGATTTTGAAATAGAATTTGATCATAGCAATAATAAAAAAGTATTAACTTGGGCAAATGAAACCTTGGATTGGGATTGATATTTTGGAGAAAAAAGCTAATTTTATTAAAACCAGTATCACATATAAGGGATTTACCCTTATCGAGCTTCTGGTTGTTATTGCGATTGTTGGCGTTTTGGCAGGGTTATTAATGCCTACGATCGCTGCTGTAAGAGAGCAAGGCAAGCGCGTTACCTGCCTTAATAACCTAAGGCAGCACGGCATAGCGTGGCATATGTACCTGGAGGAGCATAATAGTTCTTTCCCCGCCGTTTCATCTTCATCGCCGGAAGGGATTTTTGTAACGGATCAGTATACATTTGGCGGCAAGGGCGGATTAGATGCGTCATCTCCGACCTGGGGCGCTCAGAACAGGGTCTTAAACAGGTATCTTGATATAAAAGATGACCAAAGCCCAAATGTTTCTCTGTTTCATTGTTCCGCTGATTATAAGCCTACCGAGGGCGGAGGGCTCTATACCGGGAATACAATGTATTCATGCTTTGACCTTTTAGGGAATTCATATAGCCTTAATATGAAGATTTTTGATTATGAGGTTAATTTTCTGAAAAAGCCAAGGCCTTTTTCAGCTATAGTCCGTCCCAAAGACAGGGTGTATCTTGAATCAGATACCTATTGGATCGAACCTGGCCATGGGAAAAAAGATTCTGACAGGGCGGTAATGGTCCTTTTTGTAGACGGGCATGTAGGAGGCACCTATTGGTGGAATAGCGATTTTGAACCAGAAGCAGGACCAAGAAATAATACTAGCAAAGTTTATCGTTTTATTGATTAAAAGACTTAGAGTTATAACTGAAGATCATACATAAAGTTTATAGAAAGGGTTTAAATGATAATAGGTATAATAGGCCTTCCTCAGGTAGGCAAAAAGACAGTGTTTGAACTTTTGACGGGGATAAAAATTTCTCCTGATAAACCGCAGTCAAAAGAAGAGATAGGCATTGCCGCGATTAGAGATGAGAGATTTGATAAATTTGTTGAGATGTATAACCCCAAAAAGAAGGTCCCGGCGACAATAGAATTTATAGTTCTTCCAAAAATCGAAAAAGAATCCATAAAAACTGGAGATGCGTTTAAACCCATAGCTAAGGTTGATGCAATACTTCATATAGTAAGGGCTTTTAAAGATGAATCGGTTTTCCATATCGATGGCTCTGTGGACCCAAAAAGAGATATTGAGACAGTAGAGAATGAGCTCGTATTAAACGATCTGATATTTGTCGAAAAGCGTTTGGAAAGGCTCGAGAAAGACCTTAAAGGAAAAAAAGATCCTTTAAAGGAAAAAGAAAAAGAATTACTAACCAGAATTAAAGCACATCTGGATAGCAATCTACCGCTAAGGTCGTTTAGCCTAAATGACGAAGAGAAGAAGATATTAACAGCATCCGAGTTCCTTACCAAAAAAAAGATAGTCACAGCTTTAAACGTAGGCGAAGAAGACCTAAAAAATAGAGAGCTTCTGGAAGATATAATAAATTCACTAAAAGGCAAGGATCTCCCGGTTATGATGCTTTCTGCCAAAGTGGAAAAAGAGCTGGAAGGTTTTGAATCTTTGGAAGAGAAGAAAATCTTTATGAATGAACTTGGGATAGACGAATCGGCGCTTTCAAAGCTTACTAAGCTTTGTTTTGAGGCGTTGGGGCTAATATCATTTTTTACAGTTGGCCAGGATGAAGTAAGGCAGTGGACTGTGAGAAAAAATTCAACTGCTCCGGAAGCAGCGGGTGCAATACACTCTGACCTCCAAAGAGGGTTTATAAGAGCTGAAGTAATGAAAACCAAGGAGTTATTAGAACTTGGCGGGGAAGATAAGCTTAAAGCAGCAGGTAAAGTATATTTAAAAGGCAAAGAATATATAGTTGAGGATGGAGATATCCTTAATATTAGGTTCAATGTATAGTTTTTAGGCAGTTTGTTAGAAGAATAAATTGTGCTTGACTAAAAATTTTTTTATGATATACTTACAGTGTAAATAACATAGATGTTTATTTAGACAATGATGTCTTTTGGCGATGAAGAGCTAAAAGACATTTTTATTTTGAACACAGGCGTTCATTTTAGCCAATGATTTGGCTAGGGTGAACGTCTTTTTTTTGACCGGAAGTTCGCATGTTTAAATCTTTATAGATTTAAACTGGTTTGCGAGGTGACCGGAAGTTCGCATGTTTAAATCTTTATAGATTTAAACTGGTTTGCGAGGT
>CAYWPX010000014.1:0-37954 GCA_964460615.1 uncultured Planctomycetia bacterium
ACTTCTAGACATCACAAATTTGGCATAATTGTCATCCGGGACAAAACAAATCTCCTGACTGTCTAATTTATCATGAACCTTTAAGTTAGCTTTCCTGGCAATAAGTCGTACCTTTTCTTTCCTCATGCCTCCCAGAGGAAGGAGAAGCCTTCTTAAAACATCCTGGCCAAGGCTAAATAGCACATACGACTGATCTTTTTTCTTATCAACACTCTCTTTTATATAATACTTTTTTTTCTTCTTATCAAAAAATACTCTGGCGTAATGGCCTGAAGCTATATAGTCGGCATTCAGGGCTTTAAGCTTATTTATGCTTAAATCAAATTTAATTTTTTCATTGCAAACTATACAGGGATTTGGCGTAGTAGCGCATTCATAGGCCCTGCAGAAATAATCTATTACTCTTTCCTTAAATTCTTTCTCCAGATTAATAACATAATATGGCACACCCATAGAATGAGCTATAGATCTGGCATTATCAATACTGTCTAACGAGCAACAACTTTTATCGCCATGCGACCCGCAAAGATCCTTACCCCATAGCTTTAAAGTCACGCCGATACAGTCATAGTCTTTAAGTTTAAGGATATGAAGCGCTACTGAGCTATCAACTCCTCCGCTCATTAACACGATCACTTTTTTCTTTTTATTTCTCATATAAAAATCTGGAATAAATTATATTCGGGGTTAATATTACTAACTAACTGATAATCAGGTATGGTTTAATTGGAGATCTCTTTAATGATCGTATCTATATTTACGTAGCTTGTTACCATATCTATAACAGTATTTATCTTATCAGAGTCCTTAGGTTTAAGTTTTATTGTAAGGTCATAGATCTGAGAAGCCACGCTGTAGGTGTCGAGCTTTGAGAACATAAGCGGTATTTCTGAATTAGCTATCAGATTAACGACGTTCTTATTGGGCAAGATCCCTCCGGTAAGTATTATACCTGCTATTTTAAAATTTTTATCCCGGCTTGTTAGCTGAGCTGAAAGCGCCATTAATAATATATCATCCCTGTCTCCGGGAGTTATAATAAGACTACCATCCTCGACATAATCCATAGCATTATGCAACTCCATTGCGCCGATGATGACCTTTGAGACAAGATTTGTTAACCCTTTCTTTCCGGCAAGCAGTTTAACCTTAGTCTCTTCAACGATCTCTTCGATATTTGGCATTGAAAGCATCGGTTTATAGGGAAGCACCCCGAGGACATTCAGCCCCTTAGTAGCCAGCCCTTTTCTGACCAGCTTATTGATTTTATTATATTTTTCAGTGAATATTTTATTTATTATAACTCCTAATATCTCAACGCCCTGCCTGTCAAATAGTGCCTTATTAAGCATTATCTCATCTATTGGGCGGCCAATCCCCCCTCCCGAAATTAAAATTACCTTGGCATCCAATAGCTTGGCTACACTTGCATTCGAGAGATCCAACACCGACCCTACGCCGGCATGGCCTGTCCCTTCTATTACTACCAGGTCAGCATTTTTAGCACAGCGATCAAAGGATCTGAGTATTTCATTCTCAAGGCTTTTATTGCCCTTACCGTTAACAATATATTTTTCAGTAAAACCTTTGTCTATGGCAATAGGGCTCATATCCTTAAGATTACACTTAAAATTAAATACTTTTTCTATAAGGACTGAATCCTCATCAATCTTGTACCCCTCTTCAATCAGATATCTCTGACCCAAAGGCTTTATAAAGGCTACCCGCTTAAATTTTTTCTTCAACGAATGAATAAGGCCAAGAGAAATCGTAGTTTTTCCTTCATTCTGCATTGTTGCCGCTATATAGATCCTTTTAGCCATTTTCAAGCCTTTCGCTTTATAGATACAAAAAAAATATGCCAAATTCTATTTTGGCACTTTTTGATTATAATAGAATCGTTAAATTCAAAATACTACACCCTTATAGAATAACTTTCTTCAATAGTTTTAACAATATTTGTAAGCGTATCATTAAAGGGAGTGGGGATATTAAGAGCTTTCCCCTGTCTGGATATGGCCCCGTTAATAAAATCAATTTCGGTTCTTTTAGTCTTCAGTATATCCTGCAGCATGCTGGAAATATTCTCTTCGGTAGCTTTGGCTACAGACTCCACTTTCTGCAAAGGATCGTCATAAAGGAGTTTGATCCGTTTTCTTTTGGCGATTTTGACAGCTTCCTGAACACACGACCTCATCACCTCTTTTGTGCCGGCAAATTCGGTAAGCTTACCATTAGGAAGCCTCGTAATGGCTGTAAGAGCATTTATCCCTACATTGATAACCAATTTCGACCAGATAATAGAATCTATATCTTTAGTAATTTTAGTATCAATACCGGCTTTATTGAAAAGCTGAGAAATGATCCTCACGGATCCTATTATCTTACCGTCGACTCTCCCGATAATTGTCTCACCTTTACCTGCATGACGTACATGCCCATTGTCAATAGACGTCGCTCCGTGATTAGTAACGCCTCCCAATACCCTTTCCCCTCCGAACGCCTCCGTAAGAATTTGAATATTACCTATCCCATTTTGCAATGTAAGGATTGTGGTGTTGTCGCCCACTAAAGGCTTAATAAGTTTGGATGCTTCCTCGGTGTTGTAAGATTTAACTGCCATTATAATAAGATCGGCCTTGGCAATTTCAAGCGGGTTCGAGGTTATGTTAGGTTTTATCTTTAGATTAGTCAGGCCTTCGATGACTATGCCGTTTTTTTTGATACTGTCTACTCTGTCTTTTTTGTAATCAAGAAAAAATATGTCATCCTTGGACTTCGAAAGCACTGCACCAAAAAATACACCTATTGCGCCCGGGCCAACAATAGCGATTTTCATAAAGGGTTATCCTTTTATCTTTTTCAGCTCTTCTTCTTTAATGCTGAAACTGTGCTCTTTGTCAGGAAATTTTTTTGTAACCACTTCATCTTTAAATTTTGATACAGCGTCTAATATTGAATCATTTAAATGAGCATATCTTTTAACAAACTTTGGTGTGTACCTGTCAAATAATCCCAAAAGATCGTGTATCACCAGCACCTGCCCGTCGCAATCGACTCCGGCGCCAATACCTATAGTAGGTATCTTTAATGAACTGGTTATCATCTCGGCGATCTTATCAGGGATACACTCCAAAACAATTGAAAAAGACCCCGCCGCCTCAAGCGCCAATGCCTGTTTTAATAACGCCTTTGCCGTGTCAGCATCTTTACCTTGAACCTTAAAACCACCAAGCTTATCAGCTGTCTGCGGAGTCAAACCAATATGGCCCATAACAGGGATACCGGATTTCACAATATCTTTCGTTACTTCAATTGCGTTATCAAACCATTCCAGCTTAACGGCATCGCATTTGGCTTCATCAATAAATCTCTTGGCGTTCCTGACACTTTGATCGGAACCGACCTGGTAAGCCTCATAAGGCATATCCCCGACCACGAAAGAATTTTTAACGGCCCTCGTAACAGCCTTGGCGTGATGGATCATGACTTCCATGCCGACTTCCGTTGTTTTTTCTAGACCAAGCACAACATTGGCCAAAGAATCCCCAACCAGTATCATATCTATACCGGCCTTGTCGACCAAAAGAGCCGTTGGATAATCATAAGCAGTAAGCATAGTGATCTTTTCTGATCTTTTCTTTTTGGATTTGATATCATCCAAAGTGATCTTTTTAACTTCCATCTATCATTTCCTCCTGTAGGCGGTCAAAAATGAATCGCAATAAATATTTTTATTCAGCAAGAGTTCGCAGGTTATCATAGCATCCATCAGATCCTTATCCAGAGGATCCAAAATTGCAGCGCCCAGGCCGGAGCTGATAGCCATCACCAAAAAAGTTCTGTTTATGAGGTTCCTCTCAGATGTGCCCTGGGAAACATTGCTTAAGCCGACTATCGAATTAGGCGCAGGATCACAAAGCAGCTTAAATTCTTTTAAAGACTCCAATAGCTCTACCCCCTGAGCCTGAGCAACATTAGAAGGAAGCACTACCGGATCAATAAACAAATTATCAACGCTGAAGTCAAGTTCCATCGCCTTCGAAACGATCTTAAGCGCCAGCTCTGTTCTTGTCGCCCTATCCCGAGGTACTCCTTTTTTATCCATTGTAAGGGCAATCAACCTTGCATCATACTTCTTGGCAAGCCCGATATATTTTTCCAATTTATCATCGTCAGCGCTGGTAGAGTTTATTATTGCTTTTGATCTAGTTAATTGAAGACCTTTCTCAATTACATTAAATTTAGTACTATCAATACAAAGCGGGGCGTTAGTAACTTCTTGGATTGAATTAATAAGCCATTCCATAGCTATTAAGGGGTCCACTGCAGCAGGGCCTACATTAACATCCAGCGCATCGGCTCCGGCTTCCAGCTGCCTCTTGGCAAGGCTTTGGATCAATAGCTTATCTTTATCCTGTATAGCCCGCCTGACATCCTTATACATCCCGTTTATCAACTCACCGACAACGTACATATTATCCTTTTAATGTTTAATAATATAATTGTAAGTTACATTGCTCCTGGGGCTAAACTTATTAAGAGCCTTTGCCCTCATATCAAGATAGCTTTTTTCGCTGATTTTACCTTCTCTATAAAGCCTATCCAGATCGGCAACCTCTTTTTGCTGAGCATAATAATTGATAGCACTACAGCCGGTTACCGTTGAAAGCAGAAAAAAAACAAAAATTATCCTTAGCATACTATTTCAGTTTAGCGATATAATTTTTCAGGCTTTTTGCACTGTCCGGATGGCGTAAAACCAGTAAATCCCCGCCACCCTGTATCATAGAAACCCCTGTGGCAATCTCCCAATTGATCCCAAGATCTGTATTCTCTTTGGCCTCTTTAACTTTCCAAACCTCCTGCCCGATAAAAAGCACAAAAGGCATCGATAGCATCTTATCCCCGTTTAAGGCAGCCAAACGGGATCTCTCCATTATTGAGTATACATATTCCATCCCATAACCAAGAGCGGCTGTGGTTGGATGCATAACGATCTTAGAGGGATCTAATCCCATATCAGAGATAAGAATATTGATCTGCTTGGCAATATTTATATCTATCGGCGATTCAGCTATAATACTATGCTTATCAGCATTAGCCGACACAGCAAGAGTTTTATAATTATTCTGTGTGGCAAGCCCGAACAGGCACTTTTCATTCTTAGCTATATTGCTCAATCGCGCCAGCACTACATTATCCGATTCATTGTCTCCGGAACCGGTAATAATAAGAGGAAGTGTAACGTTCTTAATAAAATTGGTAAAGGTTTTTTCTATCCTATCGATACTGGCATTCTCATAATCAGGTGAAGCGCTCATTATCCTATAATTGATCGCATCTACATCAAGCTCCTTACTGAGATAATTTGCCCAATCCACCGGATCCTTTACGACATTTCCAAACCTTTTTAATAGACCTTCATCCCAATCACCGGGATATGTATCCCAGATCTCCATTGCTATCTTAGGGCTATTAGGAATGGAACCTTCTTCCGATAAATATGGAAGCGCCGCCTCCCCTCCGATTTTAATAGCCTTACACCTTGTGCCGCCGTTCTCTTTTGTAGCTCCGATCTCAACTTCAAAAATACTATTTGTCCACTTTTCCTTTAACAATTCTAAAGACATATTCATCCCCTATTTTTATTTATACTCCAGACTTAAACTTTTAAATCTTTCCATTTCGGTATGCGGAAAAAAAAGGCTTTTTATATATTCATCCATATAAAGCGGCTCCGCTGACAACTCTAAATAAGAAAGCTCACTTGCGATCTTATATGATTTTTTCCTAGCGCCATCGGAGATAAGGACCTCCCTTGAGCCGACTAGAGAGCTGTTCCCTACAAATTTAAATCTATCCCGCGGAAGGTCAGGCAGCAAACCTATATAAACTGCATTCTCCGCATCCAGATAGGTACCGAACCCTCCGGCGATATATATTTTTCTAATATCATCCAGCCCTAGCTCCAGTTTTTTTACAAGTGTCGCTATTGCGCTGTAAATAGCGCCTTTTGAGCGTTTAAGGTTTTCAATATCATTCTCAGTGATTACAATATCTTTTTCCAGCTTAAATTCTTTCTGGGAGGCTATAATGAACTCCTTGACCCCATCTACGGACCTCAGGCGCCCGCTATAACTTGAATCTTCTGAGAATTTGCCGTTTTTGGAAATAATGCCGAACTTAAGAAATTTAGCTACAATATCTATGTACCCAGAACCGCATATACCTATAGGCTTATCATTGCCTATAGTCTTGAACAATACAGATCTCCCGTCGCTGGATATGTCTATCTTTTCGATTGCCCCGTTCATCGCCCTAAGCCCGCAGCTCATCCCGCTCCCCTCAAACGCAGGCCCGGCTGAAGCGGCACAAGATATCATCCACTCGTTATTCCCCAAAGCGATCTCTCCGTTCGTTCCAATATCTATAAGAAGGCCCAGATCATTATTATCAGATAGTCCCGTAGATAAGACTCCGGCAACTATGTCTCCGCCGACGTAACTGGCAACTCCAGGAACTATATAAAGATAACCTCTAGGATTAATACTGATATTAAATTCTGAGGCCTTGAACGGCGAGAAATAATTACCTGTAGCTGTATATGGTTCACGCCTTATATAAGTCGGGTCTATGCCTAAAAGCAGATGTACCATGGTGGTATTTCCGCTGATATTAATAGCATAAATATCCCCGAAACTGACTGCGTGCTCTTCGGTTAATTCTTTGATGATCTCATTGATATTTTCAATTACAGAATTATGGAGTTTAAGAAGGCCTCCTTCCATAGAAGCATACATAATTCTGGTTATTACGTCGTCTCCGAAGGATATCTGCTTATTATAACTTGCCTTTGTGCCCAGGACCTCTTTAGTATTGAGATTTACCAATTGCCCGTTAACAGTAGTAGTCCCTATATCAAAACATACCCCAAAACATTTTTTTGTAGTATCTCCGGGCTCGATCAAAATGATCTCAAAATTACTATCCTTAGTCGCCAGAGTGACCGTCACCTTCCAATCACTCTCTCTTAACAAAAGTCCGAGCTTCTTTAAATTGGATAATGGTGAATATGTATTGGAAATCCTGAACTTCTCCTCAAGATAGACATATATCCTTTCAATATCGCTCAATTTGTCATTTAGATCCGGCTTTGTGAGTTCGAGATAAAACTTTCTTACTAGAGGTTCAAAGATAAAATTATCTTCCCTGACTACTCCCTCTCCTTTGGAGATCTCCTCGGTCCTACTATAAATGGAAGAGACGCTCTTTAAGTCAACCTCTACGCGCGACTCACTCGGTATCTCTATAACAAGATCACTCATGACAACAGCCTGACAGCTGAGCACAAAACCTTTCTTCCGATCTGCTTCGCTCAAATGGCTTGTAGAATCATCGTTGACTGTTCCCTTTTTTACCATCACTTTGCATTTTCCGCAAACACCCTCGCCTGCGCAGCCGGAGTTAATGCGCACTCCTGCAAGGCTAGCAGCCGTCAAAAGGTCTTCGCCCTTAGGGACTTCAGCAATTTTATTATCAGGCAAAAATATTACTTTGAATTTTTCCATTTTATTTTATATTTTTTAAAAACGTAGGAAGCCCCGAAGCTTCTCTTGGCCCGACTACTATTTCAAGACCGCTCTCTTCTTCAAGTTTTCCTGACATCATCGATACATACCCGGGAATGATAACCTGTTTATGCGCAACTCTACTCATGATATTGGACTCCTGAATAGCCTTATTGATCCGCTCAGGAGTGAACTTCTCAGCCGCCCAGGCAGTTAGAACCGACATACCTTCACTGTCAACGCTTAGGATATATGTAGGAACTTTGCTGGTCTCCACTTCACCGGCAACCGTAAAATATGTAATAGAAAAATTTGTAGTTATGATCACAGGGCTCTTATCGCTTACATTCCCGATCTCATATACCTTAGCTTCTACCTGTACGGGTTTCTGAGGGTCTGTGTATAGATCTTCTCTGGCAGTAAGGAGCGGGAGTATGACCTCCTTAGAATAATCCTTTAAAATTACAAGGCCGGCATACTTTAAAACTAATGTTGACGCTTCAACGAGCTGTTCCAGAGAACTTGTTGCACTGATTCTTGCAAGAATAGGGAAACCAAGGTTCCTGAAATTTTTCTTTAGAGCAAGGCGCCTAACTTGAGTAAAATCCCAGATTTTTTTCTTAAGATTCGGCTCCCTGACATCTAATATGATATCATTAAACCCGAGATTTTTTGATTTTTGGACTAATTCGTTAAGCTCCTCAAGACTATTTCCAGATAAAACAAGCGGAACATTATTTGTTTTAGCGACATCTACAAATTTTTCCAGCGTCTCTTTAGTTGCCCCATACAAAAGCGGCCTTCTATCCTTAAGATGTCCTGTCACATTACCGAGAACCCCGGGATCCTTAACTATTAACACGAGGTTCAATTTAGAGTTTCTCATTACTAAGGAAAGTGCTTTTTCAAAATCCTCTTTTGTTGATTCATTAACAAGCGCTATCAGATTAACCGCAATAGTCTTGCCGATTCTTTCGAATTTTAGATTATTAATCGCCGATATCTTTTCCGTCAGGTCCTTTTCTGACAATTTATCACTGACTTCTATACCTATCAGAGTCGGCCTATAGAATGTCTCTTCATGCCTGAATAGAACAGTCTCATTACCTATAGCTAGCTGAGATTCATCTTTACCTATAGTAACCATTTTAACAGGCGGCTCGGCGGATTCTTCAAGGTACTTTTTTGCCTCTTCGCTCACATCAGCGCACTGACTAAGCGAAACCTTCTTTGCCGCCAACTGCATACTAAAGGCAAGGCACGTCGGAAAACCGCATTTTTTACAATTTGTCTTTGGTAACCTTTTATAAATATCTAAACCTGATAATCCCATATTATAATCCCGCCTTATCTAAAACCCTTGTAACATATCTATCCCAACCAATGGGCATGATATGGACTCCGCGGCATAAGGGTTTTAATTCATTTATTAATCTTGCCGCAATCTCGATTGATTTTTCGCTCTTATCTTTTGCGGATTCCATCTCCGCTATTAAATTATCCGGCACAAATACGCCGGCAACATTCTTGTTCATAAAACGAGCCATTCCGGCGGACTTTAATAACACTATACCGCCCAGAATCGGCACATTGATATGCTTAGTAAGATCCATGAATCTTTTGAACTTATCAACCTCATATATAGCTTGAGTTTGTATAAACTCGGCGCCGGCTTTTATCTTCTTTTCTAATTTGCCGATCTCAGGCTCCAGCGGTTGGGCGCCGGGGTTGACGACTGCTCCAAGAGTAAATTTCGGGGCGCCTTTTAAGGGGTTGCCGATCATATCCTTTCCTGCTTCCAAATTTCTAGCCACTACAAGTAACTGCGTCGAATCCAGGTCGAAAACAGGTTTTGCTTCAGGGTGGTCGCCCAAAACAGGATGATCACCCGTCAGAACCAGAACATTCTCTATGCCAAGCGTATAGGCGGACAATAGATCCGACTGAAGAGCCAACCTATTTCTATCGCGGCAGGTGATCTGATATATTGGCTCAATCCCCCTGTCCTTCAATAAATGGCATATCGCCAGCGACCCCACCCTCATCACAGAGCTCTGGAGATCTGTCACGTTGATGGCATCTACCCTCAACTTCATGTTTTCGGCTTCCTTAAGGATCTCTAGTATATCTACTCCTTTTGGAGGGCCGATCTCACTGGTTATGATAAATTTATCTGATACTAATTTTTCTTTGAAATTCATAAACTCTATAAAAAATTTTGATTATATTTTTAAACTAAATATTATTCTGCAGCTTAAATGCATTTACTACATTTCTCATAAGAATTGTAACTGTAAGAGCCCCGACACCACCGGGTACCGGAGTGATAAATCCGGCTCTTTTTGAAGCCTCATCAAACTCAATATCGCCGACAATCTTTCCTTCTACTCTATTTATCCCGACATCTATTACAATAGCATTTTCCTTTATCCATGAACCTTTAATTATACCAGCTTTTCCCACAGCTACAACAAGGATTTCAGCTTTTTTTACGTGCTCCTCAAGCAAATTTCTCTGGCTGGTAGCGATATGACATGTTGTGGTAGTGGCAAATTTGTTTAATAACATCAGAGTGATGGGCTTACCCACTATATCGCTATGGCCCACAATAACAGCTTCTTTACCATAAAGATCGACCTTGGTTGCCTCAATCAGTTTTAGGCATGATAAAGCGGTACAAGGTGCCAGAGTATCGTCGCCCAATAAAACCCTTCCCAGATTCTCCGGGTGCATCCCCTCTGCATCCTTTAAGGGCGATATTAAATTAATCACTTTTTTTGCATCAATATGCTTGGGAAGAGGCATCTGCAGGATCATACCATTGATACTTGTTTCAGAATTGAAATTTTTTATATGAGAGATCAGGTCATTTTCGCTAATATTCAGGTCATAGTTTTTTAAGACATAATTCAAACCCAGATCTTCCGCAACCTTCATTTGAGATTTAACGTATATAGTTGACCCAGGATCCTGGCCGATCTGGATACTCAATAACGTTGGGACTTTACCGTGTTTCTGAAAAATTTCCTTAACGGTATTTCTGATATCATCTTTCATGCTGGAAGCGATCGGCTTCCCCTCCAAAAGTGAACCTGGCATTATATTCTCCTTAAGTTTAGAACTTTCCATACATAACGTCCTTCACTTTAACTAAAATAGAATTTTTAAACGATTCTATGTTTTTATCAAGAATGGCAAGCTGATGTTTAGCGTCATGAACAAATTTAGGATCCTCAATATAATCAAGATTTATATCCACATTAAGCTTTGCCGAATAAAACGCCGCTTCCAATAACTCGCATGCTATACCTACATCGCTTATAAGGGCCTTGTTGCTCCAGTCACAAACAATGGTCAGAGCTTCCATGCCGTCATAAGATAACCTGCAAACTTCAAGCGGCACAGAGGCAGATTCAATATAAAGATTTTGCATATCCGCTTTGGATGCCTTTGCCTTTAAAGCATCCCTGAGCCTTCCATAGACAAGAACATCTTCATCAACAAGCTCTTCAAGCCTGGTTTTTAAGATTCCGGCGGCACTAAGGATATCTGATAATTCCTTTTCGTGAGCCTCGTATCCCTTTTTTCCTATAGTATAGTTCAAAACCATACCAATTAAAGATACTCCGAGCGCAGCAGATAACGCAGCCACACTTCCTCCCCCGGGGGTTGGTTTCTTATCAAAAAGATTGTCCAGATATTCTTTTAACGGGCTATTAATAAAATTCATATTTCACCTCAGGATATTAGAATAAGCCTTTTATAACACCATTTCTATCGATATCAAAATTATTTGCATTTGGCTCTTTTGGCAAGCCGGGCATAGTACTAATATTGCCGCATATGGGCGTCAGAAAACCGGCTCCTATATCAGGCTTTACATCCTTGATAGTCAATGTAAAGCCCCTGGGTCTCCCTTTAAGCATAGGATCCCCTGATAGGGAGAGTTGGGTTTTAGCCATGCATATAGGCAAACTACCCCAGCCGAATCTTTCAAATAATGCGATCTTATTATTAGCTAAATCCGAATAACTAACATCCTCTGCGCCGTACATTTCGGTTGCGATCGTATGGACCTTTGATTTTATCGGATCGTTTAGATTATATAAAAATTTAAAATCATTTTTTGAATTTTTAACTGCAGATTCAACTGATCTTGCGAGGTCGAGCCCTCCGCTACTTCCCTTCGCCCAGAAATCAGTTACCACGGCATCCTTGGCGCCTGCTTTTAAGGCGATGGATCTTGCCAGATCCAATTCGCGAACTGTATCACTTTTAAATCTATTTATCGAGACCACCACGGACATACCGAACTTTTTGATATTCTCTATCTGTTTAATTAAATTTTCTCCGCCCTTGTCAACTAACTCAAGATCCTCTTTCAATATCTCTTTAGGGGCGGGCCTTCCGGGTTTAAGGGAAAATCTGCCGCTATGATTTTTTAGCGATTTAATAGAGGCTACCAAGACTACGCAATCAGGTATAAGTTTGCTTGTGCGGCATTTTATATCAAAAAATTTCTCAGCTCCCATATCGGCACCGAAGCCGCTTTCGGTAATAAGCCAATCGCAGAGCTTTATACCCATTTCATCCGCCAAGATAGAGCTATTGCCATGAGCAATATTGGCAAAAGGCCCGGAGTGGACCAGGCAAGGCGTTCCTTCAATTGTCTGCAATAGATTCGGCTTGATCGCATCTTTTAAAAGTACTGCCAATGCACCGTCGATCCTAAGGTCACGGCTAAAGACCGGTTCCTTATTGAAATTAAAACCAACTACAATATTACCCAATCGCTTCTTTAGGTCATTCAGGTCTTTGCTAAGCGCAAGTATCGCCATTATTTCGCTGGCCGCAGTAATATCGAACCTGGTCTTTCTGGAAAAATTACCATATCTGACCTCAATATCACGCAAAGCTCTGTCACTGATATCAAGGACCCTTGGAAAATCAATAGTATTAATATCAATATTTAAAGGATTCCCATGAAATATTGAATTATCCAAAGCTGAAGCCAGAAGATTATGTGCAGAAGTAACTGCGTGGAAGTCACCAGTTAGATGAAGGTTTATGGCTTCAAGAGGGACGATCTCGGATCTCCCGCCGCCTCCTCCGCCGCCTTTTAGGCCGAATACCGGGCCTAGGGATGGCTGTCTTAAGGTAACAATGGAAGACTTTTTCAGACGGTTAAAAGCCATGGAAAGCCCGATGGTAGTAACGGTCTTTCCTTCCCCCTGAGGAGTAGGCGTCATAGCGCTTACTAGGACATATTTGCCGTCTTTTTTATTATTAAGCCGTTTTAATATATCGAGCCTCAATTTAGCGGCAAAATTTCCATAGAGCTCTAGATCTCTCTCTCCTATTCCTAATGATTGGGCAACCTTTTTAATATTAATCATATTATTATGTTTAAATTATATGCTAGTTGAGTGCTTGTGTCAAGGCTACAAATTTACCGTTAAGTTTTTAAGATCAACTATCTTAAAAATGAATAATCAGAATATCTAGAAAGCGTTTTTAATAAGCTCTATTCTGTAATCGGAACTGTTTTTGTCGAACATTATTGATATAACATCAAAACGCATCAAAAGCTCCAGCCCTACCGACTGCATATACCCCAATGCGGCTTTTTTGTAAGAAGCGATTTTTCTGAAATCTACGGCTTCAAAACCCTGGCCAAATTCACTAGTGGATCTAGTCTTAACTTCAATGAAAGAAATGGTATCTTTGTCTTTGGCTATAATGTCGATCTCTTTATTCTCAAAACCCTTATAATTCTTCTTCAATATCAAAAAACCATTGTCTTTGAGGAATTTTACCGCCAATTCCTCACCGATAGATCCAATTTTTTTATTCAGGCTTTTCATAACTGTAAATCCCTTTAAACATGTTATTATTTTTAATAAGATTAAAAGAATTCCTGTGTATCATTGACGGGCCGACATTGGATAAAGCTTCATAATGATCCCTTGTCCCATAACCTTTGTGTTTGTTAAAACCATAGACCGGATAATAACTATGATAAATGGACATGATCCTGTCCCTGGTAACCTTTGCAATTATGGAAGCAGATGCTATTGAAAGACTTTTTGAATCACCTTTAATAAAATGATCCTGCGGTATTGAAATGTTACTAAGCCTGATCTTTCCGTCTATAATCAGGTAATCGGGAGAGATTGGAAGGTTTCTGACAGCCCTCTCCATGGCCAGTATTGATGCATTATGTATATTGATCCTGTCTATTGTCGCAGAATCAACGATCCCGATTCCAAAGATTGATTTGGATATGATCTCTTTAAAAGCAATTTCTCTTTTTTTGGGGGAAAGTAATTTAGAGTCGTTTATCTCGGATATAAAGGAGTGATCTTTTAAAATTACCGCTGACGCAACAACAGGACCGGCCAGGGGGCCGCGTCCTGCTTCGTCAATACCGGCAATAAGGCTAAAACCGTTACTCTTTAGCGATGATTCTATCTTGAGCATTTTCACTAGGTGTAGTTGCCTGCTCATTTCCTGTTTGAGATAAAGCACCCTCTTCTTCTTCGATCTTAGTGGCTTTACCGATCTTTCCTCTTAGGTAATACAATTTAGCTCTTTTTACAGAACCCTTCTTTACTACCTCGATCTTTTCTAAAAACGGGGAATTAACAAAAAAAGTTCTCTCAACTCCCTCTCCGTAAGAAATTTTTCTAATAGCAAAAGTTTTTTTAATGCCGGAGGCCTTTGTTGAAATAACCACACCTTCAAATGCCTGTACTCTGGTCTTTTCTTCCTCAACCAGCTTTACATACACCTTAAGAGTATCCCCAACCTTAAATTCCGGGATGTCTTTTTTTACATATGTTTTTTCTATTAATTTTAATTTGTCCATTTTAGCCTTCCTTATTTTTTGTTATTATAATTTAATGTGTTAACAACTAATTTAATTTGTTTTGATTACTAGATCAGGCCTATTTTTCTTTGTAATCCTTACAGACTCATCCAACCGCCATTTTAATATCTTCTTGTGGTCGCCGCTCAATAAAACCTCCGGAACTCCTAAACCCTTAAATATGGCAGGTCTGGTATACTGCGGATACTCCAGTAGGTTGTTTTCAAAACTCTCATTAAGCGCCGACTCCTCGTTCCCTAAAGAACCTTTTTGAAGCCTGCTGAGAGCATCTACTACGACCATCGCTGCCAGCTCTCCCCCTGAAAGTATATAATCCCCTATTGATAGCTCAACTATATCAACCAGCTCATGCAACCTCTCATCAACACCCTCATAATGGCCGGCAATAAGGATCAGGTGCTTCTCTTTGGATAACTTTTTGGCCATCGGCTGATCAAACCTGACTCCCCTCGGGGAAAGCAGAATAACTCGGGGCTTGTTCCTTTTGGATCTAGTTTTAGGCTTTATATTCATTAGGGCATCATATATAGGCTGCACAGACATGACCATCCCGGCGCCGCCGCCATATGGTTTATCGTCAACCTTCCTGTGCCTATCAAGCGTAAAATCCCTTATGTCAATAATCCGAACTTTCAAAACCTTCTTTTTCAATGCGATCTTCAGCATAGACTCACTGAAGACACTTTTAAACATCCCAGGAAAAATCGTTAATATATCTATTTGCATACTAACTCAAGCCCTTCAACAATTCCAAATCAGATCAACATCAGATAATGAGATTATTCTGATTTTTTTGATTTAGATTTGGTTGTAAGCTCAACTCCCTGTTTTTTGAATAATATCCTTACAGTGTCGGATGGCTTTGCGCCTTTTTGGATCCAATAAAGGGCTCTATCCTTATTGACGCTGATCTGCTGAGGGTTAGATGCTGGATTGTAAAATCCAAGTTCCTCTAAAAATCTTCCATCTCTGGGGCTTCTCTTATCACAAACAACGATACGATTAAAAGGTTTTTTGTTAGTGCCCATTCTTCTAAGTCTTATTACTACTGCCATTACATTCCTCCGTTTAACTTGTTTTACTTTCTTTGACTCTATATACTTCACCGCCAAGATTGTTCATCTTCGCCTCAAGGCGTTCATATCCTCTGTCCAAATGATAAATCCTGGAAATCTCTGTCTTCCCTTTTGCAACTAAACCGGCAAGCACAAGCGCCGCGCTAGCTCTCAAGTCAGAAGCCATAACAGGAGCACCGCTAAGGCGCTTAACACCTCTTACAATAGCACTTGATCCCTCAAGAGCTATCTCAGCGCCCATTCTGTTCAGCTCACTTACATGTAAAAATCTTTCAGGAAATATTTTCTCAGTAATAACCGATATACCGTCAGTAATAGACATTAAAGCCATAAGCTGCGCCTGGGCATCCGTAGGAAAACCCGGGTATGGGAGCGTAGTTACATAAATAGGCTTTAATTTCCTGTCATTTTTAACTCGGATCTCATTATCCTTGATCTTTATAGCTAACCCTGTTTCGTTAAGCTTATCAATAACTGCAACTATATGATCGGGCCTTATGTTTTTTATAGTAACATCTCCCCTTGTGATCGCTCCGGCCATAATAAAGGTTACTGTCTCTATCCTATCGGGTATTACGGAATGCATGGCGCCCTTAAGCTTTTTAACGCCTTCTATTTCGATCCTGGGAGTCTTGTGGCCTTTGATCTTTGCTCCCATCTTTATAAGAAATTCTGCCAGGTCTTCAACTTCAGGCTCGCAAGCAGCATTCTCAATAATAGTTTTGCCTTTTGCTAAAACCGCTGCCATCATTGTATTGCCTGTAGCAAGCACACTTGAACCAAAATGCCCGCCTAGATATATGTGGTTACCTTTTAAGTTCTTGCCTTCGGCTAATATATATCCGCCCTCGACCTTTACTTTGGCGCCTAAAGCTTTTATTCCTTTTAGGTGCAGGTCTATGGGCCTAGGGCCAATTACACACCCACCAGGAAAAGATACCTCGGCTTTTTTCATCTTTCCGAGAAGCGGCCCAAGAACGCATATAGATGCCCTCATCGTAGAAACAAGTTTATATGGCGCTACGCACTTACTATATCCCCTGGGGTCAATCTCAAGTTCGTTTTTATATTCCTGGACCTTTACGCCTAAAGATCTCAGGATCTTGATCATAGTATCTATGTCCTGCAGCTTAGGGACATTACTAATTATACATTTCTCATCAGTCAATAGCGTTGCTGCGATTATAGGCAATGCGGAATTCTTAGAACCACTTATCTCTACCGTCCCTTTTAATTCCTTGCCGCCTTCAATAACCAGCTTGTCCATTTATTTATTAATCCTTGCAATTATAATTCTATCATGTCCGGACAGATCCTTATATACGGTATAATCAGAATTAATCTCTTTAAGCATAGCAGTTATTGGCATAGCCTGATCATATCCAATTTCTAATGCTAAATAACCGCCGGATCGTTTGATATATTCCGAGGCGCTACTGATAATACGCCTATAATATTTAAGGCCGTTTATACCGCCATAAAGAGCAACTTTAGGCTCGGATTTTAATTCTTTAGGTAGTTTAAGATAATCTCTCCTGGAAATATACGGAGGATTTGAAACTATGATATCAAGCTTACCTTTTAAATGACCTAACCTTTTATAAATATCGCTATATAGAAAATCAATACCAAAAATCCTGTTCAGCCTGGCATTTTTCAAGGCTATTTTAAGAGCTTTTTTTGATATATCAGAAGCGTATATTTTACTAAATTTCCTCAGTTTTGTCAAACTAATTGCTATAATTCCTGGACCTGTTCCTATGTCAAGCAAATGAGGGTTAGTATTGCCATATTCCCTATCATATAGCTCTACAAGTCTCTCAACCAGCTCTTCAGTTTCAGGCCTGGGTATCAAAACATCCTTAGAAACCAAAAACTTAGAATCCATAAATCTCTCAGATCCGGTGATATATTGGACTGGCACACCTTTTATTCTTCTCGAAACCATGGACCTAAATTTTAGCTCGATACTCTTTTTTACAGTATTTTTATCCAGATAAAGACCGATCTTATCACATGCGATAAGCTTTCCCAAAAGAATCTCAGCTGTTCTTCTGGGGCTTTCAATTTTAAAAGAGCTAAGCTTGGCCTCTGCCCATCTCAATAACTCTAAAGTATCCATATGTATATTCAAACTCAAAGTTTAGATCAATTTTTTAGCTTCGAGCTTAAGCTTTCTTTCCGCCGCAGTAAGGGCTTCAAAAAAATCATCCAGATCACCCTCAAGTATTATATCGAGCTTATAAAGAGTGAGGTTTATTCTGTGGTCAGTTACCCTGTTATCAGGAAAATTATACGTTCTTATCTTTTCTGATCTATCCCCTGAACCAACCTGGGATTTTCTGTCCTTTGAGATCTTGTCTGTTTGTTCAATCTGTATTTTTTCAAGACATCTGGCTCTTAATACTTTCATAGCCTTTGCTCTGTTCTTAAGCTGGGATCTTTCATCTTGGCAGCTCACAACTATTCCGGTAGGAACGTGGGTAATCCTTACAGCCGAATAGGTTGTGTTAACACTTTGTCCTCCGTGTCCTCCGGCGCAAAAAGTATCGATCCTTAAATCGCTTGGGTTAATAACAAGATCGACTTCATCTGCTTCAGGCAGCACCGCAACTGTTGCAGCTGAAGTATGTATCCGCCCGGAAGCTTCTGTTTCCGGTACCCTTTGAACTCTATGCGTTCCGCTTTCTAAATGCATTTTTTTATAAACTTCTTTACCCTGCATAGAAAAGACAACTTCCTTAAACCCGCCTTTCTCTGTCAAAGAAGAACTAAGCGGTTCGACTTTCCAGCCGCTTTTACTTGCATACCTGGAATACATTCTAAACAGATCCGCAGCAAAAAGACCCGCCTCAACCCCTCCGGTACCAGCTCGTATCTCTACGATAACACCCTTATCAGGGTCTATCCCTTCTTCTTCATTTAATATCAATTCCTCAAGCTCATGCTGCAGCTTTTCGGATTTCCTGATCAACTCTTCGGATTCTTTTTTAGCAAGCTCCAAAAATTCCTTATCATGAGAATGATTCTCATCAGAAATCATAGCCTTGATGCCGCTGAGCTCATCTTGCGAAGATTTAAATTCCCTGAACTTATTTATTAAATTAGTAAGCAAGGAAAGTTCCTTGGCAAGTTTTTGATAATGAAGATTATCAGCAATTACCTTAGGGTCGGAAACAAGTGTTTGAAGCTCCTCAAAACGCTTAATTTTTGGTTCTAGTATGCTTTCGAGCATTTGTATTTAGCTAAAGTTTAAGATTTTTTATATCTTTTATTAAACTTGTCAACCATCCCGGCAGCGTCAACAAGCTTCTGCTTACCGGTAAAAAATGGATGGCATTTAGAGCAGATATCCACTCTGATATTGGACTTGGTAGAACGAGTATGTATTACCTCGCCGCATGCGCAGGTAATGGTTGTCTCTTTGTACTCCGGATGAATTTTTTCCTTCATTTTCTTCTCCTCTTTAATTTTTATTTTCCTATCATTAATATTTCTTTTAGTACTGTGTACTGCCTTATTGATTCATGCTCATTAAAAATTCTACATTTGTTTTGGTCTTAACTAGTTTCTCTATCAACAACTCCATCGCTTCAACATTGCTCAGTTCATTAAGGATCTTTCTTAGTAGCCATATCCTTTTCAGCTCATCAGGGTGAACAAGCAACTCTTCGCGCCTTGTATTTGATCGCTTAATATCAATAGCCGGATAAATTCTTTTCTGGAACAGATTTCTGTCCAGCTGAAGCTCCATATTACCGGTACCCTTAAACTCTTCAAATATTACCTCATCCATCCTTGAGCCTGTATCAACAAGGGCTGTAGCTATAATCGTAAGGCTTCCCCCCTCTTCAACTTTTCTGGCGGCGCCAAAAAATCTTTTAGGTTTATGCAAAGCATTAGAATCAACACCTCCGGAAAGGATCTTTCCGGAATGCGGTACAACGGTATTGTAAGCTCTGGCTAACCTTGTAATAGAGTCTAGAAGTATGATAACATCTTTTTTGTGCTCAACTAATCTTTTTGCCTTTTCAAGAACTATCTCTGCCACTTGAATATGGCGCTCAGCAGGTTCATCAAAGGTCGAACTGATAACCTCGCCTTTTACAGATCTCTGCATATCAGTTACTTCTTCCGGCCTTTCATCTATCAGCAAAACTATCGGAACTGCATCAGGATAGTTAGTTGTTATAGCATTCGTGACCTTCTGTAATAATACAGTCTTTCCGCTGTAAGGCTGGGCTACTATCAAACCCCTCTGCCCTTTTCCGATGGGAGTCAACAAGTCCATTATCCTCGTTGAAACCTCATTTGGGCTGGTCTCAAGCAAAAATCTTTCATTAGGATAGATCGGAGTAAGATTATCGAATAAGATCTTATCCTTGGCTGCTTCCGGGCTTTCAAAATTAACGGCCTCAACCTTTAAAAGAGCAAAATACCTTTCGCCTTCTTTTGGTGGCCTGATCTGCCCGCTCACCGTATCTCCTGTCCTCAGATCAAATTTCCTTATCTGTGACGGAGAAACATAAATATCGTCAGGACACGGCAAATAATTATAATTCGGGCTTCTCAAAAACCCGAAACCATCCTGCAGTATCTCGAGCACCCCTTCCCCAAACATCAGGCCATTCTGCTCTGCCTTGGCCTGCAGGATCTTAAATATCAGGTCTTGTTTTTTTAGTCCGCTCACCCCATTAACATTAAGGTCTTTGGCAAGCTTATTAAGCTCTGAAATCTTCATTTCTTTAAGTTTTGCTATTTCCATACGAACATTACTCCTTATTAAATACTTCCAGCACCTTTAGTGCCTCATGGTACAACTTACTTTTAGTTCCGTTATTATTTATAATTAAATCCGCCCTTTTTAATTTCTCTTTTAAGGGCATCTGAAATTTCATTCTTCTTTTGTAATCATTTTCGGTCTTTCCCGTTTTTATAAATCTCTCTATACAATCATAAGCGCTTGACCTGACAACTATAACCAGATCCACCATCCTGTGTAAACCGGCTTCGATCAATAAAGGCGCATCAATAACAACTATCCTTTTTTTCGTCTTACTGATTGCTCTACTAATGCCTCTAGACACAAGCGGATGAATAATACTATTTAGGTATTTTAATTCTTTTTTATTATTAAAAACTATGGATGCCAGTTTTACACGTGATATCGATTTTCCGTTACAGGTTATATCTATGCCATAATGGCCGATCAGTTTTTTAAAAACCTTTTTGTCTTTCTCCAGGATATCATGAACTATTTTATCCGCATCCAGCACAAGACAACCGTGCTTTTTAAAAAAGCCTGCTACAGTGCTCTTTCCGGAAGAGATCGTTCCGGTTAACCCGATCAGGAAGACCTTTTTTTTCTTATTTGAAAAAGTATTTGGATCTATCATTTTTTAAGTGTGAAGAACTTTATTATAAAGCTTTAAATATTCCTTTGCAGAATTTTCCCAGGAAAAATCCGAATCCATGGCATTACTTATTAAAGACGACCATGTAACTTTATTTTTAAATAAACTCAAAGCACGGCCTATCGATCCTATAAACTCATCATTCAAAGGCTCGTTAAAAATAAAGCCATTCCCGGATTTTTTTTCTTCATCAAAATCGTTTATCGTGTCATTTAACCCGCCGGTTTTTCTTACAACAGGTATAGCTCCATACCTAAGCGCGATCATCTGGCTGAGCCCGCAGGGTTCATAGATAGAAGGTATTAAAAAAATGTCGGACCCGGCATATATCCTTCTTGCTAAAACCTCATCAAATTTTAAATTCACGGAAACTGATTTCTTGAATTTCTTGGACATTATATCAAAGATCTTATGATACTTCTCATCTCCGGTCCCCAAAAGTACAAACTGGGCACCCATCCCCACAATTTCTTTCAAATTATCAGCAACCAGGTCCGCCCCCTTTTGATGCGCTAATCTTGAAGTCATGCCTAAGAGCGGGATATCGCTACTGACTTCCAAACCAAGGAATTTTTGTAACTTTGCTTTATTGAAAGCCTTGCCGTTCAGAACGTCTTTATTACCGTAATTTTTATAAATAGCCTCATCGCGGCTGGGATCCCAATGGTCATAATCAATCCCGTTTACTATCCCAAAAAGCGAACCTTCTTTTAATCTCAAAACCCCCTCTAAGCCGCACCCGAACTCATCCGTAAGTATCTCCTTAGCATATGTAGGGCTTACTGTGGTGACCATATCAGAATAAATGATCGCCCCTTTCATAAGATTTATTTTGCCGAAATATTCAAGCGTATCTAAAGTAAAATATTCCCAGCCCAGACCAAGCGAAGTAAGTTTCTCCTTTGGAAAAATCCCCTGATAAGCAAGGTTATGTATAGTAAAAACCGATTTAATTTTTTTAAAAACAGGGTTTTTCCTGTAAATTGTTTTGGTTAATATCACCGGAAGTGATCCCTGCCAATCATGTGAATGTATGATATCGGGAACAAATTTCTTAGTCTTTATTAGCTTTATAGCCTCATTCGCAAAAAAATTGAATCTTTCTAAATTATCCGGATAATCACCGAATTTATCGCCATAAAGATCCGGTCTATTGAAATAATGCTCATTTTCGACAAAATATACCTTTACGTTCTTACCTACTGTCGTCTCTTTCCCTTTTGTTTTCACAGAACCATACTTAGGCATAATTATACGTACATCAAGCCCAAGCTTCTCCAATGCTATTGGCAAAGAACCCGAAACATCCGCCAAGCCGCCCGTCTTGGCAAACGGAAAAACCTCAGAAGTACAGAATAAAACTTTTATTTTAGCCATAACCACCCTCTAAAAGATATTATTCCATCTCTAACCAATTATTGCCGGAGCTTATATTTACCTTAATAGGAACTTTAAGCCTAAATACATTCTCCATCTTTTCTTTAATAAGTTTATTGATACTGGAAAGCTCAAGCTTGGGAACATCAAAGATAAGCTCATCATGGACCTGCATTATCATTTCTGTCTCATAAGCTCCGTTTAAGAGAGCTCTATGTATATTTATCATCGCTACCTTAATAAGATCAGCGGCTGTGCCTTGTATAGGCGTATTAATAGCTGTACGTTCCGCAAACTGCCTCATTCTTATGTCAGTAGAATTAATCTCGGGAATATAACGACGACGCCCTTTGAGCGTCAAGACGTAACCATTCTCTTTAGCAAATTGAATTTGACTATCGAGGTAGGCTTTTACCTTCGGATATCTTTCAAAATAGGACTTAATGAATTGACCGGCAGATTCAACATCTACTCCAAGTGCCTGTGATAGCCCATAAGGGCTCATCCCATATATTATACCAAAGTTTACGATTTTTGCCATATTTCTTTTATTTTCGTCAACTTTTTTTTCATCCACCCCAAAGACCAGGCTTGCAGTGAATTTATGGATATCCATATCGTCTTTAAATGCTTTTATGAGGTTTTCATCGTTTGCTAGGTGCGCTAAGACCCGCAATTCTATCTGCGAATAGTCAGCGCTCACCAAAACCCTGCTATTTGAAGAAGGAATGAAGGCTTTTCTTATCAAACCCCCGATATCTTTCTTTATGGGGATATTCTGAAGGTTTGGTTCGCTTGAAGAAAGCCTGCCTGTCTGGGTCACTGTCTGATTAAAGGATGTATGGACTTTGTTTGTTTTAGGATTGATCAGTTTTGGCAGAGCGTCCACATACGTGGACTTCAATTTACTCAGCTCTCTAAATTCAAGTATCATTTTAGGGACTGAATGCATGGTAGCCAGTTTTGTCAATACCTCTTCGTCCGTCGAAAAACCGGTCTTGATCTTTTTGACGGGAGGCAATTTCAATTTTACAAACAATATCTCCTGCAACTGTTTAGGAGAATTAATATTAAACTCAGAATCTGTCTCTTTTTTAATCTCCTTGGTAAGTGCATTCAATCTTTTGTCAATTTCTTCGGACAAAACCTTAAACTGCTCAAGGTCAATTGTAACGCCTTTAAATTCCATCGATCCGAGTACTTCTACCAAAGGCATCTCTATCTCACAAAATAGATCCATAAGATCAAGTTCTTTAAGTTTTGAATTTATGATATTCTTGAGTCTTAAGGTAACATCACTATCCTCTGAACAATAAGCGCTTACCTTTTCAATATCCACCTTGTCCATCGTGACGGCTGTTTTGCCTTTTCCGATCAATTCCTTTATGTCGGTCATCTTATGCTGAAGATACTCCATGGATATATCATCAAGATTATGATTAAGCTTCGATGGGTCCAATAGATACGACCCTACCATTGTATCAAAACTAATTCCTCTAAGATTGATCCCATAGTTACTAAGCACCACAAATTCATATTTTATATTCTGGCCTACTTTCCTTATTGATTCGTCTTCAAATATAGGTTTAAGCGCACTAAGCACTATTTTCGGATCTAAAGCCCTATTATCTTCATGAGGCTTTAATCCTACAAAAAAACTTTCACCTTCATTCCAGGAAAACGATATCCCGACGATCTCGGCCCTCATCGGGTCAACGCCGGTTGTCTCAAAATCAAAACAGAATTCCTTGACTTTTTTTAGCTCATTAATAAGGGTATCGAATTCTTCATAATTTGTGATAAGCCTATAGTCGGCATTAAGGGATTTGCGAACGGTAACATCATTCAATAATCTCTTAAACTCGAGTTCCCTAAAAATTGAATGCAGCTTTTCTTTGTCGGGCTCTTTCAACCTAAGATCTTCAAGATTTATTTCCAGGGGGACATTTTCATCAAGCCTGGCCAGCTCCATTGAAAGCTCAGCATCAGTCCTGTATTTCTCAAGGATCTCTCTTTTAGATTTGGATTTGAGTTTTTCCAGATTCTCATACAGATCATTAAGGCTTCCGAACTCTTTTAAAAGCTCAATTGCGGTTTTTTCGCCTATTCCTGTAACACCAGGTATATTGTCACTTGCATCCCCTGCCAAAGCCAGATAATCAAGGACCCTTTCAGGGCCGAAACCGAACTGCTCCTTGATCTTATCAACATCGTATATGAGCCCTTCTTTATGAGTATTATAGACCCTTATCCTCTCGTCGACCAATTGCAATGCGTCCTTATCGCCGGTCACTATATAAACATCTATATTCTTTCGGGAGATCTTTTTAGAGATTGTAGCCAGCACATCATCCGCTTCAAACCCTTGAACCTCATAGATCGGTATATTATACGCCCTTACAACATTCTTAATTACAGGTATCTGACTAATCAAATCATCAGGCATTGGTTTTCTGTGGATCTTATAATCTTCATATTTCTTGTGTCTGAAGGTAGGCCCCTTAAGGTCAAAGGCAACCCCAAGATAATCCGGCTTTTCGTCTTTAACCAGCTTATTAAGCATTGTAACGAACCCGTATACCGCATTAGTCGGTTTGCCGTAGCTAGTTGCAAGGCTTCTTATGGCATAAAATGCCCTGTAACAGAAAGAATTACCGTCAATTAAGAATAGCTTCATCTAATACCTCGTCTTTACATAGTTTAACCAAGCCATTTCAAGATCGCTTGCGCCGTTTTTAAATTTCCATTGATAAACAGTTTTTAAGGCCTCGTTGCTGCTTTTCCCATTTTTTAGTTCCTGAATAAATTTACCGAAAAGCCCTCCCAAATTCTGAGTGATAAGGAATTCCACCACACTGCAAGACTCGAGATAAAAAACCGCAATAAATTTATCATCATTAAGAAGGTACTTTACCTCGAATAATTCGTTGATTTTTAAGTAAGCTCCCTTTGCAATCAACTCCTTTAAGGGCTTTTTATAGAAATGCCTGCCAGCCTTCTCCTCCTCAAATTGAGCAAGGCCTTCATTAAGCCAAAGCGGCGGAGGTTTTTTAAATAATTCAAAAAGGACAAGATGTGTTATCTCATGCGGTAAGGTCTTGGTCTCCAGATCAGGCGACCCTTTATATATAGAGAGCCTGAACGGTTCCATAGAAGCCAAGCCGCCCGACCAAATAGGTGCGTTAGTATATTTTATGTAATCATCTTTCGTATCATAAATATATATCGGGCACTTCTCTTTGCCCTCCCAAGGCCTAAAATCATTAACACCCAAATGCATAATGATACTTTTATAATGCCCTTCGGCCTTCCAGCTAATATCATTGGCATAATTCCTATCATTATGATGCACTTCAAAATGGCCTCTTGTCAAGATCTGCTTGGGCTCACCGGCAAATAGAAGCGCTCTATCTAAGGCAAAACCAAAGACTAAGCCGAGAAAATATATAGTCAGTAGCCTATAATTTAACTTTATAAACATTAAAATCCTTATTACGGAATACTAATTCAAAGTGTTTAAGGTCAGGCGAAACAAAGCCTGTAAAAACCGATATATTGTATCCGTTCTTTTCTTCCTTTATTGTTGATTGAGGCAAAGCCTCAAACTTATAGGCATTTGAGCTATAATCTTTAGCGGGCTTCGCTGAAAAATACCTCCAGCTATAAACACCCTCTCCCAGATAGGTGCCCTTAGGAAAAACAAAATAATCGACTTTCCAATCCCTGCAGAGATCATAGAAGTCATCCTCATTATCGCTAAATAATGCCATAGTAAACTTTTCAATTTTGTCCCTTATCAATTTGGTCTCATATTTTGGATGCAGCACTATCGGCCTATCGCCATAAGCGCATATCTCGACAGAATCAAATGGGGTCGACAGGAAAACATCTGTTTTCCCAGTATTGTTATCGATCCAGCTAACCAAATCCTTTGTAGATGTAGGCGCCAAGGGAAAAATCAGTTTTTTTACGTTAGAACTATAGAGGGCTATTGATAATAACACAAAAGAGGTAATTATAATCTTTTTGTGCTTACTTTTAATGAATATTGCTATGATACCTCCGGAAAATATCGCAGCAAAAAACACAAAAAACGACCTCAGCCTTGCTGACAATAGATACATAAGGAAAGTCCCGGCGAACATATACATTAAAAAAACTACATCGCTCTTTAGGCCATTGCCGGACCGCCTTTTGAATAAATAGTAGACAGGGTACGCTGACAATAGCAATAAAACCGTAAAATCTGACAAAAAACTTTTTAAAGTAGGCAGATGGAACGCCATAACCCAAAGCTGCCTAACCTCAAATGGTAGTATTTCGGGATTCAAGGGCTTCATCCCTAAGAATTTAAGTTTGTAGAATAGCATATTATAGACATGGGAATAATTTGTCATTTCTTTAGAGAATCCCGAAATGATAAATATAAGAATAAAAAATAGTGCTAAGCTTATAACGAGCTTAATAGGCCACTTCCCTTTAACAACAAACCACGATATTAGGCATGAATACCCTAGACACATTGGAATTGATATGATAAATGCGTTAGCCCTGAGAAACGATACCGCTACCCCTCCCAAGATACCCGCCAATACCAAAAAACCAAACGCCTTAAGATAATCCTTTATATTAAAAAGAAGAGATACCAGGGCAAAAAAAGATAATAACAGAAAATAGAACTTGCCAAAATGCCAACTAGCCAAAAGCACAAATAAAAGTATAGAAGATATGATTATATCCGTCCTTTTCTTATTCCTTAAGAATTTAATTAAGAAATATATATGAAAGAAAAGTATCGGCAAAGCAAAGTTCTCTTTTAGGTAAACCAAACCCATCGTCCTTGCTATTGAAGGCCATGAAACCGCATATAAAACACCCGAAAAAAAACCAGCTGATCTACTATTTAAGACCTCCTTGGCAATTAAATATAGAGCTATGGATGACAAGGAACTGAATAAAATGACAAAAAATGAAACGAATTTATCCAACTCTATTTTATTAAAAAAGATCCTGTGCAAATACCCCACCACATACTCCATCAGCATGGATTCCGACTCAGAGGTCCTAAACCCTTCCGGACTCTGGATATTATAATCTACCGCTGGCAACACACTGTATTTATCAACCAATTTAGTAAAATAGTAATGAAAAGCGCACTCCTGGGTAAACATATTGCCGACTCTTTTGACATTCTCTTCGTATACGCCGAACCTGATAGTGACTGCCAAAATATATATTATTACCGGCAATAGAATAATCTTTAAATATTTAATTAATTTTGTATACATTAAAATATTTATTACTCCAAACAAGGTTAAAATGCTTTAATTGCGGCTTATTAAATCCGGAACTGATATTGATCTCATAAGAAAGGCCATCTGTATTAACCTTTGAATATGTATAGTTAGGCGGCAAGGCCTCCATTCTATAAGCAAGGGACTTCTGATCGTCATCCAGACCGTTAATAATATATCTCCAGCTAGATGGGCCATTCTCCAGGTAAGTCCCCTTGGAGAATACAAAATAATCGACTCCCCATTTTCTGCACAAATTATAGAAATCTTCCTCACTGTCACTAAAAAGTGTTTTCGCCCAAAGAAAAGATTTGTCTCTTATCTGTTTTGTTTCAAGCTTAGCGTGAAGAACTACAGGCCTTCCGGTATAAGCCAGTATATCCGGAGAGCTTCTAGGGGAGGCCAATATCACGCTATTAGCCCTGGTATTACCGGCGACCCAATTAAGTAATTCAACAATATATTTGGTATCAACCCCCGTTACCCTGATCCGAAAATCAAGGCTAAATTGCATTAATACCAAAAAGATCGTCAAAAAAATAGCTGCTTTCCTATAAAGCCTCTGCTGATCGTTAAAAATTGTAAAAAATCTTCCGGCCCAAATAGCCAGGAAAATAATAATAAAGACCATAAGCCTATTTACCAATAAATAAAGAAAGAAGAAAAGTATTGTGAAGTATACTAAGAGTATTTCTTCGGGTGATTTTTCCTTCTTTTTCGCCAGGGAAATCACAACTTTAATAAAAGGAACAGTTCCAAGCAAAAGTACTAATCCAAGATATTCAATGACCTCTTTAAAAAATGGCCTTGAATGCGCTACATCCCAGAGCATCCTGGCATCCATAGGAATAAGCGAGGGATCAGGAGGCTTTACCCCAAAATTAAGTATTTGAAATAATACCAGTTCGTAGACATGGGAATAATTAGTAAGATCTGTCGAGAGCCTAAAGGTCGGTAATTTCATGGCTGCAAATATCGCCAAAATAATGAATAAAACTAAATATTCTCTCTTAATCCTAAAAACCTGTCTCAAAATATAAGTTAAAAATATTGAATATCCGAAAAGCATGGTCGAAGAAATTAAAAAATTATTACTTTTCAAATACCCGACAAAGACCCCCGCTAAAACTGCGAATATTAACACTATTAAAGCGCTTCTAACAACAACTGTCTTATTCAGTAATAGATTAATAAAAACGTAAAGTAAAAATAATAGATAGAAAAACTGCGTCAGCTGCCATGAAGCAAGAGCTATATACAAAAATAAACCTGATATAAAAGAATAGATATATCTATTTCCTACGCCCTTTCTTTCATCGAGCGATATAACAAAAAATGCGAGGAAGAATATGATCATCGGCAACGCAAAATTTTCCCTCATATAACCAAACCCGGCAGTTCTATTCAAGCTTGCTATGGAAAAACTATAGAAAAAAGCAGCAAAAATAGAGGCTAGTCTATTCTTCGTAACCCCCTTCGCCAAAAAGTAAATACCGATATTTGAAAGACCAAAAAGCACCCAAATAAATAATCTGATATAATCGTCCAGCGATATATGAGTAAAACCTGATAATAACCTATACCCTAAACCTACAGGGTACTCCATAAATACCGAGAGCTCTTTATTTACATTTACTCCTTCGGGATATTGTAGGGCATAGTTTATCCCGGAAATCCCCTTCCCTTCACTGACTAATTTCGTGAAATAATAATGAACAGCATCTACATTAGTATATGGGATGAATGACCCTTCTGAGCTTTCTTTAAATATCTCATATCTAACAAATATGCTTGCTATAATACAAACAAATAAACTAAAAATAACTAAAAAGTTTTTCTTCATCTACAATTTAAGATTTATTAGGTATGTTTTTTGGTATATTGTTTCCATGGTAGGTATAATATTACATCGGTCAATTTATGAAGTTGCCGGTCTTAACAGACCGTATAAAGCCACGTAGTTATTTAGGAAGGCTCTTTTTTGTCTTCACTGCGGTCCCGTAGCCATAAAGCGCCCCAGCATGGCTTACAAATTCTACCCCAATTATGTAATCAGCTCCAAGACTCTCGGCTTTTGATGCCATTGGTGCGCGCAAGCTGTCTATATCGGTACTACCGGTAACTGCCGTTATCAAACCAAGTATATCGTAATCCTTCTTTAGGTCTGCGCTGGTCATAAGTATTGGGGAAGACGTCTCAACTGACTGAGCCGGAGTAGTCATATCAAGCTTACCGCCATAACCTTGTGCATTAGAGTCACAAATACCAATTATAAAAAAACCAAAAATAACAATTAGGACTGCAAATAATTTATTCATAGAAGCTCCTCTGATAAGCTAATTATTGGCCGGATCACCCTCAGAATTGATCAAAGAGGCTGTTAAAAAAATTACCAGATTAGTCTTAACCCTATTGATCTGTGTCGATTTGAAGAATTCTCCAAAATATGGTATATCCCCTAATATAGGAACCTGTCTCACCTCGGTAGTATCAGCATCTCTTATTAACCCGGCTATAACGATCGTTTCTCCGGTTTTAAGCATGACAGAAGTTTTATTGGTCCTCGTATCAATAACAGGCCAACCAAGGTTACCAACAGAAGTATCGGCAAGCTCAACGCTATTTATAATAGGAATTTGAGTTATTAAATTCGTAACCTCAGGATGTATATCAAGCTTGATAATATTACTTCCGGGAGCAACCGTCGGAGTAACTTCAAGGCTCACACCGTAATTTTGCTCCGCGATCTCATATGTCTCTACCCAGATCTGTGGATTGGCTCCCCCTGGCGGATCGGTTCCCCCCATATTTATTCTATTTGAGCTTTTAGCATAAGGGATAGTAGTAGCGACCTGGATATTCGCCATCTGCCCCGATAAAGTGGTGATCTTTGGGGCTGACAAAAGATTTGCCTTTCCCTTCTGTTCCAATGCCTTTATATATAACTGCAATTCACTTCCCGATAATTGCGACTTGGTTAATAACACTCCAAATCCTGCATAATCAGCAGGAACATTAAGATTTGTGCCGGTATAGGGAGGCCTTGCGCCGGTCCCCGGATTAGCAGCCGATCCTGAACCTATATAAACATTGCTATTCTTCCTGCTAATTGCGCTTGCCTCGCGATCCACCAACCATTCAAAACCGATATCAACAAGATCCGTAACATTAAGCTCCATGATCTTAGCTTCAATAAAAACCTGCCTTGGGCCGACATCCCAGTCATTGATCAGTCTTCTGACAAGAGCCTGATTAGAGGGTGTATCGGTTATGGTCAATAACCCCGTGATCTCATCTAATGCAATTTTTCTATTTTCGTTGGGAGGTAAATTCTTTTCTAAATAATCTTTTATTGTGTATTTGCTTTCATCGGTATCAGTAGCTGCCTGCGCTCCGCCTCCCTGAGCAAAAGCATTCCCGGTCGAAATAAGTACTAATAAAAATAATAAGATATATTTTTTCATAGTCCTTGCGCCTTTATCGGCATGCCTTCTGAATCAATTATTGTAGCAGTCAAGAATATCAATAAATTCTTTTTAGTTCTGTCCGTATAGGTATATGAAAATAGTACTCCGATTATAGGAATATCCCCCAGAATCGGGACCTTCTTTTTCTGAGTTGAATCACTATCAGAAACAAGCCCACCCATTATTATAGTTTCACCGCTTTTTACCATAACTGATGTCTGTGTGGTCCTTGTATCCACGACCGGCCAACCCATATCCTCAGGCACAACAGCAGTGGTACCAAGCGTTGTAGACCTGAATATAGAGACCTGGCTATTTAGAGTGCTGACTTCAGGATGGATATCTAATGATATTATGTCCCCTCCCTCTCCAACATAAGGAGTTACTTCTAGTGTTATACCGGTCAATCTTTCATCTACAGTATAATTAACCTGCCAAATAGGATGGTCGGCAGTACCTATGTTATTGACCGCAACTTTGCTGACATAAGGGATAGTTCTTGTAATCTGTATATTTGCCATTTGTCCGGCCAAAGTTGCTATTTTAGGACTTGACAGTAAATTTCCTTTATTAGTCTGTTGAAGTGCATGCAGATACGCCCTGAGGTAATTTCCGTCAATCGTAGTTTTTGATATGAAGAAATCTATTCCATTGGTAGTCTGAGGGAAAATATCCGTTGAAGAATTGCCCCACCTGATACCTTCAGTGCCGGCGCTGTCATTCTGGACACCCTGGATCTCGGTACCGTTAAGGCCTCGCCTATTAGCAGTGCCGTTTACAAGCCAGTTCCATTCTATCCCATATTCATTCAGATCGTTAAATTTAACTTCAACAAGCCTTGCCTCAATCATAACCTGCTTAGGGCCTATATCAAACTGCTTAACTAATTTGGTAATCAGCTGCTGGTTTGAGGGCGTGTCAGTTACCGTCAAAATACCAGTACCCTCATTGTAATCGATAATTCTTCCCTCCTGGGGAGGAAGGGAACTTTCAATATACTGCTTAATATCCATCGAACTTTCACCGGAGTCCTGTGAAAAGGCATGGCTAGCGCCTAAGACTATTAAAGCAGCTAATAAAAGTAATCTTAAATAAGCCATATTAATTTGACGAACCTGATGTGGTTTCAAATTTCTCTAGCTCCACTTTTCTTATTCTTCTAACGCCATATTTAAGTTTATATGTTTTTGTTACAAGATTCTCAGATTGCAATTTAGCCGGAGTAGATATCCATATATAAGTAGGCTCGATCCTATAGTTCAATCCTGATGTCTTTAAAGCAATATCCAAAAGATCCAGTAGCGGCATACTTGATACAGTACTAAAAGTTAATTTAAGCGCAGCCCCTTGATTGATCTCAGCCAAAGCTTTCTCGTCAACAACAATAGTGACTCCGGTCATATCCATCAACTGCCTTATAACATCTCTAATATCTGCATCAGTTAAACTGACTGCTGGTACAATCTTAGTTTTTAATTCCTCAAGCAGTTTCTTTTTAGCTTCCTCTTCCTTGGTTAATTCGTCAGAAACGACCTCTTCAACCTCAATTTTTCTTTTAACCGGTTTTTCAGGAGGAAGATATGCCCTGTCTACATCAAGCATCCTTTCCTGCTCAACGGCTTCCTTTTCCAATATTGTTACGCCAAGATCTTTTTTAGTCTCTTTGGACTCAGTCCTGGCACCCTTACTCATAAGCGCTCTTTTAGCCTTAAGGGCAAAATTAGAAGCCTCTTTATTATTAGGATCCATATTAAGGACATTACCAAAGGAATCCAGCGCCTTTTCATATTCACCCTCGCTCAAATAAACCTTGCCGTCTAATATACTACTTTTTATTTTGTAGTCATCGCTGGATTCATATTTCTTCTGGCTTTCCATTGACTCCATTTTAGCATTAATTTTTTTGATATAACTAGTAACGTCCTTATTCCCGGGGTTGATCTCAGAAGCCTTTTCAAAATTACCTAAAGCAGCAGGATAATCGCCATTTTTATAGCACTTGGTCCCTTCTTTATAGAAAAAATTAAACATCTCCTTTTCAACGGATGATTTGGCTTTTTTTTCTTTCGTCACTTCATTAGCAAGCTTAGAGGCATCTTTGGAAGTAAAGTTTTTATTCACTTCGGCAAGAACAAATCTAACATCAATAAAAACAATAAAAAGGAATGTGACTAGTATCAAATTATATATATATCTATTACCCATTTAATTTTTCTCCCTTTTTAAGAGTAATCTTTTCATTATCTTTCAATAGTATAACAGAATCGTCATTAATGTCAATTACCTTGTATTTACCGATCAATAACTCATTCTTTTTAAGTGTATATGTCTTTTTATTGGCGCTGTCAAAAAAAACAATTTGATAATCTCCTCCCAAAGCTACCTTATTATTTTTAAGAGATATCTTCAGATTCTCAGGAGTCTGGATCAATACGGCCTGCTTTGTTATCTCAAGTATTTTAAACCCCTTGATCTTATCCCCGGTTCTAACAAATTTTGTAGAACCATCCCAGTTAAACTGTGCGAGCAGACTTCCATCGGGAGTTTCGATAAACCCTTTATACATAAAAGAAAGCGGAAGTCTTTCAATGCTCCTTATTTCAAAAACAGGGGCTATCTCAATAACTACGGGGACCTTAGTCTCAGAAAAAATATCCCTTGTTAATAAAGAGTTGTAATAGTCAAGTTTTTCGGGATTAATTAATTTATTAAGTAACTTATCATATTCAGCACCATCAGTTTTGCTGACCTTAGCTTTTTTCTGCAAGCCTATCCTATTCTTATTCTCATTATATTTAGCATTCAGGCTAAAAGAAAGCGCCGAAAAAATGATCACAATTATAATCCAGATAATTAAAAGAAGAAAAAAAGTCTCTTTTTTCAGATTGTTGACATCAAAAAAAACATCATTTATTATTTTTGTTACATCTAATTTCTTCAAAGTTTCCCCTAATAGTGATTTATTTTACAAATACTATGGCATTAATATCTAACTCTGATTTAACACCCAGATCTTTTAAATCTTTGCTCTCAATTGAACTAATTTCAAGATTCTTGATAATAAAGATTGATTTGGCTGTCCTTAATTTGTAAATGAATTTTATCAAACTTGATGTAGAAGATTCTAATTCAAGCTTAACCGGAAATGTATCATAAACAATTTCTTCGCCATCGTTTGATGATACCGCCTTCGCCTCAATAGCCCTATTGGGAGCAGGCCTTTTAGGAAAAGGAAGACCCGGCGGCCTACCCATGGGTAAATTATCACCGGGAAGTCCTTCAATATTAGGCTCAACTTCTATCTTCTTTTTACTCATAACAGGACTGGAAACATTCAAAACGTTTAAGGATTTTATTCCGGTATCTGACATGTAACCGATTATTTCTCTGATTATTTTAAGCTGATTTTTGAGAACAGGAATATCCTGTGTTGCCGGGATCTCTACATCGTATTTTGTGAACCCCAAAGAATCAGGAAGGCTTAAATTCGCATTCTTAGCAACCTCCCTGATCTTTGTTTGCGCAAGCAACAGCTCTTCCTTGAATTTCAAAGGATCTGATTCGCTCTTTTCTTCCTGAGCGCTAGGAGCTAGCACCGAGCTGAAATTCTTAAATATGTCTTCTAAAGAGGCCTTCTTTTTCTGCAAGCCGTCTACCATCTCCTTTGATGGATAAAAGGAAGTATTTCTTTCATAACTATTTAATGTCTCGATCTTCGAGTTCAAATCAGAACCGACATTAATGGATTTTTTAAAATTAAAAATAGTTAATATGAATAGATATAATAAAAATATTATAAGTACGAATATTACGATCAATAAATTAGTTACTTTGGAGTTTTTAAGTTTCATTTAAGCCTTTATTGATTAAGAGCTTCTTTGGGTTCAACAGCATTAAGCGAACTATTTATCTCAATTTTCAACGTAAAAACCTTGAGATCCTTATCAGTAGCGTCCTTTTCCATGTTAGCCTTGGTGATTTCAATTCCCTTAAAATAAGGTGATTTCATAAGTTGATTTTTAAAATCGGTAATAACGGAAAAATTACCCGTCGTTTTACCGTCTAAAATGATGATATTATCCTTCTTCTCCAAATGAGTCAGCCAGATATTCTTCGATGTAAATTTACTTATTTCTAAAAGCATATCCAGCCAATAAGATTTTTCCAGGGAAAGCTCCTGCATAATGCTTAATTTATTGGAGATCTTGCTAATCTCATCCTGTAATCTTTTCATCTGTTTGTTGTAATTAGAATGAAGAGAAATAGTAGACTCGGCGTCGGATAGGATCTCTTTTTTGATGCCAAGCTGGCCCAAAACGAAGAAATTAATGGTAGCTAAAATTAAAATGATCATTGAAAATACGCCTAAAATAAACCAGCGCATTTTATAAAGCGCAAGCGATCTAATCATATCTTTAGGCAAAAGATTAATATTTACGGATGTTTTAGCCAGATGCCTTAAGCCCAAACCAACGGCCACAACAAATCTCTCGTTAAACGAATCCCCGACATTGCAGTCAATGTTCTTTTTAAATCTGTCAAGGATATTCAATTTGCTGACCTTTATATCAAGATTATTTTTAAAAAATTTATCAATATTTCTTAATTGCGAAGAGCCGCCCGTCAACAATATTTCATTAAATACTTTCGTATCCCCGAACTGCGATTTGTAATATCCTATTGTTTTTGTAATATCAGTAAGTATATCTATCAGGACCGGGGTTACCGCCCCCGATATCTCTTCGGCGTTATCTGAAAAAGATTTATCGATCTCATCGATAATAATGATGCCCTCTTTCTTCTTTAAGGCCTCTGCTTCGGGAAAATTCATTTCAAGGGCATTCGCGATCGCCTTAGTAATCTCATCACCAGCAATAAGGATCGACCTTGTCCAAACTTTCGTCTTATCTACTATGATAATATTGGTGATCTTGGCGCCGATATCTAAAATTATCTTCCCTTCATAATTATCGACATAATTAGCAAGATTATAAACAACAAAAGGTATAACATCTATAAATTCGATATCATATTTAGAATTTTTAAAATTAATAAGAGATGCTTCTATGATATCCTTCTTTACAGCTACTAATGTAACCTCCATTTCGGGTATTCCCGGCTGATCAAATATCTGGTAATCCCAGATAACCTCATTGATCGGAAATGGCACCTGAAGCTGTGCTTCATACCTTACAATCTGCTCTACTTTTCTTTTGGCTACCTTCGGTAATCTTACAAACCTTATAAAAACAGCCTGACCGGAAATCGATATAGCAACGCTTCCAGTAGTGGCGCCCACCTCGCTGAAGAGTTTATCAATTACTTGCTTGATCAAAAAATCTTTCTTCCCGGCTTCTAATGAAGTAGGGTCTACATTCAACTCAATAAGTTTTGCATTTACAAGTCTTATAGAATCGCCTACCTTTTTGAATTCAGCGAGTTTTACGGAGCTGAATCCTATATCGACGCCAAAGTATCTGTTTGAACCGAATAAATTATTTAGATTCATCTATCTCCCGTTTAACTTCGTCCGGATTTGGATTTGTTTTTGATGAAAAATTATTTGAAGCCGTTACAGTCTGAGATTTGAGCCATTTATCTATTTCATCTTTTTCAAAACGCCACACCCTACCGACCTTGATACCGGTGATTTTTTTCATATGAAGCCAGTTATAAATAGTCTGCTTTTCAAGCCTTAAATAGCTAGCTAATTCATTAATATTCATCAACTGCGCCAAGCTAACACCTCTTATAATATATTCCTATTATCTAAAATTAATTAAATTTAACTTACTTCTAATTACTTTAAATATAGTATACATTATATTTCCTAACAAGTCAAATAACTTTTTTAGTTAGGAAAAGATAGATAAATTTTGGAGGATAACTAATTGATTGTTACATCCTTGGGGGTCTTAAAAACACAATATGTGTCTTCCCAACCCTTCTTGCGGGAAATAAATGCGGCGACAAATCTGCACTTATCAGCTGATGCTAATTCTAATGGAACGCTAATTAAACCTGTGGCTGTTCCATCCTCTTTTATATCTGGTATTTCCATGGTCACCAATATACTAGGGCTGACATCCCAGTTCTCTAACTGCAGTATTAATTTATAATCCTTCGAAAGAGGGATCTTGGTCCATTTAAGGCCTACCTGGGCAACTTCACCTCTCATAACTTTTTTTGGATAACTTGTTATTTCAAGAAAGGCCCCTAAGCTGACTTCATTTCGGGTAGGGACCATTAGATATGTTTCTTCCCAGGTCTTTTCTTTAGATATAAATGCAGCAACATAGCGGCATCCGGCAGCCATTTTAATATCCTTGGGAATTTCTAGTGTTAAGGTTGTTGAACCATTAGGTGTAAAATTAAGGACATCTTTATAAAAACAAAACGGTTCCTCTGTGGCCCAGTTTTCAAACTGTACCCTAAGCATAAGACCGGTATTATCCGGAATGCCATCCCACTTCACAGTAACATTTATTTTTTCATCCGGATAGACAACGGTTGGGTAATCGACAAATTCCAGGCTAGAAGCAAGTAAGAGTTTGGGGATAAGTACTAACGCAATTATATTTGTTATTAATATTAATCTCTTCATGCTCTCCTTTTTATCAATAATTTGAATTTTAGTCAAGAAGTTTTTTAAAACCGCTTTCGGAAGTCGGTTAACGGTTGTCGGTTTGCTCTTAATGGTTTATGTTTTAATTCTTAACCTGCAGCCTTTAGCTTGTGGCTCTTTTACTTCACCTTCGCTCTAAATATATTAGTACCACTCACTCCATTCCTTGTGTTGACATACATATAGCCTTTAAATGGCTGCAAGTCGCCTACAAGTGAATTCTGTGAATTATTGTTTATAT
>CAYWPX010000015.1:0-25720 GCA_964460615.1 uncultured Planctomycetia bacterium
GGACTCCCCACGCCGGCCTTTTCAGGGCCGCGCTCTACCACTGAGCTACCTCGGCGCATATATGTAGATCGCTATAAATTTAGAGTAATAAGTTATCACAAGAGAAATATTATGTCAAACTATTTATTTGGAGATTTGCTACCTATTAAGCTCAGGGGATCGTGCTTATTACTTATAAATTATCCCCCTTACCTTCTGGACATAGTGTTCCGCGCTAAAAGCCGCTATAGCGCCATCACCGGTAGCGGTAACTACCTGCCTAAGGGTTTTTGCCCTCACATCCCCGCAGGCATACACCCCAGGCATAGATGTTGACATGTCTTCTGCAGTTTCAATGAACCCAGATTTATCTAAATTGATCATGCCCCTGAAGCTCTCTGTATTTGGCTCTATGCCAATAAAGATAAATACGCCTTCGGAAATCAGCACTTTCTCTTCATTTGTCCTGGAGTTCTTTATCTTAATGCCCTTAACCGTATTTTCACCTAATATTTCCATAACTTCAGATTCAAGATGATATTCGACTTTTCCGGTATTTTTTAATGCATCCTGAAGTGACTGAACCGCCCTTAACATGGATTTCCTGTGCACGATATTTATCTTTTTTACAAACCTGGATAAAAAAATCGCTTCTTCTATAGCAGCGTTCCCTCCGCCGATAACCGCAATCTCTTTATTTTTAAAAAACGGGCCGTCGCAAGTTGCGCAGTAGGAAACCCCCCTGCCGATAAATTTCTCTTCCCCGTCGATCCCAAGCTTCTTTATACGCGCTCCTGTAGCAATAATAACCGAACCGGCTGATATTGTATTGCCGCTCTGTGTCATTACTTCAAATATGTCGCCAGTCTTTGCTATCCTGGCAATTTCATCATTTTGGATCTCTAAGCCAAACCTCTTGGCCTGCGATTCGATATTCTGCGCAAGTTCCGCCCCATTTATCCCCTCAGGAAATCCCGGGTAATTTTCCACCCGTTCTGTAATATTTATCAGGCCGCCTGTTATATCCTTTTCCAATAACAAAGTCCTCATCCTACTCCATGATCCGTAGAGCCCTGCGGTAAGCCCTGCCGGACCGCCGCCTATTATTACAATATCATATTGCATAGTTCACTCCTATTAATTACTTTCTTATCTAAAAATCGAAAACCTGCTTATATCTTACACCAATTACTGCAAAAATTACAAGGCATATAACCTGTGAAACAAATATAGTTAAAGGAGCGCCTATAACATTAGCCAAGGCTCCCGCAAAAAAGTTACCGAATGGCATCAACCCTCCAAAGGTGAACATAAAAGCGCTCATCACCCTTCCCCTGAACTCATCAGGCACCTCTATCTGTAAGATTGTATTTACTATCGATACTGATGTTACACCGGCCCATCCGACTATAAGAAGCGAGAACAAAGAAAATTCATATCTTTTTGACAAAGCAAAGGCCATCAGCGCTAAACAAAAAACTACCGATGAATACATCAAAAGCCTGCCTTTATATTTATAATCTCCCATCCTTGCCAGATTAAGCGCAGCAAAAAGCGCTCCTAAACCGGCTGCTGACATCAAAAACCCTAGGCCTTTTGGACCTACATTCAGAATCTTATCGGCAAATATCGGCATAAGCACAACATACCCAAATCCAAAAAGGCTTGGGAATGCCACCATGCATAAAAGACCTAAGATTTTCTTGTTGTGCTTCATAAAAGAAAGCCCATCTTTCATATCTTTTTTGAAATTAAGGCTCTCACCTTTTAAAATACTTTGATTTTTTATAACAAAAAGAACTACTATTATCAGAAAAAAACTCGCTGCATTCATATAGAAACATCCTGCCACCCCCACTGTCCCGATAAGTATACCCCCAAGTGCCGGCCCGAGCATCCTAGCCCCGTTAAAAGAAGCGGAATTAAGCGCTATGGCGTTCATAAGATGCTTTTTCCCTACAAGCTCCTGCACTAATGAATGCCTCGACGGCGCATCAAACGCCATAAAAATCCCGTTTAAGAGAGCTATGATCATTATATGCCAAACCCTGACGCTTCCAGAAGATGTAAGGATTGCCAATATAAAAGCAAACACCATAAATAGAACTTGAGTAATTATCAATATTGATTTTCTGTCAAATCTATCAGCAACTACGCCGGCAAACAAAGAAAGAAAAAAGATCGGGATAGAACTGAAAAACCCTACCAATCCCAATAAAAATGCAGAATTTGAAAGTTTAAAAACTAACCAGCTCTGGGCTACATACTGCACCCATGTACCGACGAGTGATATAAACATCCCGATCCAGTAAATCCTGTAATTTCTTACTTGAAGCGATGAAAACATGATTATTTTCTGTAATTTGATTTTTATTAAACAGCTTATTCAATACTGGCCACATGCTTCAGGCCTCAGGCTTTATTTACCAACAGCTTGAAGCTAGTAGCCCGGAGCATTTTTTAATCAACAACCCTGAATACTAAACATTTAAGATAAAAACTTTCCGGAAAACTTACAAGTATCGGGTGGTCCAAAGATTGTATCCTTTTTTCCACCAGATACAGATTTCTCTTTGCGTCAACACCCGCATCCTTTGCCATGTTGATAAAATCTTCTTCTTTAATATTATACGAGCAGGAGCATGCCACTAAAATCCCGTTATCATTGAGAAGTTTTATGGCTCTGAGGTTCAGCTCTTTATACCCTCTTTCAGCCCCGCCAACATCCTTTTTTGCCTTTGCAAAAGCAGGTGGATCGAGGATAATCAGGTCAAATTTTTCTTTGGAATTTGAATATTCTTTTATGGTGTCAAATCCGTTTGCGTTTACTATTTTAATATTCTTTATCCCGTTTAGTTCAATATTTTTATCAAATACTTCCGTAGCCGCCCTGGAGGACTCTATCGAGACAACCTCTTTAAAGTGCCTGCTTAAGTGAAGGCTGAATCCTCCCTGATAACTAAAAACATCCAAGGCCCTCTGGCCTTCAAAATTACCCAGATATATCCTATTTTCACGTTGATCGAGATAACTGCCTGTCTTATGGCCTTCCCAAAGATCGACCAGATACCTGATATCACCCTCAAAGACCTCGACTAAGCCGGGATTTTGTCCAAAAACGATCTTCTTCTCTTCCAAAGCGCCTTCAAGCTTTCTAATACTCGCGTCATTCCTTATGATTATGGACTTCGGATTGAATTCCTCCATGATAATCTGGCTAAATTCATCTACAAGGTGATCTGCTCCCAGAGTAAGTGTTTGCATTACGAAATGATCATTATAATTATCAAGTATCAATCCAGGGACAAGATCTGATTCTGAAAAAATAACCCTGAAAGCGTTGGAATCTGATACAACGCTTTTTCTATACCTAAATGAAGATACTATCCGTTCTCTCCAGAAATTCTTATCTATCGGCTCATCGGATCTTGTAATAAATCTCAATATTATCTTGGAGTTGGTATTATAAAAGGCCTGTCCCAAAAAATCGTTATTCTCGCTAAATACGCCTACGATCTTCCCGGATAGGTCCATTACCTTATTGTCTATACAATCATCTCTGTAAACCCACGGATGCCCTGATCGATGCCAACGAAGGCCTTTTTTATTTATCCTGATTTTTTGCATAATAATCCTTTTTTAAGCTTTCGAATATTTTGCGGTCAGCTGGAGCCAGATCTAAAGATTCTAATTCATTAAATTTTACCCATCTTACTTCTTTACATTCCAGGGGTTTAGGTTCGCCGCGGAGTATATTGCACTTATAGAGGTAAATAATTATCTTAAGAGACGGCATCTCATCTTCAAAAACCCCGATAAGACTCTCGGGTTCACCGATTACTCCAAGTTCTTCCTCAAGCTCTCTTATTATACAATTTTCTTTGGTTTCCCCTTGTTCAATAGACCCGCCGGGAAACTCCCACTTAAGCCCAAAAGAATCGCCTTCATTTCTCTGAGCGACCAGGACCAACCCGTTAACTTCAATAAAAGCCCCGCACACATCTTTAATAATCTTTTTCATTAAATATTTTCCGCTATAAATCCAAATAATTATTTTTTAAGGGATTTTGCCATAATAAGAAAGAAAACCAATTTCTCTTGGGCGAATACTGCATGAGGAAGGCCGGAGGGCATATGAAAAAAACTACCTCTAACTCCTATCTTTGTTTTACTTCCTAGGGTAAATTTGCCTTTTCCATCCAGGACTAAAATCCCCGCCGCAAACGGAGCAGAGTGCTTGGAAAGCCGCTGATTTTTTTCGAAAGAAAACAATATATACTTAAGCAGAGGAGTATCAAGCAAAGTTTTACTTATTATGCCGTCTTTAGCATATTCTATTGAATCGATCAGATTTTTTGAAAAAAACTTGTTTGCGCTTTTTTTCAAACTCTCCTCCCTTATATGGCTAATCAAGAGTCAATTATACCCGAGTTTTGAAAAAAGGCAAGAAGGATTGAACTTAGATTTATTTTAACAACTTTTTTAGATTAGCCTTAAATTCGTTATCCTCGAAAGGTTTGTACATAAAACAATCGGCACCGAGCTCTTCTGCGTTTTTTTCCACATTAAGAACCCTTGCGGTCATAAGCATGATCGGGATGATGGACAGATCCTTTGACCGTTTCATCTTTTTGACAATTTCGTATTCGTTTATTATAGGCACTCCCTGATCTATGATTACTAGATCGGGTTTTTCCTTATCTAATATATTAAGCGCCTCTTCCCCGTTTTTGGCAGGCAGATAAGTATATCCCATTTTTCTGAGACGGACCCCTATTATCGACAAAAAATCAGGCTCATCATCAATGACTAGAATTTTCTTTTCCATTTGTCTTCTCCTTATCTAAGACTGGGAGCCACAAGCTAAATTTTGTTCCTACTCTTTCCTTTGACTCTACAGATATTCTTCCCTTATGCAGCTCTATGATCTTTTTAGTAATCGCTAATCCTAACCCTGAACCGGCCTTCTTTCTATTCTTGCCTGATTGTATCTGGCTAAAGGGTTTAAATAGCTTTCCCAGATCATCTCTTTTGATCCCTATCCCGGTATCCTCCACGGAGACCAATATTTCCTTATTAAGGTTTTTGGTCAGTACCGTAATTTTTCCTTTATCAGTAAATTTAATTGCGTTATTAATCAGGTTTATTATGACCTCTGAGATCTTTTCTTCATCAGCCCAAATCTTAGGCAAACCCTTATCCAATCTTAAATCAAAAGAAACATCCATATCTCTTATCAACCCCTCCATCTCCTTCGTAATATCCGAAATAAGGTTATTGATGTCAATAATCTTAAAATTGGATTCTAACTTTTCATAATTTAATTTCTGATAATCAAGAATCTTATTGATAAATTTTGAGAGCCTGATTACATTATTACTAAGGGTACCAATAAGCTTATCTTCCTTGATTTTATACTTATCCTCTAACTCTTCGGATATCATCAACATACCCTCTTTTATTATTGTTAGAGGCGTTCTAAGCTCATGAGATACGGTGTTTATAAATTCATCTTTTAAATGCTCCAAATTTTTTCTTTCTGTTATGTCTTTTATGAAGGCAAATACATACTCTTTTCCTTCAAATTCAAAATAATTAAGTGCAACTTCGACAGGATATTCTGTTCCGTCTTTCGAAGTAATAAAAGTCTCTATGGACAAATTTTTATTTTCTTTTATATCTTTCCAGTGTTTATCCCAAATTTTTTTGGGATAGTTCTTGTCAATATCCATAACTCCCATCTTAAGAAGTTCCTCCGTAGAATACCCCAACAACTCGCTAGTAGCATTATTAGCATATATAAATTTACCATCAGGATTAACCCAAAATATCGGATACCTTGCCTTGTCTATTGAAAATTGTGTAAACTTAAGGGTTCTTTCAAAATCTTTTTTAGCGGTTATATCGCGGGAAATACCGAATACTGACTCAACTTTTCCAATATCGTTTTTTATGGGAGTCAAAGTTGTATTAAGCCATAGATCAACATTCGGAAATTTCGTAATATGCTCTACATTAATAGAAACTCCCGATTCAAAAACCTTAAAAAGATTTAGATTCTGGCGGTTTGCGGTTTCAAGAGAGAAAAGTTCTTCAATACCTTTTCCCAAAATATCTTCTTTTCTTTTATTGAATATTTTTGAACAATAATCATTGATATATTTAACTTTTCCATCTTTTCCGATAATAAAAATAAAATCATTGGCAGTCTCTGATAAAATGCGGTATCTTTCTTCGCTCTCCCTCAACAACTGCTCGGCGAATTTTCTCTCGGTAATGTCTATGGCGTATCCGTGCAAATCTATAGCTTTACCAGGTTTATCTTCCACAATTTTCGTAAAACCATAGACCCACTTGATATCGCCGCCTTTTGTGATTATGCGATACTCATGATTTATAAAAAAAGAGTTTTTTTTGCTGTTATTTAAAATGTCGGCTTTAATCTTTTCTGCATCTTCGGGATGAACTAGATCCCAGATACCAATTTTATTATCTATAAAATCTTCACTGGAATACCCTGTGTGGTTAAGCACATTCGGAGATACATATTCAATTTCCCACCTATTTTGCTGGTATTTAATTTTGTATACAACCGTTGGCCCTCCGACAAAAAGCATTCTTTCTTCATTAAGCTTCTCGTTAGCGCGTTTTAAATCGCCTGATTTTTCTTCAACAAGCTTTTCAAGATTGTCCTGGTATTTTTTTAATTCCTCATCCCTTTTTTTCTTTTCTGTAATATCTTCCACTATCCCATCCATCCACTTTATGTTCTTAGATTCATCATACTGGGCTATGGCAGTGACAGAACACCATACAGGGGTCTTATCTTTTTTCTTAAGAGCTAGTTCGCGGTTTTTGATAAAACCCGTTTTTTTAATTTCCTCTAAAAATTGGGCTCTGTCCTTGGGATTCATATACAAATCCCTGACTTTTAATTTCATGAATTCATCTAAAGAATTAACCCCGAAGATCTTCGCGATGGCCGGATTGGCCTTCAAAAATTTACCTTCAGGATCTGCAGTATTCCTGTAAACCCCAACGTCAAGATTGTCTACCAAAGATTTGTATTGGGTTTCGCTCTCTCTTAGAGACTCTTCCATTAATTTTTTTTCTGATATATCAAACAATAACCCTTGAAAAAACATAGGCTGGCCTTGATCGCTTTTTACTATCACTGCCTGGTCGTAGACCCAAACAATATTATTATCTTTGGAAAGCAACCTATATTCAGCGCTAAAAGGCTGCTCTTCTATCTGGCTGGCAACTGCCCTGGCTAAAATCCGGTCATAATCATCGGGATGGATCCTCTTGCGCCAATGACATACTTCTTTTGCAGTGGATCTTTTATCAAAGCAAAGTATATCGGCTATCTGAGGGCTCACATAAATGCATTCTTCAAAATTATCAAGCAAAGCAATATATGTTGCGGCGGGCATCTGTTCTACCAGACTTCTAAACCTCGCTTCTGATTCCTGGAGAGCATTCAAGGCTTTTTTTCGTTTTGAGATATCAATATTTATCTCTACGAAAAACCATTTCCCTTCTTTATTTTTGATAGGCACCAGGGCAACTTCCACGCACCTGTTATGCTCTTTGCAAAGTATTTTTTCATATACTGCGGAGGATTTTGTCTTAAGGAATTTTTTAAAAACACATTCCTGGCAGGAACTCTTTGACCCAAAAAAATAGTCGTAGCACTTTCTCCCTATAAAATCTCCATAAAGTTTTTTCCACTTGCTATCCACAAATATGAGATTGCATTTAGAATCAATAACATCGATATTAATATTGGCATCCTCGATAAGACTATCAAATTTCTTGAATACCGCTTCTATATCCTTATCAAAAACATCTTCCAGCATATCCGGAATGCCATTTTTTTTGTTATTCAAAAATTTCTGCTTAGATCTCCAAAGCACCATTTCTATGCCTATGCCCTATAATAAAAAAAGCAACCCTTTACTGGGTTGCTTTAAAATGTTACCTATAATCTATTAAAATAGTATTATACATTATAGCTTGCTCCTGGAAACTAGAATACTATGAACAGACAATCTTTCAATGATTATATAATTACTAGGCTAAGCTGTCAAGAAACTAAAATTAATTAAGATTTTTTAAAAAAATTCAGCTTATCCCACCAACTCTCTTTAATATCCGTATCAACTAGGTCATCCCAAAATCCGGCTTTCAAAGTAATCTTTTCAGGGTTAGATGCCCAGGGCCACAAAACAGCATAATAAATCTTACTTCCATCCTTTTTGTAATAAAATGACTGGTCGCCTCTCAGCCCTCCTATTGAATTGACGAGAGTTTGGATATTCTTGGGATATTCGCCCTTTTTATTAGGCGCTTTTGCCGGAACCCCAAATTTATTTTCCAAGTTAGAAGTTAAAGAACCGAGATTTGCCTTATCAATAACTGCCTCTAAATATTCATTTGCCTTTGAATTAGGCCTGACTTCCAACGCTATACCATTTTTTAAGTCATCTATTATCATATCAGCTCTTCTATTTTTGACAAAAGTTTATTAAATTCGAATGGTTTGGTCATATACTCGTCCGCACCGCATTTTTTACCAAGGTTAATGTTTGCCTCTTCAGCTTTGGCACTCAGTATTATGACAGGTATCTTGGAATACCTGGCATCTTTTTTTAACATGTCACATACCCAAAAACCATCAATTTCCGGGAGCAAAAGATCGAGAATTATTAGATCCGGTTTTTCTTTGCGGGCTACCTCAAAACCCGTTTGACCATCAAATGCCGTAATAACCTGGTATCCGGATTTTTCAAGTCTTAATTTTAGAAAAAAAACCAAGTCTTCTTCATCATCGACAATCAGTATTTTTGTCTTATCTTCTGCCATAAGAAGCTTCCCGGTAATATCAAAGTTGTTGTATCAATAATTTATAGTAACTTTCCATCAATTTAAGTGAATCCATAAAGGCAATAACAAGATAATAGCTTATGACGATAATTATGACGGATAAAAATATTTTGGTTCTTTTTGAATAATTTGGGTTAAACCATACCAAAGGTAAAGCCAAAGGCCCTACGCAAAGAAACGCTATAACTACAACCGAAGTCTTATAAAACCATTTGACTTTCGGCTTATCCAGAAGCATCTCATTGCAAAACCTGCATTTTATGGCTTCATCCTGTATCTCTTCGGCGCAGAACGGGCACTTTTTCATTGACAAAAATCGCTCTTATTATTTGATCGATCAATAAATGCTTAATTGGCGGTCATTAACCATACGTTGCTCAAAAAACCATATCTTTTGTCATAATACTACCTGACTTCAAAAAAATCAATTACAATTTAAGAATTATTTTAAAACCAAAAATAAGAAACTTGCCAGTACAATAATTATAACTATAAATATAACTATTTTGGGTTTGGTATATTTTAGCTTGCCTATGAACCCAAACCCTCTTTCGAGGCTCTTTCCGCAATATAAGCACAAAAGAGCGTCGTCATCAAATATCGGATTCTTGCAATGCGGGCAGATGTATTCTGACATAGTTATTCGTAGGAATCTATTATATCTTCCAGGAGACGGTTTTTATCATAATAAGGCCTTATCTCATCGTCCTCCACCAATATATCTTCTCCCATATCTTCATCAACAACAACCTCTTGGTCAAGATGCCTTAATATTTCCGGAGAATCAATAAAACGCGATACTTTATTAAACTGTGTTAAGCCGCCTCTTGTACCTTCGTGATTCAAGGACATAAAGAGCCTGTTTTTGGCCCTCGTAATAGCTACATAAAATAGCCTGCTCTCTTCTTCAATCTCCTCTTCGCTATTTAATGCGAAGCTGATAGGAAGCACTCCGTCAACAAGCCCTATAAGATAAACCGTATCCCACTCTAACCCTTTTGAAGAATGTATTGTAGATAGAACCAATGGTTTCTCCTCCAAAGGCATCATGGGATCAACTTTCCAAACTCCTCTATCAGGAGGCTCAATAGCAAAGTCTGCCAAAAAATTGTCCAAAGAATCATATCTTGCGGCTATCTGCTTAAGAGCTTCAAGGTCATTTACCCTTATATGCCAATCATCAAATTTTTCTCTTAAAATAGGCATATAATAATCAAGGCATGTCTCATACAAATTGCCGGGGTTCAAATGCTCCTTATCTACCGATTCGATTAATTTCTTTAAACGGGCTAATCCTTTGGAGGATTTTGTGACCTTTTCCTCCTTAAATGCTTTATTCTTTATGTCAGCCAGGGAATCAAACGATATAATGTTTTCGGCAAATTTATCGGCAGTCTTAGGCCCGATTCCTTCAATAAGCATAAGCACTCTGTGCCAAGCAATTTCGTCTTTTGGGTTTTTTAAGACCCTTAAATGCGAAATTACGTCTTTTACATGGGCTGTCTCGTAAAACTTGAGGCCTCCATAAACTTCGTAAGGAATATTATTCTTGCTGAGTTCAGCCTGTAAAGCTATGGAAATATACGCAGAGCGGAAAAGTATTGCCTGCGATCCAAAATGAACCCCGCCTTCCCTCAGTTCTAAGATCTTTGAGACTATCCACTCGGCTTCGTCGTAAGCATTCTTAAAATAATTTATCTTGGCCTTGTCGCCCTTTTCTGGACGCACGGAATGGAGGCACTTTGAGTATTTATTTGTCATGGTCTCCAAAGCGCTATTTGCAATATTTAAAATGCTCTGTGTGCTTCTATAATTCTCTTCGAGTTTTATTACGGTACAATGACTGAATTTTTTGGGAAAATCCATGATGTTCTTATGCGATGATCCACGAAACCCGTAGATCGACTGGGCATCATCCCCGACGACCATGATATTATTATGGTCTTTTGATAAAAGATGGGCGATATCTCCCTGAAGCCGGTTTGTATCCTGGTATTCGTCTATCATAACATATCGATATTTTTGGGAAACCTTTTGCCGCAATTCCTCTTTTTCCAAAAGAAGCCTCAGGTATACCAAAAGATCGTCAAAATCCAGATAATTTTTTTCTATCTTATAAGCGGCGTACTTTGTCCGGAGCTTTTCAATAATAGGCGCATACTGGATAAAATGCGGGTATTCTCTTTCTAAAACGTCGCTTATGGCAAGCCCCTTATTTATGGACATGCTGATTATGGTTTGAAGCGTATCTTTTTTGGGAAATTTTTTGTCTTTTTCAAAAAGCTCCAGTCTGGCTGCGCATTTATGTATAGCGTCTTCTGAATCACCCTCATCAAGAATGGAAAAATTATTTGAAAAACCAAGAGCTGTGGCATATTTTTTCAAAATCATAAATGCAAATGAATGAAAAGTCCCTCCCTCGACATGCTTACAACGAAGATCATGCTTTGTCGCGCGTGAAAGCATCTCTGAGGCAGCTTTCCTCGTAAATGTCAAAAGCAATATAGACTCTGGATTTATACCGCTCTGGACCATATTCAAAACCCGGTATTCGATTGCACGGGTCTTTCCGGAACCAGCTCCGGCTATCACCAATACAGGGCCATTTACGGTAGTAACTGCGGCGAGTTGCGAGGGGTTTAATTTATCTTTGAGGTCATTCATTAAATCTAGATCTTTTCAGCGATTTTTAAAACAAGTTTTTCAGATTCATCCCAACCTAGGCATGGATCAGTAATGGATTTTCCGAAGATTTTCCCATCGACTCCCTGAGAACCTTCTTCTAAGTAGCTTTCTATCATAATACCTTTAACCATATTCTTCAAAACACCGGAATTATTAATACTATTAAGAACTTCTAAAGCTATGCGAGGCTGTTCGGAAAATTTTTTGTCGGCATTTGCGTGGCTGACATCTACCATTACTGCCTGGTTAATGAGATTTCTCTTTGCGTACATATCCGCCAGGTTCATCAGGTCCTCATAATGATAGTTCGGAATACTCTGTCCGTACTGGTTCACCGCTCCCCGCAAAATAGAATGCGCCAATTCATTACCGGATGTTCTCACTTCATATCCGTTATAGATAAATACATGCGACCCTTGAGCCGCCTGCACAGAATTCAGCATGATGGTCAGATTACCGCTGGTCGGGTTTTTCATTCCGCAAGGAATATCAAGCCCGCTTGCCGTTAGGCGATGTTCCTGATTTTCTACTGACCTCGCGCCGATAGCAACATAACTTAAAACATCTTCCAGGTAAGGGTAATTACCGGGATAGAGCATCTCATCAGCTATGGCAAGATTTGACTCGCTCAATATCCTTAAATGCATTTTTCTGATTTTTTTTATACCGCCTACTATATCCGGGTCTTCGGTCGGATCAGGCTGGTGAGCCATACCCTTATACCCTTCTCCGGTAGTACGCGGCTTATTGGTATAAACTCTCGGTATAAGTATCAGCTTATCTTTGACTTTTTCCTGCAATTTGGCTAGCCTTGAGGTATATACATAGACAGCGTTCTCATCATCCGCTGAACACGGCCCGATGATAACCAAAAACTTATCGGACTCTTTTTTGAATACCGAGATTATCTCTTTATCAAGCCGTTCCTTAACCTTAACTAACTCATCCTGCAAAGGTATGTCGTTAATAATCTCCGCTGGCGTTGGGAGTTTTCTTAAATATTTGAAACCCATAAATCAGTCCCTTTTTCACTTCATATAATTAAAATAAATTTATCTTTTGAATCCAAAATACTACAAAAATCCGACGAAGAAAGTCTACACCCAAGCCTAATTATTGTCAAGAAGTTAAATGTACTTTTATCAAAAAAATAACACTATTTAACCAAAGAATTACCTTTTTCCTGCCATTCCTTAAGTCCGCCTTTATAATCAAGGGCTTTATACCCAAGCTCCATAAGCTTTTTAGCGCCTTGGGTGCTGGCTAGGCATTGAAAACTTCCGCAATAAACAATAACTTTGGTATCCTTTGACGGTATTATGGTTTGAGCGGATTCTTCTGTAATGGTCTCTAAGGGTAATGATTTCGCTCCATCAATATGGCCTTTAGCAAAACTTTCAGCCGATAGAACGTCTATGACCACAAATGGCTCATTTGATTTTTTAAGAGCTGCGAAGTCATCGTAACTTATCTCGGTAACTGCCCCAACCGGAGCCTCTGATTCGGATTTTATTTCACAAGCACTGTTTACCCCACCTGCTATAGAACAAAATTCCCCGGCATAACAATTTAAGGTAATAACAAATGTCGTAATAATTAATACCGCGCATTTTTTCATATGCTGCCTCCTTTTTACTTTGCTAAAAGTTTATTTTTCACATCTTCTGGAACCGGAATTGGCTTCATAGAACTATTAACACATGCCCAGATAGTCTTGGATTCAAGTATTAAGCGGGAACCCACGAAAATCTTTTGAGAAAATTGCACTGACGCTCTTCCTACTTTTTCCAGTACAGTTTCGATCCTGATAATATCGCCGTACCTAGCAGGGCTCTTATAATCTACTTCGAGGTGTACCACCGGGAAAAGCACCCCTGCATTAGTTAGCTCTGTTAAATTAGCTCCATTTTTTAAACAATATTCTGACCTTGCCTCTTCAAGGTGCTCCAGGTATCTCCCGTAGTAGACCACCCCTCCTGAATCAGTATCATGATAATAGATCTTATTTTCAAGAATATGTGCTTGCATTTTGTCCTCTCTCGTTCACCCTGTCATAATAAGTCATTTCTTATTGAGACGATGCTATTTTACTTAAATTTTTTGACTGAAGATATAAAATATACCCACCCCAGATTATTGATAAAAACATAAGTCCTTTGCCGAAATTTGAACTGACACTTGCCAACAGGTGGTCATATTGCAGCCATCCAAGAGTACCAAGGATATTCTGCCAGTCATGATATCCCGGGACTTCTCTAGCAGTCACGCCGCCTAAAAGCACCAGTTTTCCTATCGTAGCATCATTGATATAAACGGCTATCTCTCTAAAATTTTCTCCCAGCCACCACAAGGCTATACTCGCCGCGTAGGCATCCTGGTTCTTAAGTAAAAAAGCTAAAAAAACTATAAATGGCACAAGTAGCTGCATTATTGTCCCGCCAAGACTGCAGATAAATTCACCGAACCCCGAAAAAATATAATGCCCTGCTTCGTGGAATACCAGATTAACATTATTCATAAATGAGGCTTTTGAACCATCAATAGGAAAACCCGCCAGAATAAAAGTCCACCCGAGAATTCCCAATAAAAGAACAACTCGTCCAATAAAAATAAACCAGTTGGTTTCTTCTTCAACATGGAAAAAAATATATTTTAGGATTTCTTTCAGCCTAGACATAATATTTACTTTACTTAATACAATATAACAAATTGTCTTCAACCTGATAATAAAAAGGTGCGATTTTTATTTTGGGGTATCTCTTCTTTAATCTATTTGTTTCGCTCACTATAAAATCCATTTCATTCCCTATCTCATGCATAAGAGCCAAATTCATAAAATGCTCTTCGGCGGCAGCTTTAGTCCAGCCGGCCCTTTGGACTAAACCGTTTATGAATTCTTTTTTTTGCGCAATCAAATTAACCATCCCGCAATGATTATGAGCTATCAATGCTATGTGGCTAACTTTACCTACGGCGATCGCATATGAAACTTTAAATTCACTATATCGTAAATTTGCTCCTCCTGAACGTATAATAAATGCAAAATTATCAGGCATATGAAGATGCTTGCGGTTGTCCATGCACATCCCTATAAGAAGCTGGGCCTGGGAATAAACGTCAAATTGGCGGTTTAAATTATGATATTCCAGTAATAACCCGATAGGGTTGTTCTGATATTCCCTGGGGATATCCTTCATTTTTGTAATGGGTATGATTTTATGTTTCATGGTTAATCCTCACTACTGAAAACAAATATAATTAATAATAGTTAAGCAATGTGGCGACGCCTTAACTCCCTGCTCAGCTTCGCGCCACTTTGAGCGTTACATCTGCTGATTTGTAGAATATTTTATAAAACGACCCCCATCGAATCTTAATCAGCTGACAAATCTCTAAAAATTATAATTCAATTTTTAGACATCTGTCTAGCTAAGATTCGATGCATTAAAAAATCCTTAGGATTTTTTAATAGTGGCGGAGAGACTGGGAGTCCAATAAGCACAATTCCATAACTCACCGTCGGATAATATGTTACAACTTAACTTCTTTTATGTCAAGGGATTACGCTGTCTGGACGTTTCCCGATGTTTCTGTTTGTTTCCCGATTGTTTTCACTTGGATGGGCACAAAATGGGCACAAGAATTTTATTAAATAAGGTCATCTAATATTTCCATATATATCCATTTGAAGCTCTGTTCCTTTTTTATATCTTGTCCCATTAATCACTTTATCTTCTTTAAGCGCAAATGTTTCAATCGTATCTTCTAAGTCGCCATTTCTATCATAAGATACTTCTCTTCCAGCAAAAAGCTTATAGCCACTTATTTCTTGATCATAAGCTAGCACCCCACCCCAAATTCTACCATCATTATAAAAATATATTGGTTTACTTTTGGCGTATTTTATTCCTTCGATATCAAGATCTTCAGGTGATATCACCCACTCAAGTCTATTTGAATCACTAAACTTAACCTTTGTTCCTTTTAGGAAATTAATTCCTTGAATATTCTTATCTTCCGATAACTCAATGTTTAAGGCTTTTAAATGATCAAATTGACCATTTTCATCATAGTAAACATCTCCATCATCAAACTTCATCCCATTTATCACAGAGTCCCTCATACTTGCTGCTTTAAGTTTTCCAGATTCATAAAATTCTAAATATGAATATTCTTTGAACTTTAGTCCGTTAATTTCAAAATCTCCCTCTAATCTTACGGAATCTAATTTCCCATCTTCACTAAATGTTACATCGCTTCCCTTTTGAAACTTATAACCTTGGACATCTTGATCTTCTGCTAATTTTCCTCTTATTTTATTGTCATAAAAGCTTACTTCAATAAATTTTATTCCTTTTATAACTATAATAGGTTTATCTGGAGTATCAAAATGAGATCTGGCATCTGTTATTTTACCTGTATCATCAAAAGTAACTCCAATTCCTTTAGGAAATAATACGCCCTGGGTATCTAAATTTTCTGCCAATTGAGCACTCGTTATTTTCCCAGATTTATAATCAAAATAAACAGGATCGCCGGGGGAACATTTTATACCTTGTATTTCATAATTAAAAGGTAATTTTGCGCTCACGATATATCCTGTTTCACCAAATTCAACCGTTGTTCCTTTAGGAAAAGTAATATTTTGAATTTTTTGGTCTATCCCTAATGTTGCAGAAAAAGGCTTCCCCCTTTTAAAATAGGTTATATCTGACCCTTTAGAAAAAGATATTCCATTAATTACGCGATCATTTTTTAAAACTACATGTTTTGAAGATGCAAAAAATCCTTCTTGAGATACACCATCCAGAAAAAGTAAACTACCAATATTTAATATTATCCCCGTAATTGCTAGAATTCTATGATATTTATCTTTAAGGGCAATTAATCCTGCAATTAGACCGCATATTAAGACTGCAAATGTAATAACTCTGCCGAAAAGAAAAACACCAAAATAAATAATTATTATCGGCAATGAAATAATTCCTATATTAAGTTCTCCACAAATTTGCCCAACTATTAGTAAAAGAACTAATATTGATCCTGTCAATACACTAAAAGCGGCTAAATTTATCTTCTTATCTTTTGACATAAATCCTTTATTTTTATGTATTCCTTTTGATTATAAACTCAAATTACATAATTTAGGATAATAAAATATCCCAAGAAATTCTTCTTGGGATGTAGAATAAAAGGCTCTATTTGGGCACAACGATTCATAAATTTTAATTAGTGTTTGTAAGTTATTTGATTTCAATAGGTTATATTTACAATAAATTTTGGCGGAGAGACTGGGAGTCCAATAAGCACAATTCCATAACTCACCGTCGGATAATATGTTACAACTTAACTTCTTTTATGTCAAGGGATTACGCTGTCTGGACGTTTCCCGATGTTTCTGTTTGTTTCCCGATTGTTTTCACTTGGATGGGCACAAAATGGGCACAGGAATTGTTTAGGGTACTCCTTCGAACGGATGTATTAGTAGAGAAATTGATTAGATATTAAAAATATTACTCTGCCATTTTTCTTTCACTTTATCTATTTCCAAAAATTAAGTAGAGAATGATTAATCCTAAAATAAAAGCAATTATCCAACCCTTTCTTTCAGCTTTTTTAATAATTTCTGCATTATCTTTAATAACGGGTACATTAGTTACAACGTAAGGCTCTATGAAACCCTTAGATGCAACAAGTCTTGGAATGGTCAAAAAGATAAAAAACGTTACAAACAATAAAACCCACATAATAGGCCAAGAAATAGCATATAAAAATAAACCTGAATGATAAGAAATTAAAAAACCCATTATATTGCTACTAATATGAGCTATAATAGGAGCTATTAAAGAACCGCTTTTTTCATAGAGGTAACAAAAAATAATGCCGGATATCAAAATATTTGGCCATGCAGTCCATAATGTATGAAAAGCTACAAAACAAACAGAACTTAATAATATTGCCCATATTATTCCTACCCTATTTCGAAAATTAGGATAAACATAGCCTCTATAAAAAACTTCCTCTGCAATTGGTGCCGTAATAAACAGTGACAGAAGCCACAAAATATTAACTTCTTCTTTAAAAGATTCACTCGAAATAGGGATACATCTAAAGTACTTTAAAAAAACAATCACTAATTCAACTAATAATAAAAAACCAACTCCCCAAATTAATCCTGGCTTAATTCTATTTTTTTCAAAACCTAAGAAGATAAATGGTAGTTTATATTTTTTAGTAACAACATACCAAACTACGAATAGAATAAAACATTCTATTATAATGCCTCCTAAACTATCTCTTAATCGGGGAGATGTTATTAAAAAAGATAAAATATCCTTATAATATAGCCCGCCCAAAAGAATTGACACAGCATATTCTACTATCAAAAACAAAAAAAGTAACTTATAGATACTTTTTGTTGTCCATTTTGTGTTAGGGAATTTTTCACCACTACTTGGGTATATTTTTGATATTAAATATACTGCAAATATAACAAAAACGATCAAAAAAGATCGTTTTATTATTGCATCCATTGCCCAAAATATTAATTTAGATAGAGAAATTTCCACTTATTGTATATACCCCTGTTCAATAAAATGTTGTTCGAGCTGATAAGGAGGCCACATATTTTTTATACTTTCTCCAAAATAGTACGGAAGGCCTTTTCCTGTTTCAGATTTTAAATACGCATCTGCAGCATCTGCGCCTTTCATTATTGCACCTAAGCCTTCTCCAATATTTGGAATTTTACCAATTAAATTTTTTATAAGCCTTTCGATGTCTTTTGGGATTGTTTCGCCGCCCTTCCTTCTGGCTAATTCTCTTATATATTCTTCTTCTTCTGCAGTGTCCCCTTTAGAGCGAGCATTTAATGCGCCCATAACCAAATCCTCATCACTTTTTGAGCTTAGAAATTTCTTGTTCATGGCGTCTCTTGCCTTTTGATTCCTAGCGTCCCTTTCTTCTCTTGCTTTTCTAAGCCTTTCGGCAACATTACCGCTAGGATCAACCCAATTAATAGAATTATTACCACAATAACTATACAAATTTATCCCTGCCGAATACCCTAAAGGATCAGCCTGTAAGAATCTTCCAAGCTTAGGATCATAATATCTTGCTCTATAGTAATATAATCCGCTCTCTATGTCAAATTCTCTTCCAGTAAAATATAATTTGTTTCCTACCTGAGATAAAGAAGATTTTATATTACCAAAGATATCGTAATCATAGGATTCAACAAGTTGACCAGAAGAATCTGTAAGATTAATTATTGAACCAAGTGCATCTGCATGGTAGAAATACTTGCTCCCATCTGATTTAATCATTAAGATCGGTTCATCAATATTTGGCCCGAAGATAGTCTTGCACAATAAAACGCCTGAGTTATCATATTCTGCTATCAACTGATCTCCATCATAGACAAAATTAGTTACAACACCATTTACATTCTTTTGAATTCTTCGGCCTAAGTAATCATATCTGTATGAGATTGCCTCGCCCTGTGGGCTCGCAATGACATCGGTAAGACGATTCTCATAGTCATAAGTGTAATTAGTTTGCAAATCAGCAAGTGTGCGTGTCTTTAAATTACCTTTAAGATCATAACTAAAGGTCAAGGGCTTAGGAGTAAGCGTTACGGAAATACTATCAGCTCCCTGCCTTCCCTGACTATCATAAGCAGTAGCAATGATAGAATTAGTGCCTTCATTTAGTTTAAGGGGTACTGTAAAAGTGTTGTCGGGATTAATCAGCGCAGAAACGCCGTTAACATCTAAAGTTGTAACGGAATTAGAGACTGTGCCTTCTATCGGAACAGTGTCTTTCGTCTTCTTAACTTGGGTGTATTGGTTGAGGTTATTGGTGTAGTAATTAGTAAGGCTATCTGTAGTGTCTTCGGATATGCGGTTACCAACGGAGTCGTAGACGTAGTTTCTTGTGTCGTTGTGATCTTGTGACGTTGAGACCTGGGTAAGCTGATAGATTTTATCATAGGTATAGTTTTCTGTGTACTGTGTACTTTGTACTGTGTGCTGTTTCTGCAGTCGATTGCCTACTTTGTCATATGTATAGCTGATGGCTGATAGCTGATTGCTGATAGCTAAAAGATTGTCGGCTTCATCGTAAGTATAGTTAGTGGTAATACCATTAGCATAGGTAAGAGATTTGCGCTTGCCATCTGGCCAAGAAGTGTAAGAGGCTATAGTAGCGCCAGCTTCGTCTCTTATAGCAATAAGCCTGTTTAACTCATCATAATCATAGGTAACAAAACTACCATCAGGGTACGTTAATTTTGAACGCCTTCCGACATCATCATATTGATAAGATACGGTCTTTATACCTATATTAGAATTAGTCGTTTCCGAAGTAACCCGGTTTAGCTTATCATAGGTGTACGTAGAGCCGTTTCCTGAAGGGCTAAGCGCACTCACAAGGTTTCCTCTTGAATCATATAAATACCTTATATCAAGACTTCCATCGCCATAGAGTTTTTTTGTAACCTTATTGAGGGAATCATATTCATATATAACCATCTGGTTAGCTTCGTTATTTGTAGAAGCGATATTCCCATTGGCGTCATAAGAAACCCATTTTTGAGAAGGATTTGGATCCGGGGTAATCGTAACTATAAGTCTATTTAACTCATCATAATCAAAGTTTTTATAATTACCTTTTGGATCGGTAATTTTAGTCATATTATTTTCAGCGTCATATTGATAGGTAATAGTATGATTCTCTGCATTAGTCTCAGATATAAGCCTCCCACGGGAATCGTAATCGTAGGTTGTAGAATTACCTTCAGCATCAGTTTTTAAAAGAAGCCTTGAAATAGCTAAATGTATATATTCCGATGTATCATAGGTAAAATTTGTTTCAAACCCCTTTGGGTCTTTTATTTTTACAATATTACCCGCCCAGTCGTAAGTAAAATATGTTGTTTTCCCATTTTGATCGGTCGAGGAAATCTTATCTCCATTTTTATTATAGGCATAGGATACAAAATTACCTTTGGCATCGGTAATTTTTGTAACATTGTTATTCAGGTCATATTCATTAGTCGTAGTATGCCCTAAAGCATCCGTAATAGTAAGAAGATTTCCTATAATATCATAAGTCATTACAGTTTCTTTGCCATAAGGGTCAATAACTTTTGAAAGATTGCCATATTGGTCATACTCATAAGAAGTTGCATTACCGGCGGGGTCGATGGATGTTTCTAATTTGCCATAGCTATAATATGTATAGGTCGAAGAATTGAGCTTTGCATCTATTTTGGTGATAAGGCTTCCGCTTGGGTCATAAGCCAGGGTGGTAATATTACCTTTTTTATCAGTAATTTTATTGGGCTGGTTAAATGCTGATTCATATTCAATGGAAGCAGTATTGTTTCTCGCATCTTTTGCTGAAAGCAGATTACCTTTTTGATCATAGGTAAAAGAACTAAGATTTCCTCTCTTATCCTTTTGGTTTATTCTATTGTAATTTTCGTCATAAGCATATTGCCTAAAATTCGTAAGAGGGTCGACCTCTTCTATTGTTTTGTGATTAGAGCTATCAAAAAGATAGGTATAACTTTTAGAACTATCATCATTGTAATAAACCATCGTAATATCCCATAAGTAGTTAAAATTGGTAGAATTTCCTATGGGGTCGATCTGCTTCACTACTCTATTGTTATAGGCATACTCATATTGATACGTATACCCTTCAAAATCAACATAACTTTCGCGAACTCCGGAAGGATAATAGGTATAATATGAATAATTCCCTTTTGGATCACGCACACTAGTAAGATTACCTTCTGAGTCGTATCCATATTGATATTCTCTTCCCTTGGGATCTACCACCTTATCAACTTTTAGATTTGTGCCATAATTAAACGTAAGCGTTCGATCCGAAGGATCGGCTACACTAAGAAGCCTTTCTTTTCCTTCAATAAGTCCATATTGCATAGTTATAGCGTTATTATATCTATCAACAATATTTATAAGGCGTCCATTTAAATCAAAATTATATTTAGTCCCATCTTTTTCTCTTAGTGAAAATCCCGTAGCAGCTTTAGTAAGCGTATCAAAAACCCCTGTTGGGGACGTATATGCCCCTCCTGAGACAGGAACAAAAATATCCTCTTTTGCATCGGCTCTTATTAGATGGGCATCTCCATTTGAAAATTCTTTTATTTTTATTCCATAAGTATAAGTCCACCCATTACCAAATGGAGATTCTGAATCCGAAGAATTAAAATTGGATAAAAAGTTATTTTCAGGGTTAACGGCGTCAGCTACCGAGACGTTATCAAATGCTGAATAACTAAAATGAGCTTCGAGAGCTACTTTGCCTGAATAAACAGGATCGGGGTCAACATAGTTAAATTCCAGGTTATTGTTTATATAAATTTTTGTATGGTTTCCTATTGCTTCGATTTTTATTGTATTTTTTGAGAGCGGATCGTAAGAAGAAGCTTTCCCAAAGCTAACTCTATTAAGTTCTCCATTTTTCTTTCTCGTAAATTCAATGGTATGTTGAGAATCATTTTTTATAAGAAGGTAGTAGCAATTGTCCGGATCAGTATAGCGCCAATTTACCCATGCCACATGCCACGGCTCAGGGCCTGGCTCTACTGTCTTCATATCGAGTGTAAGCGTAAAATCAGACCAGGATTTTTCGGTAGACGACCTGTCGCCATGACCAACATATTCCCCATTTTCAAGAGCCCACGGGCCACTTCCTCCTTCAGGAATCCATCCTTCCAGGCTTGAGACAATCTGCGAATTATACACTCTACTAAGTTCCAACGGAACTAACCCTTTAGTATTTATATAGAAATCTGTTTCTTCTGCTAAAAGATCTCCATTATTTAATATTACAGGGTCTTTGCTCTTATCACCGCCGTTATTACCGGCAGAAGCATCTGTGTTTTTGCAGGGCGTTCCACCTGAGGCAGCCTGCATTTGGGAAGCTGACATCTGAAAAGCGCCTAAGCTTTGCACGACAGAGTCTGCAGTAGCTGCTGTACGGACGCCTTTGGTTTTTTGAGGTTCAGGTTTTTTAATTAGAAGAGCAGCGCCATTCCACTCATTTAAAAAGGAATTTATGGGGATATTGTACATTTTAGAGCTGGACTCGATTGAGGGGTCAAAAATTTCCACAGAATCTTTTGTAACGGATTTTATGCTAATAAAATTATTGTTTTTAGAATATAGGCTTATAATTTTAAAATCAGCTATATATTTTTTTAAATTTTCAAGGTTAGTTTTAATACCAAAAACCTGAAGGCCTTTCTTTTCAGCAGCTATCTTAAGGCCATAAAGAGATGTCTTGCCATTATTGGTCCCTGATAATTTAATAAGTTCCTTGTCGGTCGACTTTATACCATAATCTATTAATATTTTATTAAGTATATAAGGCCCTGCGTTTGAATAGCGCAAAGCTTCCTCTGCTCTGGATAAAGACACAAAGCTAAAAATGAATATCGCTAAAACTATTATAAAATATTTTATTTTCATTTCCCTATCCTAACCAATTAAGGTTCAATATCTATAACTGCTCCATCCAAAGGAGAAGTTAGCTCTACAAAAGGATATGACACTACTTCAGCATTTACTGCTTCACTAGAATTATTTTGGATATTTATCTCGTAAAATTTATCCTCATAACCTGGTTTCAAAAGCTTTATAAAATATATGCCGGTTGGCCAGGTTTCCTTAAATATATTAAAATGTCCATTTGAATCCGAAGTTACTTCTTCTAAAATATTAGTTTTTGTTTCGTCAAATAGCTGAGCCGTTACTCCCTCTACGCCGACCATTCCGCCATTACGATTTTCTTCTAAGATATCTCCGTGAATTACAGTTTTTAGGACTTCTATAGAAATATTTTTAAATACCTGGTTGTCGAGGCCGTCTACGACTTCAAATTTAACGTTTGAATAAATCCCAGCTTGGCCATAAGAAGGCTCCCAAGAAAACTTCTGAGCCTCGGAATTAAAGGTTGCTCCTACCGGTAAGTTTGAAGCAGAATAGCTTAATAGCGGCTCACCTATTGCGCTTATTGTAAAATCAAGATTCTGCCCTTCATAAATAGATTTATTTCCTATAGAATTAAGAGCCGGGTCTTTGAATAATTTTCCTCTAAATATATTTGTTCCTGAGATCATGTTTCTTGTATTTACATATAGCGAATTCTTAAATGGGTGTAAATCTCCTACAAGAGAATTTTGTGAGTTATTATTTATGTATGGGTTACTTACAGGAGCCCATATTTTGCCATCTGCAGATGAGTATACCCTTCCTCCCCAGTTATAGGTAGTTAAGTATAATCTACCCATATAGCTTGTTATATCCCCAAAGTATGGTTCGCTCGACATCCCCTGAAATGCCAATTCCCAGCTTATTCCATCTTTCGTTCTATAAATGTAGTTAGAACCAAAAGCTTCAGCTGTTGTGGCGTATAAATAGCCTCCAAACACTGTCATATGTGAAATACTGGATCTATTAACGCTGCCAAACCCATTACCTACAACCTGCTGCCAGGTTGTACCATCGCTTGTCCGCCAGATTTGGGCGCCCGATGTGGTTCTCCCAAAATAACCATAATTATAGGTCCCTATATATAGATAACCTTTAAATACTGCTGAGGCATCGGTATCCATATTAGCATATTGCTTATTTGTGGCTGGATCTTTGCCGAAAGCAGACTCAGATACGTTTAGCCATGTTGTTTTTGCCATTGGGTCCTGGGTTCTTCTCATTGTAAACCAAAGATTCCAGTCATTATAGAAACCGGCATAGGCAAAGCCATTTAAACTAGCTATATCTTTCGTCCACCAATCTCTGTTGCCAAACCCTATAGTAGTAAAGGTATTATCGGAATTAAGTTTTGTCAAATAGCAGGTCCCATACCAGTCATCTGAAATCGCATAGAGGCCGGAGTTAACTCCTAAGTCGAGGTATTTAAAATCAAGAATTCTATACATATAATAACCATTACCATAAGGAGTCTTTAATTCATACACCTTTTGGAAATTTACCCCATCATCTGTCTTATAAATCGCGGGATGAAGGTTTGTATTTGATGTGGATACATATAAGCTTCCATTAACATCCATCATCTTGGCTTCGTGGTTTTTGGTATCACCAAAACCGTTTGATACAACTTGTTCCCAATTATCTAATGAAATATTAGGCGGGATTTTGGAAGGAACATAATTTAAGTAATCTGTTATAGCTATAGAATCAATACAAGCCGGCTCATACAAAGGATCGGGATTTGCTTGAACTGTGATAATATTCTTGCCTTTAGGAAAACTTAGGCATATCTTTTGCAACAATGTGTCTTCATTGATCCACTTCCAGGAAGCCCCGCTTACTGAAATTACATACTCAGCTCCATTTACTGCTAAAATTAGCGAGGAGTCTACATCAGCTGATGAAGATTTTAGCCTAAGCCAAACATTGTAATTTCCAGAAGTTGGAATATAAAAAGCATGAGAAGAAATATTAGTTAAACTACCTACATCTATATACGCATATCCCCAGCTGGAAGAATCATTATAGATTGTAGTATGATTGAGGTTATTTGCATCTTCGGCTTCAAAGGAAATAATAGCACAAAAGGCTATAGTGTTTACAAAAATAGCCATGATAAAAATAAAAACTACTATAAACAAGAATTTTTGCTTCATTTGAGTCTCTTTTTTAGCCTTAGCCCTACAAATTTTTGCTATTTCTAACTACTAATATTTACACAAACTTATTAAATCTTTTCTTATCTAAAAAAGAAAAAGCCCTTTAGTTTAATACACTAAAGAGCTTTTTTGAATCATATCTCTTCCTCACGCTTTTGAGCTAGAAGATCTGTTATTTAATAGAAGTATATCATAATAATGAATAAGAATCAAGGAAAACCTTGATTTTTCTTGCTCTAACACAATATTTAACAATATCATAAGAAATATGAAATGGTACCGCTAAACAAAAATCCCAAGATTATTATCTTGGGATGTAGAATAAAAGGCTCTATTTGGGCACAACGATTCATAAATTTTAATTTGTGTTTGTAACTTATTTAATTTCAATATGTTATATTTACAATAAATTTTGGCGGGTAGTCGTAGACGGTAGGCGAACCCTACAAACCCTTGAAACAAGCCTACTTATACCACTTTACC
>CAYWPX010000016.1:0-21201 GCA_964460615.1 uncultured Planctomycetia bacterium
ATTTGTGATGTCTAGAAGTAAATTTGACCTGCTTCCGGGGCCAATAGTGACTCTGGAAGGGAAATTGATTGGTGAGCATAGAGGTCTTATCCATTACACCATTGGGCAGAGGCGAGGCCTTGGGATAGCATATAAAGAGCCCCTATATGTGCTGAAATTTGTACCGGCTGAGAATAAGATTATTGTAGGTACAAAAAATGATACCTTTAAGAAAGTATTGACTGCCAATAAAACTTCCTGGGTGGATATTTTTCCGGTAAAACCAATCAGGGCAAAGGCAAAGATAAGGTATAACCATAAAAAAACAGATGCTCTTATTACCGGGATAGGGGCTGATGAAATCAGAGTGGAATTTAAAACTCCTCAATCTTCTCCGACGCCTGGGCAGGCAGTTGTTTTTTATAAAAAAGACCTTGTGATCGGCGGCGGATGGATCAATGAGGTCATATAATTCAAATTATGAAAACTCTTACAACTAAAAAATTAAATAAATTAAAAAAAATATTAATTAAATATAAAAAAGTTCTTATAGCTTTTTCCGGAGGCGTTGATAGTACTTTTTTGTTAAAGGTCGCTATTGATTCATTGGGTAAGGAAAACGTAATTGCAGTCACAGCAAAATCAGCGACCTATCCCAGAAGAGAACTTATAGAGTCAAGAGATCTTGCCAAATATATCGGAGCGGATCATTTAGTCATTACAACTAAAGAGCTGGAGTCAAAATGTTTTAAGGCTAATCCTCCTGATAGATGCTATTATTGCAAATCAGAGCTTTTTAAGAGATTAAAAAGTATTGCGAAGAAGAATCGCATCAGATATGTTTTAGATGCTACCAATTATGATGACAGGTTTGATCTGAGATATGGCAGAAAAGCCGCAAGTGAGCTTGCGATCAAAAGTCCGCTTTTTGATACGCATATCACTAAAAGTGAAATTAGGGCATTATCCAAGGCCATCAAGCTTCCAACATTCAATAAACCTTCATTCGCATGTCTTGCCTCAAGGATCCCATACTACGACAAGATCACCAGAAACTCATTGAGCATGGTTGAAAGAGGGGAAGAATACATTAAGTCTATAGGGGTTAAGCAGGTTAGGGTCAGAAAACACGGAGATATTGCCAGGATTGAGGTTATGAGCGAGGATTTTGACAAACTTATTAAGAATAAAGCTCGTATCATCAATGGCTTAAAGGAGTTAGGATTTAAGTATATAACCCTTGACTTGCTTGGATACAGGACCGGCAGTATGAATGAGATCGTTGTAAACAAGTAAGATATTATTAAGTTTTAAATAGATTAACTTCCGGTTGACAAAATAGCATTTTTTGGTTATATTATTATAATATAGTCATTAACCTTACCCCACCAATCTTGTTAAAAACATTGAATTGAAGAGGTGTTTTTAATAGAGGGTATTGGTTTTCCCTCATTGGGGTTATATTTTGTGAGGAGTTAAGATGGCATACGATACCAAAGATATAAGAAATATTATGTTAATGGGTCATCAGGGAGCCGGCAAAACTACTCTTAGCGAAGCTATTCTTTTGAATGCCGGTGCAATACCGAGACAGGGATTGGTCCAGGACGGGACTACGGTTTCTGATTATAATGAGGATGAAAAAGAAAGAAAAATGACAATTAACTCATCTATCCTGAGTTTTTTGTTCAAAAATAATAGAGTCAATATAATTGATACCCCCGGGTTTTCGGACTTTGTCGGCGAGCAGATCGGGGCAATGAGGGCTACAGACGGCGTAATACTTGTTATAAATGCAACTAGCGGGATAGAGATCGGCGCTGAGAGAGCATGGAGGATTCTAGTAGATAGAAATATTCCTTCGATCATTTTTATCAATAAACTTGATAAGGAAAACACCGATTTTTCTAAGCTCATTGATGTCATAAATAAGAAATTTGGGAAAAAATGTGCAGTTGTTACATACCCGATTGGAAGCCAGTCGTCGCTTAAGGGAGTAGCAAATCTTGTAACCGGAGCTGGGATGGACCAGCTTACGGGTGACGATAAAGATAACGCTGAATTACTAAGATCGCTTTATTCGGAAGCTGTTGCAGAATCGGATGATGCATTGTTGGAGAAGTTTCTTGAAAAAGGCGAATTATCCAAAGAGGAACTAGAGGGCGCATTTAGAAAGGCTCTTATAACTAATAGCGTAATTCCGATTTTTGCCGGGTCTAGCACTAGCAATATTGGTATTAAGGAGCTTTTGACTGCTATAGTTGAAGATATGCCGTCTCCTTTGGATGTGCCTGTCAGAGAAGGTATTAATGTTAATACTAATGAAAAAGTGCGTGTTGAGCCTAATAAGAACGGCGTGTTATCCGGCCAGGTTTTTAAAACAATATCGGATCCTTATGTAGGGCAGATCAATGTAATGAGGATCTATTCCGGGAGTTTGTCCAGTAATAACGGATTTTATAATGTTGATAAAAGAGTTAAGGAAAAGATCGGGCCGCTTTTTACGTTGATGGGTAAGACCCAGACAAATATAAATACGGCAATACCCGGAGATATTGTAGCAACATCGAAGCTTAAAGATACCTTGACCAATGATTCGATTGGAGACGAGAAGGCTCCTATTAAATTGACAGATATCAGATTTCCTGAGCCGGCAATATCATACTCAATAAAACCAAAAACCCGCGCCGACGAAGACAAGATCTCGGGCGTATTGCACAAGATTACTGCCGAAGACCCAACGTTTAAGACAGAAAGAGATGTCCAGACAAAAGAATTGATCGTTTCTGGGCTAGGGGATCTGCATATTAATATTATGCTTACGAGGATGAAAAACCGTTATGGCGTTAATGTTGAAATAGGGACACCCAAGGTTGCTTATAAGGAAACTGTTTTAAGCAATGGCGATGCTATGTATAGGCACAAGAAGCAATCGGGCGGAGCAGGGCAGTTCGGGGAAGTTTGGCTTAAGGTTGCTCCTTTAGAAAGAGGTAAAGGTTTTGAGTTTGTAGATGAGGTTGTCGGAGGCGCCATACCTAAGCCATTTATAGTAAGTTGCGAAAAAGGTGTGAGGTCAATACTTGGCAGCGGATTTTTGGCCGGATTCCCTGTTGTTGATGTTAAAGTAATCGTTTATGACGGTAAAACTCATCCGGTTGACTCTAAGGACATAGCTTTTCAGATAGCCGCAAAACATGCTTTTAAAGAGGCTGCCCTTAAGGCTAAGCCGGTGCTATTGGAACCGATTATGGATATTGATATTTCTGTTCCGGATGATGCTATGGGTGATATTACAGGATCGATAAATTCAAGGCGCGGAAGAATAATGGGTATGGAGCCGTCCGGTGATAGCACGCAGTCCATTAAAGCAAAGATGCCGCTCGAAGAAATTTATAAATATGTAAATGAGCTCAAGTCGCTTACTGCTGGGCGTGGTTCATATACAATGAAATTTTCTCATTACGAGATAGTTCCGTCAAACCTTGCTCAAATGATAATTGAGAAGGCCAAACAGAATAAAGTTGAAGAGATTGAAGAGTAAGGTTTAAACATTGTACAGCGTAAAAAAATAAATTAATACGCAATACTAAAAAATAGAAGGAGTGATCAAAATGTCAGGACATTCAAAGTGGGCGACAATTAAACATAAAAAGGCTGCCACAGACGCAAAGCGCGGATCCCTTTTTACCAAACTTATAAAGGAAATTACCGTTGCTGCGCGTTCAGGTGGTAACCCGGATACAAATGCCAGGCTTAGGGTTGCAATGGATAGAGCAAAAGAAGTTAATATGCCTGCAGATAACATTGATAGAGCAATTAAAAAAGGTACAGGAGAACTTCCCGGGGTTGTATATGAGGAAATTTCTTATGAAGGTTACGGTCCAGGAGGAGTCGCTATTATCATAGACGTGCTTACGGATAATAAGAACAGGGCTTCCAGCGAAATAAGAAACTTATTTACTAAAAAAGGCGGCAACATGGCCGGCGCTGGATCTGTCTCATGGATATTTGAAAAAAAGGGCCTGATCTCGGTAAAAAAATCAGCGATTGACGAAGAGAAGCTTATGAACATAGCTTTAGAAGCTGGAGCTGAGGACATGACTACAGAAGAAGATGTTTATGAGATAAAAACTCTTCCTAATGATTTTGATAAGGTTAAAAAAGCTATTGAGACAAATAAGATACCTGTAGATAGTTCTGAGCTAACAATGCTGCCAAAAAATACTGTTGCGTTGCAGGGAGATGCAGCAAAACAGGTACTACAGCTTGTTGAAGCGCTTGAAGATCATGACGATGTGCAAAATGTCTATGCAAACTTTGACATACCTGACGATATAGCAAAAGATCTTTAATTTAAAATTGCTGTATAAAATTAAATATATACTATGATTATACTCGGCATAGACCCGGGTCTTGGAGCAACAGGATTCGGACTATTGGAACGAAAAAACGATAGTATTAAATTACTTGAGGCGGGTATAATAGAATCTTCATCAGATATGCATATTTCAGATAGGCTCTGTAAGATCTACAGGGGCCTCACTGAACTTGTAAAAGAGTATAAGGTCGATGTTATAGTTTTGGAGAAACTGTATTCGCATTATAAACATCCAGTGACCGCTCTTTTGATGGGACACGCTCGTGGAATTGCCTGTCTTGTTGCCGGTGAAAATAATATCCCTCTAATTAACTATCCTTCCACCAGGGTTAAAAAAGCCACTACTGGGCGCGGATGGGCTTCCAAGCAACAGGTAAGCGGAATGGTTAAAAATTTCCTTAATCTTAAAATTGCTCCCGAACCCTACGATGTGACAGACGCTTTAGCATTGGCGATAGCGCATATTTTTATTACAAGGGAATAAGATGATAAGCCATATTTCAGGAAAAATTAAAAAGATAAATGAGAGCAGCGTTTTTCTGGATGTTAATGGGATAACTTATGAGGTAACGGTTCCAAAAGCAGTTATCGGGACGCTTAATGACATAACTTTGGGCGACTCTTTTAAGGAATTTATTATCTATCATTATCATCAGCTTGAACCATCAAGGGCAATTCCGGTGCTAATAGGTTTTTTGAATGAGGTTGAAAAGGAGTTTTTTGAGCTTTTTATAACTGTTTCCGGTGTCGGGCCGAAAGCTGCTTGCAGGGCTTTGTCGGAGCCTATTTCAGATATTGCTGATGCTATATATAGAGGAGATGTGAAATTCCTTAAAACACTTCCGGGCATAGGCGAGCAAAGGGCTAAAGAGATCGTTGCTAAGCTTCAGGGTAAAGTCGGGAAATTCGGTTTATTGAAAGACAAGAGATCGACAAATACAAATTCAATCAAGGTTAATGATAATATTAAGGATGAAGCAGTAGAAGTATTGATCCAGCTTCAGTATAAGAAGAAAGAAGCTCAGGATATGATAGACAGGGCCTACTCGAGAAATCCAGAAATTTCTACCTGCGAAGAAATATTGAATGAAGTGTATAAACAGAGCAAGATTTAGTTTCAGTTATCAGCTTACAGCTTTCAGCTAAAAAATAATTACTAAAATAGGAACCTTAAAATGATCGGTTTTATACTCAGATGGTTTATCAATGTAATTTCCCTTTTGGTAGTAGTGAATACTCTAAAAGGGGTTGAGGTGAGTAGTTTTGAGACTCTGATTGTTGCCGCGCTTATATTGGGAATAATAAATGCCGTGCTCAGGCCAATAATTATCTTAATAACCCTACCGATAAACATGCTTACATTAGGCATATTTACTTTTTTTATTAATGGATTTATGTTCTATCTCGTGTCAAAGATTATCAAAGGTTTTACTATTGAGAGCTTCTGGAGTGCGTTTTGGGGGGCGTTTATTTTTAGTTTGATCAGTTTTTTATTGAGCCTGCTTATAAATAGGGAAGGAAAACTCGGAGTAAGGTTTTATGAATATAAATCCGGCACAAAAAATAATCCTACTAAGCTGGATGTGATCGATATTGAACCGGAAAATAAAGATAAGGACCAATAGGGACTTTATATGGAAGAAAAGATTGAGGATATAGGGCCGATACGTAAGACTGTTATTAAGGAAGGCGATATTAACCAAAAAGTAAAAACTCTTGAAGCAAAAGAGATCGAAGAAGATGCGGTTTTAAATATCTCGCTTAGACCTGAGAAGCTTACTGAATTTGTCGGCCAAAAAGATGTCATAAATAATCTATTAATATCATTAAAGGCGGCTAAAAAGCGAGGCGATATACTGGAGCATATGCTTTTATCGGGGCCTCCGGGTCTTGGGAAGACTACTTTAGCCAGGATTGTTGCGCATGAGATGGAAGGCAAAATTACCGCTACAAGCGGCCCGGCTATTGAAAGAGCCGGAGATCTTATCGGTATATTAACGAATTTAGGTGAAGGTGATATACTTTTTATTGATGAGATCCATAGATTGTCAAAGGTGGTCGAAGAATTTATTTATCCCGCTATGGAGAATTTCCAGATAGATTTTGTTATCGATAAAGGGCCTTATGCCAAAACAATCAAATTTAATTTAAAAAGATTCACTCTTATAGGCGCTACGACGCGCTCAGGGCTTTTGACTGCACCGTTAAGGGGCAGGTTCGGGATATTTCACCATTTTGATTTTTATGATATTGATGATCTTGTCAGGATTATCAATCGCTCAGCAGGTATTTTAAAGATCTCTATTGATAAAGAAGGAGCTATAGAGATAGCCAGGCGTTCAAGAGGAACCCCTAGAATAGCTAACAGGCTTCTTAGAAGGGTCCGTGATTGGTCTGAGGTAAAGAGCGACGGAAAAATAGCCAAGCCCATTGCTATAGAAGCGCTTCAGGCTCAGGGTATTGATGAAATGGGCCTTGACAGCCTCGATAGAAGAGTTATTAAGTCTATTCTTGATTATTATAAAGGCGGGCCAGTTGGCATAGAGTCTCTGGCGGCTACGCTGAACGAGGAAGTAGATACAATTGTTGATGTTGTCGAGCCATATTTATTAAAGATAGGCTTTTTAAAGCGGACACAACGCGGCAGAGAGCTGACTGACCAGGCCAGGAAGCATATCGGCGAACTTAAAGGCATGCAAAAGGATCTTTTATAGAAGGTAGGTCTATATGAAGCTATTACTACATTGTTGTTGCGGGCCATGTGCTATCAAGCCCTATCGGGAATTAAAAAATGAATTCGATCAGGTTACCGGCTTTTATTATAATCCTAATATCCATCCATTTTTAGAATATCAAAACAGATTAAATGCAATCAGGGAGTATTCCAGTCTTAATTCATTCAGTTTGGTGGAAGCGGATTATGATTATAAGAATTTTTTTAGAAGGGTGGTCAATAAAGAAGATTTTGGTATTAGATGTGAAATATGTTACAGGATCAGATTGGAAAAGACGGCTAACTATGCTAAGGACAACGGTTTTGACGTATTTACAACGACACTTTTGATCAGTCCTTATCAAAATCAAGAAAAAATTGTTTCAATCGGAGAAGAATTGGCAAAGAAAGAAGGACTTAAGTTTTTGTCTAGAGATCTAAGGGGTATGTTCAAAGAGTCGCAGATTGAAGCAAAAGATCAAAATCTTTACAGGCAGAAGTATTGCGGATGCATCTATAGTGAAAAAGAACGATATTCCAAATAAACTGAAGGTTTTAGGCTATCTATAATGATACAGCAATTGGGAAGATTGGCTATAATAAGCGGCGTAATATTGGTAATAATCGGTTTTTTGCTTCTTTTTTCCTCCAAAATCCCTTTTATAGGCAAGTTGCCCGGAGATATTTATATTAAGAAAGAAAACTTTTCCTTCTATTTCCCGTTAACTACATCCATCCTAATAAGCATAATAATATCACTTATTATATATTTAGCAGGCAAAAGATGAGACGGATAGCTATCTTACTTATTATGCTTGGTTTTTCCATTAGCGCATTTGCCGAGAACACAAAAAATGTTATAAGGGTGGCGGTATTAAAGGATGCTAAAGAACTGGTCCTTGGAATTAAGGGAAATTACGAGATCTATTCTTTAAAAAATGAGGTTTTTCTCTCTAAAGGCAAAAACCTCTGGTCTGCTCATATTAAGCCTACGGATCATGGTTTTAAAATGGACGATGTAAATTTTAAGATATACGGAATTAAGGTTATCAGTAAAAACGGCGGGGTTATAAAAGTAAATAATAAAGAATTCAGAGGCAATATTGATATCATCAGGACCAAGGATGTGAGTTTATTGGTCGTGAATCATGTAGACCTTGAAGATTATATTAAGGGAGTTTTGTATAATGAGGTTTCTCATAAATGGCCGCTAGAGGTTCTAAAAGCGCAGGCGATCGTTTCAAGGACCTTTGCGCTTTATCAGAAGTATTATTCAAAAAATCCTGATTATGACCTTACCGATGATATTTATTCTCAGGTTTATGGAGGCAAGAATTCAGAGAAATACCTTACGAATAAGGCAGTTGACCTGACCAAAGGGGAGGTCCTGGTTTATAATAAGAAATTGATCCCGGCATATTTTCATGCGACCTGCGGAGGAAAGACAGAGGACGCAAGCAATCTTTGGAAAACGAATTTGCCCCCTTTAAAAGGTACTGTATGTACATATTGTAAAGAATCTCCGCATTTCAACTGGAAGACCGAAATGAATCTGGAAGAAATAAGAAATAAGCTTTCAAGGAATTATGTTGATATGGATAGTATCAAATCCATAGAAATTAAATCCAAAAATTCAACCGGAAGGATTGATATCCTTATAATAAAAACGGATAATGGCGAATTGCTGATCCCGGCTAAAGATTTCAGAATTTTGATGGGGCCTAATATTATAAGGAGTACAAATTTTGAAGTTGCGATCAATAATGGTACTGCAGAATTTTCCGGAACGGGCTGGGGGCATGGTGTTGGCATGTGTCAATGGGGTGCATATGGCTTGGCTACTCTCGGCGTAAAAGCTGAAGAGATCCTTAAATTTTATTATCCAAAAACCAAAATATTTAAAATGAAATAAGGTTTTGTAGTAAAAATTAAGCAAAGAAAAAGCTTGAAAGCTTAGTTAAGAGAAAATATATCTAAAAAATCACCTTGACAAAAATTAAAACATTGGGCATACTTATTTTGAAAGTTGAGAAAGGTAAAAGAATCGTAGAGATTACTATTTGCAAAAATAAATTTTAAATTTTTGAAAATTTTTTTTACCCACATAGTTAATACGTTTGAAAAGTATTTAAGAAGAGTTGATTGAAAATTGAAATAGCGGTAAAATACTAAAGGAGGATAAACTAATTACTATTCTAGTTTTGCCCTTGCTGGTTTTTTTTGTTAAAAAGAAACCGCAGGGGCCGGAGTGTAAGTAGATTTTTAAACGAGATAATAAAAGTGATTTAAAAAGGTAGTGCTTAAAATGAAAGCAAAAAAAGATAAAAAATTAATAGTAAAAAAAATAAGAAATTTTTTTAACTACATTCTAAATTATTTAGTAAGTTTTAGAAAAATTTCGTTTAAATATAATTTTGAAGTTAAAAAACCTATTTTAATCAGAAGTTTTGCCATGGAGGCAAATAAAATGAAAACACTAATTATTAAATTTGTCATGGTTATTGTTTTTGTATTCATTGCATCTTTGTCATATGCGGACATTAACATTGATGCTTATAAGGTTCAGTCTGGTTCTATTGTTGCTGACGGGGTTTTAGATGAGCCTCAATGGGATATGTCGCCTTGGGTTGATATTACCTTTAATGCTGGCGATATTCCCAATGACAATACTACTGCCAGGGCAAAATTTTTATGGGATACAGAAAATATTTATGCTTTGGTTGAAGTTAATGATCAACATGTTGAAACGGCTGGTTCTTCTGATTTCTGGGATAGTGATGCGGTAAGAGTGGATTTTAAGCGAACTGATAATGGCGGAGGCACTGGAGATGAGTGTAGAATTGGGGGGACAAGGGGCGGAGCTACGCAAGATATTAAGGTATATACCTTAAAACCTGGTACAACTGAAGAAAATAATAGCGATATCGATACAGGATATATAGTTGAAATGAAGATTAATGCAACCGCCCTTGGCATGAGGCCGTATGACCCATCTTATCCATTCGGAAGCGTATTTACTGAAGGTATGGCCAGGCCTTTTGAGATAATGTTAGTTGATCATGATAATAATCCCGGTGAGCCTTATGACGCCCCTGGGACTGAATTCCATAAAGCATTTTTAAATAGCGCAGCTATAACATTAAAAACTCAGCCTACGGCTATTGATATTAATTTTATGGGTAACAATATTATTACTGTTGATGGTATAGGAAATGAAGCAGTTTGGAATATCGCGCCGTGGGTTTATGTGCAATTTAACGATTCCGACAGGCCAAATGATGGTACTGTAGCCAGGGCTAAATTCCTTTGGGATAATAAGAGTCTTTATTGTTTGGTTGATGTTAATGATAAGCATGTAGAGTCTGCCGGTGCGTCTAACTTCTGGGATAGCGATTCTGTAGCGGTAGGGATAGCCTCAAGAACTACAAGTGATTTAAGGGTTGACATTGGAGGGACAACCTGGCTTCCCGGAACCCAGGCAGAGGGCAAATACACCTTAAAACCTGGAACCACAGAAGAGAACAATTCTGATTTGGATACTGGTTATATAATAGAAGCAAGATTAGGCAGGACGTCGTATCAGCAGATTGGCGACTATTTTGCCGGTTATGAAGGTAGATATGGAGTAATTCTGATAGATCATGATAATAATCCAGGTCAACCTTGGAATGCCTCGGGTACAGAGTTCCATAAAGTTCAAATTAATGGAGACTTCAAATTGGTTGGCGTTAATGATCCAACAAATACCCCGCCTGTATTAACAAGCCCGGGGGATATGTCTGTTGTCGAGAATACTCTGGTTCAATTTAACTTAAATGCTACTGATGCTAATAATGATGTATTATCTTATTCATATTGGCCAGCACTCTCAGGAGCGACGCTTAATTCATTAACTGGAGCATTCAGATGGGAGGTAAGCCCGACTCAAAAAGGCGAACATGAAATTACCTTCACAGTATCTGACGGAAGATGCGGCGTTGATTCTAAGACAGTTGTATTCACTGTTACAGATGAAAACAATCCGCCTGTTTTAAATAATCTGATAGATCAAGTAGTTGATGAGAATTCAAATCTTAATTTTATTGTCAGCGCCACAGACCCTGATGGGGATGCGCTTACTTATACATTTGCTTCAACTCCTAGTATTCCGGGTGCTTTGATTAATATTACAACAGGTGAATTCTCGTGGACACCAAATTTTGACCAGGCCGGTGAATATCTGGTTACCTTTACTGCAATAGATAGCGGCAATCTTTCTGACTCGAAAACTATTAAAATCACCGCTAATAATAATACAAATAGAGAAGTGCATAATGGGCAGAGTATTCAGCAAGCGATAGATACAGCACAAAGCGGGGAGACTGTATTAGTATTTAATGAAGGTACAGAATATATTGAGAATATAATATTGAAACCAGGTATATCGCTTATTTCAAAAGAAGGATTAGATAGGGCTATCATAAGAGGAACAGTCACTGTTAAACCAGATAGTCTTGTAGAAGGATTTTCGATTGTGCCACCAGCCTATGGTGAAGTAGGGCATTCAGTTATAGCAGTATATGCATTAGGAGGCAAAATAATAAATAACAATATTGTTGCTTATAAGGATTACTGGGAAACTATCAATCCTAATTACGCCATAGGTATAGCTATTACTGCTGATGTAGCTACTGAGATTTATCAGAACTATATTAATGTTTCTTCAGGAGGTATAACTGGGCATCCATCAACAGGCGGTGCTATTGGTATATTAGGTAACAGTATTTCAAATGGGAAAATTAAAATTATTAATAACGTTATTGAAGTAAGCGCTAAAGAGGGTTATGCGGCATTTCCTAAAGTCCATGTGATAGAGCCGTATAATGTTTCCGGAGGGCAGATTATAAGAAATAATGTGCTTTTAAGTCAACTTGGGGCTGCATATTATATTCCTGAAGTTGCATATGGCTATATAGGAGAAGGATTTAACTTTAAAAATGGAAGCGGTAATTTAAGAGTTAGTGATCAGTTTGAAAACGGGTACCATCTTAAAGCTGCATCTTCTCTTATTAATGCAGGGGATCCGGCGATCTTAGATATTGACGGAACGCGCTCTGATATAGGTATGTATGGCGGGGTGGTATTCGGGGTTGTAGAGGCAAGCCAGATACCAGATGAAACAATAACGATTGATGGAAAGCTGAACGAGTCTGAATGGAAGCTTGCAAAATGGGTCAATGTGGAATTTCCCGCTGATCTTGGCCCGGTTGACAAAACAAAAGCAAAAGCAAAATTTTTATGGAATAATAACGCTATATATGTTGCTTTTGACGTATCCGACCAGCATGTTGAAACGGCAGGAGCAAGTGATTTCTGGGACAGTGACTCTGTAACAGCATTCATTTCCGGAGCTGAAGTATCGGAAAATAGAGTTGATGTAGGAGGGACTACAGGCGGATCAGCCCAGAATGAAAAGAAATATTCTCTTAAGGGAGGAACAACTGAGGATAATGAATCTGATCTAGATACGGGGTACTTTGTTGAGATAAGAGTTGACGCAACATCGGTTGGATTTAGGCCGGACGAGCCTGATTATCCGTTAGGGTCCAAGTTCTTGGAAGGAATGGAACTACCCTTGAAATTGATGGTTGTCGACCATGATAATAATCCCGGACAACCATGGGATGCGGCCGGGACAAAATTTGCAAAGGCATTTTTTGAAAATGCTAAACTAAAACTAATTAAAGGTAAAAAGATAATAGAAGCTGTTAGAGTCCCGAATAGTACTATTTATCTTGATGGTATAATGAATGAACCGCAGTGGGAGCTTGCCGAGTGGGTAAATATTCCTTTTCCTGATAATAATAAACCGTTAGATAATACTAATGCTAAAGCGAAATTTGTTTGGAACGAAGGATATATTTTTATTGCTGTCGAAGTAAATGACCAGCATGTTGAATCAGCCAACTCAGAAGATTGCTGGGATAGTGATGGCTTAGAATTGGCATTTGCCAAAATAAATGATCCTAACGTCAGTACTAAGTTTAGACGAAGTATAGGTACATATCACGGAGAAGGTGCTTGGGGAGTACTCGCTGACAAAGAGGGCACAACTGAAAATGATAATTCGGATACTGACACAGGGTATGTGGTTGAATTTGCGGTATATGCCAATTCAATAGGGATATCGGCAGAACCTGGACAGGTTATAAATAAGAACATGCAGGTGCCTTTTGATATTATTTTTTCTGATCACGATAATAATCCTTACTACCCATACAATGACCCTAATACAGAATTTCATAAGACAAGCCTGGACGGAGACGCTAATGCCGATACCGCAGGGGCAATATTAATATTCAAGGATCCTGAGATAGAGGCTATTAAGACAAATAGCGCGATGGTCATTGACGGAGTTATGGATGAATTGGCTTGGAATTTAACTGATTGGGTTGAGATGAATTTTTCTTATATGGATAAACCTACTGATAATACGACCGCTAAAGCAAAATTCTTGTGGGATAATGAAAATATATATGTAGCTCTTGATGTCTCTGACCAGCATGTTGAATCTGCGGGTGCTAGTGATTTCTGGGATAGTGATTCATTAGAGACTTATTTTTCAAGAGCCGATAATCCTAATGGCACTACCAAGGACACTATAAACATTGGTGGCACACAAAGTGGGCCTTGGGAAAACCTCAGAGCCTATACTTTAAAGACAGGGACAACAGAAGATGATAACTTGGATCTAGATACAGGATATATAGCTGAGTTTAAGATAAATTGCCACTCTTTAGGCATGAGGCCGGCTGACCCATTGTATCCTTTTGGGCATGAGTATTATGAGGGGATGATAAGGCCGTTCGATATTTTATTGATCGACCATGACAATAATCCCGGCCAGCCGTATAATGCCGAAGGAACGGAATTCCATAAGACTTATTTCTTTGGCTGGAATGCTAACCTGATACTTAATACATCCGATAATTTACCTCCGATAATAAACCCGATACCAGATCAGGTAGTTAATGAAGGCGAGACGATTATTATAAATATCAAAGCAAGCGATCCTGAGAATGGAAATGTAACCTTGACATCGGAAAATCTGCCCGAGGGCGCTATGTGGGGAGATGTAGTATTGATGGAGGTAGATCCGGTAACCGGCGCAATAACTATGACAAAAACAATTGTCTGGACGCCAAATTATAACCAAACCGGTGAATACTTGATTGGTATTATTGCAACTGATCCTGTAGGCCTTAAGGATAATAAGACAGTTAAAATCACAGTAAATAATACTAACAGGCTTCCTGATATTCTCTTTGGGCAGAATGAATATATCATAAATGAGGGTGAAGAGCTTAAGTTTAATGTTTCTTCAACTGATCCGGATAGCATGGGAGAGATATCTGACGTTTTGTCATTGGAATCTGTGAGCCTTCCTAACGGAGCCAAATTTACTCCTTTAATTTCTATAGGGGACCCTATAGGAGAATTTAGCTGGTTAACTGCTTACGATAAAGCTGGAGAATATATAGCTTCATTTAAGGTAACGGATAAGGGCGGACTAATTACCGAAAAAGCAGTTAAAGTAATCGTGAAGAATGTAATAATGAAGGGGACCATTTATTCTCTTGATTCAACAAATACCAGTAAACCCTTAGATGACGCAAAGGTTGAGATAATAAGCTTATCAGGCGGGAATATAGTTGCAAGTGCAACTACGGATTCAAATGGTAAATATATACTATCTCTCGTATTACCTGAAGAAGGTTATTATTATTTTAAAGCGTCGAAGGATGGATTTAAATCTTATAAAGGGATGGGGCTTCTTAAAAACAGCCAGATGATGCCTTTTATGGCAACGTTAAAAGCCAACAACGCTCCAGTTATCTATCCGATTCCAAGTATGTTTATTTATGAAGGAGAAGTCTTTGATTATCCAATAAGCGCAAGCGATATAGATGGTGACAAACTGACTTTTACTATGACAGGTCTTCCGAGTGACACTAGTTTAGTTGATAATGGTGATGGAACAGCAGTACTAAAGCTCTATGCCTGGTATGATAAGGGCAGGCCGGAACCATATGTGGCAACAGTAACCGTATCAGATGGATACACAACAGATGTAGTTTGCTTTGAACTGTATGTTTTAAATATACCGGTTAAAGGTATTGTATATGGGAAAGAGCAGTCATACAATCTTGTCCCTTTGAGTGGAGCGGTAGTCAGCCTTATGGATCTTGAGGAGACTCGAGTATTGACTAGCTTTGTAACATCTGAAGATGGGTTGTTTTATTTAACAGGTTATGATTTAAATGATGTGTTTCCTGACGGAGAGTATATTGTTAAAGTAACCAGATTTGGTTGCGGATACAAAGCTTATGAGACATATAAGCAAAAAATTATGCTTAAAAATAATGTTGGTCTTAATCTTATGGTGATTCTTAATCCGGCTGAAGATTATATTTCATTTGAGGCTGAGGACATGAATTTATTTAACCATAAGATAGTATATGATTCAAATGCCGGCGCATGGGCAGGTGCTTATGTAGTTGGCGGGGATTCAATGATAAAAGAAAGGCCGGTAGCGAATATTTCTACCAGCCAATATACGCCGGTTGTTTATGATGACAAAATTGTCTGGCTGGATTATAGAAATCAGACACAAGAAGTGCAAAATGATATATATCTTTTGGATTTAAATGACAATAAAGAGGTTCCTATTAGCCTGAATAATGCGCCTCAGTGGGATATTTCTATGAACGGCGAAAAAATAGTATGGGCTGATGATAGGAATGCCTCTTCCCAAAGAAATATATATATGTTCGATCTATCTACGGGTGTAGAAACTCCAATTTGTACTGCCGACGGGCCGCAGGATATGCCGGTAATTTATGGCGATAAAGTAGTCTGGAGAGACGGCCGTAAATTGATCAACGATCCTCATAGCACAAATTGGGATATATATATGTATGACCTGTCAGATAATACAGAGTATCCAATTTGCACTAATGTGGCGTACCAGGGGAGGCCTTCTATTTTTGAAAATAGGATAGTCTGGTCAGATAACAGGAATGGGAATTTCGATATTTATATGTATGATGTAGATCTAGGGACTGAGATATCTATCTGCCAGAACCAGGCAAATCAGTATTATCCAAAAATCTATAATGACAAAGTTGTTTGGGTTGATTATAGAAATGGCAACGCTGACATATACATGTATGATCTGTTGACATCTCAAGAGTCGGCAATATGTATTAATCCATCCGAACAGAAAGACATTGCTATTTACAATAATAGGATCGTCTGGACGGATTATAGGAATGGTAATGGCGATATTTATATGTTTGACCTTGCTGAAAATGCGGAAATACCCGTATGCGTTGATCTGGCTAATCAGGCTTCACCTTCGATATTCGGGGACACTATTGTCTGGTCCGATATGCGTAATATTAACGGTAATCCAAATATTTATATGATCAATTATTCCAAAATAGGCTCATATTCATTTAATGTTGATACTAAAACTGAGTATGCGGTCTGGGTCAGGTTAAGCGATGAATATGATTATGCGGATTCTGTAGTGATGTCGGTAGGCGACAGGAGTTTTGTAGTAGGCGATGACACAGGGAATAGCCCTAAAAATCTAAGATGGGTCAATTTCACTGAGGGCGAGGTAAATGAAAAAATAATATTAGAACTCGATAAAGGAATGCACGTTATCAGTTTCAGTGATCAGGAAAATGAGACAAAGATCGACTCAGTGATCATAACCGATGATCTGGGATATATTCCTCCTGATGTCCCTCCATCAGCCAAAATAGGCGGTTGGTCAAGCGTAGTAGATAACGGTTTTGGCGATAAAAAGAACCATGAGGCCAAGCTGATGGTGTACAACGGAGCATTGTATGTATCGACATCAAACACTGACCTTAAACCTGCAGTATATAGATCAGAAGATGGCAATACTTTCCAGAAAGTCCTTGAGCTTAAAACAAACTACGGCAACGGATACTATATGTACAGGACACTCGATATGGAGTATCTTAATCTGAAGGATAAGTCGGGGTTATACATTGTCTCCGATGATTGGTATGGAAATGCTTACATAACTAAAATCGATGAACAAACCAATGCAACAACTAGGTTGGGCGGATATGTTCAGTTGTATTCTAACAAAAAACCGACGGAGCAATATTTTAACTCAAGAGGCTGGTGGGCAAAGAATATAATTGATTTTAAGGATCTTGCTTTCACAGGTTTCTATAATGATTGGGACCTATATTTTGTAATGAGATGTTCAAAGGATCCTCTTGCTCCAGTAAATGTTCCGCTGGAGCCATATGGTGTAAGCGATAGGCTTAATTGGTTTGATGTTTCTGAGCCGGCATTTGGTTATGATAACGGGAATTTCTATACAACAGTTAATAAGAATAAAGAAGTAAAAACAAATTATCGTCTATATGGTAATATGAATGTTGAGTCTATGTGCGAGTACCAGGGGTATTTATATGTTGGCACCTACAATAACGGATATTTTGAAAGAAAAACTTCCGGCGCGCAGATCTGGAGAACGTTTAATGGAACGATCTGGGAGCCGGTAATTTTAAATGGTTTTGGCAGTTCTTCCAGAAGCAGTATTTCCAAATTAGTTGCTTTTGGCGGTTGCTTATATGCGACTACGAGCGAAGCATTTGGTAATTCGTTTGTATATAAGTTAACAAGACTTAATAATGGTACTGATAAGTGGGAACTTGCTTATCAGGGTTTAGCGAGTGAGCCATACATAGGGGACGTTACCAGTTATATGGGCAGGCTATATCTGACCACATATAATTGGGGAGGAAGGGTATACACCTCAATAAACGGTAACTCATGGACCGCAATCAGTAATAAGTATGTAAATAATGATACAAAAAACTCACTTATAGGAGATTTACAGATATTTAAAGGAAGTTTGTATGTTAATACAAGAAACATGACTAATGGAACAAATATTTTTAAAGCTAGTATTATAGAATAATAGGCTTAAAGAATAAGTCAATACATAGGCAGTTATAGCAGTCAAGCTAAAACTGCCTATGTATTTTTTTAAATCAGGTTTTGACTTTTTAATAAGTTTATGGTATACTTTTAGCAGGAAATAGAAAATATAGGGTAAATAAATGCAAAGAGGAAAAGTGTGTGTACTAAATAAAATAATATTATAATTTAATATTTATGCTTTTTTTTGTCTTAAATATAAAAAGATTTAAAAAGGTTTGTTAAAAATAACAAAAAGGGAAATTTATGAGACAAAACTACTTTTTAAAATCGATTAAAATTTTTATGTACACATTTTGCTTTCTTGGCTTTTTAGCTACGACAGCCTGTGCTGAAGATTTGTATCTTTCTAATCCTACATCTAATTCTATTAACGGTGTTGTTGCCTATGGTGATTCTGTTGCTTGGGAAGAGTATAATAGCTCGACTAAGATTAGCGACATAAAACTTCTTAATCTTAATGATAATTCGGTTATTTCAATTGCCGAGCCCAGAGAATTTCGCGATGAAAATCATAAGAAGAAAAATCCTTCTATATATGGAAATTTTATTGCATATGAATATTATTTCTCCAATTACAATCCACAGATAGCTGTCTATCAGATCGGCTCAGGCGAATGTCATGCGCTTGATAGAGACGAGAGAGTAGAAAGCTACACAAACCCCCAAATTTATGGTAATAACGTTATTTGTAACGGAAAAAATGCTGTTATATATCAATTTACCAGAACTGCTACCGGCTCTTGGACCAAAAATAAACTTGGCGTTGCGGGTTTTGTGGCAAAATTAATTGGGAATACTCTTATTTATATTAAGATTTCAGGTACAGTCAATACCGGGTGGAGAATACCGATACAAATACCTGTTGCTTCGGTTTATGCCTATGATTTGGTCACTAAAACCAATACACAGCTTAATATTAACATCGACGGGCTTACTACCCCGATTAATGGGATACATTATAATTCCGGCAATTTTTATTATTCTTATATCTACAGCTCTAAATATAAAATTAAAAAGTACGTTACTTCTACCAGGACTAGTTCAACACCTTTGGGGGACTATGCTACGACCAGCACTTCTTCAAGTTACCAGATGATGAATGGTTATAATAATAAGCTGGCTTTTACTCTGGGTGAAAATAATCAGAATATTTATGTATCCAATAATTTTACTAATCCTATGGTGTTTTCAAAAACTGCACATACATGGGCAGGTGCCGTTAATGGACTATATAACCCTGCCATTTTTCAGAATACTGTCGCATGTTCTGCTAAATTAACAAGCGGTAATAATTTTATTTATGTCTTAAAATATGCCGAAGCAAATCCAAGTGCTCCGGTTATTAATAGTATTAAAGACCAAGCCGGGGCCACCGGTACTAGTTTTAGTGTTTCTAAGGGATCCACGTTAAAATTAACCATTGATGCAAAGGATGCCGATGGTGATATACTAAAATTTTCTTACTCTCCCTTTATTGAGGGCGGAACTTATTTGGAATATCCTGTTGTTGACCCGGCACAGGCAGCGGTTTCCCAGAAGGCGGTACTTACAATCAATCCTTCGTATTTTCTGGATGGAACATATACATTTAATTTAAAAATTAGCGATGGCACTAATACATTAAATAGGGTTCTTACTTTGACTGTTAATCCAATGCCTCCGCGTGTAACCGGTGAGGTAGCAATAGATATAACTAATAAGTTTCAAACCTCACCGACTTTCTACGGTAATATAATGGTCTGGCATGAGGGTAGCAAGGCTGATAATAAATATGATATATATTATTGTTATCTCGATAACCCAGCTGTAAAGATTAAACTTGATTCAGGTAAAAATGACTTATTCCCTGTAGTGGGTAAGGATTCTAACAAAAATACGTGGATAATATGGGAAGGTACTGCTCAGTCCTATAATGGTTTTCATTATGAGGAAGGTATTAACGATTCGATCTATGCTTACAATGTTACCGCAGGAGGGCCGGTTACTTATCTAGGCCAGGGGAGCCTTCCAAGCATATCCGGTAATATAGTTGTATGGGTAAGAAGGACTACGGAATCTGGCGGTGAATCTTGCGGCATTTATATGAAAAATCTTGTTACAGGCGAAGAGAGATATATAGTAGGCGGAAAGTCAAATATGGTGTATCAGATAGGCGGTATTACTTATAAAGAGGTAGATACAGACGGCGAATATATTACCTGGAAACAGTCTGTACAAACTGCAATATTAGGGTGGGATCAGGATGTTTATTATTGCAAGATCGTTGGAGGTACGCCTACTAAAATAATATCTTCCGAATATATGCCGATAGGTAAGGCAAGTATTTCAAGCGCAAAGATTGCCTTTAGCGACGGGCTTCCTGGCTATGATTGTAAAATATATGTTTATGATATTGCTACACATAAAACTATTGCTACAATTGCTACTGCTGGGTATGACTATTATTATCCAACAATTTATGGTGATAAGCTTGTTTACTGGTCAAATTATCCGGACTGGATGAAAGAAGATCTTTATATATATAATTTAACAACTAAGGTCTCAACTAAACTAACTGCTTATCCGACATTCTGCCCGGCCTTAGTGGAAGAAAATGCTTCACCGTATCACTCAAGGCCTTATATTGCAAAAGGCGGAGTAGCCTGGGCAGATACCAGAGATTTCTATGCAACGAACCAGAATATTTACTTCCTTCCTATAAATACGGCTCCTACTTTAGATATACCCGCAACAGTGACTTTTAACGAAAATACCAACAATAGTCTTAGTCTTAATGCCTCTGACGATAACACTGATACACAGTTTATTTATTCGTTTACTTGTGACTCTTATCCGGCTGGTAAAACTAACCCGATGGCAAGCGCCACTCCGCCAACGATCCAGCAACCAGCCATAGGTAGTACGATCGGCTATTTTAAGTGGACCACTGACAGATTCACTGGTCCTGGTAACTATGTATTTACATTTATTGTTTATGACGGGCCTGAGACAAATCCTTTTAGAAAAGCTTCGGCTCCTAAGACCGTTACTATTACCGTTCCCAATTCCAACGTTAAACCGACCGTCACCATTCCGACTCTTCCCCAGTACACTGAAG
>CAYWPX010000017.1:0-17753 GCA_964460615.1 uncultured Planctomycetia bacterium
CTGTATCAAATCCATATATAAACAATAATTCACAGAATTCACTTGTAGGTGACTTGCAGCCATTTAAAGGCTATATGTATGTCAACACAAGGAATGGAGTGAGTGGGACTAATATATTTAGAGCGAAGGTGAAGTAAAAACAGTACATCGTACTTCGTACATAGTACATCGTTAACCGGGAACTGAAAACCGTTAACCGAATACCGGATGAAATTATTCTACTTAAATAGTTACAATCCTCCTCCCGGGTCGGATTGCTTAACACTATTTAAGCATAAAACTTTTTTAAGGCAAAAGTTTTAGGGACGCTAATTTCGGAGGTTATAAAACCTCACGTTGAAAATCAAAATGCGTCCCTTTTTATTTTTAATTTTTCGATGTACGATATACGAAGTACTATGTACTTTTTAATATAAAAATGTTAAAATATTTGAATGCAAAATTTTAAACTCATAACCGACTTCAAACCTCAGGGCGACCAACCAAAAGCAATAGAAGAACTTGCCAAAGGTATTTTAACAAATAAAAAATACCAAACACTTTTGGGCGTTACGGGCTCCGGCAAGACTTTTACAGTGGCTTCTGTTATTGAAAAAGTCCAAAAACCTACCTTAGTCATATCGCATAATAAAACTCTTGCAGCGCAACTTTATAGCGAATTTAAGGAATTCTTTCCAAAAAATGCAGTTGAATATTTTGTAAGTTATTATGATTATTACCAACCTGAGGCATATATCCCTCAAAATGATATCTACATAGAAAAAGATGCTTCAATTAATGAAGAAATAGATAAACTCCGCCTCGCAGCCACAAGCTCTCTTATGTCAAGGCGAGACGTTATAATTGTCGCCAGTGTTTCTGCTATATACGGCCTCGGTTCACCTGATGATTACGCGGAATATCTGCTTTCATTGAATACCGGTATGGATATTTCGCGCGATAAAATACTTGCAAATTTAACTCATATTCATTACGAAAGAAACGATATAGATTTCTCCAGAAGTAAATTCAGGGTAAGAGGCGACTCTGTTGAAATATTTCCGGCTTACGGAGAAACTGCTATTAGACTTGAGATGTTCGGTAATGTTATTGAAAAAATACGCGAAATCGATCCTTTAACAGGCAAAATCTTAAACGACCTTGAAAAAATCGTTATCTATCCTGCAAAACACTTTGTAACCAGCGATGAGAAGATCGATATCGCCATGAAATCTATAAAGGAAGAATTGGAAATACAATTAAAAAAATTAAAAAGTGAAAATAAACTTCTTGAGGCCCAGCGTTTAGAGTCTAGGACCAAATATGATATGGAGATGATGAAAGAACTCGGTTACTGTAGCGGAATAGAAAATTATTCCCGCCACCTTGCCCAAAGGCCTCCGGGCTCCAGGCCTTACTGCTTGATAGATTATTTTCCCAAAGATTATCTAATGGTAATTGACGAATCCCATGTTACAATACCCCAAATAAAAGGAATGTATGAGGGAGATAAGGCGCGCAAAGAAACTCTTGTCAATTTTGGCTTCAGGCTCCCATCAGCTCTGGATAATAGGCCTCTAAAGTTTGAGGAATTTGAAAAACTTATCAATCAGATGATCTTTGTATCAGCAACTCCGAATGTTTACGAAAAAGAAAAGAGCAAAACTGTCGTAGAGCAGGTTATAAGGCCGACAGGGCTTTTGGACCCCCAGATTACGGTAAGGCCTTCAAAAAACCAGATAGACGATCTTATCGAAGAGGTCAGAATTCGCGCCGATAAAAAAGAAAGGGTTATCGTAACCACCCTCACCAAAAGAATGGCAGAAGATCTTACCAGCTATTTAAAAGAGATGGGATTAAGGGTAAAATACCTCCATTCTGAAATAGATGCCTTAGAGCGCGTTCAAATACTAAAAGAGTTAAGATTAATGCAGTTTGACTGCGTTGTGGGCATAAATCTATTGAGAGAGGGTATAGACCTCCCGGAGGTATCTTTGGTAGCAATACTCGACGCTGACAAGGAGGGATTTCTCAGGAGTGAGACCTCGCTTATTCAGGTAGCAGGCAGAGCAGCTAGAAACGTAAATGGACAGGTCATCATGTACGCCGATAATATCACCAAGTCCATGAAAAAAACCATAGATGAGACAAACAGAAGACGTAAAATACAAGAAAAGTTTAACACTGAACATAATATTAAGCCTGAGACCATAAAGAAAAAGATCTTTGAGGGCATAGAAGCCTACAGAAAAGCCAAAGAAATTGTTGCCTCGACAGCCAAGGAATCCGCTGAAGAATACGAACTGATGAGCCTCATTAGCGAGCTGGAAGTTGAGATGGAACTCGCGGCAAGGAATTTGCAGTTTGAGCGCGCGGCGTATTTAAGGGATGAGATCAAGAAGCTGAAAAATACAGCAAAAACGAAATAGCTCATGGCTCATAGTAGAAACAAAATGGTATAGGGGTTAGGGTTCAAGGGATAGGGGAAAAGATAAGAAATCAAATAGCAATTAGGGGATTGGGCGACTAGGCGATTAGGCAAAAGCAGCTCATAGCTGATAGTTCATAGCTCATAGAAAAGATTATATAGTCTCAGGTCACCCCGAGGTTTAAACCGAGGGGCAGCTGGTGCTCCAAATTATACTGATGACTGAAAACTGATAGCTGACGGCTGAAGGCTCATAAAAAAATGACTGACGAAAAAATATTAGAGATATTCAGAAAAAACTTAAATCACTTCGTTTCCGGGGAAGAGATCAGCGAAGCTTTGGGTATTTCACGTCAAGCGCTCTGGAAACACATAGAAAAATTGCGCCTTGAAGGCTATACCATTACTGCATCCCCGCATTTAGGCTACCGTCTTGAAGGAATACCTGACAAACTTTACGCTCATGAGATCGCCTGGAATCTAAATACCAAGGTTATCGGCAAGAGGATCATTTCATACAACCTTACCGATTCTACAAATGACCTCGCTTATAAACTTGGGGAGTCAAAAGAAAAAGAAGGTACCGTAATTTTTGCCGAGAGACAGTCAAAAGGAAAAGGCCGCCTGGAAAGGCGCTGGCTTTCTCCTGAAGGTGGTATATATTTTTCCGTGATCCTTAGGCCCGATATCACTCCCAGCGAATCTTCAAAAGTAACCATAATGGCAGCAGTCGCAGTAAATAAGGCTATTAAAAACGAGACCGGTGTTATCTCCCAAATAAAATGGCCTAACGATATCCTTGTAAAAGGCCAAAAGGTCTCCGGGATACTCACTGAGATGAAAGGCGAGCTTGATAAGGTTTCTTTTATTGTGCTAGGAATAGGTATAAATGTAAATACCGATATTTCCAAACTCCCGCCTCATTCAACTTCATTAAAAAAAGAAGCAGGGCAGGAAGCATTATCCCGCATCAATTTAGCAAGAACTATCCTCAAAGAACTCGACACTTACTACGAAAAAATAAAAAAGGGTGAGTTTGAAATTATCCGCGAAGAGTGGAAAAAAATGTCCTACATGATAGGTAAGCGGGTGAAAATTAGTTACCATAACCGCGATATCGAGGGATATGCCCTTGATATGGACTCTGATGGCGCCCTCCTTATAAGAAAAGACCACGGCTTTATTGAAAGAATCCTCTCAGGCGATGTTATACTCGTAAGATAATAACCAGATTACCGAGTAGAAATAAGTCAAAAAAATACGTAGAATACCTCCTCCGATCCCCAGCGTTTTTTTTAACCTGCAACTTGCGACCTGCAACCTTTCAAATTTTCTATTGCAAATCTAACTATTTATGCTATAATAACTAACATATATATAGTTTAAATTGTATTGTTATAAAATAATAGATAGATGGAATAATCATGGGTTTGTGCTACAAAAATATCAATTTATATAATTAATTACTAGCCGGAACTTTGTTTCCGGCTTTTTTTCTAAACAAGGTGAAATCGCTCGGCTTGCGCATGTTAAAAACAGGATTAAACTATCTTAATTTTTTTACAAAAACAAAAAGAGGGTAAAAGATGATGAAGAAGTTATTATTCCTAATTGTAATTGCTTTTGTTCTTAACTTAGCCTCTGTTCCATCCTACGCTATAGATAAAATCTGGACTGGCCAGGGAGTTAACGTCCTCTGGTCTACTGCTGACAACTGGGATAATAGCACTCTGCCTGATAACGGATATTCTCTTTTTTTTGATGGAGACGCAAATGTTAGTCAAAACGACCTGTTAAATAATGTTAACGGAATTACCTTTAATAACGGAGCAAGCGCATTTACACTATTAGGTAACGCTATCACTCTTTCCGGCAATGTATTAAATAATGATGCTGACAACCAGACAATCCAATTTGATATGCTTATGAATGCGACGCGAACATTTAGCGCTTCTAGCGGCAATATTACCACTGAAGGTATATTAAGCGGAGCGGGCGGTCTTACTAAAACTGGCGCAAACACTCTCACGCTTTCGGGAAATAATAGCTATTTAGGACTTACCGATATCCAAGAAGGCACTCTTACTTTAGGACGCAATGGCGGCACAATTGCTGACACTAATTCAATACAAGTTAGCGGCGGTACTCTTAATGTCGCCAATTCAGACACCGTAGACAACATTACAATATCAAGCGGTACTATTAGCGGAGCTGGCACGCTAACTGCCAACTCCTACGACCTTACAAATACCGGTACAATTAGTGTAAATCTTGCTGGTGGCGCAGGCACAACACTAACCAAAACCGGTGCCGGGACAGCAATCCTTTCCGGAGACAATAGTTACTCTGGTCTTACTGATGTCCAAGAAGGAACTCTTTCTTTACAGCGAGTTGGCGGAACTATAGGCAATCTAGCTGCGGTTCGTGTCAGCGGTGGCACGCTTGATGTGGCTGAAGATGACTGGGTAGGCACAGTCACTTTGACTAATGGAGCAATAAGCGGTGATTCTACTCTAGTAACCACAGGAACTTTTGAAGTTGAAAACGGTAATATATCCGCAAGACTCGAAGGCTCAGACGATGACACTGCTTTAAATAAAACTACCGGCGGTACCGTAACTCTTTCCGGTAATAATGCTTATCGAGGCCTCACTACTGTTAGCGCAGGGGAGTTAGATCTTAATACTACAGGCGGCACTGCAATATTTGGAAATCTTACCATTACAGGCGGCACAGCGAAGCTCATGCAAAGTAATCAGATCAATGATGCCAAAAATCTGGTAGTTAGCGGCGGGATATTAAACATCCAGGAATTTAATGAAGCAGTTACAAATGTCCAATTAACGAGCGGCAACATTAACGGCTCCGGCGGTACCCTCACTAGCTCAAATACGTTTGATGTCCGAAGCGGGACAATATCTGCAATATTAGGCGGAAACGTGGGATTAAACAAAACTACCGCAGGAACAGTAACTCTTTCCGGTGCCAATAGTTATACTGGCGCTACCACTGTATCGGCAGGAACTTTAAACTTAAATGAAAGTCTTACAGCATCGGCACTTGGTTTTGCCGGGGCAAGTACTGTAACGCTTGCTTCCACTAAAAGCATATCAGGCGCCATCACAACAACTTTAAATAATCAGGGAATTTTAAATTTTGCAGGGACTCATACTACCGGAGGAACTATCGGAGAGGCAGGAACGGGGTTAGCGGAAATTAATATTTTAAATGGCACATTAACTCTGGGCCACAATATCGCTGCAACTACAGTAACAGTAGATTCCGACGCAGGCGCCGGGACCGGAACACTCACTCTAAGCTCTGATAGAACCATTACCGGCAATCTCGCCCTAGCTAATAGCGGCATAATAAATCTCGGAACAAACAAACTGACTCTTAACGGAACAGGGGTTTTTTCTCAAGGAGCAGGGCAGACTGTAAATCTTACTATTGCCAATACTTCAACATTTGGTAAAGTCGTCGCAAGCGGAAACTCAGGCATAACAGGCGGTACGGTCAATGTTTCCGTCGGCTCAGAATACATCCCCCAAGGAGCCGTATTTACCATTGTTGATAATGGTGGCGGTACTACCACATCACCGGTAATCACATCCAACAATTCCCGTGTAACTTTTTTAGGTTCTAATTCCAATGGAGATCTTATCCTCACTGCCAATCGCACTTCTACCGGATTTTCCTCTCTGGGCACAGATTCAGACAGCGCAGCCGTCGGAGCGGTGCTGGACGACATTACAGATCCATCCAGCGACATGACTACTATCTTAAATACTCTTGAAGGCCTGAGCGATGGCCAAACTTCAGCTGCTCTAGATACTATGGTACCGGTCGTAGATGCCGGAGTTCACAATACTACAACTGCATCACTAAATAATTTTGTCAGTGCGTCTTTGGAAAGGGCACAGGATGTTATGAGACTGGCTGACAAAGTAAATGGTTTTGGCGAAACTGGCGTATCGTCAGGCGATGAAGCGTCCAGGCTTACTGGCATCTGGGCAAAAGGATACGGAAGCCACCTGAATCAAGGGACCAGAAAAGGCGTAGCAGGCTATAAGGCATGGAATCTCGGCACGGCACTCGGAGCGGATCACCTTTTTGGCGATAATCTTACTCTGGGAGCAAGCGGCGGATACGCTTATGGAAGGGTTAACTCCAAAGTCAATAACGGAAGAACTGCTATAAATAGCGGGCAGGGGACATTATACGGTGAATACCAGAATGAGGCACGCACATATTTTATAGACATGGCAGGTTCGTTTGCCTGGAACTGGTATGACGGAAAACGCGATGTAGTAGTTGGGACTATCAACAGAACCGCATTCGCTGAATACGAAGGCCAGCAGTACGACACATATCTGGGAGGAGGATATAATTTTGATCTTGGGAACAATTTTACATTTACCCCTCTGGCATCGCTACAATGGGATCACCTGCATTTAAATAGCTACACAGAAACCGGAGCAGGGTCAATGAACCTTAGCCAAAAGGCTCAAAGCTTTAATTTACTCCAATCAGGCGTGGGGGCCAAATTGTCCTATGACGCAAAAACAAAATGGGCGCTCATTACCCCTGAGATACACGGGAAGTGGCTTTATGACTTTATTGGTGATAACGTAGCCATTACATCCACTTTCACTGGCGGCGGCGCAGCTTTTGACGCTTTGGGTGCCAAACCAGCCCGCAACAGTTTTAATGCCGGCGGCAAACTCTCATTTGGATTGGATAACAATGTGTCCTTAGTAGGTACATGCGATACAGAAATGAAGGAAGAGTATTTCGGCATCTACGGCACAGTGGAAGTCCGCTACGCTTTCTAAGAGGCTGTCGCCTAAAAAGCGCACCAGTGCACCAGTCACCAGAGCACCAGTAAAAGCTTTAAACTTGTGACGTGTGCTCTTGTGCTCTTTTGCACTTTCTTCTAGCAACCTGTGACATGTGACTTGTGACCTGAGACTAATTACTGAGCTTCTTTAATAATCTATGAATAAACCATACATCTATGTATCTATAATTTTAATCTCTACTCTCATAATCACTGGCTGTTCTACTACCTCATCTGGCAAAGGTAACTCGTTTCGCTACGAACGCCTTGCTACAAACTCCGGATTTGAAGAAAAAACTATTCCGTTTGAAAACTTTTCCTTAAAAACCTACCAGAAGTTTTTAGACCCAAATGACATCCTCCATGTCTATATTGAAGGTGATGGCAATGCATGGATCAACAAATCCACTTTATCAAACGACCCCACACCGTTAAATCCTGTAGCATTAAAATTGGCTCTTAAAGATCGGGCAAAAAATATTTTATATATCGCCAGACCCGGCCAATTCCAAGACCGGGATTTCAGCATCCCTAATTCTTCTTATTGGGCGGGAAAACGCTTTTCCCGGGAAGTTGTAGATGCAATAGATCAAATTATCGACCTTGCGAAAAAAAATACTCAAATTTCAGATGTAGAAATTACAGGCTTTTCGGGTGGAGGTGCGCTGGCGATTCTTGTGTCAGCCGACAGAGAAGACGTTGTAGCCATCCGAACTGTAGCCGGCAATCTAAACACTAAAGAGTTCACTAAATATCACAATGTCAGCCCTCTAACAGGCTCACTAAATCCTATTGATCACGCCTCTAAAGTAGCGCACATACCGCAAAAACATTTTATTGGTTCAAGAGATAAGATAATGCCCGATTTTATTGCTGAGTCATTTGCAGACATGATAGGCGATACGACTCATTCAAGTATCTACATACTCCAAGACGCCACTCACATCGGCAGCTGGGAACAAAATTGGCTCGATTTACTTTCAGTCCCCCTGTATACTCAACCTCATTTTAACCTAGCTCTTAGTTTTAAATTTGATAACTTGAAGTTTTATCTTGAATGAGATAAAATATTTTTAAGTTCATCTAAAATTAATTTTGCAAAGTTAACAAGATAGGGGGCACTTATGACAAGCGATGACTTAAAAAAAAGCATTTTAAAAGCCCAGAGAAATGAAATCACTGAGTACTATGTTTATAAAAAGCTTTCTAAAGCGACAAAAATCAGAGAACACGCCGAGATCCTCAGCAATATATCCAATGACGAAATGAGCCATTATGAACGCTTCAAAAAAATTTCTCTTGAAGATGTAAAACCTGATAAATTCAAAGTATTTTTTTATTTCTTTATTTCCAGGATTTTCGGATTAAATTTCGGGCTCAAGCTTATGGAAAGCGGCGAAGATTCCGCTCAGGACGTTTACGGAGAACTCGAAAAGTCTTTTCCTGAAATTCGAGCTATGATTGACGACGAAAATAAACACGAAAATTCACTGGTCAGCCTTATTAACGAGGAGAAACTTAAGTACATAAGCTCTATTGTCCTTGGGCTGAACGATGCGCTTGTGGAGCTAACTGCGGCATTGGTCGGATTTACACTTGCTTTGCAGAATACCAAACTGATTGGCATTGTAGGCCTTATCACCGGCATAGCCGCGGCCATGTCTATGGCAAGCTCTGAGTACCTTTCCACAAAACACGAAAAAAACGACAAAAATCCGCTTAAAGCAAGCATATACACAGGGCTAGCTTACATAGCAACGGTAATTTTTCTGGTATTTCCTTATTTTATCTTTTCAAATCTATTTCTGGACCTAGCGCTGGTACTCATTAACGCAATACTCGTCATATTTATTTTTACTTATTATATCTCCGTTGCTAAAGATATGAACTTTAAAAATAAGTTTTTCGAGATGCTTACTTTAAGCTTAAGCGTTGCCGGAATAACTTTTTTTATAGGGCTTGCTATTAGAAAAACTTTTGGAGTAGGAGAATAAAACAAATTAAGACAAAAAAAGCATTTACACTTATTGAGCTACTGGTAACAATAGCAATTATGGGAATTTTAGCCGGCTTTTTAATATCTTCTATCCAAAAAGCCAGAGAAGCCGGGTGGAGGATGAATTGCCTTAACAATTTACGGCAAATAAGTATGGCTGCTTTTCTATATCTCGATGATAACAATTATAAATTTCCTTCTGGGATATGGACTGATCCTTTTAATAGATATATTGATAACGTAAAAACATGGTACTGCCCAAAACAACCCAAAATAACTTATACGCCTGGTTTTTCAACCAATCCTTTTGCATTTAACAATAATTTGATTGGCGTTTCAATTGATAATGTAAAGTCAAAATCTGAGACTATTCTTGCCAGTGACAGCACTAAGTTTGAAATGATGGTTATTGATAACTTCTATATTTGCGGAGTTCCATTCTTTATACCTCAGCAAAGACATTCTGGTGGAGATAATTATGCTTTTGTTGATGGGCATATGAAATGGCTTTCGTTTAATGAAGCATGGACTCAACACGGGCCAGCTTCGGCAAGCAACTGGTTTGATACTAATTAATATCGGTGAGCGGTAAACGGTTTGCGGTTTGTTTATATTATGAGCTTTCAGTTATCAGCCGTCAGCTATCAGCTATTTTTTTAGTACGGGGTACGGCGTGTTTATTTTTATTTTTTACCTTGGGCTATGAGCTTTTTTATTTGCAACCTGTACTTGTGTAGCTAACCTTAGTTAACGAAAACCCGAGGCTTAAACTAAAAAACAACTTGTAACTTGTAAACTGCAACTTGAAACATTTTTGATTTCGCTTTTCCCTACAGCTATGAACCTGGAGCCCAGAACGCTTGGATTTTAACAATAGGAGTATACATTGAAGATTAAAATAACCGTAGGGAAGCTTGAGCTTACAGCCACACTAAACGACTCCGAAACAGCAAAGCTAATTTTAAAAAGCCTTCCCATAACAACCAAGACAAAACTTTGGGGTGAAGAAATATACTTTTATGTTAAACCCAAAATAGAGCTAGAAAAGAAATACGCACGCGAAATCGTCGAAGTTGGAGACATTGCCTATTGGCCGGAAGGGCCTTGTATGTGTATCTTTTTTGGCCCCACGCCTAATAGCCAGGATAATTTGATAAGGCCTGCAAGCGCTGTGAATGTTTTTGGTACACTTGATGATGAACCGCTTATACTTAAACAGACTAAAGATAATGACAAAATTAAAATTGAAAAAATTTAGCATCCCTTAAAAGTCTAATATCGCATTCTAGTTAATATAAAAAACAGAAGTTTTTTTAATTCTGAACTGGCAATCAAATCATAGGCCGATGTATACATAACATTGGTCTTTTTTTATGCTAATGTTAACTTAATTGCTACAACAAGCCTCTTAATAGCGATACAAGGTAGAATCAAATCAAAAAAATGTGGAAACTTCATATTCATAAATTTTTTTTATTAAATATAATACATAAATAACTTTCAAAAAATTATATTTGATTTAAACTAATTAGGATATTAGCATGGGCATCGTTTACAGCCTTGATAAATACAAAGGGATTACCTTTGTTTTATGGAGAGGTCATGTTACGGCATATGATTTTTTGGATCATATTAAACGATTAACTTCGGATCCATTTTGGCCGCTAGCAAGACACATGCATATTGCGGACCTTAGAAATGCAGATGTCGATAAATCCATAGATGAGGCGACAATGAGGGAAGGGGCGGATTATTATGGTGAATACCTGCATAGGATCGCGACATTGAAAGCCGCCATTATTACTACAAAAGAACTGGAAAGAGCCAGATTCTTTGCGCAGTTTGTATCGCACTATGGCCCGGTAGTTAAAGTGTTTGAAACTATGGAAGAAGCAATAAAATGGCTTTCCATAGACCCTAAGGACGTTGAACTGGCATTTATACAATTGCGCGCTGAACCTTAAGATTACAAAGCGGTGAATTTAATGACTACTGTATTGTTCGATGTTATCCCCAGATGGTTACTATTTTTTGGTACCGGAGTTATTGTTTTTTTGTCAATAATGATCGGTTTTATTTTGGGTGTATGGCACTTAGCAAAGAAGAATTTATCGATAGTAGGGCCGGTCTCTTCTATAGCAGCTGCTATGCTCGGGCTTCTGGCTCTTGTTTTAGCATTTACATTCGGTACAGCTGCTTCACGCTTTGATGTACGTAAGCAACTTTTGTTGAACGAGACCCATGCCATCGAAACTGCATTTCTACGGGCTGATCTTATTGCAGACCCCTATCGTACTGAATGCCGTAAATTGCTTAAAACATATATCGATCTTCGCGCTTCAGTGGGCTCACAACGATCGAATGTTGTTAACATAATCGCCGAATCAGAAAAGATCCATAAAAAACTTTGGCAGAACGCAACCCATCTTGCGAGAACCGACCCCAAAGAGGAAATTAACGCGTTATTTATTGATTCCCTGAACGAGGTAATCGAGCTCCATACACTACGCGTTACGACAGGCCTTCAGTATCGTATTCCCATGGGCGTATGGTATGTTTTATTTCTTCTTACTATATTTACCATGATGGCTGTCGGATATCAGTTCGGACTGGCAGGCGCAAATAGTTTTATAGTTTATATATTTATGGCTTTTGGATTTTCGCTTATCATAACTATCATTGCCGATCTCGACAGTGCAACCCGCGGAAATTTGAAAGTAAATCAACAACCTATGATAGAATTACAAAAACGTATAAATTCTACGACAGATTAAAAAATCAGGATAACAAATATCATGAATAATGAGACCAAGCGCCTGGATGAGACTAGAAGAGGCGGATCAGATTGGAAAAAATGGGGCCCTTATTTAAGCGAACGCCAATGGGGTACGGTACGCGAAGACTACAGCGAGAATGGAGACTCATGGAAATATTTCACTCATGACCAGGCTCGCTCAAGGGCTTATCGCTGGGGCGAAGACGGCCTGGCCGGCATAAGCGACTCAAGGCAACGCCTCTGCTTCGCTCTGGCACTTTGGAACGGTCAAGACCCTATAATAAAAGAACGTCTTTTCGGCCTCGATAATAGCGAAGGTAACCACGGAGAAGACGTAAAGGAATACTATTTTTACCTCGATAATACTCCGACCCATAGTTATATGAAATGGCTTTACAAATACCCTCAGAGCCCATATCCATATGAAAAGCTTATTACTACCAACGCCGGACGTTCAAGGCGAGAACCCGAATATGAACTCCTTGATACCGGAATATTTGACAATGATAGGTATTTTGATGTTTTTGTTGAATACGCTAAGGTAAAGCCTGAGGATATTCTAATAAGGATCACTGCTCATAATAGGGGGCCTGAAAAGGCCGAGCTTTATTTATTGCCGACCTTGTGGTTTCGAAACACTTGGTCCTGGTCTGAGAATAGCCCCAAGCCTTCAATCAGAACTATTCCCGGCAAAAATAAAATTAACCTTATAGAAGCAGAGCATGAGGAACTGGGTACCTTTCATCTCTTCTGTGAAGAAAAGGGGCAGATTCTTTTTACTGAAAATGAAACTAATCTAAAGCGTCTATTCGGCAAACCTAATAGATCACCTTATGTTAAGGACGGTATTAACGATTATTTTATTCGCAATGAAAAACATAGCATTAATCCAAAAAATTGCGGAACAAAGGCTGCTATTAGTCAAAGACTTGTTCTTAGCCCGGGAAAATCCAAAGTTGTGCGCCTGAGGCTTTCCAAAACTCCGATCGATAATACAAATCAACCCTTTGGAGATTATTTTGACTCTCTTTTCAATTTACGCAAAAAGGAAGCGGATGAGTTTTACGCAACAGTTATCCCTGACAAAGTAAGCCCGGACGAAAAACTCGTAATGCGTCAGGCATTTGCCGGGATGCTCTGGACAAAGCAATATTATTATTTCGATGCTAATCGATGGCTCGAGGAACACGGGGCAAATCCATTCAAGGCAGAGAGCCGACTTGCCCGCAACAAGAACTGGTTTCATATGGTCAACGACCATGTTATTTCTATGCCGGACAAGTGGGAATATCCATGGTATGCGTCATGGGATTTGGCTTTTCATGCAATTGCTTTTTCCCCGATAGATCTGGATTTCGCCAAAGAACAGCTTCTCTTGGTACTCTCCGAGCAATATATGCACCCCAATTGCCAGATACCTGCATATGAATGGAATTTTAATGACGTCAACCCTCCGGTACATGCATGGGCGACACTTTTTATTTATCGCAGCGAGCAGTACTCCTCTGGAAAGGAAGACCTGGATTTTCTTAAAAAGGCTTTTGGAAAATTACTTTTAAATTTCACCTGGTGGGTAAACCGCAAAGACCGGTTTGGAAAAAATGTCTTTGAAGGCGGATTTCTAGGTATGGACAATATCGGAGTTTTTGACCGCTCCAGTCCTTTGCCTAAAGGCGGCTACCTTGAGCAGGCAGATGGCACAGCATGGATGGCGCTTTTTTGCCAAAACCTTTTTGAAATAGCCTTGGAGCTTGCATATACCGATCCGCTCCTATACGAAGATTTTGCAATCAAATTCGCGGACCACTTTTTCTGGATTGCGGCAGCCATGAATAGGGTCGGCAGGGAAAATTTGTGGGATGATGCAGACGGGTTTTACTACGATCTGCTAAGACTGCCGGACGAATACCCTATAAGGCTAAAAGTCCGTTCAATGGTAGGGCTGCTTCCTCTATGCGCGACGACTTTTTATGAAAGAGGCGATAAAAAATTTTTGCCACGCTTAAGGGCCCATGTCAAAGACCTCCTGGCGCGTTTTCCGGAAGTAGCGGCTTCTGTATTTACTATGGGTACAAAAAATACCAGGGAGGGGAAAGCCCTTAGTTCAGTCCTGACTGAAGACAAACTCCGTAAGATCCTAGCCATCATGCTGGATGAAGATGAGTTTTTTGGGCCTTACGGCATCAGGTCTATATCACGTTACCACGACAAACATCCGTTTAGAATAAATGTAAATAATCAGCACTATGAAATAAGGTATATCCCCGGCGAATCCGAGTCGGGGATGTTCGGAGGCAATTCGAACTGGAGAGGGCCGGTATGGTTCTCGGCTAACGTTCTATTAATTCGAGCGCTTTTAAATCTATTTGCATATTTCGGAAATGATTTTAAGATCAAATGTCCTACCAGCTCCGGGAAACTAATGAATCTCTTTGAAGTCGCCCAGGAGATCGTTAATAGGCTTACAAAAATCTTCCTCAAGGATCGTCAAGACAATCGCCCTATTTATAACAATCAGAAAAAGTTCCAAAAAGACCCTCACTGGAAAAACAATATTCTTTTTTATGAATATTTTCACGGAGATACCGGCGTAGGGCTAGGGGCAAGCCACCAAACTGGTTGGACAGGAGTAGTGGCAGTTTTAATAAAAATGTTTGCCACCGTCAACCCTGAAGTCATTAGTAAGGAAGGCCACAAGGCTGTATTTAAAAAAACGGAAGGAGTTATAAAATGAGAACATTAGCCTTAATAGTAAGCGTCATAATTGTACTATCGATTTGCGGGTGCGCAGAAAAAACCCCTGCCCAAAAAATGCAGGATGACATGAATAGAGCCGGCAAGCAACTAAATAAAGATATAAGCAATGTATTAAAATAATACGAACTAGAAATAATGACTTTAGACGCCTATATTTCCGACGTCTTTAGTTTTTATACTATTTAGGCCGCTATGCGGCAAGTTTTAATTGAAAAGGGTAAAATAGATAGGATACTGTTGTTATCCTATTATTTAAAGAGTTTTGATATGCTTGTTTGAAATCGGCATACAGCATTGAGGCTATTTAGAAAAAATGAAAAAGATCATCTTCTTTTTTTGCATATTAATATTAGGCACTATGATACATTCTCATGTAGCATATGGCGAAGGTGTTATAACAGACCGTAATTCTTTGGATGATTTATTGACTATCGCGGGAAGATCTATTGTAGAAGATTTTGAATCTTTTAATGTTCAAGACAATAATAATACAAGTCTTGATAATCAAAATGGTATAGGAGTTGGTTTGATATTAGACTCTAAAAGCATTTTTTGGAACAAGAACGGGAGTAATTCTCTCGAGGGCCCGGATCTCATATTAGAAGGCGTAAGTTTCGGCGGCAATCCTAATGACGCAACAGGTTACACAGAAGAACAAGGTATAGACGGTAAATGCTATAAAGGATATTGGTTCTTGGAATGGGTAGGGAAGGGTTATTATGGACAATCATCACGAAAGATAGCTACATCATATCATCCGTCTATCGCTATAAGCTTTGACAAACCAAGATTTGCCGTAGGGTTCGACCTGTCTAGCTATAGCGGATTTCCCATGAATGCTATTGTGAGCGTTTTTAATTCTAAAAATAATCTTATATATACAAGCCCATTGCTTAATTTAGCTACACAAGACCCATTTTTCTGGGGTTATTCTACAGCTACTGCAGATATCAAAAAGGTTGTTATAAAAGGAACTGTTTATCGGTATCCGGAAGGGTATGAGTATGTAGCTGATTGGAGTCCTTTGCTTGATAATGTTGCTTTTAACAATGTCGTCCCCGAACCTGTCTCTACGATTTTATTCGGTTTAGGAGGAGGAGCTCTAACATTATTTAGAAAGAAGCGGCTACAAAACTTAATTAATAAGCATTAACAACTGTCCCTAATTAAAGGAGGGTAAAATGATTAAGATGTTACCAGAAAGCAATGAGAACGCTGTTGGCATTCAACTTTCAGGAAAATTAACGGATAAAGAGTATAAAGAGATACTAATACCGGAATTAGAATCCATGATAAAGAAAAACGGTAAAGCCAGGCTACTTTGCTATATGGATGAAAATTTTAACGGCTGGGAATTAGAAGCCGGCTGGGATGATGCCAAGTTTGGATTTAAACATAGAAAAGATTTTATTAAGCTTGCCGTTGTCGGAGGCTCAAAATGGATAAACTGGGGGATTAAGCTCACCTCTCATATGATGAGTGGTGAAATCAAAACTTTCAGCAGTAACAAGCTTAAAGAGGCGTGGGACTGGGTAAAGGAATAGAAATATATTGTAGCTTTACTTCTGCCGCTATTATTGCCAAATCAATAGAAATCATAAACAATTTTGGGTATTGAGTTTTTACGATTTTATGATCAGCAGTTTTTCAGTAGAATATAGGGCTACAAAGTCGCCGCCTTAAATAGATAAGCCTCTCTGGTTTTTAATCAACTAATCAGAACATAAACATAAAACCCATAGCTTTTTTCCTCCTAATTCTAATTTTCAATTTAGCAACTTTTTCCTTTTCTATAGTAATTTTGATTTCCTCTTAGCTATAACTTGTACTTAAACTTACTGTTATCTTTGCGCCCAAATTTAAACAAAGATATTGCGAACCAAAGATCAGATAAGATATAATATTAAATAAAAATCTATTTATAAAGTAAGGAAATCTGACTTTTAATATTTTCGCATAACCCTCTTTCTGTGATATAATAAAACTAGAAAGGTATAAATAATATTTTAAAAGATGGACACATTTAGTGCATTTATATTAGGTATTGTGGAGGGAGTATCAGAATTTTTGCCCATATCTTCCACTGGACACCTAATACTTACTTCTAATCTTCTCGGTATTTCCCAGACGGAATTTGTCAAAACTTTTGAAATAGCCATACAACTTGGCGCTATTATTTCGGTCATCGTTCTTTATTGGAAGAAGTTTCTGATGAATTTTGCAGTCCTGAAACGAGTATTCGCTGCATTCCTTCCCACGGCGATTATCGGATTTATCTTCTATAAATTTATAAAAAATTATCTTTTGAGCAGCAGTAGTATAGTTCTCTGGAGTCTTTTTCTTGGAGGAGTCTTTTTGATAGTTTTTGAGTTACTTCATAAAGATAAAAGCAATGCTTCAAGCGATGTTGCGTCTATTTCTTATAAACAGGCCATCCTAATAGGCATATTCCAGGCTATCGCCGTTATTCCTGGCGTCTCCAGGTCAGCGGCGACAATAATAGGCGGATTAATATTAGGCTTACGAAGGGATGTAATCGTTGAATTTTCATTTTTATTAGCCGTTCCGACTATGCTTGCGGCTACGCTCCTGGATCTGTATAAAAACGCGGATTCATTTACACAAAGCGAGTTTTCACTCTTAGGGATAGGTTTTGTCACATCTTTTATAGTGGCTATTTTTGCCATCAAGTTTCTGATCAGTTTTATAAAAAAATATAGTTTTATATCATTTGGGGTATACCGCATTTTGATTGCGTTGATTTTTTGGTTTGTAGTGTAGAGAGGACCTGGCACCGAAAAATATATGATAGCAAAATTATTTGAAGTAAGAGAAACGGCTAATAAGGGAAAAGGGCTTTTTGCCAAAGAATTTATACCAAAAGGCACTATAATCTGCTTTGAATGCAATAAATGCAAAACTCTTACCGGCATAGATCCTGCCAAGATGTCCACCAAAGAAAAAGAGAGGATGTTTG
>CAYWPX010000018.1:0-16694 GCA_964460615.1 uncultured Planctomycetia bacterium
TTTCAACTCGGCCTGTTCCTACTGTACCACGGCCTGTGATCGAGAATACGTCTTCAATAGGCATAAGGAAAGGTTTATCGGTGTCTCTTTTTGGTGTCGGGATATATTGGTCAACTGCATCCATGAGGTCCATGATGCATTTTGTTTTTTCAGCGTTATCTGCATTATTCATGGCGTCAAGCGCGGATCCTCTTACTACGGGGATCTTATCGCCGGGGAATTCATATTTTTTAAGAAGGTCTCTTACTTCGAGTTCTACGAGGTCTAATAATTCTTTATCATCTACTGCGTCGCATTTGTTGAGGAATACTACTATGGCAGGTACGCCGACCTGTCTTGCTAGTAGTATATGTTCTCTTGTCTGAGGCATGGGTCCGTCTACGGCAGAGACAACCAGTATCGCTCCGTCCATCTGAGCGGCTCCGGTGATCATGTTCTTTATGAAGTCAGCATGCCCTGGGCAATCAACGTGAGCGTAGTGGCGGTTAGCTGTTTCGTATTCTGCATGGTGAACGTTGATCGTAACGCCTCTTTCTCTTTCTTCCGGTGCGTTATCGATTTCATCATAGTTGCGCTCCTTAGCAAGACCCTTCTTTGCGAGAACCTTTGTAATAGCAGATGTCAATGTGGTCTTACCATGATCTACGTGACCAATGGTACCGATATTTACATGCGGCTTAGTACGTTCAAATTTTTCTTTTGCCATTTTGGTATCCCCCTCTCTTTTAGGAGCTCCTATTATATTTTTTTAAAATAATATAAGGACAAAAAACTCCTCTTGCCAGGTTAATAAAATTTACCTTATTTATTCTTCTGGAGCTGCTGATCGGGATTGAACCGATGACCTCGTCCTTACCAAGGACGCGCTCTACCAACTGAGCTACAGCAGCGCATAAAGTCCGGTGGGACTTTAGCGACGTGGATTAATTTCGCCTTGCGCACTTAATAGTAATTAAAGATAATGGGTAAAGTATACTACATAAATTTCTTTTGTCAAGAAATTTTTTAATTTTTTTTATTTTTTTTAAGTATACCTTTTTTGGATAGGATATTCTTAAGATCTTTTGCACTTTTAAAAAGATTTGCATCAATACCATGAAGCTTTGCCCGGTCTATCAGATCCCTTCTATCATCCGTATAAAAAATTCTTTCCGGGGCAGTACCAGCCTTCTTAATTGCATATCTAAATATCCTGGGATCAGGTTTAAGCGCCTTCACTTCATAAGAAACGATCAATTCGTCAAACTCATGAATAACATCAAACTTATCTTTAATATATTCAAAGTGAAGCCTGTTCGTGTTTGAAAGAAGAATTACCTTATAATCTTTTTTTAGCCTTCTAATCAAACTTGAGACAGCCTTATTTTCAAAAAAAATCTCATTCCAGATCTTTTGAAATGCCTTAAAATCAATTTTGATACCTAATTCTTTTTTTACAATTCTAAAAAACTCAAACGAACTGATCTTGCCCGTATCATGAAGCTCTGTAATTTTTGAATCAAAAAACAGGTCATATATAGCGCTCTTACTTATATCGGACTCCCTGGTAAGACGCTTGACTGATTTATTATAATCAAAATCCAATACAACATTACCAAGATCGAAAATCAGGCAATCATATTTATTATCCATAATCAACTCAATAGCCTACAAAATTTTCTATTATAATATTGGCGTCCAATAACAATAATTCTTCTTTTAATATACATTTCATGCTATCGACCATTTTTGGCGGGCCGGATATGAAAAACACTCTTCCGCTGCAATCAGGGACTTCGCATTGGATCATATCCTTATCTATGTATCCAAATCTGCATAATTGATCATATTTATCCAGATCCTCGTTTTTTGAGGTGATAGTCCTTGCAACCTTTAAATTATTATTACATTCAACCATAGAATCAAAATCACTCTTAAATACATCATCAGCCGGGGTATTTATGCTTAATAGCACCTTGACATCAATTTTAGAATTAGAATCCGTAAGGTACTTGCAAATACTTCTGACTGGAGTTATCCCAATACCGCCGGTAATAAATGTAACTTTTTTTTGCCCTTCTTTGATCACAAAGTTACCGTACGGAAGCCTGACCTTTATTTCATCACCAGTTTTAAGGCTATTCAAAGCTTTTGAAAAATCGCTGGAACTAATCTTTTTGGTAAATTCAAGGTACCTTTCTGTAGGAGAACTGGATAAGGTTAAGGGCTTTGATACATCCTTCCCATTAGCATTTACAGTTACAAATGCATATTGACCAGCTATATATTTAGCTTCAGGTAATTTAAATCTGAAGCTTTTTACATAGTCATTTCTTTGTATTATATCGGTTATAATAACTTTCGTATCTTTTGGATTCATAAAAAGTAAGCCTTAAGTGATTTGAAATCAGACTTTTTTTCTGCGAAATCTGAATATCAAAATATTGATTATAATAAAAAATGCTATATTGAGGCTGTTAAATACTGCAAATACTATATCGCCTGACAACAAAGCATAGGGCTCTATAATTATAAAGCATACAAACACTCCTATGGACCATATAGCACTCACATCCTCAGCGGATCGACGCTTACTTATTCTATATATAAGAGGAATATTAAAAAAAGGAAGAATAATACTGGTTATTAGCGCAGTTGTTTCTAGCATTGATCGGCTTTCTATTAAAGAAAAAGTAAACTAAAATACTACTTGAAGGTTATTTATTTCTTTATCGCTCCCGCATTCATCAGCTATAACGCTAATTCAGAATAAATTTTGCACAATAAAAGAAAGGTTCTTCGAAAGCTCATATTCTTCGCTTTCTCAGAATCAAATCTCGCTTTGCGAGATTTGGAGCGGGAGATGGGAATCGGACCCACGCAATCAGCTTGGAAGGCTGATGTTCTACCATTGAACTACTCCCGCTTAAAAACAGTTTTAAGTTCTAAGCTGTAAGTTTTAAGTAAAAACTAGATGATAATGATATAATCTTTTGGGGGGAAAGTCAAGGGGGAAAAACGGAAATGTGCTCTATTCCTGAACTTCATAATTTAGGATAAGAAACAAAGATGTACCCGCCCTTCCCTTAGTAATGAAATTATATCTCGTGATAACCTTTTAGCGTCAAAAACGCATCCTTCGTAGCCGTAAAATATAAATCTATCAATAGACCAACCTTAAAAATACTTCTAATATCTTTTGCGAAATTCGCTCCGTGATATGAATCAATATTATCTAAAAATTTCGTAGATATATTGAACACAAAATTATCATCATTAATTACTGTCTCATAATCTCGATACCGCTTATTTATGGTGCCACATATTTTTTCTAACTCAATATCGCTAATATGGCTTTTGCTTTTTAATAAACCGTAATATGTATTGTGCAAATTATCTAATATATCCAACTCCTTTTGCACGTCATTAAAAACTTTTGCGAGCTTCTGCATTGTTAAGTGAAAAATTAAAATTAGAAACTCAAACTTAAAAGCTCCTTCATCGTTATTTATGAAGTTATATTTTTTAATATAAGTATTGGTAATTTTGAGAATAGCCGAGCTTGCTACGGTATAGTAATCCTTTGCAAATAGCTGGTAGCTATTATCAGACATTTCCACACCTCAAATATACTATGGCGTTATTATTCATTTTGATACCAAGTATGAAAGGGTTTTTTCTTTTGCAAAAAACCGCAGGATTTTAATAATGAAACGGATAAATATAAAATACCCAATATCAAAATTACTCTAATCAAAATGTCTTTACTAAAAGCAATTTTTAGAAACTTGATAACATTTTTTTTAGTTAATATCTTTACCTCGATTAACCATCTTACCAATTTAATAAAGCGAATGATAAAATAAACAATGGTAGCCAAGAATATTAGGATAAGAAAAACTCCAACCAATGAAATTAGCACATACTCAACTTCCCTTTTAGCAACACACTGCCTTATTTGCTCTCTTTCCTTCTTATTATCCTCTCGAAATTGCTTTGTTGCAACTTCATCAGCTTTGTTCTTATCATTATCGGAAGCAATCTTAAAATCATCCATACTGCCTTCGACAACTTCGTTATCCTTCATCATTTTTACATTACCCTTACTATCTACAATTTCAAACCAAGAAGAATTCTTTTCGGATGGAGACTTAAACTTATATAAATTAAAATCAACTGCGCTTCCCCATATTTCATTTCCATTTATACGTTTTAAATAAATGGTCTTATCGCCAACATTATAAGGACGCAAACTGTCAATGCCTGAAGAAAATAACATTAGAGATATAATAAAAAAACCTAACAATATTAGCCCTTCTCTTATTATGATTTTTTTAATTTTATTATTCATAGTTATCCTCTCCCCGTTATCTTCTTTAACTTCTTTAAGCCTTACTGCCATCATTTATTCATTTTCAGCGTCCAATTTATTATTATGCTCTAAATCCTTTAAAGATTGATACATACTTAACCCTAATTTCTGATACACAGCAATCACCTCTTGCCATGCTATTGTTAGGCTTTCGACAATCATTTTATTTAATTCTAAATCTGATGGTTCTTTTCGCCCATCATCACCGATAATTACCGTATTAGTTTTATCAGGAGGAAAAGAATCATACATCTGCAATTGGCTAATAGCTTTAAACCAATGCTTCAGGCTTTCTGGGTCTTTAACTAATAAATAATTGTCACTCCCATCCTCCAGTAAACCAATAAACTTTCTTGTCAAAATTATATTGTCTTCGTAGCTGTGCTCCAAACGCTCATTAATTCCTTTGTGTGAAAATAATGCCATAATATCACGTGTTATTTTTCTTATCGCTTTTTTGCTGCTATTCATCTTCTCTATATAAGCCGATTTGTCAATATTACCTAATTGATTCGATAAGTTAAACTGCTTAAACGCAACTATGACAAGAAAGATAGTCAAAATAATATTAATACCATCTGCGAGCTTAAATGCTCTTATAAACTCTGTTCCTTTTTTCATCCAAGTAGCCCTTTCAAATAAAAAACGCTGGCTATATTTAAGCCAGCGTCTTGTTCAAATTATTTAAATTTTATATATTGAAAATCTCTCATAATATTATCAAAATTTTAGGAGGAAGGATTCGGCGCCCTACGCTCGCTCCGACTATTGTCGGAGCAGGATGCTCCGGGTCGGCCATTCGCTATGCTGACGCTAGCTTCTGCGTCACAAAGAAGTATGCGCTTTTCCTCCTACTCGTCGGCGCATAGCTCTCTTCGAATCCTTCTATATCACAATGATTTTATCTTTGTGCGGAGTACCGCACAAAGATAAAATATGGTGGACAGGGAAGGATTCGAACCTTCGTAGACCGAAGCCAACGGGTTTACAGCCCGTCCCCTTTAGCCACTTGGGTACCTGTCCACAATTTAGTTCACAGTTCACACACAGAGATAGATAAGTTCACAGTTATGAACTGTCAACTGTAAACTGTTATCTGTAAACTGTTTTAATGGAGCTGGCGAGACTTGTCCGCCAATGTTTGTGGCGGAGGAATCGCAACTTCTTAAACTTATATCAAGGTCCTTCACTTAGCCTTAAATTTTTCTATTCGTCAAATTTAATGGCTAGTTCAGGATCATCCCGACATAACGTCGGGATGGAGCTGGCGAGAGCCTGCCTGCCGGCAGGCAGGGAATCGGTCACTACGTCCTCGAGATTCTCGGACTGCGTAACCTCCCCTCGTTCGCTTCCGCCCCGTGATTCGGGGCTCATCTTCCGTTTTGTCAGCGCTCACTCGCTTCGATTCCTCACGAGGAGCAATTGGAGCTGGCGAGAGGAATCGAACCTCCGACCAGCGGTTTACAAAACCGCTGCTCTACCAGCTGAGCTACGCCAGCACAACTATTGTATATCGTCATCCGTACATCGTACTTCGTTTTTTCGATGTACGAAGTACTATGTACGATGTACTGCTTTTTTAAACGCCTCCGGGATCTTCTCCAGAATATCAGAAGCAATCAATGAACTTTCAGTAACTTCTTTCACGGCTATATCCCCTGCCAAACCATGAAGATATGCACCAAGCCTGGCAGATTTATAAACGTCCATTCCTTGAGCTAAAAAACTACCGACCATCCCGCTAAGCACATCGCCCATTCCAGCAGTGGCCATACCGGGATTTCCGGTTTTATTTATATAATAATCGCCCTTGGGATTAGCAACAACAGTCCTAAAACCTTTCAAAATAACCACAGCATTATACACTTTTGCAAAATTAAGCGCAAGAGGAATTCTATTTTTTTGTACAAAACTAACGCTTTTACCGATAAGCCTTTCCATCTCTCCGGAGTGAGGTGTAATTATATAATCAACTTTGATTTTTTTCAACACTTTAGTATCGCCGGTAACCGCATTCAGGCCATCTGCATCAAGAATGAAAGGCTTATTGAATTCCGGTAAAAGTTTATTTACTAGTTTAACCGTGTTTTCATTTCTAGAAAGCCCGGGGCCTATGCAAATAGCATCAGCCTTATCCGAAAGCTTGATAATCTCTTCATACGCCTTTAAACTTATGGAGCAATCGCTTGTTTCTGGAAAAGGTTTCTTAATCACCTCTATAAGTTTCTTATCCATTGCAACTTTTAAAGATTTTGGAAACCCGAGCGTTACCATACCGCAACCGGACCTGATTGCTGCCTGACTGGCAAGATACGCCGCACCGTAATAACTCAAAGAACCCGCTATTACAAATAAATGCCCGTAATCGCCTTTATGAGAATTTTTCTTTCTTTTCGGTATATATAGAAAATTGTCTTTTGCCATATTCTAATTAACTGATAGCAATTATGTGAATGGCAATTAGATAAAACCGAACTACCTAATCGCTTAATCGCCCAATAACCTAGTCGCTATCTTTATCTATTTTTTTATGAGAATCGCGCTTGCTACCGCATAAGATTTCGTATGCGACATGCTAATAAGAATTTGATCTATATTATGTTTATCCTTAAGCCTTTTTACCTCTCCATGAACTTCTACAAAAGGCTTGCCATTCTTGTCATTTAAAATCTCAACACCTTTTAATAGCAGATACTTTGCCCCTTCGGAATCAAAGGCCTTTAACACCGCCTCTTTAGCTGCAAATCTAGAGGCAAGGCGTTCATACGAATATTTATGTTTATTTGAATAGTCTATTTCATTCTTGGTGAAAATTTTTTTTAAAAAAATTCCATTATGCTTTAATGCAGCATCTTTGATTCTAGATACCTCGACTATATCTATGCCGTTTCCGACAACTTTAAAATTATCTGATATGTTCAATCATCTCTCCTACTGCTTTTTTTATTCCTGAAAAAACTGCTCTTGAGATTATCGAATGCCCTATATTCAGCTCTTCAATACCTTTGATCCTGGTAATATCTTTTGCATTATAATAATTTAAACCGTGTCCGGCATTTACCCTTAACCCAATGGACCTGGCATAAGCTGTCATTTTGGAGATCTTATTCAGCTCCCGTTTCCGTGCCGATTCATTTTTTGCTTCTGCATAGACACCTGTATGAAATTCAATAAATTCTGCGCCGGTTTTTTGCGCATAAAGAACCTGTTCTTTTTCAGTATCTATAAAAAGGCTGACAACTATACCCTTTTCCTGAAGAAGTTTAACGGCCTTCTTTATTTTATTAAAACCCTTCTTTACATCCAGTCCGCCTTCAGTAGTAATTTCTTTTCTTTTTTCTGGCACAAGAGTTGCCTGATCAGGCCTGATTTTGCAGGCTATTTCAACTATCCGAGGGGCTATGGCCATCTCAAGATTAAATTTGGTCTTGACGCTTTTCCTTAAAGCTATAACATCAAAATCCTGAATGTGGCGCCTGTCCTCTCTTAAATGGGCCACAATCGAATCACAACCAGCCTCTTCGCATAGTTTTGCAGCCAATATAGGGTCCGGCTCAAAACCACCTCTTGCTTGCCGCAAAGTTGCGACATGGTCAATATTAACTCCTAACTTAACCATTTTAGGGATTTACTCCTTTTGACTCGCTTTGAGCTGTGGGAGGAAGCTGACGAATAGGAATCGTAACCTTTGCAAATTGCCCTTCCAGGATTACGTTTTTACCTATTGGTAGAAGAGAAAGTTCTTTTGTGAAGGTCTTAACATGCTCAGATATATCAACAGGCTCTGTCGTAACCTCGTTTATTTCATTTATTACATCTTCAGGGCCTATTAAAATACATGTATCAGGACTTAAAACTATCTTATCCCGCTCCACTTCATATCCTTCTCTGGGCACGCCTATTTCATTCAAACGTATTGGAATCTTTTTGCCTGAGACTTTATAAGGATACATCTTCATTAAAGTAGCCTTCTCATCAGCTTTACTCTTACCTAATTCAGCTACAATATAAAGCCACGTTACTACTGCTAAAAAAAACGCCATGACTTTAAGACCAATATTTTTTGTCAGCCAATTTATTTTCATATCTTCTTTTTGGGTTTATAATATTTAAGTATTTCTTCCTGCAAGGCTTCTTTAGCGATATTGTGGCTCAATTCCCCTCCCGCTGCAATGGAAATCGCCCCCGTCTCTTCAGAGACCACTATTACTATCGCATCCGTCTCTTCACTTAATCCTATGGCCGCCCTGTGCCTAGTTCCGAACGATTTACTAATCTTAGCTTCCTGCGCCAGAGGATAAAGACAACTAGCCGCAATGATCCTGTCATTTTCAATAATTACTCCTCCATCATGCAAAGGAGTAAGTGGAGTGAAAATATTTATCAATAGCTCATTTGTCACTTTGCCGTCAATTATTATCCCGCTTTCGATATAAGGCTTAAGTCCTATCTCTCTTTCTACGGCAATAAGGGCTCCGAACTTTTTCATAGAAAGATTTATGGCTGCTTTTACTATCTCATCAACAACCTTCTCTTCTTGCATATAAAAACCAAATTGTCCAAGCCTAGCCAAACCACGTCTTAGCTCTGGATGAAAAATTATCAAAAACGCAATAACCCAAATGGTTACCAGCTTCGAAAGCATCCACTTAATTGTACCCAAATCCAGTGCTTCAGAAAGTAGAAATAACAAAATTAACAACAATAAACCCTTCACTACTTGTATAATCCTGCTCCCCTGTATAAACACAAGCACAGCGTAAAAGATATACCAGAGAATAATAATCTCAAGTATTATGTTCCAATATTTAATAATAAAATCCATTTTTAAGCCCTTAAAATACTGTCGGCAACTTTGGCCGCATCCACCGTTTCTCTTACATCATGTACGCGCACAATGTTTGCGCCGTTTAAAATCGACGCTGTGACTGAAGCTATAGATCCATACAATCTGTCACCTGTATTTTTTTTATCAAGAATTTTCCCGATAAAAAATTTCCTTGATGTTCCTATTAGAATCGGCTTCTTTAAAACCTTAAACTCTTCCAGTCTTTTTATGATCTTCAAATTCTGTTCAACAGACTTACCAAAACCAATACCAATACCGGGGTCAATGATCATTTTATAGCCGTTAATACCTGCATCTTTGGCAATAGTAACAGATTTTTTCAAACTATCGATAATATCTCTTATAAGAGATTTATAATTTGTATCCAGCTGCATCGTTTTTGGGGTACCGCGCATGTGCATCAAAACAACACTTGCGTCATATTTGGCTATTACCGACGCCATTTCCTTGTCACCGTTAAGACCGGTAATATCATTAACTATACTTGCACCATTCTGCAAAGCCAGTTTTGCAACTACAGAATGTCTTGTATCGATGGAAATAGGTCTATTTACGGCGCTTGAGATCTTTGAAATAATCGGAATTACTCTTCTAATTTCTTCATCTATACTTACCTCGCTGGACCCAAGCCTTGAAGACTCCCCGCCGATATCAATAATATCCGCCCCATCCTTAACCATTTTTTTTACATGTAAAAGAGCTTTTCTTTTGTCAAAGAATTTGCCGCCATCACTAAAAGAATCCGGAGTACAGTTCAAAATACCCATTACTAAAGTTCTTTTACCGATATCGAATTTATATTTACCTAAAACCAAGATCTTCTTCAAGATACCTAGCCAGTCTTTGTTGAGTTATCTTGCTTAATATCCTCATCCGTCACAAACCCAAGAAGCTTCTTTATATTCTCTCCATCCATAACCTCTTTTTCCAAAAGCGTATCAGCTAAGATCTGGAGTTTATCTTTATTCTTAGAAAGCTCATCGATTGCTTTAGCATAACAGGAGTCTATTATTTTCCTTACCTCCTGGTCTATCAATAGAGCTGTATTTTCCGAATAATTCCGCTGCTCTACAAAATCTCTGCCCAAAAATACCTGCTCTTCTCTTTTCCCAAATGTAAGATTACCTAGCTCTTCGCTCATTCCAAAGCGCATAACCATGTGCCTGGCTAATTCAGTTGCTTTTTCCAGATCGTCTTGAGCTCCTGTAGATACCTCCTGGAACATAAGCTCTTCGCTAGCCCTGCCACCCAAGATCCCAGTGATTTTGCCGATCAGTTCTTTCTTTGTTACAATATATCTATCTTCTATTGGCAAACGAAGCGTGTATCCCAAAGCCATACCTCTGGGTATTATTGAAACTTTATGCAATGGATCCGCCCCCGGTATAAGAAGCGCAAGAAGCGCATGCCCGGACTCATGGAAAGACACTATCTTTTTTTCTTCAGGATTAATAACCGACTTCTTTTTCTCCGGACCGGCAATTACCCTTTCAATAGCATCTTGCATCTCCTCTAAAGAAACAAAATCCTTATCGCGTCTCGCGGCGAGAAGAGCCGCCTCATTACAAAGATTCGCAAGATCCGCTCCTGAAAACCCAGGAGTATGCCTGGCTACGGTCTTAAGATCTATTGCCGGATCGAGCTTAATATTTTTTGTGTGAACCCTTAAAATAGCTTCTCTACCTATTATATCAGGCCTGTTCACAACTACTATCCTATCAAATCTTCCGGGACGCACTAAAGCCGGATCCAGGACATCGGGCCTATTTGTAGCAGCTATCAGGATAACCCCTTCTTGGGTATTTATACCATCCATTTCGACTAAAATTGCATTTAAGGTCTGTTCTCTCTCGTCATGGCCTCCTCCGATGCCTGCAAATCTTTGCCTTCCAACTGCGTCTATTTCATCTATAAAAATAATAGCTCCCCTGCCACTGATCTTTGCCATCTTCTTTGCCTGTTCAAAAAGATCCCTCACCCTCGAGGCACCCACGCCTACAAACATCTCTACAAAATCCGACCCTGAGATACTCAAAAAAGGCACATTTGCCTCTCCTGCAACTGCTTTTGCCAAAAGCGTTTTACCCGTCCCGGGAGGGCCCATCAGAAGAACTCCTTTGGGGATCTTACCTCCGAGCCTTTGAAATTTTTTGGGATCTTTTAAAAATTCTATTATCTCTTTAAGTTCTTCTTTTGCCTCATCAACTCCTGCGACATCAGCGAAAGTAATCTTATTGGTGTCTTTAGACATTAAAACTGCCCTTGATTTTCCAAAAGACAATATCCTTCCACCGCCTCCTGCACCGCCTCCGGGCCTATAAATAAAAAACCACAAAAGCCCGACGAATAGCAATGTATAAAGAAAGTAGTTCATCATGTTAATCCAAAAAGTCTTTGGGGGTTTTATATCAAAATTTTTTATATTCTCCCTTATCACACCCAGAATCACCTGATCGTTTGCCGGCAGATTAACGATAAACTTTTTCCCGTCTTTAAACACTCCTGTAACTATATTTTCCGTCATGCTGGCCGATTTTATGCTATCTGTTTTTACATTGTCTTTCGCAATCTCATAAAATTCGCTATAAGTAATTTCTTTAGTAGGCTTATCAAAATCCGATGAATTGATCCTGAAGAGATAAAATACTATCAAGATCAGCATAAGCCACAAAAAAAGCCCCCCGTTACTATTTGTCGGAAGATTTTTTTGTTTCTTCTTTTTTCCATTTTTATTATTCATTTATATTGCCTCGTTTTTTATATCATAGAAATTTAATTTTAACAGATTAATACATACTTTTCAAGAGAAATAAGGAGCAATTTTTAGTCAAGCCTTTGATACTCTATCTTCAACATTTTTGTAGTCTTTTTAGTGACCTTGAACTCGTTGGAAACCTTGAAACCGGCAACCCATAATATCTTTCCCCTGGAAATAAGCAGCGGTATTGAGCTCCTCTCCTCAAATGGCACCTTTTCATCAACAAAAATATCCTGCAATCTTTTTGGTTTATCCATACCCAAAGGTATCATCTTGTCACCCGGCTTTTTAAATCTGACCAGGATCGGGAATTTAACTTTTTCGAGATCAAAGAATTCGGCTACTCCCCCAACATCTAATATCGCTTTCCTTTTTTCGTCAAATTTATTACCCGCTAAAACCGAAAAATTAAATAAAGAACCGAGTTCGTCCATCCTCACTTCACCGGGCACCTTAACCAGATAAAACGGTTTACCTTTTTTCTTAGGAGCAACGCCTTTTTTTTGCAGAATAAGATTTTTGGAATCCTTCCTGGCAATTATATTCCCCGGCAGAGATACTGAATGCTTAAAATAAGTCAGGTTAGCAACAAGGTCTTCTATATCCAGCCAATTCCTGAATGAGATCCCCTGAAGATCACCCTTTAAATATTCTATGGCTTTTCTTACAACGGTTTTCTTTAGGGCTTTATCAAGATTATTAAATTCATAGAGGGGGATTTTTACCGCATCATCCTCGATAATAGCAGACTTATCAAAATATCTTTCCGCTATCCTCTCCAAAAAAGTATAATCCTCCGATATATTCTCTGCCATATTTGCAAGTACTCTTTTTATATTGGAATTATAATTTTTCTCTAAGTTCGGTATGAGGTCCAAGCGAATTTTATTCCTGAAAAACTTTGTATCATTATTAGTTGAATCGGTTCTGTATATAATCTCTTTTTTATGCAAATATTCCAGTATCTCGTCTTTAGAAATAGCCAAGAGAGGCCTAATGATCTCAACACCTCGCTCGTACCTTGAAGGCAAAATCCCCGAAAGGCCAAGAAGCCCGGAACCTTTTATTACACGCATAAGAATAGTCTCCGCCTGATCATCCATAGTGTGGGCAGTGGCAATCTTTCGGATTTTAAGCATATTAGCTAATCCTAAGAAGAAATCATACCGTTCTATTCTTGCGCATTCCTCTATTGACTGATTGCGTTTTTCAGCAATTTCTTTAATATTTCTCTCTTCGATATAAAACGGTAAATTATATAACTTGCATAGCTTGGATACAAATTCAACATCCTCGACCGAATCCTTCCTAATCATATGATTAAAATGTGCCACCGAGAGAGATAGATTGAATTTATTCCTGATTTTTTTGAATAAATGCAGCATTGCTACAGAATCTGAACCGCCGGAGACGCACAAAAGAATCTTATCCTGCTCCCTAACAAGGGAGTTCACTGATATAAAGCTTAAAAATATTCTTTCAGGATTGACATTTGTCATATAGACCTTTTTGCAGCCTGACTTGGTGGGAATTTATTTAAATAGCAAACTGTTAACTATTATTTGAAAATGGAGAATCGAGATCTAATCGAATCAAAAACCTATTATTATCTAAATTCGATTTTCGATTCTCTACCAATTTTCGCTATGCGAAAATTATAAGGCTTGAAAATAGATAATCGATATTAGACCGCAATTGAGCTTTTGTTTGTCAATTTTCCCTGCCTGCCGGCAGGCAGGGATTATCAATTGCTCTACCAATTTTTGCTTTACAAAAATTGGTAGCGGGGGAGGGATTCGAACCCCCGACACGCCGGGTATGAGCCGACTGCTCTGACCAACTGAGCTACCCCGCCACGAAAAAACAGTACACAGTACTTCGCACTTAGTACATAGTAAAAACTACCTTCTTAATCCAATAATAGTGTAATTATTATATTATATATTGGTGTGAATGCAAGGGAAAAAACAAGATATCAGAAAACAGACATAAGAAAACAGATTTTTCTGTTTTCTACCATCCCTGCCTGCCAGCAGGCAGGTGTCTTCTCTTTTCTAATCACTTATCTATAGTTATTAAACTGAAGCGGTACCGCAAAATCCAAACTCCTGACCTTCTGTATAACAGACTGAAGGTCGTCCTTTTTAGAACTAAAAACTCTTACCTTATCTTCCTGTATCTGGGCTTGAACTTTCAGTTTCATATCTTTAATTATCTGCGCAAGCTCCTTTGCCTTCTCTTTAGGAATACCCGTAGTAATGTCGGCAACCAACCTTATAGTTCCCTCAAACGCCTTCTCTTCTTTACCATAATTAAGAGACTTCGGAGAAATGCCACGTTTGGCAAATTTTTCAGAAAGCATCTCTTTGATGGATTTCAACTTATAATCATCGTCGGAGTTTATTGTTATCTTCTTATCATTTCTATTAAACTCAACGCTGGATTTTGAGTTTTTAAAATCATACCTCTGGGACATCTCTTTTTTTACCTGGTTGATCGCGTTGTCCACTTCCTGCAAATCCACCTCTGATACAATGTCAAAAGAAAATTGGTCCGCCATAAATCCTCCCATTGAAAAGCATAATAATAATTTATATTTTATTTTAATATTACCACAATTAAAGAAAAAATAAAAGCATCAAAATTGACTTTATTAAGTTTTATTGGTATTATTTCTCTATGAGAAAAGCATTTACATTAATAGAATTGCTGGTAATTCTGGTAATTGGCGGGATTCTCGTCGGCTTTCTTCTGCCGGCAATTAAAGGCGCCCGCGAAGGCGCCAAACGCACTTTATGCGCTAATAACCTAAGGCAAATTGGCATGGGTTTTGCAATGTACATAGATGAACATAATTTTAAATACCCCATACTAAATAATCCAAATTTCACCCCTCCAAACCCTTGGCAAAAACTTATAATGCCTTATCTAAAAGATCCAAAAGTTTGGAATTGCCCAAGCTACAAATATTCTGATTACAACAGAATTGATGATGGATCCTATAGCTCTTATGGGTATAATTATCAGGCATTTAATACTACTCTTGGATTTTTTACTTATGTTGCTAAGGATGCTAGCACAATAACAAAACCTTCAAGAACAATTTTGTTAGCCGATTCGGGTGACTGGGACCCTGAGGACCCTGAGATGACAGGTATTTATTTTGTAGAAAAAACCTTCACTATGGGCGACAGACACAACCTTGGCGCCAACGTCATTTTTGCCGACTACCATGTTGGCTGGTATCTTCGAACTTTTCTTATGACTTCCGGACAAGAGGGTTATACGTGGTGGGGATACTAAACCATCGCCTAAACTCAATACATAGAACAAAAACTATTTAATTTCCATGAAGCTTAAAAATAACTTCTCCTTTACACTGATAGAACTTTTAGTAGTTATTGCTATTATTGGCATTCTTGCCGCAATTCTCTCGCCAACTATAAGCTCTGCTAGGGAATCTGCTAAAAGAGCGCTATGTGCCAATAATCTTAGGCAGATCGGCGTTGGTTTTGCAATATACATTGAAGAGCATAATGATAAATTTCCGCCAATAATGATTTTTAATCCTCCCCCGACAGTATTGTGGATTGAATATATCAATAAATATTTTGACAACATAAAAATCTGGAATTGCCCTTCTTATAAATATGCCAATACAAATTTTCAAGAATCAAATTTCTCCTATGGTTTTAACTATAGAGGCTTAAATTGGTGGAATGGTTCAAGCTGGGCCGGTGTAGATTTAAAAAATATTATAAAACCTTCTACCTGTATTATTTTAACTGATAGTAGCCCCAATATAGGAGAACCAGATACCGGAGTGCCTTACATTGAAAAATTTAATCCGCCTCCTTCAGATCGCCATACTGGCGGCGCAAATACTCTTTTTGTTGACGGACACGTAAGCTGGCATAAACAAGATTACTTAATAAATCAAGGCATTGAGTGGTGGAATTATTAATGAGCACATAACTTACGCGATTAAAATCCTGCCTGCCGGCAGGGAGAGTAAGTTATAGGAGCGAATTAACTCCGATTAGTATTTCAGGATTTTCGAAGAAAATCATGAATAGGTCCTAATCGGAGTAAAGACTTACGCTGCGAAGCGAACATTCTATCTAGAAATTAAAACTATCCACTATTCACTAACTACCAAAAACAAAAAAACCCTGCAGAAAAAATCTGCAGGGTTTTTTAATATTAACCAGGCATTGACCTACTCTCCCGTAGCGTTACCACTAGAGTACCATCGGCGCTGAAGGGCTTAACTTCCGTATTCGGAATGGGAACGGGTGTGACCCCTTCGCTTCTAACACCTGGAAACTTGGGAAACAAAGAAGTCAGAAATCAGAAGTCAGAATACAGAATTAAAAAATCATTTTTTTCTGTTATCTGTTCTCTGTCGTCTGTCTTCTTGTTTCAAAAATTAACAACTGCATAACTGGTAAAATCAATAAGCATACACAAACTTATGTATTCTTATATTATAACTGCTGCGCTCCACTTTAGTGGCGCGCGTCCACCGACGAAGTCGGTGGAAATTAAGTAGTCAAGCCGCTCGACCAATTAGTACCACTTAGCTCAAACCCTTACGGGTCTTACACTCGTGGCCTATCAACCTAGTAGTCTACTAGGGGTCTTTTAGCCCTTAACGGGTTGGGATATCTATTTTTGAGGGGGGCTTGGCGCTTATATGCTTTCAGCGCTTATCCTTTCCGAACACCGATACCCTG
>CAYWPX010000019.1:0-7697 GCA_964460615.1 uncultured Planctomycetia bacterium
CTACCGGCCCTCGGCTTCGCTGCGAGGCGAGCAGGCAGGCCCGAAATTACTTGTCTGGGATCCATAATCAGGGCTGAAAGCCGACAGCTACTAGCTAACATCTGATAGATAATAGCTCGTGTCTATTACCTGTGTTATTGCCAGCTAACTTTAGTTAGCGAAGTCCTGAGGTTCCAGCCGAGGGGTGCTCTAGTTTTTACCTGTGTTCATGTGACATGTGCCCTGGCGCTCTGGTGTTCTTGTGCCTATTCATCTGACCGTTTTCTTCTTTTGACCCCTGTTTAGGTATTCTGACGTACTTGTAATTTATAGACAACCTTTTCTTTTGCTCACAACTCACAACTCCAAACTCCTAACTAAAAATAGGGACAGACCCATTTATTCCTCGATAAATAGGGACACATCCCATTTATTTTAAAATTTCTATTGACTTAACCCGATTATTATGGTAAATTCCATTACCATGATAGGTTTAGTCCGTAGACTTAACAACTAAATTATTAGAAATTACTTCTTATGCCACGACTAGCTAGAATTGTAGGAATTGGTTATCCCCATCACGTCATTCAAAGAGGGAACAACAGAAGTCCTGTATTTTTTGATGATCAAGATAGAGATACTTACCTAAATTATTTAATCAAGCATTCCCAGACCTGCGCTTGTCCTATTCACTGTTATTCTTTAATGACCAACCATACCCATCTTTTATTAACCCCACAAAATGAACATTCGCTTTCAAAGACAATGCAAAAGCTCAGTCTTAGCTATACCCAGTATTTTAACAAAAAATACAAAAGGACGGGTAGGCTTTGGGAGTGCAGGTATTTTTCGTCTTTAGTGGATAAATATAGTTATTATTGGCCTGTAGCCAGGCTTATCGAAACCGATGCTGTTCGTTCCAAGCTTATCGATTATCCCGCTGCGTATAAATGGTCAAGCGCCAGGTTTAACCTCGGGCTTGAGAAGAGTGATTTTATTACGCCTGTCTGGGAAAATGAAACCGAGCTGAAGTCTTATATTAATTATTTTAGCACCCCCTACGATCACACAGAATTGCAGAAAATTTCCAATTTTACATATAGCGGCAAACCTATTGGTTCGAATAAGTTCTATGAGGATATTTTCAGAAAATTCGGGCTAATGATCAGTTTGAGGCCTAAAGGTAGGCCTCCAAAATCCGATAAGTTCAATAAAACCCCATTCGTTACCTCAATAGTTATGGTCATCCTATTACATTTAGCAAGCCTGTTCTTTGCTTCATCAGGTTTTTGTTACAAATTCGGTTCTACTGATGTAAAGATCAACGCCAGCGCCGGTGTTAGGTATGACGACAACATCACCTTTACAAAAACAGATAAAAGATCCGACGTGATTTCAGGCCTGACAGCAGGCATAAGCACCAAAACCGAAAAAAAGCTTTATACCCTTATGTTAAATGGCAGTGTAACCGAGGATATTTATGGTATTCACCCAAAATATACCAACACCTCTGAGAATGTAAACCTGACCTTTGAAAGCCAATTTACCAGAACTGACAGTATTATATTTAAGGAGGGGTTCAGGCATTATTATGATCCTGCGAGTTTTGAGGATGAATTTGGTCGTACTCCCGGTATTTACAGCTATTACAAGAATAATATCGATTTTTCATATACAAGGATCGTTACAAAACAGTTTTCCCTGATCGGTAAGTATTCAAATGAGTTAAATTATGTTTCCCGTGACGATATTAAAGATTCATATTTAAATAGTGCAGGTATAGAGGCTGATTATGCGTTCACTACGAAGACAATAGGGCTTTTGATGTATGACTTTACCCGAAGGAATTTCGTGGGGGGCGATGACGCTACTACCAACGGCATTACCGGAGGCATCAGGCAGTATTTTTCCAATCAATTTTATGCTGAAGCCAGAGGCGGAATAGACTTTATCAGAAATTTTGACGATTCGAACTCGATCCGTCCCAATTTCTTTGCAACTTTGGTGGACGAGATCGACGAGAAGACAAATATCGGCGCGACACTTTTGGGAGAATACCGTACCACCTCATATACGCAGTCAATTTTCCGGTTTTGGCAGATAGCGGCGTATATAAACAGGGAATTGACTAAAAAACTTCGCGGGAATGTAAACGCTTTTTATGGCAGGGGCGACTATACCGAAATAGACGAAACAGACCATTTGTCGGGATTTAATACGTCTTTAACATACGATATAAGAGATAATATCAAAGGTAATCTTGGCTATACAATTTCCAATACTCTTTCTAATGATGACTCGAGAGAGTATCTTAAAAATGTGGTGTTGCTTAAAGTTACTGTAGAATTTTAGATTTAGCTCATAGCTCATGGTTCATAGATCATGGTAACAAACAATGACCATAAAATATAGTTTTGAAGATTTAGAGGTTTGGAAAAAGGCAGTTGATTTTTCTAAAAGGGTCATTGATTTGGCTGAGCAGATAACTGCTGATAGAAAACATTATAGACTTATTGAGCAACTTGAATCTTCTGCTAGTTCTATAGCTTTAAACATCGCAGAGGGAAAAGGACGATATTCAAAAAAAGAATTTATTCAGTATTTATATATTGCCAGAGGTTCACTATTTGAGTTAGTAACATTATTAGTAATATTTAATAAAAAGGGATGGATAAGCGATTTGCAGTTAACTGAATTTAAAGAATCAGGCAATGAGATAGGAAAAATGCTCTCAAGTCTTATTAAATCTATTAAAAGCTCTGTTATGTAATTTGTTTTTATTGTTATTTGTGATTTTGTAGACTTTATTTTTTATATGAACTATTAACTATGAGCTATCAGCCATGAGCTATGAGCTGTTTGCAAGGAGCAAACGTTGTTAAAAGAATACTCAAACATATTCCGTCGAATACTGATCTTCACCGATATATGTATCGGTGTGGCGTCATTTTATATAGGTTATTACCTGAGAGATAAGCTTGATAGCATCAGCCTGCCAGGCTCTTATACAAATATCCTTGTTTTATTCATACTTATATGGGCGGGGTTATTGTATTTTCTCGGGTTATACGAATCATTCAGGGTCAAACAGCTTTCCGACATGCTTCTTACGATCTGGGCATCGGCTTTTATCGGCATAGGGGTGTTTGGAAGCGTAGCCTATCTAATGAAAATAGAGGGCATAAGCAGGATTTTAGTTATAGCGATTTTTATTATTGCAGCCATTCTCATGTCTTTAGAAAAACTGGGTATAGTTCTATTTTTGAGGAGTATTCGCAAGAAAGGCTATAATGTAAGGAACGTCCTTATGATAGGCACCGGCAAGCGCGCGCAGAATTTTATCACGACCCTTGAATCTCATAATGAATGGGGTTTAAAGATAATAGGGCTTATAGATAAGGAAGAGTCATATATAGGAAAGGATTTTTGCGGCTACAAAGTAATGGGGTCTTTTAAGGATATCCCGGATATCGTCCACAATAACGTTGTTGATGAAGTGATATTTATAGTTCCCCACTCCTGGTTTGAAGGGGTAGAGGAGGTAATGAAGTTTTTGAAGTCAGAAGGCGTAAAGGTGCATTTTGCGGTTAACTATTTTGAGATGCAGTTTTCCAAGGCAAAACAGACCGATCTCGACGGGTTTCCAATGCTTACATTTGAGACGGCTCCGCATAAACTTTCGCATTTATTATTAAAGAGGGTGATGGACCTGGTTTTATCGGGTATTGGGTTAGTAGTACTTTCACCGGTTTTTCTGGTCATCAGTGTAATAATCAAATTCACCTCACCCGGCCCGATATTTTTTAGCCAGACTCGTTCGGGAGTTAGCGGCAGAAAGTTCAAAGTCTACAAGTTCAGGACCATGGTCGTTGACGCTGAAAATAAGCTCCATGAACTTATGAGTAAAAACGAAATGCAAGGCCCTGTATTTAAAATAAAAGATGACCCCAGGATCACAAAGATAGGCAAATTTCTCCGGAAGACAAGTCTTGACGAGTTGCCTCAGCTTTGGAATGTATTTAAGGGGGATATGTCCTTAGTCGGCCCAAGGCCGCCCTTGCCGAGCGAGGTGGAAAAATATGAGTCCTGGCAGAGGCGCCGCCTTAGCATGCGTCCCGGGATTACGTGCATATGGCAAATAAGCGGGCGCAACCAGATAAAAGATTTTAACAAGTGGATGGAATTGGACCTGAAGTACATAGATAACTGGTCGCTATTTTTGGATTTTAAGATCTTACTTCTCACTGTACCGGTAGTGTTGTTTGGAATTGGAGCAGAGTAGAAAAAGCTCTAGGGCTTAGCCTGTCTTCGTCAGGCAAGGCTCTAGGGAAAAGATTAAGAACGGTTAAGAGGTTAGATAAATTAGTTAAACAACAAAAAAATTGGTTTTAGGTGATAAGGTTTAGTACTACAAGGTTTTCCCCTAGACCCTATAGCCTAGAGCAAAAGCCAAACTGGAGGTTAAAAAAATGAAACGACTATTAGTAATGCTGGTGATATTTATGGCGGTTAGCTACTGCAGTCTTGCGTCCGCCGAAGAATCCAAGAAATCGGGAGGGATATTGACAAAAGATGATTCTGCCAAAAATGAAGCCGCTATCAAAATAGCTGAGGGTTCAATATTTGATTATGTTATCGGTATCGATGACATCATTACTATCAATGTCCTTCAGCCGGAAAAATTAACAAGTGAGAGCACGGTTGCTCCCGACGGTTCAGTATCTTTTCCTTATATAGGCAATGTAAATGTAAAAGGCCTGACCATCAAAGAAGCAGAAGACCTTATCCAGTCCAAACTTTCCGAGGGATATATGAAGTATCCGGTCGTGTCAATATCTCTTAGGGAGTCAAGAAGCAAGAAATTTTCCGTTTCAGGGCAGGTAGCAAGGCCTGGTACTTATCCTTTGGAAGACAATATGACCATACTTAAGGCTATCTCAATGGCAGGCGGATTTGTTGATTCGGGTGTTATGGGCAGCGTCAAAATTCTTCGTCCAAAATCTGATGGAAAAGGGTATGAGACTATTGAGACGGATATAAACCAGGTACTGCAGGGCTCTGAAAAAATTTCCAATTTTATTGTCAAACCAAACGATGCTATTGTTGTTTATGTGGACAAATTTTTTGTTTACGGAGAAGTTATGAGGCCGGGAAGCTTTCCTTTGGAAGAAAACATCACAGTCCTTAAGGCCATCTCCATAGCAGGAGGGTTTACCAAGTTCGGTTCATCCAGCCGTGTTAAGATCCTTAGGCAGAAGCAGGACGGCCCCGGGTACGATACTCTAAAGATAAACATGGATGCCGTTATGAACGGTAACTCAAAAGAAGATACACTTCTTAAAGCAGGGGATATTATTGTTGTCAGCGAGGGAATTTTTTAGCTCTTAGCTCATAGCTTCGCCTGCTTCGCAGGCAGAGCTGATAGGAAACAATGACCATAAAATATAGTTTTGAAGATTTAGAGGTTTGGAAAAAGGCAGTTGATTTTTCTAAAAGAGTTATAGATCTGACTGAGCAGATAACAACTGATAGAAAACATTATAGGCTTATTGAACAACTTGAATCTTCAGCAGCTTCTATAGCTTTAAATATAGCAGAGGGCAAGGGCAGGTATTCAAAGAAAGAATTTATTCAGTATTTATATATAGCAAGAGGTTCACTATTTTAGTTAGTAACATTATTAGTAATATTTAATAAAAAGGGATGGATAAGCAATTTACAGTTAATTGAATTTAAAGAATCAGGCAACGAGATAGGAAAAATGCTCTCAAGTCTGATTAAGTCTATAAAAAGCTCTGTAATATAATTTTTTTTATTCTTAACTATGGTTTTGTAGATTTTGTTTTTACCATGAGCAATGAACTATGGACTTTTATTGCTTTTGCTATGAGCCATGAGCCATGAACTATGAGCTAAACAAAAAACAGGAGGAAGCTATGGAAAGCTATGAAATACAAAATGTCACTACAATGCGCGATTACCTGAAGGTAATTTTTCGCCAGAAGTGGGTCGTACTCACAGCATTTCTGTCCGTTATGATAGCTGTAGCGATAGGGCTGATGCTGAAGACCAATATCTATACCGGAGAAGTGAAGATGCTTATCAGCGCCGAGAAATTAGCGCAGGCGCCTTACTACACGGATCTTCCTATGACAGGCCTTAGAGGAGCGGATATCACCCTAACCCAGAGCGAGATAGTAAATTCCGATCCTGTTATCGAGCGCACGGTTGCGATACTTGGTTTGAATCAGAAGCCATTTGACTACGAAAAAACGTTCGCCTCATTTATCAAAAGGCCTATCATTGATTTTCAGGCAAAAAAAATGGCAAAAGACCTTTCCAAATTATCGGATGAACAAAAAGGCGCTTATCTATTCCGCATGGCAGTCGAGGAGCTTAAGAAAAATATCAAAGTTGAACCAATAAGAGATACCAATCTTTTCAAGATCACTGTCACTGATTATAGCCCATATGGTTCGGCGTTTATTGCCAATGTACTCAGCAGGTCCTATGTTATTTTCGATCTGGAGCAGCAGCTTGCAGAATTACAGCTGAAATACGGTGACAAGCATCAATCTGTCATTCAGCTAAGGGATTTTATTGATAAGATGAATAATGACCTCAAAAACTATAAAGGTGAACCGATAGCGCCTATAGAAGCTATCGGACCGGCAAGCGTCAAGATCATTGAACAGGCGCAGGTGCCCCTCAGGCCAAGCGGCATATCCAAAATGGTTACAATGATACTTGCATTTTTTATGAGCATATTCTTAGGAGTAATGCTGGCATTCTTCTTTGAATATATGGACCAGACGTTCAAGTCGCCTCAGGATATGGAGTCATTTTTGAATATACCTTTCCTTGGTTATATTCCCAAGGTCGGCCCCAAGCGTAAGCATTTGGTTTCGGCTTCGTATCAGAATTTATCCGAAGAGATCTATGTCATGCTTAAGGATAACAAGCAGAAATCCATTCTTCTGACGTCGGCTTTACCCAAAGAGGGCGCCAGCACCATAATATACAACGTTGCTCAGTATATCTCCGATAAAGCCGGGCACAAGGTATTGGTAATAGATGCCAATCTTCGAGAGCCATCCATACACAAGCAATTTAATCTGCAGAATGGCATTGGGCTTACTGAAGTTTTGGAGGATAAATCAACTTTTGAGTCCGCTTCCAAATCTATTAACTCCAAATTGACAGTACTGTCTGCCGGCAAAATAAATATGAATCCGCTCGTTCTCTTAGGTTCGCACAAAATGGCGGATCTTATCAAGCAGGCAAAGGAAAAGTTTGAAGTCATTCTTATTGACTGCGCTGACATGAGAGAATATAAGGATGCATCTATTTTATCAACTATTGTCGATGGAGTCGCATTGGTGGTAAACGAAGGGAAGACCCGCCGCCAGGTTATCAAAGCGGCATTAGAGCCATTGAGAGAGAAAAAGGCAAATATACTCGGAGTGATTTTAAATAATCGTACTTTTCCTATACCGGAGAGAATTTATAGGAGAGTGTAAAGTTTTGGATTCCCTTAGGAATTTTAAATCATAAAATTCCAAGGACTTTAGTCCCGGAAATGCTAAGCATTTCTCGGGGCCCGCCTACGCGGGAATGACACTTTTTGTTCTTTTGTCGGACCTGCCCGCCAATGTTTTGTGGAGGGCCTGCCCGCCAATGTTTTGTGGAGGGCCTGCCCGCCAATGTTTTGTGGAGGG
>CAYWPX010000020.1:0-5827 GCA_964460615.1 uncultured Planctomycetia bacterium
CAATTGACGCTCGGTGACGAGACGTCTGGGCATGGGATCGCCCAAGGCTTCGATGGCTTTAACCAGTGGGGTGTTAAGGCCGAGAAGGCTGGTGTATTGCCAGATTCGGACCCGGGAGATGCCGACTTTGCGGGCGAGGTCAGATTCGTTCTTGGCATCGCCTGATTCGAGCATTCGGATGTATTCCTTGGCGACGAAGATGGGGTTGCGGTAGGTTTTAGGCGGTTTGGGGTGGATCCGGCGGGCATCCTCAGGTGTCTGGCCGTCCCGGATGACGGATATGATTCGGTGGTTCCATTTGCCCTGTTCGGTCAGGATCGCCGTGTGGTGCCATAAAAGCCAATTTCCTGTGAACTGTTCGGGGAGCCAATTAAATAAAAAAGAGACCTATTTTAGGTCTCTTTTTTATTTATCTGTTTCTTTGCAGAGGACTCGAAGCGAGTGAGCGCCGACCTACGGGAGGAATAGTCCCGAATCCCGGGACGCCAGCGAACGAGGGGAGCCTACGCAGACGAGCAATCAGCGAGGAGTAGTAGGAGAGTCCGATTTTCGCGGGGGAGCTGGAGTTTATTCGCCATGTTTTTGGTGGACAGGTGAGCAATCAGCGAAACGTAGGAGGGGAGCGACTGAAGCGCGAAGCACTGAAGGAGTGCCGGACCCCGGGGATCCGGCGCCTTGTTTGCGGGGGAATTTTAAAAGTCGATAAATAGTTAGCATTATTAAAATTCGATCCAATAATAAAATTTAATAAATTATTGGGCAATAGGCGCTGGGTTTTTGGGTGAAAAAAGTCTGTAAACAGGGGAAACCGCCTCTTTTATAAAAACAAATCTTATGATACATCTACGTGTAACAGGAAGCGTATCATGAACAAACTGTTTTTATTAAATTAAAGGAGGCTAACATGAATAAATACATTGTTGAATTTATCGGTACTTTCTTTTTGCTTTTTGTTATCGGGCTTTGTGTGATCGATCCCGGAGCCGGGCCGATGGCTCCTCTGGCAATAGGCACGGTATTAATGGTCATGGTGTATGCCGGCGGATATATTTCGGGAGGGCATTACAACCCTGCTGTAACGCTTGGTGTATGGATGCGCGGCAAGTGCGAAACCAAGGATGTGCCTTTTTATATGATCGCACAAGTGCTCGGGGCAGTAGTAGCTTCTTTATTAGTTCTAAAAATGAAGCATAGCAGCATGATCGTTGCGGCAGCGCCAAATGCGATTAATGTGTTAATAGCCGAGTTCATTTTTACTTTTGCGCTGGTGTATGTTGTATTAACTACTGCAACTTCCAAAGCAACTTCCGGGAATTCATATTATGGCCTGGCGATAGGTTTTACTTTAATGGCGGCTGCTTATTCTATAGGCAATATATCAGGTTGCGCTATTAATCCGGCAGTATCGATAGGAATTACTGTTATGGGATTAAGCAAGTTAAGTAATCTCTGGATTTTCCTAATTGCCAATTTTGCCGGAGGCGCATTGGCAGCAGTTATTTATAAACTTGTGAATAAAGAATAATAAAATTTAAAGCACAGTAAAAAAATCCACCTTTATTTTGTAGAGGTGGGTTTTTTTATGGTAGGGTTCGATAAATCAACAAACGGAAGACAATGAGCCCATGTCATTGACAAAACGAATTTCTTGGTGTAAACTTCATCTTAAATAGAATTGTCCTGAGTCGAAGGGGGAACCTGGACATATTTTTGCGAAAGCAAAGATCCCGATTTTAGAAATTAAATAATTTTAACGGGTAAAATAAGTAAAACCTTCACGAGCTAATTGCTCACGGGCCATATGCCCATGCACGCAAAGCCAGTGAAGGTTTTTTTATTGAGGCCTTAACTTACGCGACCGCAGGAAGAGTAAGTTATCTGGCCGAAATAATCCCTTGCTTACGCTGAAAATTTTAGCCCTTTTTAGGGCAAAAATTTTCTAGTGCTTAAGCAAGGGATAGTATAAGATTTCTAAAAATAAGGAGGACAATATGAAGGCAATATTTGTCGTACTATTTGTGCTTTGTCTAAGCGCAAGCGCCTATTGCGGCCAGCAGTATAACCCCCATAGCGGAGAGTGGGAGACAGTGCCGGATAATAGCAATTGGAAGTTAGAGTATAATCCGCATAATTCAGACTGGTCCTATCAGCCCAAGGATGCAAAGATCGAGTATAACCCCAACGAGGGAAAATGGGAGTGGGATAGCGGACATAATTTGGATTCTGATAATAAAAACTGCGATACCGATAAATAAATATCCGGTCATATAAGTATGAGAAAGACAGGAGGTGAAAAGTACGGTTTAACTCTCGCTTAAAAAAGCCGGTAAAATATACAGGGCTAACCTGCGTTAGCTAAACAATAAGGTTTTGGAAACATAAGGGAGTATAAAGATGGGCGATGGAAATTTTTTTAAGAATTCCCAGATAATAGTTCTGGGGGTATGCATTGCGGTAGCGACTATTGCAGCAAGTATTATTTTTTCGCAGGGGTTCATGAAAGTAATGAAATTTACCCATGAGCAGATCAATGTCACCGGGTCTGCCACCAAAGAGATAAAAAGCGACTTTATCGTCTGGAACGGCGAATTTTCAAGGCGCAATACCGACCTCAAGGCCGCGTATAAGGAGCTTTTGGCGGATCTGGGTGTAGTAAAGTCGTATTTATCCACTCAGGGTGTGCCTGATAGCGATATCACGATCTCACAGGTAACTACCGAGACAGTGTACAAGAAAAATGAAAAAGGCAACGACACAAACGACATAGAGGGGTATCTTTTGAAGCAAAATATCCAGATCCGCTCCAAGGATGTAGTTAAAATAGACAAAGTGTCAAGAGAGTCCACCGAACTCATAAACCAGGGTATAGAGTTTACCTCGCCTCTTCCGGAGTATTTTTATACCAAGCTTGATGAGCTAAAGATAGAGATGCTTGCCAAAGCCACGGAGAATGCCAAAGAGCGCGCCATGAGCATGGTAAAAGCCACCGGCAACAGGATCGGCTTTATGCGCTCAGCGAGGATGGGGGTATTTCAGATAACGCCCGCTACCTCTACCGATGTATCTGACTGGGGAATGAATGATACTTCTAGTCTAGATAAAAAGGTCATGGCGGTAGTCTCGGCGAGCTTTGCTATAGAATAGGACATTTTGCCCAATATACCCTTGACAATGATAGGACATATGGTATACTTATTTTGTATAAAGTATAGGACATATGGTATATCAAAAAGGGGAGGTTATGAGTATATTTCAATTAACCAGCAAAGAAAAGCTTCTTAGGATCTTGGAAGCGACCAATATATCGCGCTCAGAGCTTGCCAAGCGCCTTGAAGTAGACTACAAGACCGTTTACAGGTGGCTTGATAAAAATGTTATTCCGCATCAGGCTCAAGCCAATGATATAGATCAGCTATTTAAGGAGTATGTTGACCTAAGGGATATTGTCCGGAAGCTATCTAAAAATATAACTGACCCAATCAGTATTCTAAAAAGCAACCAAGCCATAAAGGATAAATTTATCCTTGAGATGACCTACGAGTCCAACGCCATAGAAGGTAGCCGCATGACGATCCGTGAAACCGAAGAAGCTTTTATAGGAAAAAAAGTCAGAGGCAGAGAGATGTTTGAAGTTTTGGAAGCGGTAAATCACAAAAATGCCCTGGAATTTTTGCTAAGCACCATAAAACCCAACTTTAAAATAGATAAAGACTATATCCTGAAGCTTCATGAAATAGTTATGTATAATTTTAATAATAAACTCCCCGGTAAATATCGAACCGGCCATGTCAATCTGACAGATACTCTAAAGCCGCTTCCTTCGGCTCAGGATGTGCCTCTAAAAATGGGCTCTCTTATCAAAACTATAAATAATTTTGGTCATGATCCTATACAAAAAATTGCCAATGATCATTATACCTTTGAGGCGATTCATCCATTTTTTGACGGCAATGGCAGAGTGGGGAGGCTGGTTACTATCACTCAAGCCCTGAGTAAGGACCTTCCTCCGGCAATTATTAGGGTAAAAGACAGATATAAGTATTATATGGCACTAAGCAAGGCCGATATGGGAGATAACAAAAATATTGTCCAGCTTATCTGTGATAGCATTATTGAAGGATATAATCTCTTATATAGTGGTAAATGACATTAAGAAAAAGTTCAGGGTTAAGGGGATAGGGATAAGGGATTAGGTTTTTACTCTGTACTTTGTACTGTGTACCGTGTACTGTTTTTTTGGATTTTACTGTGTACTTTGTACAGTGTACTGTGTACTGCTTTTATGTTGCTTTTTAACATAAAACGCGCTAAAATCATATATAATAACAAGTTAAAGAAAGAAGGAAGAAGCAGATTTTATGAGACTTTGTTGTTTAATAACCTAATCAATTATCCCCAAGATTTTCGGTCTTGGGGTTTTGTTTTTTTAAATTACTTAACTTATTAATTATTGGTATACCAAATTATGTTTTATCTATATTTAGATGAAAGCGGTGACCTGGGGTTTGATTTTGTAAATAAAAAACCCTCTAAATTTTTTACTGTAGCCGTTCTTGTTATAAAAGGCCAGGAAAATAATCGCGCTCTTATAAACGCTATAAAGCATACACTCAAGCGTAAATTAAAAAAGAAAAAACTCTTTAAAAATTCATCTTTTGAATTAAAAGGTTGCAAAGTTGCGTTTGAGGTAAAGAAATATTTTTATTTCAAAGTTAAAGATTTGGATTTTAACTTATATGCTTTAACTTTAAATAAAAAGAGATTATATCCAAGTTTGATGAAAGAAAAAGAAAGAGTTTATAACTATATAGCAGGCTTAGTAATAAAAAAAATAGAATTTGAAAATGCCAAAACTCGTGTAGAATTTATAGTTGATAAAAGTAAGGGCAAGCCTGAGATAGAGGATTTTAATTCGTATGTTTTTAATCATATTCAAGCCAAGCTTAATCCAAATATCCCTTTAAATATTAAACACAGCCTTTCGCATGAAAATTTAGGATTGCAGGCAGTAGATATGTTTGCGTGGGGAATATTTAGAAAATATGAAAAGAAGGATTTTGAGTGGTTTAATACTTATAAAGATAAGGTGTCTTTCGATGATGTATACTTGCCTTAAAATAAAAATGAGCGTGCCCTACAGGCTTTTTACGTTTAGGCTCTTGCCCACCATACGGAGGGGAACACCTAAAACAACCCGTAGCGGTCTTACCGCTCATTAACAAGTATACCTAAGTTGAGTTATTAAGTCAAGATGATTTTACAGGTAAATAATGACAAAGGAAGATAAATCGACAGGTATCAAAAACTGGCCGGAAGATGACAGGCCGAGAGAGAAACTCCTCAAGAAGGGCGCGGGAACTTTGAGCAATTCAGAGCTTCTGGCCATTCTTCTTCGTACCGGCACCGCTGGCACCAGCGCCATTGATCTCGCCCGAAAGATTCTTAAGAAATTCAGCACATTTCGCAACATGGCCCATACCGACGCCCGGGATTGGAAAGAGTTCAAGGGATTGGGCGGGGCTAAGATCGCCCATATTCAGGCCGCGCTTGAAATCGGGCGGCGCTATCGACAGGACGATGTGTCCACCGGGAAGCAAAAAATCGCCTCTGCCAAGGATGTCGTGGATATTGTCATGCCCCAGCTCCGCGACCTTAAAACAGAGTTGTTTAAGATTGTCTATCTGGACAGCAATAACCGCATTATCGACATTGTAGACGCTTCGGTCGGCACCGTTGATCAGGCGTTTCCTATTGTCCGGGAAATAATCCACACCGCATTGCAGAAATTCGCCAAGTCGATTGTCTGTGTTCATAACCATCCCAGCGC
>CAYWPX010000021.1:0-4100 GCA_964460615.1 uncultured Planctomycetia bacterium
TTATTTCCTCCGTAACTAATCTCTTGGCATTATTATCTACGCTCTTTACTTTAACCTCCAGTAATCTGTCAGAAATCCTTCCTTTACGTTTGCAGCCCATTTTTAGAATATTTTAGAAATAGACGTATCTTTAAGCCAAAGATTTGTTATGCCGTGATCATTTCTTAAGGTTAAAACTATATCTTCGCCATTGCCGTTATATTCATACTGCTCAATATAATTCCCCGTTGAAATTATCCTGATTTTCTCAATAATGCCGGTACACTCTCCGGAATATTTTATCGTGTCTCCTATGTTTAATATCACATTCCGGCTCATTTGGCATCCTCCTTAACTTTTTAAGCTTTCTAAGCTGGCCTTTAATCTTATTTTTAGATTCTCAGCAAAAACAAGAACTTATTTGCAATCCAGAAATATATTGTAATGCCCAAGATATCAATTATTGTTGTAAGTAAAGGCCCGCTCATCAGAGCGGGGTCTAATTTAATCTTTTTTAATATAATGGGGAGGCTGGCGCCTATCACTGCGGAAATGATAACCGTTAATCCCATAGAAAGCCCCACAGAAAAGCTCAAACCCCAGTTATATTCTTGAAAAAACACCCTTAATATGCACGCTAAGGCCAAAATGCCGCCTAATAAAATCCCCAGCATTGACTCTCTTAAAGCTACCCTGAGAAAATCGTTTATTTTTATCTCTCCCACCGCCAAACTCCTGATAACTATCGTCGAGGATTGGGTGCCTGCGTTACCGGCTGTATCAACAAGCATGGGGAGAAAAAAACTTAATGCAATCCATTTTTGTATAGTCAGCTGGAACTTTTGAAGAATAAAGCCCGACGCAGATCCCAAAATCACCAATAAGATAAGCCAAAAACTTCTTTTCCAAAGTATATTAAATAGGCCCGTCTCAAGATAAGGCTCTTCTATAGGGACAACTGCGGCAATTCTTTGGAAGTCTTCTGTGGCCTCCTCATCAATAACATCTACCAGATCATCAAAGGTTATTATCCCTAATAACTTCTCGTTATTATCTATAACCGGCAGGGCCAAAAGGTCATATTTTTTAAAAATGCCTAAAGCCTCTTCTTGATCCCGGTATACGTTAATCTTCTTCACATCTCTAAACATAATGTCTTTTATCAGCGCGCCAGCCTGGGCTAAAACTATTTTTTTAAGCGATACCACGCCTATTAATTTCCTTTCGGCGTTTAATACATAAGCGTGATAAATTGTTTCTGTTTTTAAGCCGATTTGTTTTATGTGCTCCAGGGCGGCTTCAACAGTCATGTCTTCATAAAGCTGCACAAAGTCCGGAGTCATCAGCCTTCCCACGGAATTATCGGGATAATTAAGTATCTGCTGTGCTATCTCTCTTTCCTCATAATAAAGATAGCTCATAAATTTTTTAACCAGCTCCGCGGGCATTTCTTCAAATAATCCAGTCCTGTCGTCAACCGACATTTCATTTAAGATTGTCCTGATTTCAGATGTGGTTAAATCCTCGAGCATTTTTTCCTGCTCCTCTACAGGAAAACTCATAAAGACTTCCACGGCGGTCTCGGGAGGAATCATGCGGAATACGATCATTTTCCAGGATGGATTAAAAAGATGAGAGATAAAATACGCTATGTCTTCCGGATGCTGCGGAATAATCTCCTTTAATTCGGAAAGTTTTCTTTGCGCTATCAGTTCTTCTGCTTTTTTAATAATTTTCTTATTCATATCGCCTGAGTTTAGAGTTGGTATTCTTTGGCCGCTTCCGGCTGATATACTATTTTCTTAATTTTAAGTTTTCTTAAACCTGCCGGGACTTTCCATTCAATAATATCTCCTACTTTATATCCCAATATTGCTGTGCCAATGGGAGCTAAAATAGAGATTTTGTTTTGCTCAATATCTGCGTCTTCGGGGTATACTAATTGATAAATTTCGTCTTTGCCTGTATCGGCATCCCTAAGGCAAACCTTTGAGTTCATCGTAACGATATCAGGCGGAATTTTGTCGGCATCAACTACAATTGCCCTGTTTAACTCGGCTTCAAGCTCTTCAATCCGCGCCCACTCCGTATCGTTCCTTGAGCTTTTTATTTTTCTTACTTCTTTAATTAATCCTAATTCATCCCGCGAGCTGAAGCTGTGCTCCAGCTCATCAAGAGAGCGCCTGTCAATCTCCTGCCTAGACCTTATATTTTTGGTTATTTCTGTGAGGCGGTCAAAATCCGGCTTTGTTATATAAATTTGTTTGTCTTTCATTGCTGCTCCTTCTCTATATTATTTTAGATTAGCTTTCTATTCTTTATATTGCTCGAGCTTTTTAATCCATAACTCTGATGTGGGTTGTATCTTTAATACTTGAACACTGTATTTTGATCCGTCGGATTCTTTTACTTCTACGGTATCTCCTTTCTTATGCCCCAGCAAAGCAATTCCTAAATTAGAAAGCACAGAAACTCTGCCCAGTTCTTTGCACTCAATTTTTGGAATGACAAATAAATATTCCTTTTCCTCCGCAGTTGATATATTTTTAAACCTTACTGCAGAATTAAGGTATACGATATCAGTGAGTCCGGGATAAGTATCATCAACTTTTTTTGCTTTATTTAACTTTTCTTTAACAAATAAAATGTGTTTTTTTGTTTGTCGATCAGGAAAACCCCCGGCCTCATAGCCAATTATTAACTCCTTCATTCTCCTGTAGTCGCTTTTTTTAATTATACACATTTAGCTTAACTCATTCTTAATCCTTATGCGCTAATTTCCGCAATATTGACTGTGTGCGCAGCGATATCACCTACACTCTGGATAATAAATAATAAAATGGTTTCGCCTCTTTCCGTTGTTTCTGCTTTTTTATTTGTTTCTATTAAATCGTCCTGCATGCGGCTGCATATCTTTTTTAACTCCAGGCTTGCTAAAATAGTCTTCTTAGCTAACCCTGCGTCTTGTTTTAAAAAAGCAATAACCGAATCCCAGACAATATTTTGAAAAATTTTAGCAAATTGAGAAATATTGATTTTATACCTCTCGGGGATATCTGTATTTAAACTTAATAGGCTTTCCGCAATACCAGCGGTTAAGTCTCCAATTTGTTTTAATTCAATATTAACGCTTATGCTTGAAGAGATGAATGTTAAGACGCTGCCTTCGGGCTGATACTGTTTAATGATATCGGTAAGATATTCTTGAGAGGCGACACAATGAACCCCTATTTTTTTGTTATTGTCTATTATCTCCTGAATCTTGCGGGCATCAAAACGCATCAGGATGCTGGATGTTTTGCTTATGGCTTCCTGCGTTAAACGGCAGCTTTTAAGCAAGTCATCATTTAATTTCTTAAGATCTCTTTCAATGTCCATTATTGAAATATCCCTCATAACCATCCAATGCTTTTGCAATAACCAGGCTAAAATATTCATGCCTCATTACTTTTCGATCCCCGCACTGACTTGATAATAATAGGCCTCATTTCTAATTGATAGAATGGGCAATCCATAAATTTCCCCACACAATACTGCTTTTTGCGTTTGATGCTGGGGCGGAATAATCCGTCTCCGTAACATCCGCAATAACCAATCGGCCTTGTAGCAACAAAATAAGGGCACATGACTCATTTCCTCTTATATTGCAGGGCTAAGACGCGCTGCCGTCCTTACATCCCCTATGGTATAAAATGCATCGGGGTCAAATTTCTTTATAATATCTAATGTCCGGTCCAATAACTTGCGCCGCACAATTATAAAAATAATCTTTACAGGGCCGGATGTCCCCTGTGCGTCGATTGTAGTTGCGCCGTAACCATTTGCGCGGAAATACGTTAATAAGCCAGCCGGATCCTTGCCTGTTATGAATTGAACCGCTAAATTCCCTATAGCTATCCTTTTTTCTATGGTGATGCCGACAAAAGTCCCCATGCTGAATCCGGCCGCAAAAGCAATATAATTTATGGGGTTATTTAAATTCTGCATTATTTGGGTGACGCCTACAAGCCAAATCAGCATTTCAAAAAACCCTATAATTGCAGCAAGCGCCCTTATCCCCCGGGTCACAAAAATAATCCTCATTGCCGCCATGCTTACATCCGCTGCGCGGGCCAGAAAAA
>CAYWPX010000022.1:0-3722 GCA_964460615.1 uncultured Planctomycetia bacterium
CAGCTATATTAATATTCGGAGGAACTTCAGGAGGTATGTAGCTTAGGTCGTTGGTAAGTATTATTGAATCGAGCATGATCCCCATTTCCCAGAATACTAAAGAGATGATATGTTTTCCCGCGGTAAAATGAAGGATAACTTTATCATTGTAATCATTGAAATGTCTGTTCATCCATTCAAATTTCGATGATCCGCTCTCATATCCCAAAGTATGAATTGTGCCGTTGTCTATGCTTATGTCCAAAGCGTAATTAGTATTGTAAGGTGACTTGAGCCTGAACCATAATGCATAATCCCCTTCTTCAGGGATAAAAAACGAGTGAGTATTGATCCCGCAATTCTGACTGGCGATATACATTTTCGCCCAGGCATTATCATCGGCATCTAAGGTTACGGTAGAAAGATTGTCCATATCTTCCGCCTCAAATGATATATAATTGGACGAAGGCAGGTTGATTTTTATGTTAGCTATGGCAACAAACATATCAGTTGTGATAACTGAACCATTATAGTGGATTTCAAAATATACCTTTCGGTTTTTTTCAATATAAAATTGGCTCACACCGTTTAAATCTGTTTCAAGATCCCCAATAATTGTACCGCCTTCTTCATGAGCAATTATTCTTACTCCTTCTACGCCAGCGTCATTTTTTAAAACTGTAACTAATGACGGGGGTGGTATCTTGAGAGATATATCCTGAGGTGCTGTGTAAACTTCGGTAAAAATTAGTGTGCTCTTATATGAAACTTTGCAGTAAAATTCTACTCCTGAAAATACAGGCAACTCCGCTATTCCGTCAGCGTCTGTGATTTGGTTGCCTATATAGTTACCATCTTTAGAGTATATATCTACCCCATGGCCCCATTTATCAGTGTCGTCGTCCACAATTTGCAATAATGACGTTGATAAGTTTACTGATATTGTTGAAGGCGCTGAATATTCACCGGTTCTATATGATTTATATCCTGAAGAGACTATGCATTTGAACTTAGCGTCTTCCCACATGTAAAAGTCCGCATAGCCGTTAATATCGGTTCCTACAATACCTGATAGGTCTACTCCAGGGTTGCCATAGATAAAAATGCTTAAGCCCTCTATGCCTTGCAGGTTTTCAGTGACTGTTATAGAAGATTTGGTACAATTTAATAAAATATTTGTTTTAGGAGTATAGATGGGTGTGTATCGCGGCCAGCCTTCTAGAATTATTTTGCAATAAAAAGCAGTCCCTTGGGCTATGTATAGATCTGCCTTTCCATTGTCGTCGGTAACTATATCGGCTAGGAACTCCCCATTTGTTTTATAAATAGAAATAGCTGTATTCGCCATTACGATACTGTCTTTACTCAGAGTAAATGTCGTTTTTGGGGGGATAGTTACAGCTAGTTCCAGGTTTGTCGGCGTAATGTAGTTACCTGTTGTAGCGATACATGCACCGTGATAATAGACCTTGCAGAAAAAGGTTGTGTTTTCAGAGAGGTAAAATACCGTCTTGCCGTTGCTATCTGTAATGCCGGAGTCTATAAGCATCGAAGGTATTATGAGGGGGTCGAATAATTCAACTGTGAGCCCCTCTAACCCGATACCCTGCTCCTTCACGGTTATATTAGTTACTATATTGCGCGGGATATCGATATTAATATTGCCTGGAGCAACAATTGTAGACGATGTTGCAACATACACATCATTTAAAAATACTTTACAGTAGAAGCGAGCACCTTTTTTAATATATAATTCAGCGATCCCATTGATATTTGTTATTCCGTTTCCAAGGCATACGTTCTCCTCGTTATATGCCTCGACACAAAAACCCTCTACTCCTATACCGAGGTCTTTAACTGTCGCTGTTGATACAGGAAGAAAAGTTAGATCAAGAGCAGCATCATAAGAATTCATTCTGCCGTAACCTGTTTCATTGTCAAAGCCGGGTAAATATATGTCATCGGCAGAGAGTCGTATAGTTTGGCTTAGTTCGAAATTTGTGAGGTATGTCTTTGTTGACAAGATCAATGCGGCTAAGCCTGCTATATGCGGGCAGGCCATACTTGTTCCGTTAGACCTGTAATATTTGGCGTTTGGGTTGCCATTGGGTACAAAATGATTACCGTCAGCGTATAGATCAGTGCCGTTTGCTCTGAGCGAAAGTATATCAACTCCCGGGGCTGAAACATCTATTTGAGCCCCCCAGTTTGAAAAGGATGCCTTTCTATCGTAGTTATCTACGGCAGCAACAGTGATAACATTAGGCTGATTAGCAGGCGAATAATAAGCAACATTATCATTACTATTGCCCGCAGCAAATATGATTGTGCAGTCATAATTATTATAGATATCATTAATAGCCGCTTCTACAGTTGGATTGGATGGCGATTGATATTTCGGGCCCCAGGAGTTACTCAGAATCTGAGCCCCATTTTCTGCTGCATAATACAGTGCTTCAGCGCAGACATCATCATAGGCATTGGGAAATATTTTAACCGGCATAATTTTCGCATAAGGAGCTATACCTGCCATGCCAATCGTATTATTATTAATAGCAGCAATGGTTCCTGCGCAGTGGGTTCCGTGCCCGATGGTGTCAATTGGGTCAGAATCATTATCCGAAATATCATAGCCTTTTATGTCGTCAATGTAGCCGTTTTGATCGTCATCAATGCCGTTATTAGGAATTTCGTCATTATTTATCCAGATGTTTTGCGCGATATCCTCATGGTTATAATCAATACCTGTATCTATAACTGCAACCGTGATCCCTTCGCCTGGTTTTATCTCAGTAGGGTCAAACATTCCATTTTCATTTGTATCAAAAATATTAAATGCTTCTATTGTTTTTGTTTTTTGGATTCCGTAAAGATCTGGAAATGCCTGCCCCCAACTCCCTTGTCTATAGTAGCCTGTATTACTATTAATATAATAATCATTTGGGATATACGGTACGCCTGGTAAGGGGATATTGTATGTCTCCATCAAATGATTAGGCTGGGCATATTCAATATCAGGGTCTTTGGATAATTCTTCACATATTTCTTCTATGGATTTGTTTTTGGTATCTATATTTTTTAATATGTAAATATTAGAAAGATTGTAGTTTGTTAACGTTTTATTTTTTAAATGTCGTTTTTTTGAAAGTTTATCGTAGGTATCATTTTTTATCTCCAGTTCAGTTTTATTATTTAGTTTCATTTTTCGATGAAGACTTTTAAAGACCGGTGATATTGTCGTTTTATTTATAATTAAAGATTTTATTTTATCAGGTATGCCGTTTATATTATTGAGCGAAGTCCCGTCTATTAAAAAAGCTTCTTTCTGATATATTTTATTTTTAAGGTTATCTATATATTGAGAAGACTTAAATTTGACTATTATTTCATTTTCCGCATATGATAATTTTTTGCTAATATTGGATTTAGTGTCTTTATCGCCAGGGGCTATAGCATGAGCAGCACCAAAAAAGGTTAACCCTATAATGATTGCAAATGTTTCAAGTATTAATAGTCTCGATTTTATATTTTTCATAGCGTTATCCTTTTTTATGCCCTCACCCTAGAGCACTCTTTCTTTTACCTGTGACATGTGCTCTTATGTTCCTGTGCTCTATTTTACTTAACCACCTTCGCCCTGAATATATTCGTCCCCGTACTCATGTTCCTGGTGTTCACGTACATATAACCTTTAAATGGCTGCAAGTCGCCTACAAGTGAATTCTGTGAATTATTGTTTATAT
>CAYWPX010000023.1:0-3550 GCA_964460615.1 uncultured Planctomycetia bacterium
TTGAATGCGCCTACTTCAACAGTAAGTTATGTTAGCGTAAGTTATTCAAGCGAGGCTAGCGGCAAGATTATTACAGCTACCTATTCCCAAAATGGCGGAAACAATACTAACTGGACAATCCGTAGCGGCAATTAATTTAGTCAAACTTTTTCTCCCCTATTTATCCGTATGATCAAAAATCCCTTTTTTAAAAATAAAAATTATTAACGATATGCTATCAGTAGATAAAAGTCAAAAAAATACGGAATCTAACCATTGTAAATGGTCTTATATGGATATATTATAAAAAACAAATTAATTCCGGTTTAAAAAAAATAACCGGGTTCTGTGTTAACCCCTTTACGCGATTACTGAAAGGGGTTTTTCTTTGGATAATTAATGAATGATTCTGCCATTATTTTTGTAACTTTAGTAGATTAAATATAATGAAAAAAAACAAAAAAAAACTTACATTTTTAATTCTAACGATTTTGGTGGCTAATCCTGGCTTTGTTTTGGCCCTACCGCAAGATGCAAAGGTTGAAAACGGTGATGTGTCCATAGTTAACCCTGATCCGTATACCATGAACATAACTGCCGGCGACAAGGCGGTCATTAATTTCTCTTCCTTCAATATAGCGCAGAATGAGACTGTGAATTTTTTCCAGCCCTCCAACACATCAAGTTGCTTAAATAAAGTCATAGGCAACGATCCTAGTATAATAGCCGGGAGTCTCTTTGCAAATGGCATGCTCTTTCTTGTGAACCAGAACGGTATAAATATCACAAAGACTGCAAATATCACCGCGAGTTCCTTTGTCGCATCTACCCTGGATATATCATCCCATAACTTTGTTAATGAAAACTATGAATTTATCCATAATCGTGATTCCCGGTATAGAGAGCTTATTAATGAAGGAAGGATCGAGGCAAATAATGTTGCTCTTTTAGGAAGTGCCATTAAAAACAACGGCATCATAATGGCAAAGGCAGGCACTGTGCATCTGGCGGCTGGTGACAAGACCACCGTCTCTTTTGACCCAAGGGGTTTCTTATCGGTTGAAGTAAATGAGGAGACTTCCGGAAAGGTCATAGATACTATTACAGGCGAAACCGTCAAGGACCAGATCCTTAACTCCGGCACAATTGTTGCCCACCAGGTAATGATGACGGCTAAGACAGCTGACGATATATTTGAAAACGCCGTAAACAGCACCGGTATAGTAAAAGCCGTATCAATGATCGAAGAAAAAGGCCTGATAAAGATAGTAGCAAACAAGAACATAACTATTACCGGCCCTTTAGAGTCTACCGGCAATATAGATATATCGGGCAATACTGATATAAATATCAATAATGATATTATAATCGACGGTGAAAGCCTGACTTTGAATGCCGATGGCAATATATATTCCTGCGGAACACTTCAAGCGCCCAACTCTATCAATCTAAACGCACTCGGCGCAATTAGCAGTTTGGGCTCATTAAAAACTAATGTACTTACAGAAAAAGGCGCTTCATTTGTTATAGGGGGGATTTGCAAGGTAGGCGCAGCCCGTATGACCAACCTTGATAATGCCGTAGTATATTACAGCGGTAACTTTTCCGGCACATACTCTGATACAGCAAATATCATTATAAACAATAATGCATCGATCACTTTGTCCGGTAATACCGTTTTCCGCGCAGATAGTGATGCTAACGGCACGGGAGCATTTATAATGAACTCCGGTTCATCGATCGCGGGAGGAAATAATTCACTGACGATCTACTCTTCGGATAATTCGGCCTTACATAGTATAAGCGGAGTATCTTCCCTCGTTTTTAATGCATCGCAATCGGGATCAAACCCTACTTATACCGCCAATAAAACTTTATATGTCAATAATGCCGTATCTATAAGATCATCTACCCTTTTCATGAATTCTAATGACCTTTCAGCAAACAGCATAGCGAATTATAGAGGCACATTGAGAGGCGCAAACTACTATATAGACAATACATACGGCAATGATTTAAATACAGGCACAAGCCCCGGCAAGCCATGGAAAACAGTATCAAGGGTAAACTCCGCCATATTCGAACCCGGCGATAATGTCCTCTTTAAAAGCGGAGGCCTTTTTAGAGGCATGATATTGGCTGACGGCGGAAGTTCATCGGGATATATTACCTACGGCTCATATGGTACAGGCAATAAACCTCTCATATTGGGTTCAAAAGAGGAAAACCAGCTTTCAGACTGGACATATGAAGGTAACAATATATGGGTTGATAACGATTCCTCCTTCACCACTGATGTGGGTAATCTGATTTTTAATAATGAAAAGAATTTCGGTATAAAAAAGAGATCCTCCGCTGAATTGACCAGTCAGGGCAATTTCTGGTATGACCATACAAATAACAGAATAAAGATATATTCCGTCGGCAATCCCGCATCAGTATATTCAAACATAGAATGCACATTAAAGGTCCATAACGCCGGAGATGTCATCAATATAGAAAACGAAGGTTATATTATAATCCAAGGCCTTGATCTGAGATATGGCGCAAGGCACGGCATCTCAACTGTAGCGGCTTCAAATATCATCATCAGAGACTGCGATATTTCATTTGTAGGAGGCACAGATCAAAATAACGATTATACGCTCAGGGTAGGAAATGGAATTGAGTTCGGAGCTGGGATTACAAATGCGCTTGTCGAAAGATGCAGAATAAGTAATGCTTATGACGCAGCCACAACAATCCAGGGCTCCACGTCCGGATATAATGTAAGCAATGTAGTATTTAGGAACAACCTGATCGAAGCATCCGAATATTCCTTTGAATACTGGGTACAGAGAAGCGCAACTACAAATGGAGTATATTTTGTAAATAATACCTGCACCAATGCCGGCGGCGGGTGGGCGCATAACCAGCGATGGGACGGCCCCAACGGAAGGCACGTTAGGATCGCCATGCTTCCTGGTAGCGCTACGAATCAGTTTATTATGAATAATATTTTCGACGGCGCAAGCGACAGCATATACAGATTTGCAAGCTCATCATCCGTACCATTGGTAAAAATTGACGATAATGTTTTTTACAATACGGATATGATCGGCAATATTCGTACATATGATTACTCCTCATTGTCAAGCTGGCAGAACGTTTCAAATAAAGACACAAACTCCCTTGTTACAAACCCGCTATTTACTGATGTAATTAAGGGAGATTATACGCTTAAGGCTAATTCACCCTGTATAAATAAGGGAACCGACTTATCAAGCGTTCTTAATACAGACTTCGTTAAAAATACCAGGCCATGCGGAACCGGTTTTGATATCGGCGCATATGAATACACGCCTATTGTAAATCCCAGCTATATTTTTACCGGATCCGGACTCTGGTCAACAGCATCCTTATGGTCCCAAGGCATAATACCGGGCACAGGAGCAATGGTCATAATAAACGGCATAGCCACGCTGATAAACCACATAACCGGCCTTGGTTCAATAACCATTAATAACGATAAGATCCTGAATCTCGCCGGCTACAATGTAGGCACAACCAACGGTATCACCAATAACGGTAC
>CAYWPX010000024.1:0-2458 GCA_964460615.1 uncultured Planctomycetia bacterium
TAGGGCTAAATACGGACGATATATCAGAATTATCTGGCACCAGAGGAAGCGAGACCAGGTTCCATCCCTTTATAAGCGGCAGGTCATAGGTAGCGGAATAGGCGTAAAAAGGTATGAATAAGCTTAGCGCTAGGAAAAAAAGAAAAACCCTAAGAATTTTTTCTTTTATTAGCATTGATTAAAATTAAGATCTTTAGCTTAAAAACAAAGGTAAGGGAACCGCCCAGATTTTATTTTCAAGCTTTATTACTTCAGCGCCGTTATATACTAAGATTCCGGCCCGGCAGTTATTGGAACTTTCTATATAAGCCTTTATCCCAGTTAAATCATTATCAACGATACGGCTTCCCGCCTTAACTTCTACAGCAATTGTTTCCTGCCCTATTTCTAAAATAAAATCTACTTCATATCTGCCCTGAATGTTCCAATAAGTAATTTTTATATCAGGGTTATGGGCTGAAAATATTGCAAACAAATTTTGAGCAACATAATTTTCCAAAAGGGCTCCTCTAAGCGGCTCATGAGAATCCATTTTTTTAACACCTGCTAGATAAGACGCAATCCCTGTGTCAGATAAATATAGTTTTGGAGATTTAATAAGACGACTTGAACGATTGCGTAAATATGGCTGAAGGCGAAATAAAACAAAGGAAGCTTCCATCAAGGAAAGATATCTCATAGTAGTCATTACATTCAGCTTTGCATCTCGGGCCAACTCGCTTTGCTTTAGGACTTGGGCATTTCTGAGTGAGATTAATTGTAAAAGATTATGGAAAGATACAAGGTCGGCTACTTGGCTTAAAGAGCGGATATCGCGCTCAAGATAAGTCTGCTCATATCCACGAAACCATACATTAGGGTCTTTGGCCTCTTTTAGGCAAATTGACGGCATTCCGCCCTTAATAATATCTTCGGATAATATTGGCTTTATTTCTCTTTTTGGAAATAGCCCCTTATTGATAAAGTAAATTAATCCTGGAACTTCCCTAGTCATGCCATGGATTTCCCGAAAGCTAAAAGGATATAATGTTAAATAAATTGCCCTACCGGCTAAGCTCTCAGCAACATTTTTTAAAAGCAGGAGATTTGCAGATCCACTCAATATAAACTTTCCAGGTATTCGTTTTTTGTCAACTTCCCGTTTAATAGCGCTTAGTATACCTGGGAATTTTTGCGCTTCATCAATTATAATCGGCTCTTTACCCGATATTAACTCCTCAGGGTTTCTTCTGGCGGCCTCAAGAACATTGAAATCATCAAAATTTATATATTTACGGTTGGCTAATTGCGGTAAATTTGTAAGGAGAGTGCTTTTGCCGGTTTGCCTCATACCCGAAAGCACAACAACTGGCATGCTTTTTAATGCCTCAACCAGGGCTTTTGAGCTTTCTCTTTGTTTATATCTTGTCATAATTTAACAGTATATGTTATCTTTTGACAGATGTCAAATATATTTTTACACAAAAAAGGGTATATTCCTTATAGAAAAAAATACTATTTATATTCTTTTATTTTATGCCGTATCTATATTCGCCTTTTAATTCCCCACTAATAAATAGACTACATCCATATGCAACTAAATCAAAAAGGTGATGCTTCTATCTTCTTCTACCCTATTTTATCCCTGCCACTAAACCAATTGACATTTCAACTTTTAGGTCCAACTCACACAAATCTGCTATCGTATCTTGTATATCATCATAATATGATTCTGAAAGCTCTAAAAAATTGTCAGGATAAAGCGTTAAATATATTGCTTTGGTATTAGCATCTAGATCTATACACAATTCGAAATTAGAAAAATCTAACCAATTTATTGCAAAACTATAACTAAATGAATTCCACTCATTTGAGCTATCCCCAGTACGCTTATTATTTAGGCCGCCAACATTATATGTATATAAATTATCATCACCACCGGGGCTTGACCCATTAAAAACATTTGTATGATTCATATCCAGTCTAAAATAAGCCATTCTATCTTTAGGGTAAGGAGGATATTGAGATTGAGCGATCTTTCTAAAACTAGCTTTTCTATACAATGTAGAAGCTGATAAAGTATTATTATGGAAATCTTCCGGGGGAAAAGTTAGGGTTAATGGTTTCGTATTTAAATTCAAAATTATTTTATTTATATCTGAGTTTTCAGGAATTTCGATCTTATATATATTTGCTATACCACTATATTTTTCTTCTAACACATCCCATGCTTGAGAACCGCCATCAAATTTTCTAAAGTATATATAACCTGCCTTACATTCTATTGTATTTACTGACTGCCCATGCGCTTCGTCAAGTTGAGGGCTCTCCCATAATCCAGTATCTGTATTGATATTATAGAAACCTATATTTTCGCAAGTAAGATACAGTGGCTCCACAAGAGTATCCGCACTACCTTTTATATTTGGGTAGGTAGAGCCGAGGCCTTCGACGGTGATGGTGAGTTTGTATTTGGACT
>CAYWPX010000025.1:0-1897 GCA_964460615.1 uncultured Planctomycetia bacterium
AGCGTAAGGTCCAAGCCCTCAAAAAACAACACGCCTAAATCGGCGTGTTGTTTTATCTGTCTATGTACATAGGATTTTTGGTAGACCAACGGCGAACCAAACCGAGCTAGAATATACTAAAGCAATCTTAGAGATTGAGTTTTCCAATAATAATTGAGGTGTACGAAAAGAGAATGGAAAACTATTTCACGATACTTATAAGCTATTGAAGTAAAAATGACACAAGATATAAAAGATAAGCTAAATAATAAGCTCAGAAGCCTTCCTTACACTGAAGTGGACGTGGTTTATATTCTCGTTCAAACATATAAAATATTGGAAAGTTCGGATATGCTTGAAAGTTATAAGACCATAAAGTTTTTCCGAAATTGGTCGTGCCATGCCAAGCTGAATGGCGATGCTGCAAGAATTTTCAAAGATGCTTACACCTTGATCGAAAATCAAAATAGTTTTAAAGATCGTTTCGAATTTATCGACGCTTTCACTGATCAGATAAGTATCTGTTTCTCTAAGTATTCATTTAGCAAGTTGAGACAGCAGACGGAAGAATCCTTTGCCTCTTTAGGTGTCGAGGGTTTAAATTGGGAAGAGTTTAGAAAAAGTCTATACGGGGTCATTCAAGATACTCCGCTAATTGTATTAGATGAACAGAGAGAAGAAATAATGCGTTTTAAGTGTGTCGATGCCATCTATGATATGGAGCATGATGACATAGAGATTGAAGTCACTACAGAGACTGGCGTAAACGTAAATATTACAACGAATGATTTGGCGCTAGAAGATAATTAGATTTGCTTAGTAAATTATAAAAGCCTCTAATTATAGGAGCATAAGTCGTCCACCCGTCTTGTTTTCCTCTACCACTAACAACCTCATCCCCCTGGATGGGTTTTTTAGTTTAGTTTTATTCATGCGAATTGAGTTTTCCAAAATTTTGGTCTGATTGTTGCATTTCTGAATTAAGCCTATAATTAAGACAAGTTAGTTTTCATACACATTAGGTATTCAATATGTTAATTAAACCCGAAGATATTACTTACAAAATTTATTCTAAACTCACTGATTTTAGGTCAGGTTTTTTTATTTTGTTTTTAGTTTTCGTGATATGGACCGCCATTGACCCACGTTGGCAGATTGTGGTATCTAGGGAATTATTTATCTCGACCCTTAAAGCAATGATAACGATACTACTTGCTATTGGGGGCATCACTGCAAGTTTTGTAACCATAGCAGTAGGGCTAACAAAAAATAAAAAACGTGTCGAAGTTACCAATCTTTGGTTGGAATTAGCAAAATATATTATATATCCATTCGCGGTAATCGTACTGATCGGTATAATATTATTTTTAACTCAAATAAATATATCAATTCCCGATACGAATTCTTCTCTCTCCCTGCTTATGTTTTTTGGGTTTCTAGTTGCTAACTCCTTTTTTGTAATTATAAAGGCATCAGAGATTCTTATTGATCAAAGTTGGGTTGAGGAGGAGAAGTTTGAACGTCTTAAAAAACTATTCCCCGTTAGCGAACTAAATAAAACTTTTAAACTTCTAAGGTTTGAACAACAAAGTGGTAGAATTTATATTTATGATTTAATCAGAAGGAAAAGGAATTGGATATACAATTGGAAGACTTTCACCGATTTGGGTTATCCGCCTGGGAGCTGGCAAGAAATAGATTTGAATAATGTGCCCAATGAGTTTAGGGACTACTTAGACGATGAAGATATAATATCTCCAGATAGTAATAAATGAAGATCTCTTACCAAAGCCAAAAATGTTTTCCATCTGTCTCGACTTGGTCTACCGAAAATACCGCGTGTGCGGTATTTTTGGTAGCTTCTTTTCAGGTAGGCTATTGTGCCGGAGTTTTGAGTGCGTCTTCTATGCGCTGTTTT
>CAYWPX010000026.1:0-1654 GCA_964460615.1 uncultured Planctomycetia bacterium
ATTATGGCATTTGAAACTATTTTATTATGGGTTGCGGTTTTACTATTTGTGAGCGTTGTCTCAAGCAAGCTCTCGGATAAGTTAGCAGTACCGGTATTGCTGTTTTTTTTGGCTATTGGTATGCTTGCTGGATCCGAGGGTATAGGGAAAGTCTATTTTGATGATGCTCAGTTAGCCAGATCTATCGGTCTGGTAGCCCTTATCTTTATTGTTTTTTCCGGAGGGTGTGATACAAACTGGAAAGAAACTAAAACAGTCCTTTACCCCGGGATTTTATTGTCAACGGTTGGAGTTTTAATCACCGCATTCGTTATCGGGGTTCTTACTGTTTATATCCTTAAGTTTTCCCTCTTACAGGGTATGCTCCTTGGTTCGATAATCGCCTCCACCGACGCCCCGGCAGTATTTACCATATTACGCTCAAAACGTATCAATCTAAAAAGCCCTCTTAAACCACTATTGGAATTCGAATCAGGCAGTAACGACCCAATCTCTATTTTTCTAACTTTGGGTTTTATCGATATCTTGACTCAAAAGATGAGTATTTGGGCGCTTATTCCTAAATTTTTTATTGATATGGGTGTGGGAACATTTGTAGGTTTCTTGATGGCTAAGCTCGTTCTTTTTATCGTCAGGCGCATAAAACTTTACTATGAGGGTCTTTATCCGGTGATGATGATTGCACTGGTTTTGTTTACCTACGCAGTTGCTGTTTTCTTAAAAGGTAACGGGATCTTGGCAGTATATCTTCTTGGTTTGATGCTAGCAAAGGCCGATTTTACCAATAAAAGGACGATTTTGAAATTTCATGATGGTCTGGCATGGTTTATGCAAATTACCATGTTTATAACCTTAGGTTTGCTGGTTTTTCCTTCGCGCATCCTCCCTTTTGTAGGCGCAGGCTTGCTGGTTACGCTTATTATGATGTTCTTAGCCCGTCCCATAGGGGTATTTTTATGCTTATTGCCTTTTAAAATGAATTTACGCAAGAAGACGCTTATTGCCTGGGTTGGGCTAAGCGGCTCTGCGCCGATTATCATGGCTACATTTCCTTTTGCGGCAGGAATTCCACAGGCAGATACTATCTTTAATATGGTTTTTTTTGTGGTTATTTTTTCGGTGTTGTTGCAGGGAACATCTATACCTATAGTTTCAAAAATGCTTAAAGTAGACCTACCACTAGTAGAGAAAACACATTACCCGATAGAATTTGAGAAGGTAGAGGGTATTGATGCGGAATTGACTGATCTGATAGTTCCTTATAATTCGGAGGCTATCGGCAAGACGATTCGAGAACTGAACGTTCCCGAAAAGTGCTTGATAATGCTTATTTCGAGAAACGATAAATTTGTTATCCCTGCTGGATCAACCGTTATACAGGGTGGGGATGTTTTATTGGTGTTGGCGAATACAGAAGATTTTTCGACTTTACATCAAACGATGGGAAAAATTAAAAAGGAAGACGGGTAAGTTATTATGAGCGTAAACACATCAATCATTTTCTTCACGAATTTAGAAAACGATCATTAAAAGCGAAAGGAGCTAGAAATGGCAATAAAAAATATTTATATTACTGACAATGACATGAGAAGGTTGCGTGAATTGATACTGGTGGCAAGACAATTTAGAAAAGAAGAAGAGAAATATTTGCAGG
>CAYWPX010000027.1:0-1618 GCA_964460615.1 uncultured Planctomycetia bacterium
AAACTTTTTTTATGTCATCTGTTTTCACTCGCATCTTTGCAAGGATATCCGCCTTTCGTTTTTCTTCTGCTTTAATTTTATCTTGTTCCTCCTTTTGCTTCTTGGCTATCTCCGCCCTCTCTTGCTCAGAGAGGGTTCGTCTAATAACTAACTCTTGTTTTTTAATTTTTGAATTGTTATTCGCGACTATAACAAATACATTGTTCTCGTTTGGTAGATTAGCTTGATAGTTAAAGTTTCCGTCGGCATCAAAGGAAACATTTTCTTCATTGATTTTGAGAGTGGAAGCTTGTGGTTCTATTTTCCCCTTGATTGAAATTTCCTTATTTTCGCTAAGAATATTATTCTGTGGTTCGCTAATTGTTATTGTCGGTTCTTTTGCTACGGTTTGAGAAATCATTCCAAAGACAATAATATATGCGACTACGAATCCAGCACTTGCAAGCCACTTTTTTCCTTTTGTTAAATTCGTTTTCTTAATAATGAGATATACGCCAATCACTGGGATACTGATAAACCAAAGAGCCACAGCTAGTAGTAAAAGAAGAATATAGCCAGCAAGTTTGGTTTTTGATTTTCCCCTTATTGAGTTCATTATATTTTTCATATATCTATCTTTTATTTTTTCCTACTGCCATAACTAGGAAGATTATCCAACCTATCGCTGTCCAACCTAAGAATAAATTGAGCAAGCCAATCTGTGTTTGACGCTCCGACTTCCTTGCAATCGCTACGAGATAGGGTAGAAAATAAACAGCTACACACAGGATGACAATAACAAATGTTTTTATTGCTTCGCCCATATTTTTAATATGTAATTAGTAAGTGCCAATCAGAATACAAAAAAGGTCTCCTGAGCTGGCGGTAACACCTTGCGGAGTCACCATATCCCTTTCGGGATATACCTCTACTACAAGATACCAGTCTTCAGAAGACCATTTCTATGTAGTAGAGGATTTTTAGACCATGCCTAATGTCGCCACAAGGTTTAGGTTTATAACTCAGTATTTAATTGTATTTTATGGTTTCATAATAGTTTAAAAAAGGTTAAAAGTCAATTTGAAATGTCAGAATTTCACCTCTTCAAACGTTCTGTAATAGCGAGGCAAATCCTTCTTTAATTTAATGCCGTCATTGTAAACTTGCAGCATTTCAAGGCTTCTGTGCCGCGTATAGCGTGCCACTTCTAAAAGGTCGCCCTTGTAGTTTTGAATCAGCTTGGTTGTGAAGTAGTGCCTGAAGCCGTGAATGTTTTTTTGTATTGCAAGCCGCTTAAGCGGTGCTTGAGCAATTTGTCTCAACCCCCGAACCGTCAATTGTCCATTAAGATTCTTATTGCTTCTGCTCGGGAATAGATATCCGTCCGAGATCCGATTAGCACTAAGATATAGGCGAATGTTCTTTGTCGTTTCGGGATGAAGGTTGATTAACTCCTTATCGTCTCTCGCTTTGCCCGTAATAAAGCAAGTGTGGCGTATTAAGTCCGTATCGCTGACTTTAAGCCTCGTGATTTCGCATTGGCGTAGTCCTTGTAATATTAAGAAAGCGAAAATTGTTTTCAGTCTCGTATTCTTTGCGTTGTTCTTTAATCGGCTAAGATAATATGTAATCTTTTTAA
>CAYWPX010000028.1:0-1552 GCA_964460615.1 uncultured Planctomycetia bacterium
AACAAACATATTCTGATATTGAGCAAATATTTGTCGATGGCGGTTCTATTGATGGGACAAAAGAGTTTCTATTAGGTTATAAGGATTCAAAATATAAAGTTATTTTTTATGGGAAAAAAGGTATCTATAGCGCCCTTAATGAAGGTATAATGGCAGCTAGCGGAGAGATTATCGGGATATTGCATGCCGATGATCTATACGTCGATAAATACGTTATTGAGAAAGTTATGAATGTATTTAAAGATGATAAGATCGATGGAGTTTACGGTGATTTATTGTATGTCAATAAGAATGATACTTCTAAAGTTATACGTTATTGGAAATCGGGTAGCTTTAGTCCTTCTAAGTTAAGATGCGGCTGGTTTCCTCCGCACCCAGCGTTTTTCCTTAGAAAAAGAGTTTACGATAAGTTGGGTTTATTTGATACCGCATTTTCTATCGCTTCTGATTATGATTTAATGTTGAGAGTCTTGTCATCCAATCAAGTAAACATTTCTTATATTAGGAGTGTACTTGTTAAGATGCGTTTTGGAGGCGTTAGTAATAAGAATTTATCCAGTCTTTTAAAGAAGAGTTATGAGGATTATCTAATTTTGAAGAAGAATTCAGTTTCGTTACCGTTACTGGTTTTATTTGTTAAGAACTTATTAAAAATCCCTCAATTTTTTGCAAATAAGAGATTTCCCAATGAAGAGAATCTTTGATCTATTTTTTGCTTTATTCTGTTTGTTTTTAAGTTTACCGCTATGGTTAATCTTTGTTTTAATGATTTGGCTTGAAGATAGGGGGCCTGTTCTATTTTTACAGGATAGAGTAGGAAGAGGAGGGGGTGTTTTTAAGAGCATGCAATTCCGCTCCATGAAGCCTGGAGCAGACAAAATAACCGGACCAATGCAGGCAAAGGAGAATGATGCGAGAGTTACCAGTATAGGCAGGCTCTTAAGGGCTACCGCTATGGATGAATTGCCCCAGCTTTTAAATATAGTCAAGGGTGAGATGAGTTTTGTGGGGCCGCGGGCCTTAAGGCCGCTTGAGAAAGAAGTGTACGATGATGAGCCAAAGAGTATTTGGGAATATAAAGGCGCTAAGGAGCGTTGTCAGGTGGCGCCCGGGCTAACCGGAATCGCACAGATACTTTTACCTAGAGATGCTCCGAGAGAAGCCAAGTTTGAGTATGACATCTGGTATATCAATAACCAGAATTTTGTTTTGGATATCTATACTATAATTTTCTCATTTCTTATCACATTTTTGGGGCGTTGGGAGAGGCGGGAAAATAAGTTTAGTTCTTTAACTATTTTATTCAGAAATAAATTCAATATTGATCCCTCATCCTAATTCTTGACAGCGGGGCTCCCGTGTGGCATAATTTATTAGGAGGTGTAAGATGTGCAAAATAAGCAAAACTTTCTTTGCCATTCTTTTTGTTGTCTCTATTATATTTGCATGCAATACCTTAACTTTCTCTGCGCAGGGTGATGCAACTGATTCTCCCGCAAATACTTCTACAAAGGAAGCCTCAGCTTATGAGCCAGAAGCGGATAAGGGTGGG